>CASEQJ010000078.1 GCA_949290055.1 uncultured Olsenella sp. | reverse complement strand
GGCTACCTGCCGCAGGACTTTGGCTACTACCCGGAGTTCACGGCGCTCGACTTCATGGAGTACATGGCCGCCCTCAAGGGCCTCGGCCGGCGCGACGCGCGCGACCGCTCGCTCGCCCTCCTCGAGCGCGTGGGGCTCGGCGGCGAGGAGCGCCGCCGCATCCGGACCTTCTCCGGCGGCATGCGCCAGCGCCTGGGCATCGCGCAGGCCGTCCTCAACGATCCCGAGGTCCTCGTGCTCGACGAGCCCACGGCCGGGCTCGACCCCAAGGAGCGCGTGCGCTTCCGCAACCTCATCGCCGGCCTCGCGCGCGACAAGATCGTCCTTCTCTCCACCCACATCGTCTCAGACGTGGAGCACATCGCGGACGAGATCCTCGTGATGCGGGCGGGATCGGTGGTGCTCTCGGGGCCGCCGGCGGGGCTCGTGGCGGAGGCCGAGGGCAGGGTCTGGGAGGCCGTCGTCCCGGCCGAGCGGGCCGAGGAGCTCGAGGCCGCGCTCACGGTGGGCAACGTCCGCCACCTCGAGGGCGGGCGGGCGCTCCTGCGCTACGTGGCAGACGAGCCCAGGGTGCCGGGCTCAGCCCCTGCCGAGCCCACGCTCGAGGACCTGTACCTGTATGTGTTCCGCGACGGCTCGACCGGTGCCGGCTCGCCCCGCGCCGCCCGCGGGGCCCACTTCAAGGAGGGACGCCATGCCTAGGCTCATCCTGTTCGAGCTCAAGAAGATGCTCTCACGCCGCGTGGCGCTCGCGGCCAACGTCGGCGTCGTCGCGTTCCTCGTCGCCATCATGGCGCTCAACGTGGTCCAGACCAAGACGGCGAACGCCCGGGGCGAGATCGTCTCCGGCACCGAGGCTATCGCGCAGATGCGCGCCGACGCCGAGGAGCACGCGGGCACGATAACCGCAGAGCGCGCGGCGGCGGACATAGCCGCCTACCAGGAGACGGTCTTCTCGCGCATCGACCGCGACGCCGTGACCCAGATGAGATGACGGGCTCGGCCGTCTACGACCTCATGTTCCAGAGCTTCTCCGACGAGGAGGTCTACGAGCTCTACAACCCGTACTGGAGCTGGCTGCTGAGGCCATGGCGCGTCTCGGGCGAGGAGCCGGCACAGACGGCGGCCCGCGTGACGCCCGAGATGGCGGCCGACTGGTACGGCGCGGCGGCGGGGCTCACCCAGCAGTCCCTCGACGACGGCCAGGGCGGCATGTGGGAGTACTCCGACGCCGAGCGGGCGTACTGGACGGACCTGCGCTCCTCCGTGCCGGAGCCCATCGAGTACGGCTACTCGGGCGGCTGGGGCAACGTGGTCGACTGCGCGGCCTTCCTCGTCTTCCCGATCCTCGCCGCGTGCGTGACGCTGGCGCCCGCGTTCTCCTTCGAGTACCAGTCCGGCGCCGACGCGGTGGTGCTCGCCACCCGGCGCGGCCGCTCGACGCTCGTGGCGGCCAAGGTCGTGGCGGGGCTCGCCTACGCGACCGCCTACTTCGCCCTCTGCGCGGGCATAATCGTCGGGGTCTCGCTCGCCTTCTACGGGGCGGAGGGCTTCGGGCTCTCGATCCAGAGCATGGCGCTCACCTCGCCCTACCCGCTCACGGCGGGGCAGGCCGCGCTCGCAACCGTGGGCCTCATGTACGCGGCGTGCCTGGGCTTTGCGTGCCTCACGCTCGCGCTCTCGTCGCGCACCCCCTCGACGCTCGCCGTCTTCCTCGCGGACGTGGTGCTCGTGCTGCTCACGGGGCTCGTCCCCTCGGCCGGCGTGGGCGCGCTCGAGCGGGTGCTCGCGCTCTTCCCGATCAACTTCGCCAACTTCAGCGTGCTCTTCTCGGCGCTCGAGTCCTACCCGCTCGGCCCGGCGGTGCTCGACCTCGTCGGCATGGTCCTTCTCGTCTACGCGGCGCTCGTGCTCGTCTCGACCCCCGTGGCGGTGGTCTCGTTCAGGAGACGCCAGGTGGCGTAGCCGCCCCGCCCGACTCGGCGGGGCCGCCCAGAAGACAGTCCCCACGGGCGGCCCCGGTGGCGGGGCTCACATCCAGCGGAACACCGCGCGGAACAGCCACCTGATTGCCCTCATGAGAAGCCTCATCGCTCACGCCCCCTCCCCGGCCGCCGAGACCGCCTCGGCGGCCTCCTCGCGCGCCGCGAGCGTGAACCCGTAGAGCGCGCACGCCTC
>CASEQJ010000077.1 GCA_949290055.1 uncultured Olsenella sp. | reverse complement strand
CGTCGCCCAGCCGCACGCCCGCGCCGCCGTCCACGGCCGCGACGTCCACCTCGTAGGAGACGCGCGGCTCGCACGCCGCCGCGAGCGCCGCCTCGGTCAATGTCTTGAGCTCGGTGGCGTCCTCGCAGTCCGGGAACACCACGTGCCCGAACCGGTGAGCCTTCCCGCCCGCGCCGTCGGGGCGCCCCCACACCAGGCGCGCGTCGTCGTCGCCCACCCAGTTCGCGCCGCCGTTCACGGAGCCGAAGGTCAGCCGCCGCGTGAACCCGCCCGTGGCCACGCCCTGCTCGTCGTAGATGGGGAGGCCCTTCCCGTACCCGTAGAGCGCCGTGAAGACCTCGTCCTCGAGCACCGTGCGCGTGCACGCCGCGAGCGTCTTGCCGTAGCTGAACCGCGCGCCGCGCCACGTGCCCCGCCGCAGCGGGAGGCTCACCGTCCGCGAGGCCACGCGCCCGTCGGCCACGGCGATTGCGGCCTCGGCCTCGCCGCGGCCTCGGCCTCGCCGCCCCAGACCTCCTCGACGCGGCGCAGCGCCGCGAGCGCGTTCACGTGGTAGAGGAGGCACCCGCGCGTCACGTCTCCGACGCCCACCTCGCCCGCGGACCAGCGCGTCACCCCCAGCACGGAGGAGAGCGCCTGCGCGGCCGTCTTGGCCACCAGCTGCTCCTCCTCGACGAAGTCGCCCAGAAGCTCGCAGAGCGAGGACTCCGCGTAGACGTGCGCGGGCCCGCCCAGCGGCTCGTCGGTGCGCACCACCACGTGCTCGCGCCACACGCCGTCGGTCGGGTCGCGCCACAGCAGCCGCTCGCCCTTCTCGGGGGCGGCCAGGCAGTCGAACTCGATCGTGTCCTCGCCGCCGACCTCCTCGACGTGCGTGATCCCGCCCACCGTAGGCAGGATCCCCAGCCGCGCGTCGAAGCGGTCGAAGAGGTAGAGCGTCGGCACCATCTAGAGCCACCTCTCCGTCCACGCCACCGTGTGCGCCGAGCACCCAGAGAAGGTCAGGGAATGAGATCCCGGGGCAAGCGAGAAGAACGTGCTCTCCACGGCCACGTCGGCGGAGACGTCGACCCCGTCCACCGTCACGGCCTCGGCGGCGAAGTCCATCACGACCTCGTCCCCGGCGGCGAACTCGCGCTCCACCAGCACATAGCGCCCCAGCCCGTCCGCCACCTTCACCGAGGAACCCGCGAGCGCCGTCAGCGTCACCACGGGCCACGTCTCCCACGTGCCGCCGACCGCGAGCGCCGTCCCCGCGCTCGACTTCCCGTCGCCGTACGCCACCGGGTCGAAGCACGTGAACTCGACCTCGCAGGAACCGTCCTCAAAAAGCGAGTCCCAGTCGGACGCCCCCGTCACCACCGCGTCGCGCCACGAGAGCCCCGGCTCCCCGGGCAGCTCGAGCTCGGCGCCCGAGGGTGCCGCGAGCCACCCGTACATCTCGTGCCGGATCGCGCTGCGCTCCTCCGCCGTGAGCGTCACGCCCGCGTCCAGGAAGAGCCGCACCCGCAGCACCCTCGGCGGCAGCTCGCAGCCCAGCAGCGCCGCGCCCGGCCGCCCCGGCACCGCGAGCGAGCGCGGCGAGAGCGCGTGGCCCGCCGGCTCCACAAGCTCCGCTGTCACGTACTCAGATTGTAGGTGAGCGTGCTCACAGCCGCCCCCGCGCCCGCCCGTAGGCCGTCGCGCGGCGCTGCTGCTCGCGCCCCATGCGGTCGGTCTCCGCCGAGCCCGTGCGTGCCGCGTTGGCGTCACGCGCCCCGCGCTGCAGCGGGCTGCTCTTGCGCACCACGTCGCGGTCGTCCATGCCGCGTCCCGCGAGCACCTTGTCACTCATCGAAATCCCTCGCAATCGTCAGGACGGCGGCAAGGCCCCAGAGCCAGCGCCCGGAACCGTCGCGCCCGAGCGGGCGCGGCGCCGTAGTGTCCACCGCGACGACGCGCGCGTGCCACCCGGTGTTCTCGCCCGTCCAGTCTGCGAGGCGCAGGTTGCGCTCCACCGCGTGCGCCGTCGCCTCGGCATCGCGCGGATCGTCGCAGCACACCGTCACGCCCACCGGGAGCGTGCCGCGCTCCGTTCCGTCTACCTGCCGCGCGTCGCGAACGAACTCGCCCGCCGCCAGCACGATCGGCTCGGCGCAGAGGCTCACAGCAGGCGGCGCGGTGAAGACGTTGCCGTAGCCCAGAGAGCGCAGAAGCGCGGCCACCACGTCCGCCGCGCCGCCGCCCGCCGCGTCCCAGGCAGCCCTGTCCGCGCTGCCGGAGACGCCGAACTCGAACCTCGTCATCAGCCCACCTCCAGTTCCCAGTGGTGCACGACCCCGCGAATGACGCAGCAGCGCCTGCACGACCGTACGAACGCGCTCGGCCCCGCGCCCACGAGCACGCGCGAACCCGCAGGGATCTCGAAGGCCCCCTCCGAGTTCACCGCGTCCACGACCACGAGGCCCGCGCCGCCGTCGGCGCTGCGATGCGCGTCGGCCACGGCGCTCTCGCGCCGCTCGAAGCGCACGTGGCGCACCAGCACGGCCTCGCCGAACGACCCGTCGCCCGCAGCCGGCCACACCAGCATGTCGTCGGGGAGGAGCCGCCTCGGGATCGGCCGCAGGTAGCGCATCTACCTCACCCCCGCGAACACGAGCCCTGTGAAGCTAAGCTCCGCGAGCGCGGCCTCCCGCGCCACCTCCGAGCCGGTCGTCCCCTCGTCGCGGTAGTTCGTCACCGAGAAGGACCCTATCGAGAAGCCGCCCACGCGCCCCTCGCCGTACTCGG
>CASEQJ010000076.1 GCA_949290055.1 uncultured Olsenella sp. | reverse complement strand
CGAAGCTGCTCGCCCTCGCGGCGCTCGGCGCGGGCGCGCTGGCCGTGGCGCTCGGCGTGTTCGGGACCGTGCTCGCCGCCGCCGGGCGCCTGCCGCTCGGGCCCGCCCCGCTCGCTGCCGCCTGGACGGGCATCGCGCTGGGCAGCCTGCCCCTCTACGCGCTGGGGCTCGGCGCGGCCCTGCGCCTCGGCCGCAACGCCACCATCGGCGCCGGCGCGGCGGGGACGCTCCTCGCGTTCTTCTCGGTGGGAGGGCTCGCGCACGGCCTCATGACCGGCGAGCTCACAGGTGCCCTGGCGACGCCCCTGAGCTGGGTGCCGCTCGCCTGGCCCGCGCGCCTGGGCTCGCTCGGGGTGGAGGCCTTCATCGACGCCGCACGCGCGACGGGCCCGCTCCTCACGACCGCGCCCGCCGGCCTCGCGCTCGCCCTGGCGGCCGCCGCCGTCCTTCTCGCCTGGTTCCGCCGCTTCGAGGACGGGAGGGCGGATGCGTAGGAAGCCGCTCGCCGCCGCCGTGCTCGCCCTCCTCGCCGCGGCGCTCGTCCTGGGCGGGAGCGCCCTGCTCGACGCCGGCTGGGGGCCGGCGCTGCGCTCGGTCGCCGGGGCGCCCGCGCCCGAGCCCGGCAGCCACGCGAGCTCCTACGCCGACGCCACCGGGGCGGGGGCGAACTACGTCTACCTGGTGGAGGCGGCGGACGCCGTGGGCAACGTCCGCGAGCTCCAGCTCATCTTCTTCGGGCGGGAGTCGGACGGCGAGGGCTGGCTCGAGATCGAGGCGCGAGGCGGCTCGGGCGTGCGCTACCGCGCGTGCGACGCGGACGAGGCGCCCGCAGCCGCGCGCGGGGCGCTGGGCCGCTGAGCCCGGCGCTGGTACAATTCCGACTGGAACATGGGAGGTCGAACATGGCGAGGATACTGGCGGTGGACGACGAGCGCGCGATCCTCGACGCGCTCGCGCGCGTGCTCGGCCGCGACGGCCACGAGGTCGTCAAGGCCGCGGACCCGACGGCGGTCCCGGGGACGGACCTCTCGCGCTTCGACCTCGTGCTCTGCGACGTCATGATGCCGGGGCTCGACGGCTTCGAGCTCGTGCGGAGGATCCGCCCGGACTTCGACGGGCCCATCATCTTCCTGACCGCGCGCGTGGCCGAGGAGGACGCCGTGGCCGGCTACGGCCTGGGCGCAGACGACTACGTCCGCAAGCCCTTCGGGGCCGCGGAGCTGCGCGCCAAGGTCGCGGCCCACCTGCGCCGGGAGCGCAGGCCGCACTCGCACGCCCTCTCCTTCGGGGAGGTGCGGCTCGACCTCGGGGCGCGCGAGCTCGCCGTGGGCGGCGAGGCCGTGCCGCTCACGCCCACCGAGTACGCCATCTGCGAGCACCTCGCCCGCCACCCCGGGCAGGTCATGAGCCGCGCGCAGATCCGCGAGGCGGTGCTCGGCTGGGGCAGCGACGCCGACGACGCGGCCATATCCATGCAGGTCAGCCGCGCCCGGAGGAAGCTCTCCGAGGCCGGCGCCGACCCGATCGCGACCGTCTGGGGGATGGGGTACAAGTGGCAGCTCTGAGGGCCGGGGCGCGGGGGCGCGGGGGCATGCCGCTCTCCTTCGTCATCGCGCGCTACTTCGCATACGCGTTCGCGGCGGTCGCCGCGGCGTGGCTCTTCGCGTTCACGGCGCTCTCCGCGGCGATCAACGCGGGCCTCGTCTACGAGGCGAGCTGGGGGCCGGCCAACGCGCGCGAGGTCGCGGAGGGCCTGGCGCGCGACGGCGTCCGCGGGCCGCAGGACGTGCCGACGGCGTACCGCTACCTCATCCTGGGCGCCGACGGCAGCACGCTGATGACGGACCTCGAGGGCGCGCGGCTCGAGGGCGCGGCGGAGATGGCACGCGAGGCGCTCGCCGCGGGGCCCGCGAGCGTGGAGATCGAGGGCGGGGGCTCGGGCCTCACCTACGCCGCGTTCCCGCTCGAGGGCGGCGGGGCCTGCGCGCTCGTCAGCGAGTACCTGCCGCAGTGGGTCTCGCGCGACCTCGCCGGCCTGCTTCCCAACCCGCAGAACCTCATGCTCGCCGGCGCCGCGGCGGGAAGCGCGCTCGCGCTCGCGCTCGTGGCGCGCCGCGCGAGCCGCGTGATCTCCCGCAAGATGGCGCCGCTCACGGAGGCGGCGGGGCGCGTCGGCGCGGGGGAGCTCGACTTCGCGGTCGGTCGCACCAACGTGCGCGAGGTGAACGACGTCCTCGCCGCGATGGACGCCATGCGGGCCTCCCTAGCCGAGTCGCTCGAGGCCCGCTGGGCCGCGGAGCGGGAGCAGCGCCAGCAGGTGGCGTCGCTCGCCCACGACCTCAAGACGCCGCTCACCGTGCTGCGCGCCAACGCCGACTTCGTGGCGGAGGAGCTGGAGGGCGAGATGGACGCCGACCTCGCGGCCGCCGCGCGCGACATAGCCGGCGGCGCCGAGAGGCTCGACGGCTACGTGCGCCTGCTCATCGAGGCCTCTCGCGGGTCCGGCGGGGCGGAGAGGGCCCCCGTGCGGCCGGCCGAGCTCTGCGAGCAGATCGTAGCCGAGGCCGGGCAGGTCGCCCGGGCGCGCGGCGTGGCG
>CASEQJ010000075.1 GCA_949290055.1 uncultured Olsenella sp. | reverse complement strand
CGTCATCATCGTCGGCGCGATACTCCCCAACCTCGCCGTCCCGCTCGTCTACGGACAGGCGGGGTCGCGCCTCCTGCGGCGCATGACGGCGTCGGGTGCGCTCGACTACGACGACGACGAGCGTTGGCACCTCGGCGTCTTCTACGTGAACCGCGAGGACCCCTCCGTCGTGGTGCCCAGGCGCTTCGGCGTGGGCTGGGCGATGAACTGGGGCAACCCCAGGTCGTGGGGGCTCGTCGCGCTGCTCGCCGCGGCGGTCGCGGCCTTCGTCGCGGTGGTCGAGGTCCTGCTCAGGTAGGGCGTGCTGCCAGCTCGTCCCCGCAAGAGATCCAACCCCCAAGCGCCCGCGCCCCGGACGAACCGCCGGGGCGCGGGCGCCCTCATGCCCGGCCGGCGGCCGGAGTGGCGGTCGGCCCGTCGCCGACCAAGTGGCGCCTGCACTTTGCGGCCTCAAGGGCGCATGCAAAACCTCGCACAAACCTCCGCGCGGCTCCGGTTGGTGGAGGTTGCGGGTGCCCGGCGCCCTTTGCAGACGCCCTTGACCCCGCGACGCTCCGGCGCGGCTCCCCGGGGAGCAAAGCCGACGACGACGCGCGGCGTCGCCATTCGGCTTTGCCCGCAGGGGGCGAGACGCTGGGGACCTGAGGGCCCGGGAAGGGGACTGGCATGGAGGGGCTCATCACGACGGGCGCGGTGACGGTCGGGTACGAGACGAGCTGGGGAGAGCGCGTGAGGCTCGCGGTGTGCGCCGACCGCTACGAGCGGGGCGGCGCGCTCGCCCTGCTCGCGCTCGACGCGACCGACCCGGGCGACGAGGACGAGTACCTGGAGCTCTGGTGCTCCCTCACCGTGAACCTCCCGGGCGATCCGGTCGCCTCGGCGTGGTGCTCGGGGGAGGGCCACGTGGTCCTGGACGCCAACAACGTCCCGGCGGCGCTCGTGGACGCGCTCGTCGGCGCGGGCGTCGTCGAGCTCGCGGGCCGCTCGGTCCGCTCGGGCTTCTGCTCGTACCCCCTCGCCGCCGTCCCTCGGGAAGTGCTCGAGAGGCTCCGCGGCTACGAGGAGACCGTGCGGTCGCTCGCCTCCCGCGAGGGGTGAGAATGGAGCGCCCTGCGGGCATGTTCCCCGCAGGGCGCCGTCATCCGAGTGGGCCGGGTGGATGATGTCCGACCCCGCTCCAGGACGTTTGCCACGCGCAGATAGAGGGTGGCGGCAGGAGGGGCCGCCCGTGGGGACTTATCTGTTGGGCGGTCCCGTGTTGCAATCGTATCGCCGTGCCATGCGACGGTCTGGGTAATGATTCCGGCAGAACGGATTCGTAGCAGTGGTCACGCGCCCGCGGAGGGTCCGCCGTCGCCCCGCGGGCGGTAGACGATCTTCTTTATGGAGTGGACGCTCAGCCCGTGCCGGTCCGCCAGGTCCGCGATCGACGCGCCCTCGGCGCGCTCGTCGCGAATCAGCCGGTTCCTCCTCTCGAGCTCGTCCCTGTATCCGCTCGCCTCACCCCACCTCCTCCTGCTGCCCTCGTCCCTCGGGACGTACAGGCAGCCCCCGGGGACGACCTTCTGGAGCTCCCTGACCAGCGGCTCCGGAAGCACCTCGCGCGCGTTCACGTACCTCACGAGGCCGCCCTCTCGCCGGCGCCCGTCCCGGACCTCGCCCCGCGGGCGTACCGTCGCAGGTACGCCGCCCCCACGGCGCACGGCAGCACCGGCGAGAGCGCCTGGGCGGCGAGGACGCCCGGGTAGCCGAGGGCCGGGACCAGCAGGATGGCGAGCCCCACGCGGACCACGACGGCGTCGAGCAGGGCGTTCGCCGCCGCGAGCCTCGACGCGCCCGTCGCTTGGGCGAACGAGTCGAGCGCGTACATGGCGGCGTAGGCCAGGCTGTTCGCCGAGCAGCAGGCGCGCAGGTAGAGCACGCCCGCGGCCACCGCGTCCGGGTCGTCGGCGAAGAGGCCCACGAGCCGCGGGGCGGACGCCTGGACGAGAAGGACCACGAGCGCCGTGGCCCCCACCGAGACGGCGAGGCCCGCCCGCGCGTAGGCGAGCGCGCGCCGCCGGTCGCCGGCGCCCTCGCAGCGCGCCGCGGCGGCGGACACCGCCTGGCCCGCCGACCACACGGGCATCCCCGCGAGCGTGTTGG
>CASEQJ010000074.1 GCA_949290055.1 uncultured Olsenella sp. | reverse complement strand
TTCTCTTCCGGGCGCGCGGGCCGAGTCGCCGTGCCCGCGCGCCGTCCCTTCGGGTTCACCATCCATGGTGGGGCGCGTTTCTAACGAAGCCGTAACGGCACTTTGGATTCTTTTGGCGCCTGCCCTTCTCGACCCCATCCTGCCCTTGCTGCCAATACATACTCATGGTATGTTTAGCTCGGAAAGACGGACGGAGGCACCCATGGCGCGCAACAAGTACCCGGAGGAGACGGTCAGGAAGATCCTCGACGTGGCCGAGCGGCTCTTCGCGGAACGCGGCTACGAGCGCACCACGATGGCCGACATCGTGGCGGGGCTCGAGGGACTCACCAAGGGTGCGGTCTATCACCACTTCAGGAGCAAGGAGGAAATCTTCGAGGCTGTCTTTGAGCGGGCAAACCAGCCGGTCGTGGCACGCGCCGAGGAGATTCTCGCCGATAGCTCGCTCACGGGCATCGAGAAGCTCCGCGCACTCGATGAGTCCTCCTCGGGCGGCCCCGCGGCAGACATGTGGCGCGCGATGCGCCCCTCCTCCGACCCGCTGTCAAGCTCCCGCATCCTGGCGCGCGAGTACCTCGACGCGCTCGAGGTGGCGCACCGCTACGTGGAGCCCGCGATCCGCGAGGGCGTGGCCGACGGCACGGTGAGCTCCGAGTACCCGCGCGAGACCGCCGAGGTGATGCTCCTTCTCGCCAACCTCTGGATGGTGCCGCTCTTCCACCCGCTCGCGGACGAGGCAGAGTTCGAGCGCCGCGCGTCAGTGCTCGTGCGCGTGATGCACGCGCTCGGCGTGGACCTCGTGGACTGGGAGTCCTTCAACCCCGCGCGCATGTGGGACGACTCCTGGGGCGAACTCGCCCGCGCCCTCACAGGGGAGGACGAGGGGGCCTAGCCCGGGGCGAAACCGGAGGACAGCCGCGCGAGCGGCTTTCTTTCGCATCTATATACATACCAACCGAACGTATGAAAGAGAGGAAGCGATGGCAAGAACGGACAAGAAGAACAGCGCGAGCGAGAGGGGCGGAGGCATCGCGACCCCGCGCTTCGCGGCGGTCATGACGTCCCAGGCGCTCTCCCTGCTCGGCATGGAGATCCTGCAGTTCGTGCTGCCCCTGCACCTGCTCAACCTCACGGGGTCGGGGGCGCTCTACGGCGGCGTGGTCGCTGCGGGGTTCGTGCCCTACACGCTGCTCGCGCCCGTGGGCGGCGTCGTCGCGGACCGCACGCGCAAACGGGGCGTGATGGTCGCGGTGGGCGCGGCGCTCGCGGCGGCGATGGCGGCCTACCTCCCCCTCGCGGGGACGGCCGCGGTCGTGCCGGCGACGGTAGCCGTCCTCATGCTCGCCTTCGCGGCGCAGGCGCTCGAGCAGCCCTGCGTCCAGTCGGCGATCCCGCACCTCGTGGCGCCGTCGGAGGTCGGGCGCGCCGTGGCGCTCGTGAACCAGGTGGGCATGCTCACGGGCATCGGCGGGCCCGTGGTGGGCGGGCTGGCCTTCGGCTTTTTCGGCCTCGCGCCCATCGTCGTCGCGTGCGTGGCCTGCTTCGCGGCGTCGGCCGTCGTGGCGGCGCTCACCGTGCGCGTCCCCTACGAGCCGCCCGCGCGCACGGCGGGCGCCCTCGCCACCGCGCGGGCGGACCTCGCCGAGGCTCTTGGCTTCCTGCGCTCGAGCCCGCTCATGTGGCGCACCATCCTGGGCGCCACGCTCGTGAACCTCTTCGGCTCTTCGTTCTTCAACGTTTGCTCGCCCTACATCGTGACCGAGACCCTCGGCCTGCCCAACCAGCTCATGGGCGCGCTGCAGGGCGCGCTGGCGGTTGGCGGGCTCGCGGGCGGTGCCGTCGTGGCGGCGGCTCCCGGCAGGTTCTCCATCCGCTCGGTGCCGGGCCTGCTCGCGTGCGTGGCCGGCGGCATCGCGCTCATCGCCGGCGCGCTCGCCGCCCCGCTGCCGGCGCTCGGCACCTTCGGGGCGCTCGCCGCCCTCTACCTCCCCACGATGGCGGTCTGCATGTGCATGAGCGTCGTGGCCACGAGCTGGCTCCAGACCGAGAGCCCGGGCACCCTCGTTGGGAAGGTCATGGCGCTCACCCTCATGCTGGCAAACTTCGCCACTCCCCTGGGTCAGCTCGGCTACGGCGTCGCGCTCGACCTCGTCCCCGCGTGGGCCATCGCGCTCGCGGCAGCCGCAGCCACCGCCGCCGTCGCGGCCTGGCTCGCGCGCTCCGCGAGGGGCTGACGGCAAGGGGCCGCCCAGAAGACAGTCCCCACGGGCGGCCCCGGCGGCGGGGCTCACATCCAGCGGAACACCGCGCGGAACAGCCACCTGACCGCCCTCATGAGGACCCTCATCGCTCACACCCCCTCCCCGGCCGCCGAGACCGCCTCGGCGGCCTCCTCGCGCGCCGCGAGCGTGAACCCGTAGAGCGCGCACGCC
>CASEQJ010000073.1 GCA_949290055.1 uncultured Olsenella sp. | reverse complement strand
ACCTCGAGCGCCGCCAGCCGTGCGGCGTCCAGCACGAGCAGGCCCTCGGCCTCGCGGCGGGTGAGGTCGCGCAGGGCGCGGCCCGCGAGCGAGGTGAGGTAGGCGTCCTCGTCGGAGAGAATGTCGCAGGTGGTGGCGAGGCTCTCGACCACGCGCGCGTTTCTCGCCCGCGCCACGGGCATGACCTCGTGGCGGACGTAGGCGCGCAGGTAGCGGGTGTCTTCGTTGGTGGCGTCCTCACGCCAGACTATGCCGCGCATGCGCAGCAGGTCGCAGAGCTCCTCGTGGGTGCGGTCCAGCAGCGGGCGGACAATGCGGTTGCGCCGGCGTGGAATCGACGAGAGCCCGGAGGCGCCGGTGCCGCGGATCGCGTTCATGAAGAAGGTCTCCGCGCGGTCGTCGGCGGTGTGCGCGGTGAGGATCCGCGCGGCGGAGCGCGGCGTGCCGAGGCACTCCGAGAGCTCGTTGGCCAGGCGCGCGGCCTCGGCGTAGCGCAGCTCGCGGCCCGCGTTCTCCACGTTGTCGCCGGTGCTGGCGGCGAGAGCCGCCACGTCGGCGCGGCGGATCGTGCAGGGAATGCCGTAGCGGGCGGCGAGGTCGCGGACAAACTCCTCGTCCTCCTCGGCGTCCAGGCCGCGCAGCCCGTGGTTGACGTGCAGCACGTGGAGCCGCTCGCGGGCTATGCGCGCGGTGCCGCGGCCGTCGTCTATGTCCAGGGTGGAGGTGGCGGCCAGGACGAGCAGCGCCGTGGAGTCCGCGCCGCCGGAGACCATGAGGATCACCGGTCCGGCAAGCTCGACGTCCGCGCGCCCGCTCGGGCGCTCGAAGCGCGCCCCCGAGGAGCCGTATCGGCGAGAAACGCTCGGCATGGCTGCGCCCTCCCTGCTGTGACTGGCGGTTTTCCGTCTTCTGATTGTAGCCCGCCGGGCCGCCGGCAAACTTTGGCGTATGCGAGAGCGCTCCCGGGGTTGTTCTAGTTTGATTTAATATACATGCAGCTAGGCGGCCTGCGCCGTTCTTCTCACCCGGCGAGAAGGGCTGCGCGCTTTCGCATGCGTCGGAGTTTGGAGGCTGTGGAGTTTGAAGTCGTGGGGGTTGGGGCTACACTTGGCACGTTTGAGCGAGCGAGAGGACCCCCCATGACCCCCGAGATTCACCTGCACGTGCTGGCCAGCGGCTCCAAGGGCAACGCGGCCGTGGTGGAGGGGCCCGAGGGGTCCGTGCTGGTGGACTGCGGGATCTCGCGGCGGGCGCTGCTCGGGCGGGCGGAGGAGCTGGGCGTGGACATGGGGCGCGTGGTCGCCGTGGTGCTCACGCACGAGCACTCCGACCACGTGGGCGGCCTCAGCGTGTTCTGCAACCGCTTTGACGGGCCGATCTTTGCGACGGCCGGGACCGTGGCGGCGCGTCGCTACCTCGCCGAGCTGCCGTTTGAGCTGGTGGGGCACGCGGACGAGATTGAGCTGGCGGGCATGCGCGTGCGGACGTTCCCGACCTCGCACGACGTGGCCGACCCCATTGGCCTGCGCTTTTCCACCGGCGACGACGCGCTTGGCTTCTGCACGGACACCGGTGAGCTGGGCGAGGAGGCGCTCGAGGCGCTGGCGGGCGTGCGCATTCTGGCGCTGGAGTCCAACCACGACGAGCGCATGCTGGCGACGGGCGACTATCCCGCCTACCTCAAGGCGCGCGTGAGCGGGCCGTGCGGCCACCTCTCCAACGCGCAGGCCGCTGTCGCGCTGAGGCGACTTGTGGGTCCGGACACCGAGACCGTGGTGGCCATGCACCTCTCGCAGGAGAACAACCGGCCGAGCGTCTGCGTGCGGACGCTTGCGGAGGTGGTGGGCGCCGAGATCGGCGCGGGCGAGGACGGGAGGCCGGAGGCGCGCACGGAGGACGGTCGGCTGACGGTCTGCTGCGCTGCGCAGGACTGGCCGCTGTCCGTGTTCTGAGGGACGGCGGCTTCCTTCGGCGGCGGCGACGGCGGCGCGGCGCGGCGCGGCGACGGCGGTATGTTTTGGGCAACAAGCTTTATGTTCTTCTCGGGTTTGGGACAAAGCCTTATACAAAACCGCGCTGTGGGCGGCAGATTGGGCCCGCCTGGCGAGAAGGACGCGGTTTTGGGTTTCCGGGCCTTGCGTGCGCCCGAGGCCCCGGTTTCGCGAGGTCCTTCTCGGGTTTTGGGGCGAACGTTTTATGCCGCAGGGCCGGCGCGCCGCGCTTCCTGAGGTTGTGGGCAACTTCTCTTATGCAAAACCCCTCGCCCAGTGGCGCGGCATCAAAGTTGTTGCCCAAAACCGCAGGGGAGGAAAGGTGTGCCCGAGGGCGACGGGGGGGGCGAGGCCGGGGTCGCCGGGGACGCGAGGCCGGGGCGCCGGGCGCGCCTTCAGCCGCGGCCCTCGCCGTCCTTCTCGCCAGGGAATTGAAGGTTTTGGGTTTCCGGGCCCGCCGCGCTCCCGCGACCCCGGTTTCGCGGGGTCCTTCTCGGGTTTTGGGGCAAACGATTTATGTCGCGGTGCCGGGACGCCACGCTTTCCCGTGTTGTGGGCAACATCTCTTATGCAAAACCTCTCTCCCCGCGGCGCGGCATCAAACTTGTTGCCCAAAACCGTGAGAAGCGGCGGGCCGCGCCGCGGGGGCGCCAAGAACGGCTTATAGGACAAAAAGTGTGCTTTTCAGTCTAGCCAGAAGGGGTACGGGTCCTTGTGGTGGAGCTCCTCCCAGACGACCCGGTCTCCCCACTCCGG
>CASEQJ010000072.1 GCA_949290055.1 uncultured Olsenella sp. | reverse complement strand
GGAGAGGCACATGCCTAGCAGGGCGTCCCCGGAGAGCGCCAGGGCGGACGAGAGCTCTCCCGGCAGTGGGATGAGGAGCGCGACCGCCCCGAGGGCGACCGCCGCCGCCAATCCGAGGGCCAGTCCGCCGAGCCCGAGTGTCGCGATGGCGCCGTAGCGGGCGAGCACCACGTCGCGGCGGGAAAGCGGCATCGTGAGGCGGAGGCGCTCCCAGTGGTTCAGGTCGTCGAAGGAGTTTGTCCCGGACACGCCGAGCAGGAGGTACATCATCGCAAGGAGGCCTGGTGCCATCACGGAGGTCTGCATGCCCAGGCTCACGCACGCGGCGACAAAGAACCCGAGGCCGAGGAGCGCCCGCGAGTAGTCCCTCAGGACGGTCATGTCAACGAGGTAGGCGCGTATCATCTTCGTGCTCCAATCATTGGTGAGGGGCGCCGGGGGGAGGCCCTCGCAGCGCCCCGCTCTGCTCGTCCCCGCCCGCGCCCTAGAGCTCTCGCGTCTCGTAGAGCTTGAGAGAGATTGCGGCGGACGCGGCGAGGATTGCGGCGGAGGCCGCCACCATGCCCGCGCAGCCCACGGCCAGGCCCTCGGGGGTCTCGATGTAGGCGAGGAAGGCCGAGATCTGCTCGAGGCCCGGAAGCGCCCCGTCGAGAAGCCCGCTGTTGCCGAGGAAGACCACGGGCAGCACAAAGATCATGACGATGATCGTGGGGAGGAGCTGCGTGGCCTTGGTCTGGCCGAGGCGGAAGTAGATCGGCGTCACTACGGAGGCCACGGTGGCGCCGATGAGCAGGCAGAACGTCGTGGCGAACGCCATCCCGGAGAGCGTGCCGGCGTCAAGGGCGAGGGCCTGGGAGAGCTCGTCGGGTAGCTCAACCGCGGAGGCCACGGCGCTGATCGCGAACGCGGCGAGCAGGCCGACCGCCATGCCGCCCAGGCCCAGCGTCACGATGGCGCCGTAGCGGCCGAGCACCACGTCGCGGCGGGAGAGCGGCAGCGTCAGGCGGAAGCGGCCCCAGTCGTTCTGCTCGTCGTAGGCGGCCGCGCCCATCGCGCCCATCATGAAGAACATGCAGGTGATGATCGAGGGGGCGGCGAGGACGGTCTGCATCCCGCAGCCCACGAGCACCGCCACGAGGAAGCCGAGGGCCAATAGCTGCCTGCCGTAGTCGCGGAAGATGGTGAGCTCGATGAGGTATGCGCGCTTCATTATCGGACACCGCCCTTCAGGGTGAGAGACATGTAGTCGTCGATGGTCATGCGGTCGCACGGGATGTCGGGGAACATCTCGGCGAAGGCGAAGCGGTCGGGGACGAGCACGTCGATGCCGTAGTCGTGGCGCAGGTAGCGGAGCTCGGAGTCGGGGACCATGCCGGAGGAGGCGATCCTCTCGAGGTCGGCCACGCGGCACCGGGCGACGCCCGCCGAGTCGGTTATGGCGTCCTTCTCGAGGTCGAAGACGATGCGGCCGGCGTCGATGCAGGCGATGCGGTCGGCGATGCGCTCGAGGTCGCTCGTGATGTGGCTGCTCATGAGGATGGCGTGCCCCGGCTGGGCCACGAAGTCGCGCAGGCGCTCGAGCGCCTCGTCGCGCGCCATCGGGTCGAGCCCCGCGGTGGCCTCGTCGAGGATGAGGACCTGCGGGTCGTGCGCGAGCGCGCAGGCAAGGCTGAGCTTCATGCCCATGCCGCGCGAGAGGTCCTTCACGGCCTTCTTGGGGTCGAGCCCGAGGTCGTGGGTGAGCTGCGAGAAGCGGTGCGCGTCCCAGGAGGCGAAGGCGCTCGCGTAGATGCGCCCGACGTCTGCCACCCTGAGGTGCCCGGGCAGCGAGACGGTGTCGAAGACGACGCCGACGCGCTCCTTCGTCGCCGCGCCTGACGCGCGGGTGAGCTCGTCGCTCGGGGTGCCGAGGACGCTCCCCTCGCCGCCGTCGACCCGGATGAGGCCGAGGAGAGCCTTGATGGTGGTGGACTTGCCGGCGCCGTTCTGGCCGACGAACCCCACCACCTCGCCCTCGTTCACGGCGAGGTCCACCCCCTCGAGGGAGAAGCCGTCGTAGTGCTTGGTGAGCCCGCGGGCCTCGATGAGAGCCGCGCTCGAGCCTTTGGTCATAGTGTTCACGTCCCTTCTTGCGCGCCCGTCGCGGGCGCTACTCCAGTACCAGGGCGAGCATCTCGGTGAGCTCGTCGTCGGTGAGGCCGACCGAGCGGCCCTTCTCGACCGCCCTCGCCATGAGGCCCTCGACCTCCCTCATCTGCTCCTCGCGGATGAGCTCGGCGTTCCCGCCGGCGACGAAGCTCCCCTTGCCCTGCACCGTCTCGATGAGCCCCGTTGCCTCCAGGTCCGCGTAGGCGCGCTTGGTGGTGATGGCGCTCACGCGCAGGCTGTTGGCCAGCGCCCTGATCGAGGGGAGCTGCTCGCCCTCGGCCAGCTCGCCCTTCACGATCGCGGCCTTGATCTGGTCCGTGATCTGCTCGTATATGGGCTTGCCGCTCGAGTTCGAGATGATGATGTCCAAGTTCCGATCCTTCCTGCTCGCCCCTCGGGCGTCCCCTCGGGGGGTTGCCGCCGCGGGGCGTCCCCCTTGGCGGCGCGGGGCGGCGGCGGACGTCTTCGCGCCTCCCCGTCGGGTATATACCGTATATACCCGATAGCTACAGTATATACTCACCTATACACAGTGCAAGGGAAATTTCCGACTTTTTCGAATCGCGGCCCCGGGGCGGCCCTCAGCTGGGAAGCTAACCGTAAGCTAACGCCCGCGCGGTATGGTTCCCGCGGGGCCGGACGAGAGAGGGGTGGCGGCCATGGCGGAGAGGGTGCTCGTGGTCGAGGACGAGCCAGACGTTCTGGACGCGCTCGTGCAGCTGCTCGCGCACGCGGGCTACGAGGCGCGCGGGGAGGCGGACGGGCTCGCGGGCCTCCGCGCGTTCCAGGCGGCGCTCGGG
>CASEQJ010000071.1 GCA_949290055.1 uncultured Olsenella sp. | reverse complement strand
GCGAGCGAGGAGGCCGCCGTCGAGGACCACGCCGTGCCTGAGACGCCGAGGGCGGGCACGAGCGCGACGCCGCCCGCGCAGTTCACCGCGGCAACGGCGACGGCGAGCCACATCGGAGTGCGGGCGTCGCCGCGGGCGCGCATAACGGCGCCGGCGGCGGAGAGCACAAAGGCGCCCGGCAGCCCCACCGCCCAAACCGCCGTGTAGGCGGCCGCATCCGCCAGGGCATCCGCTGGCACACCGAGCGCCCCGTACAGGGGTCCGGCAAGAAGCGCGCAGGGCAGCGCGACGGCAAGGGAGAGCGCCAGCGCCGCGAGAAGCGAGGCTCCTTCCGCCCGTGAGGCACCGCACGCATCGCCCGCACCGAGCCGGCGCGCGACGAGCACCGTGGCGCCGACGGCGAGCCCGAGCGACAGCGAGTTGGCCACGAAGCCGACCATCGTGGCGTTGGCGAGCGCGGCGAGCCCCCGCTCCCCGACGAACGCGCCCACGACGAGCATGTCCACGACCTGGTCGGCGGACTGCAGGAGGTTGGCGCCGAGCGCGGGCAGCGCGAAGCGCGCGAGGTTCGCGGCCGGGCGGCCGTGGAGGAAGTCAATTTCCCTCATTGGGTTTTCCTTTGCACGATCGAGACGAAAAGGGCCGCGGCAGCGAAGCCGCGGCCCCTGGGCTCGAACCGTGCGCGCACGAACACATGGGCCGGCGGAGACCGGTCGTCAGCGTGCGCAGGTTGTACCGTCAGCTCCTCGCGACTTCCTGCCTAACATCACGGGGAGCGGCTCCAATCTGGAACTCGCCAATCTCTAGGTACAAAGAACACCTTTCCAACTGTAGGGAATAGAGGCATTCTACCGTCATGCCCTGCTGGAGACAACACACGTCGGCGGGGCATGACGCAGCGAAACGCAGTCGCGCGCGTGGCATTCAGGCGCATGACGGCCCCAAATGAAAGAGGTCTGGCCTCCGTCCATGCAGCAAAATGAAATGACCGAATCATACGAAGGAACGAACATGAGCATTCCAACTCGCCAGGCACTCCCACCCGAAAACTACCTAATCCTTCTTGGTGCGTCCCTCTGCGCCTTCAACTCTAACAACGCCTTCGTCATCGAGAACATCCTCAGGACAGATGGGTCGACCCTGGCCTGGCACGACCTCATCGACCTCGAGTCCGGTCAGTTAAAGCCCCACGTCGCGCGCACCATCACGAAGGAGTCTGGCGACAGCGCCGTAGCGGACCTTTTCAACGAGGTCGTCTCCATGCGAAACCGCATCATCCACAGTTTCCAGATAACCACAGAGGATGGCACGCAGATGCTCGCCACCAAGGTCAGAAGGACGCACGAGCAGTTCCGCATAACAGAGAGCTACCTTGTGTCGTTCCTCGAGAAGAACGAACAGCTTTCGAGCCTGCTGCACGAATACAGGGGATTCTAGCCTTGTAGCGAGCCCCAGCTTTCAAGGCGGGCGGAACGCCGCTCCGGGCCGCGGGCCTGCGCATGCTCGACCTCGCCGGCGCGCTCCGCCCCCTCTCCCGTCTTGACTCCGACGCCGTGCGCAAGGCGCTCGAGGCACACCGCGGGTCCGCCGGCTGGCGCTCGTGCGACGAGGTCGTCTCGCTCGTGGAGAACGCCGGGTTCATGGGCGCCACGCTCACGGGGGCGCTCTGACGTTTGACGCGCGGGCCGGGACCCATCGTCAATCCCCACAGGCCCGGCTCGCCAGCATATGAAGGAGCCCCGCCGAGGCAGCTTCGCCTCGACGGGGCTCCCTGCCATGACAAGCTGTCATGGCCGCAGCCTACTCGCCTCCCTCCTCCCTCCGGTCGGCGTTGCCCGCCGCCACGCAGCACGCGTAGGCGACGAGCGTGACCGTCGAGGAGAGGACCGCCGTGACGGCGCAGGCGATCACGGTCCCCATCGCCTCGCCCCCTTCTCGACGGCCTTGGGGCGGAGGGTGCCGCGCGAGGCCGCGCCGGCCCCGGTTCCGCGGCGGGAGCCGAGCGCGATGGCCCCTCCCACGCACGCGACCGCGCCCACGGCGCACGCGGCGGGCACGACCCAGGACCAGTCGCCCGTCTGGGGCAGGTCCCCGGGCGTAATCCCGGGCGTTGTTCCGGGCAGGGCCTCGTCCTCCATGGTCACGGCCTGCACGTCGGCCGTCTCCTCCACGGTGAAGGGGACGTCCTCGGCCAGCTCGTAGCCCTCGGGCGCCTCGGTCTCGCGGAGCAGGTACTCGCCCGGGGCGAGCGCCTCGATGAGGTGGGGCTCGTCGCCCGAGACCCACTCCTCGACGACCTCCCCCTCGGCGTCCACGACCTGCATGGTGGCTCCCGCCAGGGGCTCGCCCGTGGCGGCGTCGACCTTCCCGGCCTCCACCCTGGTGCAGTCGTCAACCATCTCGACCTTGGTCACGGGGACGCCCTCGAGGACCTCGAACCTCACGTCGCTAGCGACGAGGTGGCCCTCGGGCGCCATCTCCTCGTGGAGCGTGTAGGTGCCCGGGAGCAGCGTGAGCTCGTGGGGCTCCTCGCCGGAGACCCACTCCTCCACGAGCTCGCCGTCCGCGTCGTACACGCGCAGGGTCGCCCCGGGCAGCTCGTCCTCTCCCGTCACCGACTTCTTGGAGACCACGGTGCGGGGCAGGTCGTCGTTCGTGAGCGTTCCCAGGTCCACGGTCACGGCGTCGCGGTAGACGCGCACCTCGATGGGGCCGAGGAGCTCCTTGCCCTCGTTGGCCCCGCAGGGGAGCTCCTCGATCTCGTAGGTGTCGTAGGGCAGCGCCCCCTTGGAGTCGTCGGGCCCCGACGCCCCGAACCACACGCCGGCCGAGGCGTCCCAGGAGCCGTCTGCCGCCTGGTCGTTGGCGTTGGTCGACGCGGTGTGCGGGACCCACGAGGCCGCCGTGCTTGCGTAGCCGTTGGCGTCGGTCACGACGACGTGGGACTCGCCGGTGGTCGCGCTGGTGATGCGGAACGGCACGCCCGCCATGCGGGAGAGGTCGCCGTCGGAGACCTTCACGA
>CASEQJ010000070.1 GCA_949290055.1 uncultured Olsenella sp. | reverse complement strand
GCCGCAGCCCAGGTCGAGCAGGTGAGGCGTGGGATTGCCCTCCACGGCGCGCCTCACCTCCGCGAGCACGTGCGGGTAGAGGCGCCTCGCATGCTCGCCCTCCATCCCGGTGTCGTAGGTCGGCGCCTGCGCGTCGAAGGCCGCGCGGGAGCGCGAGCGCAGCAGCTCGGCGTCCTTCTCGTCCATCCTGATGTTCATCCTGCGTCCTTTCTGTTGAGCATTGTTCAATACAATCGGCCGAAAAGAGCCCCGACAACAGCCGGGGCAGGATCCCTAGTCCGTGGTGACCGCCGAGCGGAACTCGGCAAGGAGCGCCCGGAGGTAGCGGCGGGCGGCGGCGGCCCCGTCCGGCATGTCCGGGCCCGAGGCGAGGCCGACCGCGCCGTAGGTCATGATCGCGGCGAGCTCGTCGGCGTCGGGCGCCACCGCGCCGCGCGAGACGGCGTCGGCCTCGAGCGCGGCGCGCAGGTGGGGCCGCACCGCCTCGCACATGGCGAGCGAGAGCCGGTCGTGGAGGGCGCCGTGGCCCTCGGCGTGGAAGTACGCCTCGTGCGGGAAGGACGCGTGGCCCGCCGCGAGGGAGACGGCGCGGTCGAGCCTCTCGTCCAGCGAGGGGCCCTCCTCGTCCAGGACGGCGTTTATCCCCTCGGCGCAGCGGCGTGCGTAGTCCCCGATGGCCTCGGCGAACATCCTCTCCTTGGAGTCGAAGTAGTGGTAGGCGAGCCCCGGCGCCACGCCCGCGGCGCGCGCCACGGCCCGCACGGACACGTTGTCGTAGCCCTCCTCGGCGAAGAGCCTCATGGCGCACGCCAGCAGCTCGCGCCGGCGCTCCCCGGGGTCCATCACGGTTCTGGTCACGGCGGCCACCTCCTCGGGAGTGATCGTACACCTAGATTGAACATTGGTCAACACTGAGGCGTGCGCGGCGGGCCGCCCGTGGGGACTGTCTTTTGGGCGGCCCGCCCGGGGAGGCGCCGCGCGGGCGCCCCTCCGGGCGGGGGCTCCCCGCGGGAAGCCTCTCGCCCCGCCGCTACCGCTCGCGGACGAGCCTGCCGCGCTTGAGGCGGAGCACCCGGTCCGCCCGGCGGGCGAGGTCGCGCGAGTGCGTGACCGCGACCACGCAGCGGCCCTCCTCGTGGGCGGCCCGCACGAGCAGGTCCGCGATCTCCTCCGCGGTGTCCTCGTCGAGGCTGCCCGTCGGCTCGTCGCACAGCAGCGCCCGCGCGTCGCTGCCCAGGGCCCGGGCGATGGCCACGCGCTGCTGCTGGCCGCCAGAGAGGGCGAACACGCTGCGCCGCGCGTCCTCGGCGGAGATCCCCACCTTCTCGAGGAGCGGCAGCGCGGGCAGGCGCGTGGCGAGCGCCACGTTCTCCGCCGGCGTCAGGTAGTCGACGAGGTTGTAGCCCTGGAACACGAAGGCGACGTTCTCGCGGCGGTGCCGGGCGAGGTCGCCCCGTCCGAGCGGCGCGCCCCCGGCCGCGACCTCGCCGGACACGGGCACGTCGAGGCCTCCCAGGAGCGAGAGCAGCGTGGACTTGCCGCAGCCCGACGGGCCCACGACCGCGTACATCACCCCCTCCTCGAACGAGGCGCTGACGCCGTTGAGGATCTTGAGCCGCGGGCGCGAGGCGTAGGCGTAGGTCACGTCGCGCAGCTCGAGCGCGGGGGCGCCGCGCCTCAGGGTCTCCGGGTTCTTCTCCATGGTCTTCCTCCCTAGCTGAGCGTTGACAGGATCTCGCGGGGCCCCATGCGCCTGAGCGGCAGGCTCGCGAGCAGCACCGCAGCGGCCGAGACGGCGAGCCCCACGCCGAAGAGCGCCGCGACGGACGTCGGCCCCACCTCGACCTCGATGTCGGTGAACGAGGCGCCGTCGACCTCGAAGGTCGGCGCGAAGGGGTCGCCCGAGACGGTGGACACGCCGTCGGCGGTGCTGACGCCGCCGTCGCCGCCGCCCGTCTGGACGCTCTCGGACGCCGAGCCCAGGAGGGCGTCCCCCATCGTTCGCGCCGCGAGCGAGCTCGCCGGCACGGCGAGGGCGAAGGCGACCGCCGCGACGAGCAGCACCTCGCAGAGGTACTGCCCCACCACCGAGGCGCGCGTGAGGCCGAGCGAGAGCAGCACGCCGCTCTCGTGCAGGCGGTCGCGCACGCGCCCGGAGAGCACGAGGTAGAGGACCACGGCGCCCACGGCCACCGACGCCGCCGCGAGCGCGGTCACGAGGCGGTCCATGTTCTCGAGCGGGGCGCTCACCGCGTCGACGTCGGAGGTGTCGGCCGAGACGAGGTAGCCCTTGCCCGCGAGGGCGTCGAGCCCCTCGACCTCCCCGGTGATGCGCCCGAGCTCGGCGGGGTCGTCCACCTGGAAGGTCACGCGGTCGTAGCCCTGCTCGGCGGTTCCCTCGCGGGCGTGGTCGAGCGTGGAGATGGTGCCGAAGATGGCGTTGTCCATCGACCAGCTGGCGAGGTCGGCCTGGGACTTGGCCGTGGGCTCGAAGACGCCGGCGACGCGCACCCGCGTGCGGGTGTCCTCCACGTCGATGCCGGCCATCTGCGCGTGGACGGTCGCGCGGCGCACGCTGAACTCGTCGCCGACGGCGAGGCCGTTCTTCTCGGCGAACTCCCGGCTCACGAGCACGCCGTCGCCGGAGTCCTCGGTGACGGGCTCGCCGTCGACGAGGCGCAGGTAGCCGTTGGCGAAGTAGGAGTCGAAGGCGCTGTCGCTCACGGCGTAGAACTGCACCGTGCGCCCGAAGTCGTCGCCCGCGTAGGCCGCGGCGAGCGAGGAGTCCCCGTCGGCGCCCTCCACGAGCTCGAGGGCCGCGGACCCGTCCGTCGTCTCGGGGATGAGGACGTTGGACACGCTGCCGGAGCCTCCGCGCACGCCGTCGACCCCCTCCACGACCTCGCGCACGAACGTGGAGCCCCAGTTGGCGGCGTTGGAGGAGTCGGGCTCGACGGTGAACGTGCCGCCGAGCGCCTGGCGGACGTTCAGCTGCGCCGTCTGGGCGGCGCCCCTGATTGACCAGCTCGTGAGGGCGAGGACGGCGACGACGAAGAGCAGTGCGAGGAGCGTGAGGGTCTTGCCCCTCTTGCGCGCGAGGTAGAGGAGCGCGCGTCTGGGAAACGGCATGGTGCCACCTTTCCGTCGGGTTCGGCGGCCGGGGCCGCCCGTGCGACCCCGATGGTGGCGCGCGCCCGTTCGCGCGCGGTCCTCGTTCGGTTAGCCTTCCGTTCGCGCGGGGGCGGCGAGCGCGGAGAGGTCGGCCTCGAAGACGAAGGCCCCGCCCTCGCAGGAGACCGAGAGCGGCGCCCCCAGGCGCTCGAGCGCCCGGGCGGCGAGGTGGAGCCCCAGGCCGGAGCCCCCGCCGTCGCGCGAGCGCGAGGCGTCCGCGCGGAAGAAGGGCTCGGTGAGCCGGCCCGCGGCCTCGGGGGGGAGCGGCTCGCAGCGGTTCTCCACGCGCAGGCGCCCGCCCCCGAGCGAGACGGCCGCGCGGGTGCCGGGCGTGGCGTGGCGCGCGGCGTTGGAGACGGCGTTGGAGACGGCCAGCTCGAGCTGCGCGCGCTCTGCCACCACCGGGAAGGGCGCCCCGGGGAGCAGCGCGAGCTCCACGCCGCGCGACGCG
>CASEQJ010000069.1 GCA_949290055.1 uncultured Olsenella sp. | reverse complement strand
TTAGCGCTTGGAGAACTGCGGGCGCTTGCGGGCCTTCTTGAGGCCGTACTTCTTGCGCTCGACGGCGCGGGCGTCACGGGTGAGGAAGCCAGCCTTCTTGAGGTCCTCACGGTACTCGCCGGCGTCGAGAAGGGCGCGGGCAATGCCCAGGCGCAGGGCGCCGGACTGGCCGTTGATGCCGCCGCCGTCGAGGTTGGCGAGGACGTCAAAGCGCTCGGCGGTCTCGGTGAGGCGCAGCGGGGCGAGCGCGTTGTCGACGAGCTGCTGACGGCCGAAGTACTGCAGGGCCTCGCGGCCGTTCACGACGACCTTGCCGGTGCCGGGAACCAGACGGACGCGGGCGACGGCCTCCTTGCGGCGGCCGGTGCCGGTGTAGACAACGGTGTTCTCAGCCATCGTTAGGCCCTCCAATCAATCTTGACGGGGTTCTGGGCCGTGTGCGGGTGCTCGGGGCCAGCGTAGACCTTGAGCTTGGTGCCCTGCTTGCGGCCGAGGGTGGTCTTGGGGAGCATGCCCTTGATGGCGTGCTCGACGACGCGCTCGGGGTGCTTCTCCATGGCCTCGCGGAAGCTCTCGAGCTTGAGGCCGCCGAGATAGCCGGAGTAGCGCCAGTACTGCTTGTGGTCAGCCTTCACGCCGGTGAGGACGACCTTGTCGGCGTTGATGACGACGACGAAGTCACCGGTGTCGGCGTTGGGGGTGTACTGCGGCTTGTTCTTGCCACGAAGAATCATGGCGGCGGTGGTGGCCAGACGGCCGAGCGTCGCGCCCTCGGCGTCGATGAGCACCCACTTGCGCTCGACTTCGCCGTTCTTGGCGAACTGAGTCGACTTCTTCACTTGACTCCTCCTACGTACCTGCTTGTTGACGGCTTCTGGACAAACCGCCGTGCTTTTGTCAGAGATTACGGGGCTCTGTGGAAAAGCTGTAAGAGTATAGCGCAACGGCGCGGCGCCCCGCCTGTGATTTTTCCGTACACAACCTGTACAGACGCGGCGGCCGACGCGCGCCGCCGGGGCGCCGCCGACGCTCTAGAATTGTGGCAGCCACCGACAGCGCGTCCGAGGAGGAACCGATGATCTACACCGTCACGCTCAACCCTGCCCTCGACAAGACCGTCCAAATCCCAAACTTCACCCTCGACGTGGTCAACCGCATAACCGAGCTGCGCCGCGACGCCGGCGGCAAGGGAATCAACGTCTCCAAGGTCATAGCCAAGCTCGGCGGCACCTCCGAGGCCGTCGCCGTCCTCTCCGGAGACACCGGCTCCTGGATCGCCGGCGCCCTGCGCGACGCGGGTATTCGCGTGAAGGCCTTCCCCGCAAACGGCGAGACCCGCACCAACCTCAAGGTGATCGATCCCGTGAACGACACCCACACCGACATAAACGAGCCCGGCCCCGAGGTGACCGACGCCATGCTCGAGGAAATGCTGAACGTGCTGGCCGAGGAGATCTGCGAGGGCGACTACGTGGTCCTCTCGGGCAGCCTTCCCGCCGGGGTGGACCGCGGGACCTACCGCGCCTGGACGCGCACGCTGCGTCACGCCGGCGCCCACGTCTACCTCGACGCCGACGGCGACGCCCTCGCGGCGGGCCTGGCGGGCAAGCCCTTCTTCGTCAAGCCGAACGACCACGAGCTCTCCGCGCTCGTGGGACGCGAGCTCTCGACGGTGGACGAGATCGCCGCGGCGGCTCACGAGCTGGTCGAGAAGGGCGTCGAGCGCGTGGTGGTCTCCATGGGCAGCGAGGGCGCGCTTCTCGCCAGCGCCGGCGAGACCTGGCACGCCTCCTCGGTGAAGGTCCCCGTGGGGTCCACCGTGGGCGCCGGCGACTCCGTGGTCGCGGCCTTTGTCTACGCCGACTCGCAGGGCATGGGCGTCGAGGACACGCTGCGCCTGGCCATGGCGACGGGCGCGGCCAACGTCATGGAGTCCGGCACGCAGGCGGCCGAGCGCTCCGTCGTGGACGGGCTCGTCGACCGCGTCGAGGTCACGCGCCTGGCGTAGGGCGCGGCGCTCCGGGAATCGCCGTCCTTGTCGCGCGACAAAGGCGGCGATTCTTAGAAGCGGCCAGGGCAAGGGCGGCAATTCCTAGAACGCCGCCGGACGAGAAGACCCGCTAGCCGACAAACGCCTCGATCTCGGCCAGCCGCTCGGTCGCCTGGCGGCGCCCGGCGACGTAGAGCGTGAGCAGCGACTCGCCGTCGCGCGTGGACGACCCCACGCTGACCGGCTCCTCCGGCGCGATTACCAGGCAGCGGCCCTCGCGCTCGAGCTCCCAGAGCCGCTCGCGCTGCTCGTTGTAGCGCTCGGCGCGCGTCCGCAGCGCCTCCAGGTAGTACGGGTAGCGGTCGTAGCGGTGCGAGCGCAGCGCGATCTGCTCGCCCGAGCCCGCCTGCTCGCGCACAAAGCCGCGGTCCTGCGTGAGCACCACGAGCGCGCGCCTCGCCGCCGGCCGGCCCTCGACCTCCGGCGCCCCCGGCAGCCCCAGCGCCACCGCGTAGGGAATCGAGTCCGTGGTGCCGCCGTCGAGGTAGCGGTGGCCGTCAAGCTCCACCACGCGCGAGACCGTGGGCAGCGAGGCCGAGGCGCGCACGCGCTCAATGTCGTCGGGGAAGCGCCGCACCGGCAGGTAGGCGGGCGTGCCAAACGTCACGTCCGAGACGACGGCCCACATGGGGGTCTCGCTCGCGTTGAACGTCTCCACGTCGCAGGGGTCCAGGCGGTTCTGGACCTCGTCGTACATGAAGTCGGCGCCGGCCATGTCGCCCGTGGTGGCGAACGACCACAGCGACATGAAGCGACGGTCGTCGCGGAAGGCCAGAATGTCGCGCATGGTGCGACCGATCTGGCGCGAGCGGAAGTTCGCTGCGTTCACCGCGCCGGCCGAGACGCCCCAGATTCCGGAGAAGCCGTAGACGCCGCGCTCCTGCAGCGCGTCGAGCACGCCCGCCGTGAACATGCCGCGAAACCCGCCGCCCTCCAGCACGAGCGCGGGCGCGACCGCACCGTTCTTCTCGTCCATGCGTCCTCCCAACGTCTTGAAAAATCATGACCACCCGCAAAGCGGGTGGTCTGCTCTTAGGGTATAACCCTAGGGTCCCAGGCCAGGGGCTCAAGCCCCTGGCCTGAACTGGCGTTCAGG
>CASEQJ010000068.1 GCA_949290055.1 uncultured Olsenella sp. | reverse complement strand
CACTACGCCCGCTCCCAGGCAAGCCCGTCGCCGCGCAGGCCCGCGGCCCACGCCGAGGCGTCCATCTCACGCTTGCCGTCCGGCTTCACGCGCAGAGCCTCGAGCGCGCCGTCCGCGCAGCCCAGCCACACGCGCCCGCGATCGACGGCAACCCCGCCGGACGCCACGTCCTTCTCGCCCACCCGCGCCGCGCACACGCGCACGCCGCGGCCTGCCACGACGCAGCGCGCCGGCGCGGTGTCGCCGGAGGCCTGCACGCGCAGGGCGTTCTCGCGCGCGGCGTCCGCCGGGTCCAGCATGAGCTCCGCCTTGGAGATCTTGGCGGCATGCGTGACGAGCGCCTCGTCCTGCTCGACCCACGCTGCCGTGCCGTCCACCACCGAGGGCAGCGTCTCCACCAAAAGCTCCGCGCCCACGCGCGCGAGCTCGGCCGTGAGGGCCTCGGTGTCCTTCTCCGCGACCGCCACAGACGCCTGCGCGCAGTAGGCGCCCGTGTCCACGCCGTGGCCGATCCGCATGATCGAGACGCCCGTCTCCTCGTCACCGGCGAGAATGGCGCGCTGGACCGGCGCCGCGCCGCGCCAGCGCGGCAAAAGCGACGCGTGCACGTTCACGCAGCCGCCGGGCGCCATGGTGAGCACCTCGTCGGGCAGTATGCAGCCGTAGGCCGCCACGCAGAAGACGTCTGCCTCGGCGGCGCGCAGGGCGTCCGCGACCTCGGGCGTGATCCGCGAGGCCTCCAGCACGGGCAGGCCCAGCTCCAGCGCGCGGGCCTTCACCGGCGACGGCACGAGCGCGCGCCCGCGGCCGCGCACCGCGTCCGGGCGCGTGAGCACGAGCGCCACGTCGCAGGCCGCGGCCAGGGCCTCGAGCGACGGCACGGCAAAGTCCGGCGTTCCCATGAAGACGACGCGCATGGCTGCCTCCTGCTAAACCGTGGTCTCGCCCGGGCGCGCACCCGCGGCGAGCGCCTCCTCGTAGGCGCGCTCGGCCTCCGCGCGGGCCCGCGGCGCCAGGTGGTCGAACATGGTCACGCCGCGCACGTGGTCGATCTCGTGCTGCAGGCAGACGGCCATGAGGTTGTCGGCCGCCTCGTACTGCATGAGGTCGCCGTCCAGGTTGCGCGCCCGCACGACCACGTGGGAGGGGCGGCTCACGCGCACGCTCACGCCCGGGAAGGAGAGGCAGCCCTCGCTGCCCTCGACCTCGGGGCCGTCGGCGGTCACGATCTGGGGGTTGATCAGCACGTAGGGGTTCTTCTTGGAGCCCTTGCCCGCCCAGTCGACGTCGATCACCACGATCTGGCGCATCTCCCCCACCTGCGGGCCGGCCAGGCCGCAGCCGTCGGCGGCGTACATGACCTTGAGCATGCGCTTGGCCAGCGCGCGCACCTCGTCGTCGATCTTCTCGATCGGCGCGCACTCCTGCGAGAGGCGCGGGTCGGGCGAGAGCACGATCTCTTCGAGTTCCTTCACGGTTCCTCCTGAGTTCCCCTACATGAGGTCGTAGGCGTCTATGTCCACAGCAATGTTAATACCCACGCGGCGCGCGAGCGAGCCCACGCACGCGCCGATCACGCCGCCGAGGTCGGCGCCCACGGGCGCCTTCGCCATGACGTGGCGACGAAAGCGGTCCTTCACGCGGGCGCGCAGGCACTCCGCCGGGCCCAGGACCTCCCAGCCGGCCTCGTCGCCCGCGCGCTCGCGCAGCGCCGCGGCCAGCTCGTCGCATGTGGCCCGCACGTCCTTCTCGGACCTTCCCCAGACCGTCACGTTGGCCAGGCGGCTGAACGGCGGGTAGTTGGCCTCCGCGCGCTCGGCGAGCTCGGCGTCGAGAAAGACGGCGCGGTCGTGGGCCGCCACGGCGCGGATCGCGGGGTGGCTCGCCCAGTAGGTCTGCACGATCACGCGACCCGCCCGCTCGCCGCGGCCCGCGCGGCCGGCGACCTGCTCCAGCAGGTCGTAGGTGCGCTCGGCGGCGCGGAAGTCCGGCAGCTTGAGCACCGTGTCCGCGTTGATCACGCCCACGAGCGTGACCTCGGGGAAGTCGAGCCCCTTCGCGATCATCTGCGTGCCCACGAGCACCGCGCACTCCGCGGCGTCAAAGCGCTCGAGCAGCTCCTGGTGGGCGCCCTTGGCGCGCGTGCTGTCCGCGTCCATGCGAATGACCTCGACGCCCCCCGGCAGCAGCATGCGGAGCTCGTCCTCCACGCGCTGGGTGCCCACGCCGTAGGCGGCCAGGTAGCGGCTGCCGCAGTTGGGGCAGCTCGTCGAGGGGTCCGGGAACGCGCGCACCGGCCAGCTGCGCCCGCAGCTGTGGCAGACGAGCCGGTGGCCGCGCTCGTGGTAGGTGAGCGCGCACGAGCAGTGCGGGCACTCGGGCACGCAGCCGCAGTCGCGGCACATGAGGAAGCTCGCAAAGCCGCGGCGGTTGAGCAGAAGCACCGCCTTCTCGCGTCGGCGCGCGACCTCGAGCAGGGCGTCTGCGAGCGGGGCCGAGAAGACCGAGCGCCCGCCGCCGCGGAACTGCTCCGCCATGTCCGCGACCACGACCTCCGGCAGCCGCGCGCCGCTCGCGCGCTCGCGCATTTCCACGCGCGTCCAGGCCGCGCCGCGAAACGCCCCGTCGCGGCAGCGCGCGAGGCTCTCGAGCGAGGGCGTGGCCGAGCCCAGCACGAGCGCCGCGCCGCGCTCGCGGGCGAGCTCGGCGGCGACCTCGCGCGCGTGGTAGCGCGGCGACTTGTCCTGCTTGTAGGAGAGCTCGTGCTCCTCGTCGATTATGATCAGCCCGACGTCGGCGAGCGGGGCAAAGAGCGCCGAGCGCGCGCCCACGACCACGCGGGTCTGGCCGGTGCGGACGAGGTCCCACTGGTCGAAGCGCTCGCCGGTGGAAAGGCGGCTGTGCAGCACGGCGACCTCGTCGCCAAAGCGGCTGCGGAAGCGGCCGACGGTCTGGGCGGTGAGGCTGATCTCGGGCACGAGCACGAGCGCGCCGCGGCCGTCGGCGAGCGCGCGCTCGATCGCGGCGAGGTAGACCTCGGTCTTGCCGGACCCGGTGACGCCGTCGACGAGCACCACGTCGCCGCGTGCGGCGCGACGAGCGCCCTCGATCGCGGCGAGGGCCGCAAGCTGGCCCTCCGTGAGGCGCTCGGGGCGCGGCGCGGCGGCCGAGGAGAGCGTGGTGTCCTCCGTGCCGCGGACGCGGCGGCGGCGCGTGACGGCCACGACGCCGCGCTTGGCGAGCGCGCT
>CASEQJ010000067.1 GCA_949290055.1 uncultured Olsenella sp. | reverse complement strand
CGCCTGGGCACCGGGGAGCTTCCACCCTCCCCGGTGCGGCCGCCGCCAGAGCACTCGGGAGCGGCGGGCGCTCCCGGACGGATTCTACCACGCGCGACGGGCGGCCCGCCCCGCCGGCGCGCGCAGAGAGGGGGCACATGCTCAACGAGATCATCGGGCTCGTGTCGGGGTGCGTCACGTTCCTCGGCGGGTTCCTCATCGTGTGGGGCGCCGTGTCGCTCGGCCTCGCCATCCGCGAGCAGCAGGGCGGCGCCCAGATCGCGAGCGCGATCTCCACCATCGCGGGCGGCGCGATCATCGTCGCGGCCGCCGTCTACTTCGGCATGCTCGACACGAGCTGGCTCCCGGCGTAGGGGGCGGCCGTGCTGAGCGTGTCGGTCCACAAGGACATCACCGAGTACCACGAGAAGATCGCCGGGAAGATGGGCGCCCGCACGCTCGCGTGCGTGTCCGGGGGCCTCGTCGCCTCGGTGGCCTCCGCGGCGGCGCTGAACCTGCTGCTGGGGGTGGCGCCCTCGGACGCGACCCTGCCGGTCATGGCGTGCTCGCTGCCCTTCTGGCTGCTGGGGTTCTGGCGGCCGCACGGGCTTCCGCCGGAGCGGTTCGTCCCGCTGTGGGCGGCGCACGCCCGCAGGCGGGGGCCGCTGCTCTACCGGCCGGTCGCGCTGCCGGCCTCGGGCCCCGCGCCCGAGCGGAGGGACCGCGCCTACGCGCGGAGGATGAGAAGGAAGGGGGCCGAGGCGCATGCGCCGAGCCAGGGAACCGAGGGGTAAGCACAGCAGGCCGACGCCGCGCCGGCCGTCGAGGGAGTCGGTGGGCCGGCGCGTCCGCCGCCAGGAGCGCGAGCTCTCGCGCGCGGGCGAGGACCGCCGCCGCGCCCGAGCGGCCGCCAGGGACGTGTACTCGGCCATCGGCTACGAGGCCATGTTCCCCGACGGCATCTGCGAGGTCGAGGAGGGGCTGTTCTCGATGAGCCTGGAGCTGCCCGACATCAGCTACCAGTCCGCGCGCGAGGAGACGCAGCGGGCGATGTTCTCCGCCTACTGCCAGCTCTGGGACTACTTCGGGGCGGACAGCTCGGCGCAGCTCACCATCGCCAACTCGCCGCTGCCCGCCGACGAGATCGGCGCGCGCTCGTTCTTCCGCGAGGAGGGCGAGACCGCGGCGCTCGCGCGCGAGTACAACAGGATCCTCAACGCGAAGATGCGCGAGGGGGTGTCCAACCTCGTGCGGCGCCGCTGGCTCACCTTCTCGGTGGCCTCCACCTCCGCCGAGGCGGCCGCGCCGCGCCTCGCGCGCATGCGCAACGACGCGGTCCAGACGCTCGCGCGCATCCGCTGCCAGGCCCGCCAGCTCGACGGGGCCGAGCGCCTCGCGGCGATCTCCTCGCAGCTGCGCCCCGGGCGCCGGCTCGCCTTCGACTGGGGCATGGTCTCCCCGCAGACGGGCCTGCGGACCAAGGACGTCGTGGCGCCCTCCTCGATCGACCTCAAGCCGGGCGGCTCGCCCGCGCTCATGAGGCTCGACGGGACGTGGTGCCAGGTCCTGACGCTGCGCCGCTTCGGCAGCGAGCTCGGCGACCGCTGCATCGCCGACGTCATCGACCTGCCGGTCCCGCTCACCGTCTCGCTCCACGTCCAGCCCATGGACCGCGCCCGCGCGGTCGCCTACGTGAAGCAGCGCATCGCGTGGATGGACAAGGAGATCATCGACGAGCAGGTGCGCGCGGTGAAGAAGGGCTACGACTACGACATCCTGCCCTCCGAGCTCAAGTACTCGAAGGAGGAGGCGCTCGACCTGCTCGACCACCTCCAGACCAAGAACCAGCGTCTGTTCCTCTACGCGGGGCTCGTGGCGGTGTTCGCCTCCTCGCGCGAGGAGCTCGACGACCGCGTGGTGCAGGTCGTCTCCACGGCGCGGCGCAACTCCATCGACGCCGAGCCGCTCGCCTACCGCCAGCTCCAGGGCCTCAACTCGGTCCTGCCGCTCGGGCACAACCACGTCGGCCCCACGCGCATGATGACGACCGCCCAGGTCGCCGTGCAGATGCCCTTCGCGACGCAGGAGCTCTTCGACGAGGGCGGCGGCTACTACGGGCAGAACAAGCAGTCCTCGAACCTGGTGCTGTGCGACCGCAAGCGCCTCGCGAGCCCGATGGGCTACGTCGCCGGCAAGCCCGGCAGCGGCAAGTCCTTCTCGGTCAAGCGCGAGATCGAGAACACGATCCTGGCGCACCCCGGAGACCAGGTGGTCGTCTTCGACCCCGCCGGGGAGTACTCGCCGCTCGTGGAGGCCAACGGCGGGCGCGTGCTCAGGCTCGCCCCCGGCGCCGACACGCACCTGAACCCGCTCGACATGTCCGACGTGGCGCACCAGCCGCCCGCCGTGCAGATGGCGTTCAAGATCGACGCCGTGACGGCGCTGTCCTCGGCGACCATGGCCGAGGGCTCGGAGGGGCTCACCGAGGCGGACCGCTCGGTCATCGCCCGCTGCGTCGAGGCGGCCTACGCCGCGGCGGCGGGCGCGACCCCGACCCTCGGCGACCTCTACGACCAGCTGCGCGCCCAGCCCGAGCGGGAGGCGCGCGACATGGCGCTGCGCTACGAGCGCTACGTCTCCGGGGCCATGTCGTTCTTCAACCACCAGAGCGACGCCGGCTTCGACCGGCGCGTGACCTGCGTCGAGTTCAGGGACCTCGGCGGCTCCATGCGCACCTTCGGCATGCTCGCCGCCCTGGAGGCCGCGCGCAACCTCATGTACCGCAACTTCGAGCGCGGGGTCACGACCTGGCTCTACATCGACGAGGTCCAGTCGCTGTTCTCCCACCCCGCCATCATCAGCTACTTCTCCCGCTTCTGGGCGGAGGGGCGCAAGTTCAACCTGATCTGCACCGGCATCACGCAGAACTCGGTCTACATGCTCGGCCACCAGGAGGCGCGAAACCTCATCCTGAACTCCGACTTCATCCTGCTCCACAAGCAGTCTCCCGTGGACCGCGAGGCCTGGGCGGAGCTGCTGGACCTCTCGGAGCAGGAGGAGGGCTTCATCGACGAGTCCGTCGAGGCGGGCGAAGGGCTGCTCGTCGCGGGCGCGGCGCGCATCCCCATCAAGGACAACTTCCCGCGCGGGCGGCTCTACGACCTGTTCAACACCAAGCCCGACGAGGTCGCCGAGCTCAGGCGCGCGGCCCGCGGGGAGGGCAGGTAGCCGGTGGCGGCGGCCGGAGGGCGCCCGCCGGCGGACCCCTCGGCCCTCGCCCGGCGCGGCTCCACCGACGCCGTGCGCGCGGGGCTCGTCAGGGGGTCCTCCGAGAGGGCCCGGAGGGTGTCGCAAAGCGGGCTGCGCG
>CASEQJ010000066.1 GCA_949290055.1 uncultured Olsenella sp. | reverse complement strand
CCCTGGCGCGAACGGCTCGCGCGCGCCGGGGCGGCGGCGCTGCTCGTCGGCGCGCTGGTCTTCGACGCCGTGAGCGGTGCCTCCCTCGCGCGGGATGCCGTGGCGCGCGGGGTCGGTCCGCTCCTGCTCGGGGCGGTCGCCCTTGTCGCCCTGGCCTGCGCGGCGCGGCTCTCGGTCCACCGCGGCTTCTCGCACTCGCTTCTTGCACTCGTCGGGTTTGCGGCGGCAACCCACCTGGTCTGCCCGCCGCTCGCACCCGCCGTGGCGCTCGGCTTTGCCACGCACCTCGCGCTCGACGCGCTCACCTACCGGGGCCTGCGCCTGTTCTGGCCACTGCGCGCGACCCTGAGCGCCCGCCTCTGCAAGACGGGCGGCGTCGCGGACGCATGCTGCCTCGTCGCGGCGCTGGCAGCTGTCCTCCTCGTCTGTTGGAGCGTGCTCGCCTAGCTAGTCCTCCGCGCGGACGCCGAGCTCGCGGCAGAGGATCTGCGCTGCGGCGCCGGCCGCGATCGCGCAGTTCTCCTGGCAGCTGGCCACGCGCTCGGCGCTCCCCCACTCCATACCGCGCGTGAGCACGCGGCAACAGGGCGTACGGTGGCCCGTGCCCTCGCAAAACGCGTCGTGAAGCTCGGCCGCAAGCGGCTTGGCGCGCTCCTTCGTCCCCGTCATGAGGCCGAGAAACGCCACGCCGCCGGCAAGCGCGCCGCATATGCAGCCCGAACCGCCGACGCCGGCACCCATGCCGGCCCCCGCGGCGACCACCGCGCGCGGGAAGCCGGGCTCGAAGGCGTCCCAAAGCGCCGCGATCACGGATTCGCCGCAGTTCATGTGGTCCGGACCCGGCCGGTTGTTGGCCCGCGCCGCCTGGCGCACGGCCTCTATGCTCACGCTGTCGCGCATGTCGCCCCCTTGAGATGCGGCCGACTACTCCTCGTCGTCCTTGGGCTCGTCCTTGTGCGGCTTGCGCGAGCGCTGCTCGATCTCCTCCTCGGTGAGGACGTCCTCGATTCGCAGGTTGACGCCCGCGACCTCAAGGCCCGTCATGCCCGTGATCTGCTTCACCACGGCGCGCTTGACGTCCTCGAAGACCTGCGGGGCATACGCGCCGTACTCGATCAGCACGGAAATGTTCACGCGCACGGCGCTCTCGGGCGTCACCTCGACGGTCACGCCGGCGGTGGAGTCGCTCGCGCCAAAGGCGTCCTGCACGCGGTTGAACCAGTTGCCCTTCATGCCCACGACACCCGGCACCTCGCGCATGGCAATCGCGACGATCTTCTCAATGACGCCATTGGAGAAGGTCAGCGAGTCCTCGGAATCGACGTCCTCGTCGTCGGCGACGGCCTCAATGTCGGTGCTCTCCTCCGTGGTGGTGGCGAGCATGGTGGGCTCCTCGGCCGCGGCAGGGGTCGTCTCGGCGTCGGTGGTAAGCGTCTTCGCGTCTTCGTCTTCCGTCTTGCTCATTGTCTCTCTCCTCGCTGCCGGGGCTCGCGCCCGAGGGCCAATCGCAGTCGCTAGTTACGTGAGAACAGTCTCCGGAGCAGGTCCATGATCTTCGAGTCGCCGTCGAGCGCCTGACCGGCGGCCACGCCCACGATCACGAGCACGACGATCACGAGGGCCTTGAACAGCCCGAGCACCAGAAACAGAATCGCCGTCACGAACCCGAGGACGCCGCCCCAGAAGGCGTGCTCGTGCCCGGGGAAGGTGCGGCGCACCCAGGCAAACAGGCGCGCGGAGCCGTCGCGCACGGCCTCGCCGACGGTGTAGGAGCCGTCGTCGGCCGCCTGCGCGTCCGCCGCGGGCTGCACCCGCTCGCCGCACTCGTCCTTCTCGCCCAGCTCGATCTTGGGGCGGGGGGTCTTCTCGTCCGCCATTGCCTACGCCTCCTTCTCAGACTCGCGCGCGGGACCCATGGAAACGGTGATCTCGCTCGTTGCGTCCTCGGACGCCTTCGCGGCCGGCGCCTCGGCGGGCGCGACCTCCTCGGCGGCGTCCTCCTGCGTCGCAAGCGTCACGGACTCGGGCTCCACGAACTCCAGGCTCACGTCCTCGACGGTGTCTCCGCAGACGGCGGCAAGCCCGTCCACCAGCTCCGCGTGCAGCTCCGCGCCCTTGACGACCACGTCGACCGTCTGGCGGGGCAGCACGCGCACGTGGACGCGCACGTGCCCGCGCGGCTTGGCGTCAACGCGCACGCGCGCGGCGGTGCAGGTGCCGTCCGCCTCGACTATGTGGGACGCCTGCGCGGCGATCGCGTCGCGAGTGACCGAAATCACGCCGCCGTCCACCGTGGCGACCTCGACCGTGCGCACGCGCTTGCCCGCAAAGAGCGCGCGGACGAGAAGGACGAGGAGCCCAAAGCCGCTCACGACCAGGCACGCGAACACCGCGAGCGCGTAGGGCTCGAGGTAGAGCAGGGAGGTCGCCGCCTCCGTCCAGGGACCGTACCACGTGAGCGTGAGCGCCGCGAGGGCGAAGAGGTCGGCGAGCACGAACAGGACCGTGCAGAGACGTTTGAATCCGCGCATGTGAGGCTCCAATCAGACGCCGTTAGGGTGGCGCTTCCCCTTAGGATACCCCAAGCGGCGGACAGACCTAGCGCTACTCGCGCCCTTCTCGCCCCCGCCTGACAAACAGCCGTCCGAAGGCCATGCCGAGCAGCGCCGAGGCGACCGAGCCCAGAAGGATCGCGCACTTGGCGGCTATGGCGTCCGCGGGGTCGGCAAAGGCGAGGCCGCAGATCAGGATCGACATGGTAAATCCCACGCCGCCCATGAGGCCGACCGTCACCACCTGGGCCCAGTCCATGCCGCGCGGCAGGCGGGCGAAGCCGAGGCGCACGAGCAGGGCGGTCACGCCAATGATCCCCACCGGCTTACCCACGACGGCGCCGAGGAAGACGCCGTGCGCGACCGGGCTCGTGAGCACGGAGGCCATGCTGGCGCCGACGAGGTGCAGCTCGGCGTTCACGAAGGCGAACAGCGGCAGCACGCAGAAGTTCACGAGGACCGAGACGTAGCGCTCCATGCGCTGCAGCGGCGGCGTCACGTGGTGCATGACGCGCTCGACGCGCCAGGCGCCGTCGGTGAAGTCGTGCTGGCCGAGGACGTGGTCCTCGTCGTCGTAGGTGTCGTCGAGGTCGCGGGCGCGCGCGGCGAGCCAGCCGCCGAGGTCGGCGAGGCGCACGTCAGAGCGGCTCGGCAGCGCGAAGGCGAGAATGACGCCGGCGAGCGTGGCGTGGACGCCCGAGTTGAACATGCAGGCCCACAGCACGAGGCCAACGGCCACGTAGGGCCCCACGGCGTAGACGCGGGCGCGGTTGAGGGCGGCGAGCGCGGCCGCGAACGCGAGCGACGCGACGCACCACGCGAGGTCGGGCGTCTGACCGTAGAAGAGGGCGATCACGAGAATCGCGAGAATGTCGTCGGCTATGGCGAGCGTCTGGAAGAAGACCCTGGTCTCGGGCGAGATGCGCCTCCCCAAAAGCGACACCACGCCGAGGGCGAAGGCAATGTCGGTGG
>CASEQJ010000065.1 GCA_949290055.1 uncultured Olsenella sp. | reverse complement strand
CTTCACGCGCAACAGCTTCAACCTCACGCTGGCCGACGCGGCGGCGACGCAGATCCCGCTCGCCAAGGGGCGCGCCGAGGCCATGCGCGACCGCTACGGCTGGAGGTAGGCGCACCCCGGCGCTCCTCTCGTGGCCCCCATTGCTCCTCTCGTCGTTTCCGCAGCTCCTGATGGTCGAAACCCCTTGAGGCGGCGCACTGTGCCGGCGAGGATGGTGCCATCGGAAAGGCACCCGGCGCCGCCCGAGGGGCGCCGGGGAGACGAGAAGGGAAACGCCATGCCCGAACAGCAGATCCTCGACATCGTGACCGACGCGCTGGGTCCCAACGCACCGCTCACACTGGAGCAGCTCTCCGCGCTCCTGATGGTGCTCGCCGTCGCGACGGTGCTCCTCGCCGCGGGGCTCGGCTATCAGATCGCCCGCGCCGAGAAGCGCATCAAAAGCCTCGAGGCCGCGCTCGCCTCCGGCGACCGCGCCGCGAAGGAGGCGATGTAGCATGGACCCCGCGATCATGGGCGTCATCATCATCGCGTGCTGCTTCGCCGCAGGCGTGTTCGAGACCGGCAGGCGCAAGAAGGACCGGAAGGACGAGAGGGGCGGGAGCGGGGAGGCTCCCCGGAAGGAGGGCGACGATGGCCGCGACGCATAGCCCCGTGCTCTCGATGGAGGGCGTCTGCCTCTCCTTCGGCGCCAAGCGCGTGCTCGACGGGCTCACCTTCGCCGTCGCGCGCGGCGAGTTCTTCGGCTTCCTCGGCCCCTCCGGCGCCGGCAAGACCACCACGATCAAGCTGCTCACCCGCCAGCTCACGGCGGACACCGGGCGCATAACGCTGTTCGGCAGGCCCATTGAGAACGCGTCGGGCGCCGACTACGACCGCATCGGCATCCTCTCGGACACGAGTGCCCTCTACGAGCGGCTCACCATCGAGGAGAACCTGCGCCTCTACGCGAAGGTGCGCGGTCGCGGCGAGCGCGGTATACCTGCGCTCCTCGAGCGCGTGGGCCTCGAGCGGGACCGCAAGACGCTCGTCAAGAACTGCTCGAAGGGCATGCGCCAGAGGGCGGCGCTGCTCGCGGCTCTCGTCCACAGCCCGGAGCTCGTCTTTTTGGACGAGCCGACGAGCGGCCTGGACCCGGCCGCCCGCTCCGAGGTGCACCGGATGCTCGCCGAGCTCCGCCGCGCCGGGACCACGGTCTTTTTGACCACGCACGACATGGCCGAGGCCGAGGGCTGCTGCGACCGCCTGGCGATCCTCAACGAGGGCCGCATCGCGGCGACGGGGGCGCCCGCGGAGCTCACCATGGAGCACGCGCGCAACCGCGTCGTGGTGGCCACGCGCACCCGCGGCGCCGTCGAGCTCACGAAGGACGCCGCGTCCGCCGACGCCGCGCGCGAGCTCTTCGCCGCCGGCGAGGTGCTGTCGATACACTCGGACGAGCCCGACCTCGAGGAGGTCTTCCTCGAGCTGACCAGAAGGGAGCTGTAGGATGGACGCCACGATGAGGCGCGTCGGCGCGCTCGCCGCGAAGGACCTCGCCGACCTCTTCAAGAACCCCACGATGCTCGTGGTGCTGCTCATGCCCATCGGCTTCATGCTGCTGTTCCGCCTCGTCATCGGCGACACGGCGGCGGACGCGGGGCTCTCCGGCGCGGGGCTCGCCGCCGCCGAGGGCGAGTTCCAGAAGTTCCTGCTCGGCTCCGGGCTCTGCATGAGCGTCGGGATGGTCGCCTCGATGGTGCTCATCTACGGCATCGCCGAGGAGAAGGAGAAGCACACCCTGCGCACCCTCATGCTCGCCAACGTCGGGGCCGGCGAGGTGGCCGCGTCCAAGGGCGGGGTGACGCTCGCGGCGGTGGTCGCGATCGGCGCGGCGTGCTTCGTCGTCGCGGGTGGCGACCCCGCGCTGCTGCCCGCCTACCTCGCCCTCACCGCGCTGGGTGCCGTGCCCGTGGTGCTCGTGTCGCTCGTGCTCGGGCTCGCCTCGCGCGACCAGATGACGGCGGGCTTCTACAGCGTGCCCGTGCTTCTGCTGGCCCTCGTGCCCACCTTCGGGACGGCGAACGACGCCGTCGGCGCGATCGCCGCGTTCACGCCGCTCGGGGGCGTCTGGGACCTGCTCGGCCTCGCCGCCGACGGGCGCCTCCTCACGACCGACTCCCTGGCCCCGATGGCGGTGACGCTCGCTTGGGCGGTCGCCGGCGCCGCGGTCTTCGCTGCCCTCTACCGCAGGCTCGCCCGGGACAACTAGGACAGGGCCCAAAAGACAGTCCCCACGAGCCCCGGCCCCTGGGTGAGACGCCCCCGTGGGAGAGATCCCGCGGGGGCGGCCCAGGGGGTAGAATGGGCGGGAGCCCCGCCGGAAGGAGACCAATGAGAGCACGCACCGCCATCGCCGCCCTGCTCGCCGCGACTATCGCGCTGCCCCTCGCGGGGTGCTTCGGCCTGCCCGGCCTCGACGACGTCGCCGACCAGGCGGAGGACTTCGCCTCCCAGGCGCAGGAGCTCGCCGACACGCTCTCGGATGTCGATTGGGGCAAGGTCTCCCGCCTCGTCGTGAGGGACGCCCAGACCGGCGAGGTCGTGCGCGAGCTGACCGACCAGGATCAGATCGAGGGCGCCTTCGACCCGCTCTCCAACGAGAACGGCCTGGCCGCGGAGCCGGACGCCGACGCTGAGTACGCCTTCGAGCTGTGGCAGCCCGAGACGCAGAAGCTCGGGCAGGACGCCGCAGATCTCGACGAGGTCAAGGTGCTCGAGGTCACCACCTACGAGGGGTCGCCCGTCGTGGAGCTCGAGGTGAGCCCCATCGGGCTCAGGCTCCACCTCACGTCGCGGGCGGCCGCAGACTCGCTGCGCGCGCTCGCCGGGTAGCCCTACTCGCCGGCGACCTCCCGCTGCACGCGCTTCGGCAGCTTGGAGAAGACGAGGTCGTAGCTCATGTCGCAGAGGTCGAGCACGAGACCCTCGGGAAGGCCGGAGTCCAGGTCGACCGAGACCCACGTGCGCCCGTCGGAGTAGTAGCCGGGCAGCACCGCGCCCGGGTGCTCGGCGCGCAGCTCCGGGATGCGGTCGGGATCGCACTTGAGCGACAGCAGGTGGCGCCCCGCGTAGGGCGGCTTGGCGCTGGGCGGGGCGGTGAACTCGCAGGCGAACTGCCTGCCGCCCACCCAGTAGACCATCCAGCCCCACTTCTCGTGGAGGGCCTTGGTGGCGCCGGGGCGCGAGAGCAGGCGGGCGTCTATGCGCGAGAGGTCCATGGTCGTCCCTAAGCGACCGGGTGCCGAATGACGGTCCTGAGGCTCTCGGGCTTCGTGCGCCTGGGGTCGCCCAGGTAGATCTCGTGGTGGAGGCGGATGGAGGGAGGCGGACGGAGGGGACGCCGCCGTCGCAGTCGAGCGCGCCGAGGACGTCGCTCGGGCGCGAGCCTCCCACCTCACTGATGTCGAGGCGAAGGCTCTGCGCGCCGATGAAGGCGACGAGCTTCGAGATCGTGGCACCCTCCTCGTCGTAGGGGCCTCTGTGCATGGACTGCGCGCAGCGCCCTTCCGAGAACCGCACGAGGCGGAGCTCGCCCGACTCGAGAGCGCCCGCCAGGTCGGGCTTCTTCTCGGCAGCCACCTCACGAATCGCGGGGAGGGTCCCGGGCGTCACGAAGTCGGGCTGGCGGATGAGCGACACCCACGAGAGGGCCGCCTTGTCGGCGACACCCGTCCCGTCGAACGCGCCCTCTCCGCCCCACCACAGGCCCTCGAGCGGCGGCACCACGTAGTCGAAGTAGCCCTCGGGCTGCCAGTCGCCCATCTTC
>CASEQJ010000064.1 GCA_949290055.1 uncultured Olsenella sp. | reverse complement strand
GGCTTCTAGAAAACGAGGGGCTTGTGCGCTCTCACGGTCGCGCTGGGGCGCAACCTCGCCATTTCCTAGAAAAACGGGCGAGAAAAACGAGCTTTTGCGGGCCGGTCCGTGACAACCCCAACGATTCCCGGAAGCCGCCGTGACAAGGGCGCGAATTCCTAGACGGGCAGGCGACAAGCCCGTCGACTCCTAGATCAAACGGGGGCTGGCAGCGGCGCTAGTCGTCCGTCGCGGGGCGTCCGGCAAAGTCGAGCCCGCCGACAAGCTCGCGCAGGCGCGCCTCGTTGCCGCGAACGAAGGCCTCGGCGAGCGCGGGGTAGGCAAGGCGCGCCTCGTCGAAGAGGTCGGCCGCGCTGTCCGTGCGGACCTCGCCGGTGAAGGGGTGCGTCCACGCGTGGCGCTCGAGGTTTGCTGCCGGGCACTCGTCGGTGCGGCGCACGTAGTGGGAGGACGCGGCCGCGAGCGCGGTCCCGCGCAGCGTCCGCTCGGCAAGGGCGGCCGCCCGCGCGCGCAGCGTGCCCGCCGGCTCGATCATGCGGTAGACGAACTCGTAGTCGCGCACCGCGGCGACGTACTCGCGCGGGTCGATTACGGTGCCGAAGACGGCGAGCGCCACCTGCGAGAGCAGGGCGCCCGCGACGCGCTCGGTGCGAGCGGTGCGCATGAGGTTGGTCGCGGCGGGGCGCTCGCAGATCGTGGCGCGGCGCTTCTCCCAGAGGATCCAGGTGTCGAGGTCGCTCTCTATGATGGCGTGGACCTCGCGCTCGAGCCCGGCGAGCGTGGGCTCGACGTCGCAGAGCGCGCGCTGCTGGGCGATCACGAACGGGTGCGCGGCGCGGTCAAAGGCGTAGTGGCCCAGCACGCCGAGGGCAAAGGCGCGCCCGACGCGCTCGTCGGCGCGGGGCAGGTGCGCCACGCCGTCGCGCAGGGCGAGCAGCGAGCGCGTCATGTGGCCGGACTGAATCTCGTGTGCCAGCGCGTGGCACGTCGCGGCGCGCGAGGGGAGGGTCGAGAACCGGGCGAAGAGCGGGTCGGGCCCCTGGTTGCCGAGCAGGAACGCAAGAAGCTCCTCCTCGCCCTCGACGAGGCCCTGCGGAAGCTCGGAGAGTATGTCCTCGCCGAATATGTGGTGCGCAATGAGCGCGGGCATGACCCCCCCTTGCTCGTGGTTCTTCTCGACACTATAGCAGGGTAGCGCAACGGCTCGTCTCTGGCGGCGTTGCCTCTGGCACGTATTCCGAGGTTTTGGGTTTCTCGGCCCTCTGCGCGCGTTCGCCGGCGATTCCCGAAGGGTTTTTCTCGGTTGTGGGCAACATCTTGTATCACGAATCAAATTTTATATAAGAAGTGTTGTCCAATAGGGTGCAAAACGTGGAAAACAAACCAAAAGACGGCGAGAAGAGCGCTCCTCTCGCCGCCCGGCATCAATCCTGTTGCCCAAAACCTCACGGTCGGGGCGGCCCCGACTTCGGCGTGGCGCGCGGCCGTCGCTCGCGGGCGAGAAGGGCTACCCCTCGAAGCCCTCGTCCTCCGCGAGGTCCGTTCCGTCGGCGGCCGACGTCGCCAGCTCGTCGCAGCGCACGTTCCCGGGGTGGCCCGCGTGGCCCTTGACCCAGACCCACGTGACCTCGTGCGGCTCGCAGGCAGCCAGTAGCCGCTTCCAGAGGTCGACGTTCTTCACGGGCTCCTTGCTCGCGGTCTTCCAGCCGCGCCGCAGCCAGCCGGCTATCCAGTTCTCGTTGAAGGCGTCCACGACGTACCTCGAGTCGGTCGTCATGGTCACGGAGCACGGCCGGCGCAGCGCCTCGAGCGCGACGATCGCGCCCATGAGCTCCATGCGGTTGTTGGTCGTGCGCCGGTAGCCGGCCGAGAGCTCGAGCTCGCGCACGGTCCCGCTCGGCGCCGTGTAGCGCAGCAGCGCCCCGTAGCCGCCCGGGCCCGGGTTGCCGCGCGACGCGCCGTCCGACCACGCCTCAACGCGCATTCTGTTGGTTGGGGACTGTCCCCAATTTGTGTTGGTTGGGGACTGTCCCCAATTAGCAGACATCACTTTGCCTCCGCCCAGTTGGAGCCGTAGGAGACCTCGGCCACCAGCGGCACCTTGAGCTCCACGACGCCCTCCATGACCTCGCGCACGAGCGCGCTTACCGTCTCGATCTCCGCCTCGGGGACCTCCAGGTCCAGCTCGTCGTGAATCTGCAGCACGAGCTTGGAGGCGAGGCCCTCCTCGTGCAGGCGCCGCTCCACGCGCACCATGGCCAGCTTGATTATGTCGGCGGCGGTGCCCTGCATGGGGTGGTTCATGGCCGTGCGCTCGCCAAAGGCCACGAGCTGGCGGTTGCGCTGCTGGAACTCGCGAATGTGGCGCTTGCGGCCGTACAGGGTCTCGGCCCAGCCGCGCTCGTGGGCCAGGCGCACCGCGTCGTCGAGGAAGGCGCGCACGCCGGGATAGGCCTCGAAGTAGCGGTCGATCATCTCCTGCGCCTCGGCGCGGCCGATCTTGAGCGAGCTCGCCAGGCCAAAGGCCTGCTGGCCGTAGACAATGCCAAAGTTCACGGCCTTGGCGCGGCTGCGCAGCTGCGGCGTGACCTCGTCGAGCGGCACACCAAAGACGCGCGCGGCCGTGGCGGCGTGGAAGTCTGCGCCCTCGCAGAAGGCGGCGATCAGGTGCTCGTCGCCGGAGAGGTGCGCCAGCAGGCGCAGCTCGATCTGCGAGTAGTCGCAGGCGAGAAACACGTGGCCCTCCGGCACCGTGAACGCCTGGCGCACGCGGTGGCCCAGCTCCGAGCGCGTGGGTATGTTCTGCAGGTTGGGGTCGGAGCTCGAGAGGCGCCCGGTGGCCGTGACCGTCTGGTTGAGCGTGGTGTGCACGCGGCCGTCGCCGCGCACGAGGGCGGGCAGGGCGTCGAGGTAGGTGCTCTTTATCTTGGAGCGCTCGCGGTAGTCCAGGACGTCGGCCACGATTTCGTGCTCGGCGGCCAAGTCGGCCAGCACCTTGGCGTTGGTCGAGTAGTAGCCGCGCTTGGTGCGCTTGAGCCCGTAGGTGGGAAGCCCCAGCACGTCAAAGAGGACGTGGGAGAGCTGCATGGGGGAGTCTATGTTGAAGGGCTCGCCGGCCGCCGCGTGAATCCTCTCGGCCATGTCGGAGATCTCGGCGCCGAGCTCTGCCGACTGCGCCGCCAGCACGCTCGTGTCCACCGCAAGGCCGACCCGCTCCATCTCCGCGAGCACGGGCAGAAGCGGCATCTCCATGTCGTCGAAGAGCGCCGCCGACCCGTCCCGCTCCAGGCGCTCGCGCAGGGGCGCCACCAGGTCGTGGGCGCGCACGGCGTCGAGGGCGGCCTCGGGGAGCGCCTCGGTCGCGGCGGGCAGCACGCGGCTGAGGTAGCTCTCCGCGAGCTCGGCGGGCGAGAAGGACGTGCGCTCGGAGTCGAGCAGGTAGGCGGCCACGGCCACGTCGAAGACGCGCGCCGGGTCCACCTCGCGCGGCGCCAGGCGCTCGGTCTCGCTCGAGTCGACGGGGGAGAGCACGTGCAGGAGCGCCTTGACGTCGCCGGCGGCGAGGCGTCCCGCGCGCAGGAGCCGCTCGAGCGCGTCGTCGGCGGAGGCGTCGTCAAAGCGGCAGATCTTCTCGCCCGTCGCCACCCAGAGGGTGTGGGCCGTGCCAAAGAGCGCGCCCTCCTGGCGGTCGTCGTCGAGCGCGCAGCCGACCCAGGTGCCGTCCGCGATCGCGGCCTCGAGCGCGGAGGCCGCCTCGTCGCCGGAGACGGGGTCGGGCAGCGGCGCGGCGGGCTCGGAGGCGGCCTCGTCCTCGCCGAGCGCCGCGCGGGCCGCCGCG
>CASEQJ010000063.1 GCA_949290055.1 uncultured Olsenella sp. | reverse complement strand
CGCGGCCGCCGCGATGCGCTCCAAGATCCTGCACTCCGGCATACCGCCGCGCTACCTCGCCGCCGAGCTCTCCGAGCCCCGCGCCGCCCGGTTCGCGGCATCGTTCCCCGCCGGGGGCGACGGGCTCTACATCCAGGGCAGGACCGGCACGTGTGTTTGATAGCCTCGAAGTTGCGGGTTTGAGCGTCGGAAAGTTTCGGGTCTGAGCACGAAATTCTTTCGGCTTTGAGCATGGGCACGCCGACCATCCGCAATCGGCCCAACAATGTCGTTGCTTCGGTTTACGACGTGAGGAGGGCCAGAGAGGAATGATCGGCGTGGACAAGATAGAGGATATACGCAAGAGGGCCAGGGGCGGCGAGCCAATCGCCTCGATTGCGCGGGCGGTCGGCGCGTCGGAGCCGACGGTCAGGAAGTACGCCAGGATGGAGGACCTGTCGCCCGAGCCCCCGAGGCGGCGCGAGCCCGAGAGCGAGGTCCTCGCGCCCTACGAGGAGACGATCGACTCCTGGCTCGACGACGACTGCAGGAACTGGCGCAAGCAGCGCCACACGGCGACGAGGGTCTACGTGAGGCTTCGCGACGAGGAGGGCTACGCGGGCAGCTACTCCACCGTGCAGCGCTACGTCAAGCGCCGCCGCGAGGAGATGGCCCGCGAGCGCGACCGCAGGGACGCCGAGGGGTTCCTGACGCTGAGATGGCTGCCCGGCGAGGTCCAGGTCGATTTCGGCGAGGCGGACTTCAGGGTCCGCGGCGTGGTCACAAGGGGCAAGTACCTGACGGCCGCCTTCCCGCACTCCAACGTCGGGCTCACCCAGGTCTTCTGGGGCGAGACGGCCGAGTGCGTCTGCCAGGGGCTCCGAAACGTCTTCGAGTTCGTCGGCGGCGTGCCCAGGAGGGCGGTCTTCGACAACGCCACCGAGGTCGGCAGGCGCGTCGGCGGGGAGGTGAGGACGTCCGAGCTCTTCCGCCGCTTCGCGGCTCACTACGGGCTCGACTACACCTTCACCAACCCCTACTCGGGCAACGAGAAGGGAAACGTCGAGAACAAGGTCGGCTGCCACAGGAGGAACCTCTTCGTCCCCGTCCCGTCGTTCCACGACGTCCGCGCGTTCAACCGCAGGCTGCTCGACGACTGCCTCGACCTGAGCGAGGGCAAGCGCCACTACAGGCTCGGCACGCCCGAGTCCGAGCTGTTCGGAGAGGACAGGGAGGCGCTCTCGCCGCTGCCGTCGGCCGCGTTCTCGTGCGTGAGGTGGGAGACCAGGAGGTGCAACAAGCAGGGCACGATCACCGTCGGCGGGGTGCACCGCTACTCGGCCGGCCCCGCCTACGCGCGCCGCGAGGTCGCCGTCGCGCTCGGCGCCTTCGACGTCGCGGTCCTCGACTGCGAGACCGGGGAGGTCGTCGCCGCCTACGAGCGCGAGTGGGGCGAGGCCCCGACCGACAGCTCGGACCCGACGCTGCAGCTGAGGCTCCTGTGCATGAGGCCCGCCGGGTGGAGGGACTCGAGCGTGAGGGCGTCGCTGCCCGCCGAGCTCGTCGCCTTCCTCGACTCCGAGGCGCCCGCCGATCTCGCCGCCGACCTCAGGGTGCTGCGCGACGAGAGCGCGGGGCGCGGGTGGGGCGCCGCCGTGGAGGGAATGTCGCGCTCGCTCGCGGCGACCGGAGGCGTCGACCGCGCCTCGGTCGCCCTCTCGGCCGCCAGGGCCGCATCGGGAGACGAGCGCGTCGAGTACGACGAGGAGGTCGACCTGGGCGTCTACGACAGGGCGCTGAGGCTGCTCGAGGGAGGTGGCGGCCATGCCGCAGACGAGCTCGGAGCGTGAGGCCGCACAGGCGGCCTTCCGCGGCGCCGCGAGGGCCCTCTTCATATCCGGCGACACGATCGGCGCCTTCCTCGCCTCCGCGACGCCGGGCCAGGTGGCCGCGTGCACGGCGATGCTCGAGTCGGAGATCGCGCACCGCGACAGGGCGAAGCGGGCGCGCCTGCTCAGGCAGGCGAGGTTTCCCGTTCCCAAGTCGGCCGAGGGCTTCGACTGGTCCAACGTCGCGTTCCCCGACGGCTGGGGCCGCGACGAGATGCTCTCGCTGGCGTTCGTGCGCGACGCGGAGGACCTGGTCTTCTACGGTCAGACGGGGCGCGGCAAGACCCACATGGCCACCGCCCTCGGGATCGCCGCGACCTCGGCGGGCTACCCCGTGAGGTTCTGGCAGACCGCGCAGCTGGTGCTGCAGCTCGGCAAGGCCAAGCGGGAGGGGGCGCTCGACCGGCTGCTCGCCGACGTGGCCAAGGCGAGGCTCCTGGTCCTGGACGAGTTCGGCTACGTTCCCTTCGACGTGGACGGGGCGAGGCTCCTGTACCAGGTCATATCGGACAGCTACGAGAGGAGGAGCGTGATATTCACCACCAACGTCGAGTTCAGCAGGTGGGGCACGGTCTTCGCCGACGACAAGCTCGCCGCCGCGATCGTGGACCGCGTGGTCCACCACGGCAGGCTCGTGGAGTTCGGCGGACCCAGCCACAGGCTCGAAGAGTCCCTCATGCTGGGAAAGTCGGGAAGGTAGAGACGGTGGCGCGCCCGTGACGAAACCCGAAAAATTAGCGTGCCGGAACCCGAAAGAAATCTGTGCTCAAAACCGAAAATCAGGCTTGACTAAACACACCTCGCGGCGCGACACGGCGCGCGCCGCCTCCACCCTGCCGCGGATGTCGGCCACCCAGGAGCGCCCGCCCCTGGCGGCTATCTCGCGCTCGGCGCGCCTGACGTGGACGCGCTGCGCCGTGCGCGGCCTCCCGCGCCCCGACCCCGCGCGCTCGTTGGAGTAGCGGTGGGCGAAGCCCCGCTCCGCCTCCATGCGCTGCAGCGAGCGGTTGAGCTCGAGGGGGTCGGGCACCTGGAGGCGCCTGCCCGTCGAGAGAACGGTGTTGTTCACGACGACGTGCGCGTGGGGTATGCGCCCGGCGTTGTCGTCGTGGTAGACGACGGCCACCTCGCAGTCGGGGAACCAGCGCCGGGCCCACGCCGTCGCGAGCTCCCTGAGCTCGTCGAGCGACACGCCGTTGCGGGGGTCGGGCGAGATCACGTAGTGCTTCCAGGTCCTCGCCGCCCGCCCGCGCCAGGGCAGGTCGTTGCCCGCTGCCGCGCGCGTGGCGTCCATGGCGGCGGCCCAGTCGTAGGGGCCGTGCTCGGGCAGGCCGCCGGGGCCCTCGCCAGCGACGGGCGGGGCGAGGTTCAGGAAGTCGCGGGCGAGCGCGCGCCCGCCCCGCTCGAGGTAGCGCATGACGCCGCGCGCCGAGGTGTGGCCGGTGATCGCCTTGAGGTTCGCCACGGCCGCCCCCTAGAGGAAGAGCGCGGCGCGCCCGGTGAGCGACGCCATCTCGCGGCAGAGGCCCCCGGCCGCCCCGTTCACCGCGGAGAGCTCCGCGCGGGCGTCGCGCAGGGCCTCGACCATGTCGCCGTAGTCGCGCGAGCCGTGCCGCAGGTGGAACGCGACGGAGTTGAGCGCGTGGACGCCCTGGTTGTAGTGGTAGCCCCAGCGCCTGAGCTCCCGCGCGATGCGCAGGCACGTCGCGATGTCCAGCACGATCGGCCCGCCCTCTGAGGCCGCGCGCTCGGCGAGCCCCGGGTCCGCCGCGGCGAGGCGCACCATGAGGCGGACGAGGTCCGACAGGCTCAGGCCCATCGCCTCGGCGACCTCCTGCGCGCGCTCCTTGTCCTCCCTCGCGAGCCTGACGTACAGGCGCTCGGGGTACCTCTCCATGGGCTCCCTCCCTCTCCGTCCCAGGGGCGCGGGGGCTCCCCCGCTGCGCGCCGCGAGCACGGCGGCGATCGCGAGGCCACCGCCG
>CASEQJ010000062.1 GCA_949290055.1 uncultured Olsenella sp. | reverse complement strand
TACGAGCTCGGCGTCTCGAGGCAGACGGTGTCGAAGTGGGAGCTCGGGCAGTCCTACCCCGACTTCCAGAGGCTCGTCCTGCTGTCGGACTACTACGAGATGAGCCTCGACGAGCTCGTGAGGGGCGTCGACGTGGGCGACGTGCGCGCCCTCAACGAGTCAGAGAAGCAGATCTCGTCGATCTACTCCGACGTCGAGCGGGGCAAGGAGGCTGCGCTCAGGGCCTGGCGGGCGTTCCTCGTCGTCGGATGCGTCGTTTTGGCGCTCTTCGCCCTGGTGGTGGCCTACGGGGTGTCACAGGGCGGCCTTTTCGTGAGGTAGGCGCCGGCGGGAGGCGCGGGGCGCGATGCTGAGGCGATGGGGGCGGACCGTGGCGACCCGCCCCCCCGCTTCTCTGCGGCCAGCCTACTCCCCGTGTGCCACGCATGCGATGCGCATGGCCCCGTAGGCGGCCGCCACTCGAGCGTAGCGCGCGGGGTCGTAGCCCAGGCGGTCGATCTCCGCGATGTCGTGCGCATCCTTCTCGCGACCGCTCGCGACCTTGGCCGCGCGGACGGCCTCGAGCGCGGCGCAGCCAATAACGGCGCCGCCCGGCAGCGCGCGCACCTCGAAGAGGTCGCCCTCCGCGGCGCCGGGGACGGTCGCCTCGAGCAGGGCGTCGAAGCCGTCGGTCGCCGCGAGCGCGGCGTTGCGCTGGCGGAGATCGCCGCCCTCGAAGCGGAACGGGCAGAAGCTCACGAGCACGCCGCCCGCCACGGCATGGACGCCGAAGTCCCCGTGATCCGCGTTGCACGGGAGGTTGAGCGAGTCGAGTGCGGGATTGTACAGGCCCTCGGCGGCGAGCCATGCGTGCACGGCCGGCATGTCGGCCATGCGAACCGAAATGTCCACGTCACCGTGAAGGCGCCCCGAGTCGCGTCCGGAGGCAACCCAGGGGACGAGGCCGCCCTCGAGGAAAGCCCTCCCGGCGAACTCGGGCGCGGTCAGCACCCGCAGGGCCGCTGCGCGCGCCTGCGGGAACGGGACGGGATGAATTGAAGCGAAGGTGTTGGCGTTCTTGGCCATGGCTTTCTTCTCTCTATCCGATTGCAGGCCACGAGGAACCGCCCCGGCGTCGCCGGGGAGAGCGGCCCGCACTGCTGTCAGGCTGGTCGGCTAGAGGGAAGTCGTCATACGCGTCTCCTTGTGCGGTTACATCGATGCGATTGTACCCGTGAAAAGCGATATAGATGCATGGAGACGCGAGGGCGCCCCGCGGGAGGCTCCCACGGGGCGCCCGATGGCACCTCTGAGCAAGAGGGGGCAACCCCCTGCGGCGCGCCTACTCCAACCTCGAGCGGCGGGCGACGAGGATGGCCGCGTCCGCCGTGAGGAGCACGACGCCGTAGGCGAGCTGGAGGCAGTTCGCCACGCGGACCCAGCCGCCCTCGACCATCCAGGGGTACAGCACGCCGAAGGCGTTGAGGGCGGCGAACAGCATGACGAAGGCGGCGAGGGCCGCGACGGAGACGACCCTGCGGCCGCGCTCGTCGCGCCCCTCGCGGGAGAACCAGTAGACGAGGAAGGCCACGAACAGCGCCACGCCGACGCCCACGTTGACCTTGAGCGCGAGGGAGCTGTCGAGCAGGGCGGCGAGCGTGTCCAAGGCCGACTCCTTCCAGACGCCGCGTGCAGACGCGTCCATTATCCCATCGCCCGCACCCTCGGGCAAATCGCCGCGCCTACGAGAGCGCCACCTGCACGACCTGGACGAGCGCCCAGGCGCAGAGGAGCACGGCGTCCACACCCGCGAGTGCGCTCACCGCCCGCACGCTGGCGGTGCGGCGGCGCGGCGCCTCGAAGCACAGGTACACGCAGCTGAGGGCGAAGAGGAGCGGCGTGACGCCGTCGGCCCCAGCGGCGTCGCCCACGGCGAGGCGCCAGAAGTAGAGGGCGAAGGCCGCGAGCGCGGCGACGAGGACGGCGCCAACGACGAAGAGGTCCGCCGGGCGCGGGTCCTCGGTGGCAGCGCCCCTCTCGACGTCCTTCTCGATGGCTGCTGCGGTGGTCTCGGCCATGGGTGGCTCCTTTCCTACGTGCCCCCTCGGGGCTGACTGTCCATAGCCGGAGTATCCGGTATTTCTCGCTCCATGTCAATTATTTCTATCATCCTGAGTGAAAGAGATGGCTCCGCCGCAGCGGAGCCGGAGACGCTACATGACGCGGCGCAGCACCAGGACGGCCACGATCCACACGGCGAGCACCAGGTTGTAGAGCCACTGGAGCGTACTCGCATAGAAGACGTAGGAGATCTCCATCGGCACGCCGCCCGAGGACTTGGCGATGAGGTTCACCGCGACGAAGAACACCGCGAAGGCCACGACGCCCGCCTTGCCGAAGATCTTCCAACCACGCTCGTCGCGGTTCCTTGGCCGCGCGACCATGACGATCACGGCAACGGAGAGCGGCAGGCACAGCCAAGCGCCCACCTTGAGCACGAGCGAGCTGTCGAGCAACTGGTAGAGGGCGGTCCCAAGGGCGTCCATCATTCGTTCTCCTTGAAATCGAAGAGATCCTCGACCGTGACGCCGAAGACCCGCGCGATGCTGTAGGCGAGCAGGAGCGAGGGGTTGTAGCGGTTGCGCTCGAGCTGGACGATGGTCTGGCGCGAGACGCCCACGGCCTCGGCGAGCTCGGCCTGCGTCATGCGCCGCGTGGCGCGGTACACGTGGATCTTGCTCTCGAAGGCGTACCTCTGCTTGGCCACCGCCGCACCCCCCTTCCCGCGTCCGTGGAATGTATTTCTTACATTCTCGCACGCGGAGCCAGGCGGGGCAACGGGGCGATGCCACGCCTACCCGCGGCGGCTCCGCCCGATCGCCCAGAACGCGAGGAGCACCACCGCGCCGCCCGCGACGGCGAACCAGTCCCGGGGCGTGCCGAGGCCGCCCGTCGCGGTGCCGAGGGCGACGGCGCCCGCCACCCAGAGCGCCGGCAGGACGGCCGCCGTCCAGGCCGGGCGGGCGAGGCGCCCCAGGGCGAAGGAGCCCGCGAGTACGACGGCGAGGGCGAGAACGACCGCCAGCTTTCGGAACGTCGCGGGGTCGAGGAGGACGTCTGCCGCCACGAGCACGCCGACGCCGACTGCGAGGCCGACAAAGACCTGCAGGACGACCCGCATCCCCAGGGCGGCGCCGCTCGCGCGGGCGGCCTCCACGGGCTCGCCCGTGGCCGCGCCGAGAAGCTCGGCGGCGCTCCTCGCGTCCTCGCCTCCCCGCCCGCGCCGCGCCGCCAGAACGGCCACCGAGAACGCCAGCGCCAGCACCGCGAGCAGCAGGCGCAGCGCCGGCTCCAGGTACTCGCGCCCAGCGACCGCCGTCACGACGAGCGCCGTGACCACGACAACCTCGACCGCGGCCAGCGCCACCGCGAGGGTCCTCGTCCTCCGCTCGTTCTTCTCGACCATCTCGCGCATCTCGTCCACGTCCCCTCTCACCAGCTCGTCGATCGTGGTGCCGAAGAGGTTCGCGAGCAGGAGCATGCTCTGGACGTCGGGCAGGGTCTTCGAGGTCTCCCAGTGGCTCACCGTGACGCGGCTCACGTAGAGCCGCTGCGCGAGCTCCTCCTGGGAGAGCCCGAGCGCCTGCCTGCGCTCCCTGATCTGGTTTCCGACGTCCATGCGCGCTTCCTCATCCCTCGCGGTCTTTCCGACACCCCCAACGTAGCCGAAGGGCGTCCAAGGCGCAGTATAAAGTGGTTTACAGGCCGTCTGAGCTGCGGAGCAAGGTCTTCCGTCGAAGCTGCGCCACCAGGGATCGATGGCGGGTCGTCCGGGAGGATGGGCGCGACGCCGGGGAGGGGCCGCCGTGGGGACTTCTCGTGGCGGCCCCCCGCCCAGCGTCACTCGCCCCAGCCGGGGCCCGGGAGCCCGCGCCGGGCGACCGCGCGGAGGGCGG
>CASEQJ010000061.1 GCA_949290055.1 uncultured Olsenella sp. | reverse complement strand
CATCTACTCCGAGGCCGAGATGCGGAGCATCCTCGGCACCTGGTTCAGCGACGTGTCCTGGCGCCGCGTGGGCCAGACCGCCTGCGTCGCCGTCGCGCGAAAGGGCAGATAGCATGAATGCCATTGGTGGTCCCAGAGCAGGGGGCAATTGTGTCTACACGGGCGAGTAGAATCACGGTATCGGGTTTCGCCTGGGGAGGGTGCCGCTATGACAGAGAAGGACTTGCTCGGAGAGGTTCGGGATGGAGAGTCCAAGACCCTCGAGCTCAAGGAGTCCCTGCCTTCGCAGGCGGAGCGATGGGTGAAGACGGTCGTCGCCTTCTCAAACTCGGCGGGAGGTAAGCTTGTCGTTGGTGTGCGCGACGACGGCGAGGTCGTTGGCGTAACCAACGCACGATCAGTTGCGGATTCCATCGCTAATTCCATTGACGACCTCATCGAGCCGCAGGTGGCGCCGCGCATCCGCGTGGAGGAGCTCGACGGCAGGGACGCCGTGGTGATAGAGGTCCAGCCCGGCACCGCGACGCCCTACCACCTGAGGGGGAGGGACCTCGAGCAGGGCACCTACGTCCGCGTGGGGGCGACGACGCGGCCGGCGGGCGAGACGGCGCTCAGGGAGCTCGCCCTCCGCGGGGCCTCCCAGAGCTACGACGAGCAGCCCTGCCTCGACGCCGCATTCGACGAGGAGACGGCGCAGGGGCTCTGCGGCGAGATGAACCGCCGTCGCAGGGACGCCGACCGCGGCGGCGAGGTGACGCTGAGGAACCTCGAGAACTGGGGCCTCGTCAAGCGGGTCGACGGGGAGCGCGTGCCCACGCGTGCGCTGCTCCTGCTCACGAGCAACCCCTACCGCTTCGCCCGCATCCAGTGCGGCCAGTTCAAGGGGACCACCCGCACGGTCTTCCTCGACCGCCGCGAGTACGCGGGCCCGCTCTACGAGCAGGTGGACGCGGCGGAGGACTTCGTGCTGCGCAACATCAGGCTCGGAGCCCGCATCGAGGGGCTCTACCGCGAGGACTACTACGAGCTCCCGCCCGAGGCCATCCGAGAGGCCATCGTGAACGCCGTCGTGCACCGCGACCTCCAGGCGAACTCCTGCGTGCAGGTGGCCCTCTACGACGACCGCCTCGAGGTGACCTCCCCGGGCCCGCTCTTCGGCGGCATCACCATCGAGCAGGCCCTCGACGGGGCGGCGGCGCTGTGCAACCCCAAGGTCGCCGAGGCGTTCATGCAGATGGACATGTTCGAGAGCTGGGGGACCGGGCTCAGGCGCATCCGCGACGCCTGCGCCGCGGCGGGGCTGCCCGAGCCCGAGTTCCGGGAGATCGGCAGCATGTTCCGCGTGAACATCTTCCGCCCGCGGCTGGAGATTCCCGAGGCCGAGCGCCCCAGTGTTGCCCACGAAGACGCTTCCATCTCACATGGACGACCCGTTCCCGTTCCCCCCGGAGTTTTCTCTCAGCTGAGCGATAACGAGAAAGCGGCGGTCAGAATTGCCGCTGAGGTCGGGAGAGTCAACACGGCGATGCTGTTTGAGCGCGCGGGCATCCCCAAGAGGAGCGCGACGCGCCTTTTGCGCGGGCTTTCGGAGCGAGGTGTGCTCACCTGGCACGGGACCAGCAAAACTGATCCGTCCCAGTATTACGATTTCGGGGGTAGATCATAGCTGCTCTGCCAAGCTCTGCCAAGCTCTGCCAAGTCGCATCATCACCTCGAAGTAAACGTGTGGCGAGGCGCTCTGCCCTCGCCCGCTACCGGGCTAGGCTGGCAGGTGCACTGAGCGCGATCAGGATGAGTTGTTTAGGGCTGCTGCACGTCAAGGGGAATCGCAATCGTTGCGACGGCGCCACCTTTGGCTCCGTTGGCGAGATGGACCATGCCGCCGTGGGCGTGGGCCGCCTCCGCCGCCACATAGAGACCGAGGCCGTGGTGTTGCTCGCCGTCGTGTGCGGCGCGGGAGGCGTCGTCTGTGAAGAGGCGCTCGCAGCCGTGCTCGAGAGCGGCGGGCGAGAAGCCCGGACCGTCGTCGGCGACCTCGATGACCAGCACTTCGTTTGCAATCGAGCACGAGAGCGCAACGCGCGAGCGCGCGTGCTCGGCGGCGTTAGCCACGAGGTTGGCGGCGGCGCGCGCCAGGGCCGTGCGGTCGAGCGGGACCTCGGACGCATCCGCGACGGCAGGGTCGACGTCCGCGACGAGCTTCACGCCGTGCGCCCGCGCGACGGGAGCCGCCTCGGCAACGACCTGATCGCAGAGCTCGGCGGGGCGCGTGGGCGCCTTTGCCGAGGCGTCCGACCCGCGCGACGCCTCGATGAGCAGGCGCACGTAGCCGTCGAGCCGCTCCGCGCCGTCCGAGATGTCGCGCGCGGCGGCCGCGAGGTCCGCGTCCTTCTCGCTCTCCAGCTCCTCCGCCACAAAGTCGGCGTTGGCGCGCAGGACCGTGAGCGGGGTCTTGAGGTCGTGGGCGAGCGAGGCCACCTGCTCGCGCTGCCTGCGCTCGGCCTGCCAGCGAGCCTCGAGCGACGTGGCGAGGGAGGCGCGCATGGCGTCCATCGCGTCGAGGACGTCGTTCATCTCGCGCACGTTGGTGCGGTCCACCGAGAAGTCGAGCTCCTCGTGCCCGATGCGCGCGGCCGCCTCCGTGAGCGGGGCCATCTTGCGAGAGATCACGCGGCTCGCCCGGCGCGCCACGAGCGCGAGCGCGAGCGCGCTGCCCGCCGCGCCGGCGGCGAGCATGAGGTTCTGCGGGTTGGGGAGGGTCTCGGCCGCTTCGCGCGCGACCCATTGCGGCAGGTACTCGGAGACGAGGACGCAGGCGCCGCCGTCCGCGAGTGGGAACGCGGCGTAGGTGAGGCCCGAGCCGCCGCCGTCGATCTCCACCGAGCCCGGCTCGGCGGCGAGCACCGCGAGGGCGGCGGTCGTTGCGCTCTCGAGCCGCGTGCCCTCGAGGTCCGTATTGCGTACGATGCCGGACTCGTCCACGACGAGGTAGTGGTACGCCGTGGGGATGTCCGCAGCTCCGAGGTCCTTCTTGTCCGCCAGGCGCGCTGCGACCTCGCGCACGTTGGCGGGTCCCCAGCTCGCCTCGTAGACTATTCCCGTGTTGATCGCTGCTGAGAGCGCCATGAACGCGAGAAGCCACGCTACTGCCACGGCGAAGAACGCGTAGGCAAAGTAGCGCACGATGACGAAGGCGAGGGGCATGCCCCGCCGCGCCCGGGCCGTGTCTAGAGCTGCTTCTAGAGCTGCCACTTGTACCCCATTCCCCAGACGGTTGCGATCGGGTCCGCCCCGGCTGCGGCGAGCTTCTTGCGCGCGCGGCTGACCTGCATGGATATGGCCGCGTCGTCGGCGTCGCTCTCCCAGCCGAGCACCCTCTCGCGGATCTGCGCGCGGCTCATGACTTGGGCGGGGTGGCGGGCCAAAAGCTCGCAGATCGCGTACTCGGTGGGGGAGAGCGGCACGGGTGCGTCGCCCACGGAGAGCTCACGCGCCCCGAGGTCGAGCCGCACGTCGCCGAAGGCGAGTGCGTGCGCGTGCGGCCGTCGCTCGCGACGCAGGTGAGCGGCCACCTTGGCGCGCAGCTCGGCGGCGCCGAAGGGCTTGCGGACGTAGTCGTCCGCGCCGAGGCCGTAGCCGGTGACGGCGTCCTCTTCGGCCACGCGCGCGGTGAGGAAGAGGATGGGCCCGTCAAAGGCCGAGCGGATCTGTCGCACGAGCTCGAAGCCGTCGAGCCCAGGCATCATGACGTCGCAGAGCATAAGGTCAAAGCGGGTGAGGTTCATGCCCGGCACGCTCGTGGGGTCTGTGACGCGCACGACCTCGTGGCCTTCGCGCGCCAAGATGCGCGCGAGCGCGTCAAGAATCGCCCGCTCGTCGTCTATCGCCAGAATGCGTGCCATCGCTCCCCCTTTTGCTGCCTCGCAGTTAGTCTGGCGCCCAATTCTAACGAAGCGCTAACGAGTGTATTTTGGCCGACCATACATACCTTTCTTTCTGGAGCCGGTTTGAGCCAAAAAACTGCAAGGTATGTATGGTTGGGCAATCTATTCGAGCGCTGTGCGCGCAACTGAGGGCACGTCGGACTCGTCGCACGTCCGGTAGCGCACGCCCGAGCCGCCTCGCGCCTCGATCTCGAGCCAGCCCTCGCCGTCTGACTCCCGCCCGAAGAAGATGAGCTGGAGCTCGCGGACGTTGCCCTCGGCGTCCGCCGCCTCCACCAGGTAGACGTAGTTCGCCCCCGCCCCGGTGGCGTCGGCGTAGGAGCTCGCGTGGCTGCCGGGCTCGGGCGCGGGCGCCC
>CASEQJ010000060.1 GCA_949290055.1 uncultured Olsenella sp. | reverse complement strand
GTCGCCGCCGTCGCGCCCGGGGCGCTTCCCGCGGGGGCGTGCGTCGCCGCGGCGCTCTCCTTCGTCGTGTGCGTCCTGGCAGTCGCGCAGCTCGTGTCGGCGCTCTTCGGGTTCTGGAGCCACGAGGAGTCGGCGGCGCGGGCGAGCGGGCTGCCGCCCTACGTGACCAGGGAGATGGTCGTCACCGCCCTCGAGTGCCAGGAGGAGTACGGCCACCCCGCGGGCTGCACGATCGCCCAGATCATCTGCGAGTCGGGCGTCGGCGACTCGCTGTCGGGCCTCGCCGAGCGCGACCGCAACCTCTTCGGCATCAAGTGGGCGGACTCCTTCGCGGGCTGCCCCGAGGTCGAGGGGTGGTCGAGCTGGCAGACCGGCGAGGAGCTCGGCGGCCAGGACGTCCAGGTGCAGGCGCGCTTCACGGTCTTCTCGAGCCACCGGGACTGCATCGTCTTCCGCTCCCGAGTGCTCCTGCAGGCCGAGCGCTACGCCGGCAACGCCCTCATCCGCCGCGCCATCGAGGAGTGCGACTCGGACCTCATGGCGGAGGGCCTCAAGGACGCCGGCTACGCGACCGACTCGTCCTACGTCGAGGCGCTCAAGTCCGCGATGGACGCCTACGGCCTCAGGCGCTTCGACGGCATGACGGTCGAGGAGTACGAGAGCGGGGAGGCCGCCATGGCGGCGGTCCTCGAGGCCGCCCGCTCGCAGCTGGGGGTGCCCTACGTGTGGGGCGGCTCCACGCCGGGCGAGGCGCTCGACTGCTCGGGCCTCACCCAGTGGTGCTACTCGCAGGCGGGGATCGCGATCCCGCGCACCGCGAACGAGCAGCGCGAGGGGGGCGAGGAGGTGCCCCTCTCCGAGGCGAGGCCGGGCGACATCCTGTGGCGCGACGGCCACGTCGCCATCTACGTCGGCGGCGACTCCTACATCCACGCGCCCAAGCCGGGCGACGTGGTCCGGGAGGCGACCGGCGTCGCCTACTTCACCTGCGCGGTCAGGTACCGATGAGAGGGGGAACCATGGAAACCGGAACCGGGGCCGCCCGCGCCGCGCGACGCGCCCCCGCCGCCGCGGCGGCGGGTCTGCTCGCGCTCGCGCTCTGCCTGCTCCTGCCGACGCCCGCCTACGCGGACATCGCGGGCGACATCAACTCGTGGCTCTGCGGCCTCCTGCGCGACCTGTGCAACTGGATCTTCTCCGCGCAGGTGGACGTGCTGTCGGGGATCGGCTACGACGGGGTGCTCTCGAGCGCCTTCGACTCGATGCTCGGCACCGCGGGCGACGTCACCATGCACGACGTGGCGCGCGGCGTCTGGGAGGCGGCGATACTGCCCATAGGGTGCGGCGTGCTGTCGCTGTCGTTCACGGTGCAGCTCATCCACGTCTCCCAGCGCATGGAGGGCGACGCCCGCGTCCCGGGCGTGCGCGAGGTGGTGTTCCTGCTCGTGTTCTTCGCGGTGTTCCTGTTCCTCGTGCGCAACAGCTTCGACCTCATGGGCTCGGTCTACGAGGTGGTCAGGCTCGCGATCCGCCGCGTCACGGACCTGTTCGGCGCGGGCGGCTCGCTCGACCTGACCGAGGTGAGCATCGTGACCACGGAGGACGACGTCGCGTCGCTCCTCGCCATGGTGGTCGTCGCGCTCGTGAGCTGGGTCGTCGTCATCGCCGCCTACGTCGTGGCGCTCGTGGTGTCGTGGGCGCGGGCCCTGCAGATCTACGTCATGGCCGCGGCGGCGCCGATACCGCTGTCGGTGATGGCCCTCGAGGAGGGGCGCCAGGTGGGCGTCGGGTACCTGCGCAACTTCGCCGCGGTGTGCCTGGCCGGCCTCGTCATCCTGGTCGTCCTGGTGTCGTTCCCCATCGTGCTCGGCGGCCTCAACGCCGCCTCGGCGGGGACCGGCACGCCCGTCGACTCGGTCGTGGGCGGCCTCTCCTACGCCCTCCAGTACCTCGCCATGTGCGTGCTGCTCATCCTCGCGCTCGTGAAGAGCGGCTCGTGGGCGCGCGACATCGTGGGCGGGTGACGGGCGTGGGCGGCCGCGGGCGGGGCCCGCCCCGGGCGGGCGGCGAAGGAAGGAACCGAGCGATAGGAGGCAGATTGGCCGAGAACGAGAGGCCCGAGGGGGCCCAGGGCGAGCGCAGGAACGTCTACATCACGCTCCACCGCAACTTCGTGCGCGAGGGCATCGAGTACACGGACCGCAGGACCGGCGAGACGCGCACCTTCAACCAGGTGACGCTGCCGGCCGGGACCGTGATCGACGGCAGGGACGTCGGGGGCTACGAGTTCAGCCCCCTGTTCGTGAACCCCGCGCGGTTCCGCGACCCGGAGGCGTGGCGGGACATCCCGCTGCTCGCCGACCGCGAGGTGCGGCTCTCGCGCTCCGTGCTCGACGAGGAGGGCAACCCCGTCCTCGGCGCCGACGGGAGGCGCGAGAAGGACGTCGTCACGGTCACCCCGCAGCAGATCAAGGACGCCCTCAAGGAGGCGCGGCGCGCCTACGCGGAGCGCATGCGCGAGCGCGAGGGGCTCGGGGAGCGCGCCGCCTCGGCGCGGGCGTGCTCGGAGGCCCTCGCCGGCAGGGAGGCGCCCGCCGCCGGCAGGGACGCCAGATAGGAGGAGAGATGGGGAATGAGGCGAAGGAATCACGCGGCCGCGCCCTGCGCGCGGCCCTCGTCGCGGCGCTCGCGCTCGCGGTGCTGGTCCAGGCACTCGTCGCGCCCGGCCAGGCGCAGGCCGCCGAGCGCGCGCCCGCGCTGTCCTCGGTCAGCTGGGCCGAGGCGAAGCCCAAGATCGAGTCGTACCTGGGGACGCCCTACGTGTGGGGCGGCAAGGACGACTCGGGCTGGGACTGCTCGGGGTTCGTCGGCTGGGTGATGGTCCACGTCTACGGGACCGAGTGGCCCGGCGGCTCGCCCGGCTACTGCGGCACCGACGCCATCAGGGAGTACGTCTCGGACGGCTGGGTGTACCACGGCGACTCGGCGCAGGGGTTCGACTCCGCGTTCGACGCCGGCACCGTGCGGCCCGGCGACGTCGTGGTGTTCTGCAACGCCTCGGGGTCGACCGTGCACACCGCGATCGTCGGCGAGGACCGCACGCTCTACCACGCCCTGAACGAGCGGATGGGCACCTGCCACCAGGCGTTCGACGACGTGTGGGGCGTGAACGGCGGCCACGGCAAGGTCTACGCGAGCTTCGACGTGTACCGCGGTCTCGAGGACGCGGGGCGCATCCGGCTCCAGAAGTCCTCCGCACAGCCCGCCGCCACCGAGGGCAACCCGAACTACAGCCTCGCCGGCGCGGAGTACGCGGTCTGCGACGCCACCGGCACGCAGGTGGCGACCCTCGTCACCGACGAGTCCGGCGCGGCGGGCCCCACGGCGGACCTGCCCAGCGGCACCTACACGGTGCGCGAGACCAAGGCGCCCGAGGGCTTCTCGCTCGACCCGGGCACCTACACGGTCGAGCTCGGGAGCGGCTCGTGGGACGAGAGCCGCGAGGTCCTCGTGACCCCCGATCCCGAGGCGCCGCTCGCCGCGGCGTCGGTGGGGGTCCGCAAGCACGACTCGGAGACCGGGGAGGGCTCGCCCCAGGGCGGCGCCTCGCTCGCCGGCGCGGAGCTCCTCGTCGAGCACTACGCCGTCGATCCCGCGTCCGTGGACGGCCCCGAGGACCTCGAGGGGCTGGAACCCGACATGAGCGCCGTGGCGGTCACCGGGGAGGACGGACGCGCGGAGGTCTCGTCCATGACGGCGGCCGACGGGGCCGAGGTGCCGGGCGTGCCGCTCGGCGTCCTGCTCGTGACCGAGGCCAAGGCCCCGGAGGGCTACCTCGCCTCGGGCGAGGAGTTCCTGCTCAAGGTGTCGTCCGAGGACAACGTCGCCGTGGAGGTCTCCAACGAGGCCGACTTCGCCGAGGACGTCGCCCGCGGCGGGGTGAGGGTCGAGAAGAGGGACCTCGAGACCGGCGAGAACGCGCCCCAGGGCGGGGCGTCGGTGGACGGCGCGGTCTTCGAGGTGGTGAACGACTCCGCCAACCCCGTCACGGTCGGCGGCGAGGAGGTCGCGCCCGGGGAGGTCGCGCTCACGCTCGAGACCGAGGGAGGGGCAGCGGAGTCCGCGCCCGACGCGCTGCCCTACGGCGACTACCTCGTGCGCGAGGTCGAGGCGCCGGAGGGCTACCTCGGCACCGACGCCGAGGTGCCGTTCTCCATCGAGAAGGACGGCGAGGTCGTCGAGCTCACGGGCGAGCGCGCCGTGGCCAACCAGGTCAAGCGCGGCGACCTCGAGCTCGTGAAGGTGTCGGACGGCGACCTCTCCCGCATGGCGGGCGTGCCGTTCCGCATCACCAGCGCGACCACCGGCGAGTCCCACGTCGTCGTGACCGACGGCAACGGGTACGCC
>CASEQJ010000059.1 GCA_949290055.1 uncultured Olsenella sp. | reverse complement strand
CCCGGCGTTCCTGCGGGAAGTGCGCTGCGCGAAACTTCCCTTCGGAACGCCGGGGCGGGCTGCGTTTGTCGGCTGGCCGTCTAGAAATCGCCGTTCTTGTCGTGAGCGCGTCTAGGAATTGCGGGGGTTTGTCTGCTGGGGTTCCGGAAATCTCTGCGCTTGTCGGGAGCTCTTCTAAGAATCGCTGCTCTTGTCTGCTGGGCTTCTAGGAATTGCGGCCCTTGTTCGTGCCTGGCGATCCCCTTCCGTGCAAGGGCGCTTTTTTTCTAGACGACCACATGACAAGGGTGGTTTTTCCTAGACCGCCAGCCGACAAGAGCGGCGTTTCTTAGAAGCCCTGTGACAGGGGCAGGAATTCTTAGAAGCACGGATGACAAGGTCGCGAATTCCTAGGTGGGCGGGCGACAAGAACGGGTTCTTCTCGGCATATCGCAAGGTGCCATGGAAATATCGCATGGTACCTTGACACCTCACGGGCGGCGGCGCAGAGTGGTGCGCGTACCTTCTATCGGGAAAGGAAGCAACCGTGTGCGAACCAAACGCACAGCCAGGCACCGAGCTGCAGATTCTTCGCAGGCTCGGCTACTTTGGCTACTACCTTCACACGCACTGGGGCGGCCGCAACGGCAAGCAGCACATACTCGTCGAGCTGCTCGCCCATGACGGGCGCATGACCCAGCGAGACCTCCAGGAGGCGTCCTGCATAACGTCCGCCTCGCTCTCGGAGGTCGTGACCAAGCTCGAGGCGGAGGGACTGATCTTACGCGAGCGCTCGGAGACCGACCGTCGCCAGCTCACCCTCACCCTCACCGACGAGGGCACCCGCCGCGCCCGTGCCTTCATCGAGAGCCGCCGGGAGTTTGAGCAGCTCGCCTTTGACTGCCTGACGCCCGACGAGCGGGACCGCCTCCTCGAGACGCTCGACCGCGTGGCCGAGCGCTGGGAGGAGATCGAGACCAGCAAGCGAGAGGAGGCCGCATGCAACAGGAGCTAGCCGCAGAGCAGCAGTTCGAGAAGACCGCTGCGCACATGACCTACCCCCAGATCATGCACCGGCTCATGGGGAGCATTCGCCAGTACAAGGGCGCCGCCATAGCCACGCCCCTGCTGGTTCTCGGCGAGGTCGTCTTTGAGGTGCTGATACCGCTGCTCACCGCCGACCTCATTGACGCGATCAAGGCCGGCGCGGACCTCGCCGAGATCCTCTCCACCGGCGGGCTTCTCGCCCTCATGGCCCTCATCTCGCTCGCCTTTGGCGCAGCGGCAGGCCTCACCTGCGCGAAGGCCTCCGTCGGCTTTGCCAAGAACCTCCGCAAGGACATGTTCTACAACATACAGACCTTCTCCTTCGCGGTGATCGACCGCTTCTCCAGCTCCTCGCTCGTGACGCGCCTCACCACCGACGTCATGAACGTGCAGATGGCGTACATGATGCTCATTCGCACCGCCATTCGTTCGCCGTTCATGCTGGTCGGTGCCTTCATAGCCGCCTACACCATGGCGGGCTGGCTAGCCGTGGTCTTCGTGGTGGTGATCCCGGTGCTCGCCGTGGCCCTTCTCACCGTGGTGCGCAAGGTCACGCCGATCTTCCGGCGCATATTCCGCAAGTACGACGCCCTGAACGAGCGCGCCGAGGAGAACCTCTCCGGCATTCGCGTGGTCAAGTCCTACGTCCGCGAGGACTACGAGAAGCAGAAGTACGACGTTGCCGCGAGCGAGGTCCAGCGCGACTTCACGCACGCCGAGCGCATCCTCGCGCTCAACGCGCCGATCATGAACTTCTGCGTCTACACCGTCATGGTGTTCGTGATCTACGTGGGCTCCTACGCGATCGTCTCCACGCGCGGCGAGCTTCTGGACGTGGGCCAGTTCTCGTCGCTGATCACGTATGGCTTCATGATGCTCATGAGCCTGATGATGCTCTCCATGATCTTTGCCATGGTCGTCATGTCCGAGGAGAACGCGCGCCGAATCTTCGAGGTGCTCGACGCCAAGACCACGATCGAGCAGCCGGCGGACCCCGTCTACGAGGTGGCGGACGGCTCGATCGACTTTGACCACGTGGGCTTCTCCTACACGGGCGACAAGGACCGCGAGGCCCTGCGCGAGGTCGACCTGCACATAAGGAGCGGCGAGGTCATTGGCGTCATTGGCTCCACGGGCTCGGCCAAGTCCACGCTCGTCCAGCTCATACCACGCCTCTACGACGTCACCGAGGGTACCGTGCGCGTGGGCGGCGTCGACGTGCGAAACTACGACCTCGACACGCTGCGCAACGCCGTGGCTATGGTGCTGCAGAAGAACGTGCTCTTCTCGGGCACGATCAAGGAGAACCTGCGCTGGGGCAAGCAGGACGCCACCGACAACGAGATCCTCGAGGCGGCGCGCCTGGCGCAGGCCGACGAGTTCGTCCAGACCTTCCCCGACAAGTACGACACCCACATAGAGCAGGGCGGCACCAACGTCTCCGGCGGCCAGAAGCAGCGCCTGTGCATAGCGCGCGCCTTGCTCAAGCACCCCAAGATCCTCATTCTTGACGACTCCACGAGCGCCGTCGACACCAAGACGGACAAGCTCATCCGCGAGGGGTTCAGAAACTACCTCCCCGAGACCACCAAGATCATAATCGCGCAGCGTACCTCCAGCGTGGAGGACGCGGACCGCATCGTGGTCATGGACTCGGGCCGCATTAACGACGTGGGCACCCACGAGGAGCTGCTGCGCCGCAATGCGATCTACCGCGAGGTCTACCTCTCGCAGAACAAGCAGAGCCACGACGAGAAGAACCTCGACGAGCTGGAGGTGAGCGACAATGGCCGATAAGCCGGCAACCGCGCGCGGGCGCGCGCCCAAGTCGATCGGGCGCACGGCGCTGCGCGTCCTCAAAATGCTGCGGAAGTTCTACCCGGTCATGCTGCCGACCGTCGCGGTCTGCATTCTCGTCCAGTGCGTCGTCCAGGCCACGCCCAACATTTTCATGGAGCGCTGCCTCACCGTCGTGGGCGAGTTCTGGGAGAGCGGCGACTGGGCCGCAGCGCAGCCGCAGGTCTTCAAGAACGCCGCCATTCTCGCCGTCATGTACCTGGCGAGCCTGATCTGCAACGCCGTATGGCAGCAGCTCATGGCGATCCTCACCCAGGGAGCGCTCAAGAAGTTCCGCTGCCTCATGTTCGACCACATGCAGGACCTGCCGATCCGCTACTTTGACACGCACCCGCACGGTGACGTCATGAGCTACTACACCAACGACGTCGACGCGCTGCGTCAAATGATCGCGCAGTCGCTGCCGCAGCTCTTCCTCACGACGCTCATGCTGATCTCCGTCGGCGCCATCATGATCTACTACAGCCTGCCGCTGACGCTCGTCGTGGTGGGGGGCGCGGCCGTCATGGCGCTTCTCGCCAAGACGCTCGCCGGGCGCTCCGCGAGGAACTTCCTGCGCACGCAGCGTGCGGTGGCGACCGTCGAGGGCCACGTCGAGGAGGTCATGAACGGCGAGAAGGTCGTCAAGGTGTTCTGCCACGAGCGTCAGACCGAGGCGGCCTTCGACGAGCTGAACGACGAGCTCGAGGCGGCGGCGCGCGCGGCCAACTCCTACGCCAACACGCTCATGCCGATCCTCATGAACATGGGCAACCTGCTCTACGTGATCGTGGCGGTGGCGAGCGGCGTCTTCCTCGTGGTGGGCATCCCCAACCCGTCGATCTCCGGGCTTCCGCTCACGATTGCGGTGGCGGTGCCGTTCCTCAACATGACCAAGCAGTTTGCCAACCAGATCGGCCAGATCTCCAACCAGGTGAACTCCGTCGTCATGGGCCTGGCCGGCGCCGAACGCATATTCGAGCTCCTCGACGAGCCGATCGAGGAGGACGAGGGCTACGTCGAGCTCGTGGCCTGCACGATCGATCGCGACGGCACCGTCCGCGAGTGCGACCGCCGCGCTCACGACTGGGCCGGGCAGTGGGCGTGGCGCCACCCCCACCAGGCCGACGGGACCGTCACCTACACCCCGCTCGCCGGCGACGTGCGCCTCTTTGACGTGGACTTTGCCTACGAGCCGGGCCACACCGTGCTCCACAACGTCTCGCTCTACGCCAAGCCGGGCCAGAAGGTCGCCTTCGTCGGAGCCACGGGCGCGGGCAAGACCACGATCACGAATCTACTGAACCGCTTCTATGACATAGAGGACGGCAAGATCCGCTACGACGGGATCAACATAAACAAGATCAAGAAGCCTGACCTGAGGCGGTCTCTGGGCGTGGTCCTGCAGGACGTTAACCTGTTCACGGGCACCGTCATGGACAACATACGCTACGGGCGCCTCGACGCGACCGACGAGGAGTGCGTCGCCGCCGCGCGCCTTGCCGGCGCCGACGACTTCGTGCGGCGCCTGCCCGAGGGCTACGACACCATGCTG
>CASEQJ010000058.1 GCA_949290055.1 uncultured Olsenella sp. | reverse complement strand
GCCTTGAAGATCTCCACGTCCGTGGCGTCGTAGTCGTTCACGTAGGTGAGGTAGGGGTTGTCCCACTCGCCCAGCACGCCCAGGCGCTTGAAGCCCTGGCGCTGGGTGTCAACCTGCTCGACGGCCATCTTGCGGCAGAGCTCGCGGATCTTCTCGGTGGGAAGCTGGTTGAACTTCTCGGTGCCGAGCATGGTCTCGACCTTGTGCTCAATGGGCTGGCCGTGGCAGTCCCAGCCGGGGACGTAGGGCGTCTGGTAGCCGCGCATGGACCAGTAGCGGTTGATGACGTCCTTGGAGATCTTGTTCTGCGCGTGGCCGAGGTGGATCGGCCCGTTGGCATACGGGGGGCCGTCGTGCAGGACGAACTTCTCGTGCCCCTCGTTCTTGGCGATCATCTGCTCGTAGACGTGGTTCTCCTCCCACATGGCCAGGCGCTTGGGCTCGTTCTGAGCCAGGTTGGCGCGCATGGGAAAGCCCGTGTTCGGCAGGTTGGTCGTCTTCTTGTACTCGTTTTTCGCCACGCTCTCCTCCTTCGTGGCGGGGTCTCCCCCGCCGTCCTTCTCGGACACGAAAAAACGCGCCCGTCCCTCCTGCTGGGACGAAGCGCGCACGCGACTTCGCTTGTGAACCACCCAGCGAGCGGATTTCCGCCTTACTCGGCTGGCCTGTCTCGGCAGCCACTCCGGCGACGCCTACTCGCTCGCGCTTTCGGGCCGCGGCTCAGGGGCGATCTTCGCCGGGACGCGGCCGCGGGCTCCCACCGTCCCCGCTCTCTCGTGACCGCGCGCCCCCGGGTACTCTCCCCGTCAACGCCTTGGTTCAGCATGGTAGCACGTTGCAGGGCGCGGGGCGAGGCGCTTCTCGCCCTTGCCAAGAAACGGCACGTTCTGGGTTTTTGGGCCTCGCGCGTCGGCGGAGACGCGGATTCCAAGACGTTTCGTGAGGTTGTGGGCAACAGGTTTTATATCGGGACGCCGAGAAGGACCTCAAGCCGCGCCCTTTGCCACGCATTGCCAGGTACTGGGCAACAACCTTGATGTTTTTCTCGCCCGTCCATCAAACTTGTTGCCCACAACACGTCTCCGGACGCTGTTCTCGCCCGCACATAAAACTTGTTGCCCAAAACATGGAGAAGAGTCGAGGAGCGCGAGCGCCGCCGACCGAGAGGCCCTTCTCGCCGAAAACTGGTTGCGGGAATCGATACCAGCCGTCCACGCTGAAAGGGTTACGCACCGAGAAGGGACGCCGCATGCCAGACCGCAAGTACCTCGAGCTGCTCTCCGAGAAGTTCCCCACCGTCCGCTCCGCCTACGCCGAGATCATAAACCTCGAGGCGATCCTCAACCTGCCGAAGGGCACCGAGCACTTCATTTCCGACGTTCACGGCGAGTACGACGCCTTCAAGCACATTCTCAACAACTGCTCCGGCGTCATTCGCGAGCGCGTCGCCGACATATTCCGCTTTGAGCTCACGGGCAGCGAGCAGGCCGACCTCTGCACGCTGATCTACTACCCCCACCGCAAGCTGCGCCGCCTCAAGTCTGCCGGCGTCGTGACCTCGGAGTGGTACGCGATCACGCTCATGCGCCTCGTGCGCCTGGCGCGCTACCTCTCCGACTCCTACACCCGCTCCAAGGTCCGCAAGGCCATGCCGCCCGAGTACGCCTACATAATCGACGAGCTCCTGCACGCCTCCCCCGGCGAGGGAGACGAGCGCCAGAGCTACCACCGGAGAATCATTGACACGATCGTCGACACCGGCTCGGCAGACGACTTCATTGTGAGCCTGGCCTCGCTGATAAAGCGCCTCGCGGTGGACCACCTCCACGTCGTCGGCGACGTCTTTGACCGCGGCGACCACGCCGACAAGATCCTCGACCGCCTCATGGAGTACCACTCCGTCGACCTGCAGTGGGGCAACCACGACATAGTGTGGATGGGGGCGGCCGCCGGCTCGGCCACGTGCCTGGCCGCCGTGATCCGCAACAACATTCGCTACGACTCCCTCAAGATCCTCGAGGGCGCCTACGGGATCTCCCTGCGCGAGCTGGCACTCTTTGCCGAGGCGACCTACCGCGCCGACGACGTCATGAGCCCGCTCGAGAAGGCGATCTCGGTGATCCTGTTCAAGCTCGAGGGGCAGACGATCCAGCGCCACCCCAACTGGCACATGGAGGACCGCCTGTTTTTGCACCGCGTGGACAAGGAGCACGGGGTGGTGCGCGTGGGCGAGAAGGATTACGAGCTCGTCACCAGCGACTTCCCCACGCTCGACCCGTCCGACCCCTACGCGCTCTCCGACGAGGAGATCGCGGTCATGGACAACCTGCTCTCCGCCGTGCGCAGCTCCTACAAGCTGAACGCCCACGTGAACTTCCTCTACGAGCACGGCAGCGCCTACCTCGTCAACAACGACGACGTGCTCTTCCACGCCTGCGTGCCCATGAACGAGGACGGCACCTTCCACCCGGTGAACCACCAGGGCCAGCTGCTCTCGGGCAAGGCCTACTACGACTACGCCGACCGCCTCGCGCGCCGCGCCTGGCAGGAGAGCGACGAGGTGTCGCTGGACTGGATGTGGTACCTGTGGTGCGGGCGCTACTCGCCGCTCTCCGGCCGCGTCATGAAGACCTTCGAGCGCACCTACTTCGCCGACCGCTCGACCTGGGAGGAGCCGCGCGACCCCTACTACGCGCTCACCGACGACGCCGACGTCTGCCGCCGCATTCTCGAGGAGTTTGGCGTCGACCCCGACCACGGCCACATAATCAACGGCCACACCCCCGTTCACGCCTCCGAGGGCGAGAAGCCCGTGCGCGCCGGGGGCCGCCTGCTGGTCATTGACGGCGGCTTCTGCCAGGCCTACCACAAGACCACGGGAATCGGCGGCTACACGCTGATCTCCGACCCGCGCGGCATGCGCATAAAGGCGCACCGCCCCTTTGGCTCGATCGCCGACGTGCTCGACCTCAACGCCGACATAATGAGCGACGACGACCGCTTTGAGCTGGAGCCGCGGCCGCTCACCGTCGGCGACACCGACACCGGCGACGAGATCCGCGAGCAGATCGCCGACCTGCGCGCCCTTCTCGACGCCTACCGCGACGGCGAGCTGCCGGAGCGCGCCAAGCGGGGCTAGCGCGGCCTACTCGGCCGGCGTCGGCATCTTGGGCGCGAAGCCGTCGTCGCGGGTGAGGATGTTCATGAACTCCTCGCCCGTGATCGTCTCCTTGCGCTGCAGGTAGTGGGCGATCTCGTGCAGCTTGAAGCGGTTCTCGCGCAGGGTGGTGAGGGCGCTTTGGTGCCCCTCCTCCACGAGCGCCTGGACCTCGGCGTCGATCTCCTGGGCCGTGCCCTCGGAGCAGGTGAGCTGAGAGCCCCCGCCCAGGTAGCGGCTCGCGGGCTGGCCGAGCTGCACCATGCCGAACTTGTCGGACATGCCGTACTGCGTGACCATGGCGCGCGCGAGCTGCGTGGCCTTCTCGATGTCGTTGGAGGCGCCGGTCGTCATCTCGCCGAAGATCAGCTCCTCGGCCGCGCGGCCGCCGCAGAGCACCGCGATCTTGTCCTTGGCCTCCTGGCGCGTGGTCAGGAAGTGCTCGTCCTCCTCGACCTGCATGGTGAAGCCGAGCGCGCCCGAGGTGCGCGGCACGATCGTGATCTTGGAGACGGGCGCGGAGCCCTTCTGCATGGCCGCGACTATGGCGTGGCCGGTCTCGTGGTAGGAGACGACCTCCTTCTCGTGCGGCGAGAGGACGGTGGACTTCTTCTTCTCGCCGGCAATGACCACGTCGACGGACTCGAGCAGGTCCTCCTGCGTCACGCGGCGCCTGCCCATGCGCACGGCGCGCAGCGCGGCCTCGTTGATTATGTTGGCGAGGTCGGCGCCCGAGGCGCCCGGCGTGGAGCGCGCAATGACGCCGAGGTCGATCCCCGACTCCATCTTCACGTCGTCCGCGTGGATCTTGAGGATCGCCTCGCGGCCGGCGAGGTCCGGGAGCTCCACCGGTATGCGCCGGTCAAAGCGGCCCGGGCGCAGCAGCGCCTGGTCGAGGGTCTCGGGGCGGTTGGTCGCGGCGAGCACGACGATTCCCTTGTGGTTGTCGAAGCCGTCCATTTCGGAGAGCAGCTGGTTGAGGGTCTGCTCGCGCTCGTCGTTTGAGGAGAGCGAGGTGTCGCGCCGCTTGCCCACGGCGTCGATCTCGTCAATGAAGATTATGCAGGGCGCCTTCTCGTTGGCCTGCTTGAAGAGGTCGCGCACCTTGGCGGCGCCGCGTCCGACGAACATCTCGACGAAGGCCGAGCCCGCGATCTGGAAGAACGTGACGCCCGCCTCGCCGGCGACGGCCTTGGCCAGAAGCGTCTTGCCCGTGCCCGGAGGGCCGACGAGCAGCGCGCCCCTCGGGCAGCGCGCGCCGATCTCGGTGTACTTGTCGGGGTTCTTGAGGAAGCTCACGATCTCCTGGAGCGACTCCTTGGCCTCGTCCTGGCCGGCGACGTCCTTGAAGGTGACGCCGGTCTCCTCGCCCTTGATCTCCTTGGCGTTGGACTTGCCGAGCCCGCCGCCGCCAAAGCCGCCGCCAAAGTTCATGGAGGGGCCGTCGTCGCCCATGGCCTTCTTCATGCGGCGGTTGAGCCACCAGCCTATGCCCAGGAAGACCAGGATCGGCAGGCCGTAGGAGACGAGCAGCATGAGCCACAGGTCGCCGGAGGTGTCCGGGATCGTGGCGTTGGCATCGGCCCCGTGCTCCTCGAGGCGCTGGATGAGCGTGTCGTCGTAGGGCCACATCGTGGTCTCGTAGTGCTTCTCGCTCTCACCCTCGCCGGTCGTGAACTGGAGGGTATTGTCGCCGGTGTTGAGGTCGACCTTCTCCACCTGGTCGTTATCGACCATCTCGAGGAACTGAGAGTAGGTGACCTGCTCGATCTGCGTCGCGCGCAGGTTGGGGTAGAGCGTCTGGCTGATCGCGAGATAGGCAACGATCGCGATCAGAATGTAGAGCAGCATGGAGCGGCGGCGCTTGTTGTCGTTCATGTCCATCGTGTGTGCGAGCCCTTCGGGTCAGGGGGTACTTGGGGTATCTGATACCCAAAACACCGATTTTAGCCAACCGGATTTTGGCTGCACAGAAAAACGCCCGTGCGCGGGCGGCCGAGAAGGACGCGCCCCCGCGCCCCGCACCCCCGCGCCTCAGCGGAAGAGCTGCCAGAACGCGACGGCGGAGCTCGCGGCGACGTTCAGGGAGTCGACGCCGCGCGCCATGGGAATCACGACGGAGCGGTCGCAGGCGGCAAGGGCGGCGCGGGAGAGCCCGTAGCCCTCGTTTCCAAAGAGCAGCGCGCGGCGCTCGCCGGCGGCGGGGGCGAGCTCGTCCAGGGGCGCGGCACCCGGCTCCAGCGCGAGCGCCAGGCAGGTGAAGCCCAGCTCGCGCAGGCGCTCGAGGGTTGCCTCCGGCCACTCCCCCGCCTCGGCGCGGGCCCACGGCAGCTTGAGCGCGCAGCCCATGGACTTGAGCGCGCAGCCCATGGACACGCGGACCGCGCGCCGCGAGAGCGGGGCTGCGCAGCGCGGCGAGAGCAGCACGGCGTCGGCGCCGAGGGCGGCCGCGTTGCGGAAGAGCGCGCCCACGTTGGCGACGTCGACGAGGTCCTCGAGCACCGCGACGCGCCGCGCGCCCTCGACCACCTCGAAGACCGAGCGCCGCGCCGGGCGGCGCATGGCGCACAGAAGCCCGCGCGCCAGCCGAAAGCCGGTGAGGCGCGCCACCTGCTCGTGCGGCACGACGTAGGCCTCGACGTCGTCGCCCACGCGCTCGAGGACGGGCACGCTCGCCTCGAGGTCGCGCTCGTCGACGAGCAGCGAGATCGGCTCGGCGCCGCAGTCGAGCGCGACCTCGACCACCGTGCGCGACTCCGCGACGAACAGGCCGCGCCCCTCCTCGAGGCAACGTCTCAGCTGGTGGTCGGTCAGCCGCGAGAAGGGGTCGAGCCGACTGTCGGAGATGTCTTGGACACGAACCACGCGCGCCATCATCACGCTCCCATCAACTTTGACAACAAGTCAAGGACACGGAACCCATCCTAGGGTACGATACAGAGGCGAAAAATACGTGAAGCACCCCTCGATACCAAGGTGATCTATGGCAAGTCACATGAGCGTCCCCCCGCAGAGCGAGAAGACCGAGAAGAACAAGCTCGTCTGGATCGTTCCCACCGTTCTTCTCGCCCTCTTCGCCCTCGCATACCTTGGAGGCGTCGTCGCGTTCAACTTCGTCTTCATGCCCGGCACCACGCTGGACGGCTCCGACGTCTCCCTCAGGGCGGCGAGCGAGGTCGCGCAGGAGAAGGCGGGCTCCCTCTCCGGCTACCAGACGCACATAACCGGCAACGGCGTCGACCTCACCCTCACCGCCGACCAGATTGACCTCGCCTACGACGGCGACGCCTACGCGCGCGAGGCGATTGCGGCGACCAACCCCTGGGCGTGGCCCTTCCAGCTCGCGCAGGGAGACCGCTCGGTGAGCGCGGAGAGCGCCGTCGTCTTCGACCGCGAGGCCCTTCTTGACCTCTTCGAGCCCTTCGAGAGCGCGGCCCGCGAGAGCGTGGCGAGCCTCGGGGGCAAGGCGGTCGTCTTCGACGCGGAGTCAGGCTCCTTTGGGCTGGACCCCTCGATCACCGCCCAGTACCTCGACGACGACGCCCTGATCGAGGCCCTCTCCCAGGCATTCACGGGCCAGGAGGAGGAGATCGTGCTTGACGAGGGGCAGCTCGGCGGCGAGGACGACGCGCTGCACGCCGCCGTGGACGCCGCGGACGCCTACCTCGGCGCCGCCGGGACGACCCTCACGCTCGACGGCGAGACCGCTGCCGAGGTGACGCCCGAGGTCATTGCCAGCTGGGTGAGCGTCGCCGACGACTACTCCGTCTCGCTGAGCACCGACGCGGCGGCGAGCTGGGCCAACCAGAGCGTCGCGCGTCTCAACACGATCGGAGCCGAGCGCACCTACACGCGCGCCGACGGCAAGCAGGTGACCGTCTCGGGAGGCTCCTACGGCTGGCAGGTCAACCAGGGCGGCGTCGCGGACGCGCTCGTGGCGGCCGTGAGCGCCGGCACGCCGCAGGCCGTCGAGGTGCCCTTTGACACGCGCGGCCAGGTCGTGCCGGACGCCGGCGGCCGCGACTGGGGCAACCGCTACATAGACATCGACCTCACCGAGCAGTACGTCCGCATGTACGGCGACGACGGCTCCGTGATCTGGGAGTCCGCCTGCGTCTCCGGCGACGCCTCGAAGGGCTACGACACGCCGACCGGCGTGAACCAGATCAACGACAACAAACGGTCCGGTGACGTCGAGCTGCGCGGCCTTGACTACGACAAGGACGGCGAGCCCGACTACATCAGTCACGTGCAGTACTGGATCCCCTTCGTCGGCAACATGGTCGCCCTGCACGACGCCGACTGGCGCGGCAGCTTCGGCGGCACCATTTACCAGTGGAACGGCAGCCACGGCTGCGTGAACCTGCCGATGGACAAGGCGGCCCAGCTCTACGACCTGGCCCAGGTCGGCGACGTCGTGGTGGTCCACTACTAGCGTCCGGCCGCCGGCGCCCCCGCGGCACCCGCCTGTCCGCCAGACCGCGCACGTCGGGATTACCGGTAATGCCGAGTTACGCGTCCTGGCAGCGGCGCCCCAGCACGCGTAAGTCGAGAAAACCGTCCATTCGGACAAGAATCCCGACTCACGCGTCCTTCTCGGCCCGCGTAAGTCGGGATTTCTGGAAACGGATACAGCGAGGGGGCACTAGAACGGGAAGTTCTGGCCGCCGCCCATGTTGCGCATCATGTTCTGCATGGCGCGGCGGTTCTTCTTGCCGGCGGCGCCCGGCTGCATCATGCCCTTCATCCGCCCCATCATCTTGTTCATCTCGCCCCACTGCTTGATCAGCTGGTTGACCTCCTGGACCGTGCGGCCGGAGCCCGCGGCTATGCGGCGGCGGCGCTGGCCGTTAATGATCTTGGGGCGCAGGCGCTCCTCGCGAGTCATGGAGCGAATGATCGCCTCAATGCGGGTGAGCTGCTCGTCGCTCGCGGCCTGCGGGGCCTGCGCCATGGCGCGCTCCATGCCGGGGATCATGCCCATGAGCTTCTGCAGGCCGCCCATCTTGCGAATCTGCTGCATCTGCGCGAGCAGGTCGTCCATGGTGAAGCCCTCGCGCAGCATGCGCTCGGCGTCGGCCACCTGCTGCTCGTCGGCGACCTTCTGCGCCTGCTCGATTATGCCGACGACGTCGCCCATGCCAAGAATGCGCTTGGCCATGCGGTCGGGGTGGAAGACCTCCAGCGAGTCGGGCTTCTCGCCCATGGAGACGAACTTGATCGGCTTGCCGGTGACCTCGCGCACCGAGAGCGCGCCGCCGCCGCGGGCGTCGCCGTCGAGCTTGGACATGATCACGCCGTCAAAGTCCACGCGGTTGGCGAACTCGGTGACCACGTTCACTATGTCCTGGCCGGTCATGGCGTCGACGACCATGAGGATCTGGTCGGGGCGCACCGCGCGCTTGATCGCGACGGCCTCCTCCATCATCTCCTCGTCAATCTGCAGGCGGCCGGCGGTGTCCACGATCACGATGTCGCAGAGGCGGTCGACCGCCTCCTTGATCGAGCCTTCCGCGACGGCCACGGCGTCCTTGCCGTCGCCACGGAAGACCGGCACGCCGATCTCGCCGCCGAGGGTGGCGAGCTGGTCGGCCGCCGCGGGGCGGTGCGTGTCGCAGGCGGCCAGAAGCGGGCTGTGGCCCTGGGACTTGAGCAGGTACGCGAGCTTGGCCGCCGCCGTGGTCTTGCCCGAGCCCTGCAGGCCCACGAGCATGATCACGTTGGGCGTGCGGTTCTGCGCGAGCGTGAGGCGCGAGTCCGTGGAGCCGAGAAGCGCGGTGAGCTCGTCGAGCACCACCTTGACGACGTTCTGTGCCGGCGAGAGCGACGAGAGCACGTCCGCGGTGAGGCACTTCTCCTTGCAGCGCGCGACGAACTCCTTGACCACGCGGTAGTTGACGTCGGCCTCGAGCAGCGCCATGCGGATCTCGCGCATGGCGACGTTGATGTCGTCCTCGGTGAGGCGGCCCTTGCCGCGCAGGCGCTCGAAGGTGTCCTGGAGACGGTCGGAGAGAGAGTTGAACATGGTGGCTACATCCCTTCACCCACGAGCGCGCGGCAGAACTCGAGCGCGTCAAAGGTCTGGAGGTCGTCTATGGTCTCGCCCACGCCGATGCGGTAAATGGGCAGGCCGAGCTGGCTGGAAATGGCGAGGGCTATGCCGCCCTTGGCGGTGCCGTCGAGCTTGGTGACGATAAGACCGTCGAGCTCGAGGGCGTCGTTGAACTCGCGCGCCTGGTTGAGGCCGTTCTGACCGGTGGTGGCGTCGATCACGAGCACCACCGAGACCGGGAGCTGGCAGCGCTTGCGCGTGACGCTCACGACCTTCGCGAGCTCGCGCATGAGGTCTGCCGAGGTGTGCAGGCGCCCCGCGGTGTCGATCAGCACGAGCTCGGCGCCGCGCTTCTCGGCCTCCTCGACCACGTCGTAGCACACGCTCGCGGGGTCCGCGCCGCGCTCGCGCGTGACCACGTCGACGCCCGCGCGCTCGCCCCAGACCTCGAGCTGCTCGATCGCGGCGGCGCGGAACGTGTCGGCGCCGCCAATGACGCAGCTCACGCCCGACTCGCGGGCGCGCCCGGCGAGCTTGCCGACCGTGGTGGTCTTGCCGGCGCCGTTGATGCCCACAAAGAGCACGCAGCTCGGGACGTCGGTGAACGGGTCGCGCCCCGCGGCGGGAAACTCCGCGGCGAGGCGGTGCGCCAGCGCGTCGCGCAGCTGCTCGGCGCGGGTGAGGTTCTCGCGGGCGGCCTGCTCGCGCAGGTCGTCGGTCACACGCATGGCCACCTCGGCGCCCATGTCGCCCATGACGAGCGTGTCCTCGAGGTCCTCCCAGAAGTCCTCGTCGACCTCGCCGCCCATGTAGAAGATCTCGTTTATGGCCTCGCGGGAGCGCTTGAGGCCGTCCTTCAGGCTGTCGAGAAGGCCCATGTTACGCATCAACCACCTTTCCGGTCTCGCGGTCGAGGCGCTGAGACACCACGTGGCTCACGCCGTCCGCCTGCATGGAAACGCCGTAGAGCACGTCCGCCTGCTCCATCGTCCTGCGCTGGTGCGAGATCACGATGAGCTGCGTGGACGCCTTGAGCTGCTCTATGGCGTCGAGGAGCTTGGAGAGGTTGGAGTCGTCGAGGGCGGCCTCCACCTCGTCGAACACGTAGAACGGCACCGTGCGCACCTTGTAGACAGCAAAGAGCAGCGCGAGCGCCGTGAGCGACTTCTCGCCGCCGCTCATGAGCATCATCTTCGACAGCTTCTTGCCCCTCGGCTGCGCCACGATCTCGATGCCGGTCTCGGAGGGGTTGTCCGGGTCGGTCATCTCAATGTGCGCCTGACCGCCCGGGAAGAGCAGGGCGAAGATCTCCGAGAAGTTCGCGTTCACGCGCTCGAAGACGGTGAGGAAGCGGTTGCGCATCTTCCGGTCGATCGCGGCCGTGATCTTGCGCAGCGACGCCCGCGCGTCCTCGAGGTCGCGCACCTGCTCGTCAATGTAGTCATAGCGCTCCTTGAGGCGCAGGTACTCGTCCATGGCCACGGCGTTCACCGGGCCGATCGACTCAATCTGGGAGCGCAGCGACGCCGCGCGGCGCTCGGCCTCGTCGCGGTTCTCGGGCGGCGGGCACTCGAGCGCCTCGTCGAGAACGGCACCGGTGGCGACGATCGCGTTCACCGAGGTCTGGACCTGCACCTCGAGCTTGCCGAGGTCCACCTTGACGGCAGTCGCGGCGCTGCGGGCGCTCTCGAGCTCCGTCGAGGCCGCGCTCACGGCCTCGCGGGCGTCGCCAATGGTGCGCTTGAGCGAGTCGGAGTCCGCCTCGGCGAGCGAGGCGCGGTCCTTCAGGCGCGCGGCCCACTCCAGGGCGCGCTCGCGAATGGCCTCGTAGCGGTCGTGCAGCGGGTCGACGCGCAGACGGACCACCTCGAGGGCGCGCGAGGAGCGCCTCGTGGCGTCGATTCGCTCGTCGAGCTCGCGCACGCGCGCGGAGAGCTCGCGCTCGCGGCGCTCGAGGCCCGCGCGGCGCTCGCTCGTCATGGCAAGCTCAAGGCGTCCGTCGGAGAGCTCCTTGGAGGCCTTGCCCTGCGCGCGCACGGCGGCCTCGTGCTCGGCGGTGCGCTCGGACAGGCTGCCCGCGAGCTCGTCGGCGCTCTCGCGCGCGGCGCGCGCGGCGCGGCGGTGCTCCTCGATCTGCGTCCGGGCGGCCGCGGCGCGCTCGGCGGAGGCGGCGCGCCTCTTGGTGACCTGCG
>CASEQJ010000057.1 GCA_949290055.1 uncultured Olsenella sp. | reverse complement strand
CGGAGCCCACCACCGCCACGCGCGGCGCGTCCGGCGCGGCGGGCGAGAAGCGCCTCGGGCCGCCGTGCGCCCACTCCCAGTCCGAGATCGTGCGCTCGTTGTCGTGAATCGTCTCGGGCTCGTCATGGCAGCCCAGGTTGCACGACGCCTCGCAGAGCGCCGGACACACGCGGCTCGTGAACTCGGGCAAAGGCGACGTCAGCGCCAGGCGGTCCGCCGCCTCGCGCCAGAGGCCCCGGTAGACGAGGTCGTTCCACTCGGGTATCAGGTTGTGGAGCGGACAGCCGCTCGGGCGCGCCCCGCCGAAGGAGAACCCCGCCTGGCAGAACGCCACGCCGCAGTGCATGCAGCGGCTCGCCTGCGCGCGGCGCACGTCCTCGGGCGGCTCCTCGTAGAGCTCCTCGTAGTCGCGCACCCGCTCCTTTGTCGGACGCAGCTCGTGGGCGCGGCGGCCCACCGTCAGAAACGCTCCCGGCCTGCCCATGCTAGCCCTCCCTCATGACGTCGAACGCGTGCTCGAGCGCGGCCTCGTGGGTCCGGCCCGCCGCCTCCGCCTCGGCCACCAGGCCAAGGACCCGCTCGTAGTCGCGCGGAATCACCTTCACAAAGCTGCGGCGCGCCTCGTCGAACTGGTAGAGGAGCTTTATGCCGCGCGGGCTCTGCGTGCGGCGCACGTGCTCCTCCATGAGCGAGCGCACGAGCTCGAGGTCCTGCTCGCTTGGCTCCTCCAGGTTCACGAGCTCGGTGTTGCAGCGCGCGGCGAGCGTGCCGAGGCGGTCGTAGACAAAGGCCACCCCGCCCGACATGCCAGCCGCGAAGTTGGGCCCGACCTCGCCGAGCACGACCACGCAGCCGCCGGTCATGTACTCGCAGCCGTGCGCGCCCACGCCCTCCACCACCACGGTGGCGCCGGAGTTGCGCACGCAGAAGCGCTGGCCCGCAAGGCCGTTCACAAAGGCGCGCCCGCCCGTGGCACCGTAGAGCGCCACGTTGCCCACAATGACGTTCTCGTCGAACTTGTAGGTGGCGCCGTCCGCGGGGCGCACCGACAGCACGCCGCCCGAGAGGCCCTTGCCAAAGTAGTCGTTGGCGTCGCCGGCCACGTTGAGCGTGACGCCGGCGGGCAAAAACGCGCCGAAGCTCTGGCCCGCCGAGCCCTCGCAGTCCACGGTGAGCGCGCCCTCCGGCAGGCCCTCGGGGTGCTGCGCGGTGACGCGGCTGCCCAGGAGCGTTCCCACGCAGCGGTTGACGTTGTCCACGTCCGCGCGCAGGCGAATCGACTCGAGGCGCTCGCGGGCGCGGACCGTGTAGGGCACGAGCAGCGTCGCGTCCAGCGTGCGGTCGAGCTCGGGGTCCGCGGCCATCTCCGGCAGGAAGCGACGCGCGTCGGCGCCCTTGATCGCCGTCCCGTACTCGCAGACGGGCTCGGCGAGGAGCTCGGAGAGGTCAACGCGGTTGGCCTTCCAGTTGGCCTCGCCGGCAACGGGCGCCTGGCGCAGGCAGTCCACGCGCCCCACCATCTCGTCCACCGTCCTAAAGCCCAGCGACGCCATGATCTCGCGCAGGTCCTCGGCCACGAACGTCATGAAGTTCACCACGTGCTCGGGCCTGCCCGCAAAGCGGCAGCGCAGGCGAGCGTCCTGGGTGGCCACGCCCGCCGGACAGGTGTCGCGCTGACAGTCGCGCTGCATGAGGCAGCCGCAGGCGATAAGCGGCATGGTGGCAAAGCCAAACTCCTCCGCGCCGAGAAGCGCCGCGATCGCCACGTCGCGCCCGCTCATGAGCTTGCCGTCGGTCTCGAGCACCACGCGCGAGCGCAGGCCGTTGCGCAGAAGCGTCTGCTGCGTCTCGGCAAGGCCGATCTCGAACGGAATGCCGGCGTGGTAGATCGAGTCGCGCGGGGCGGCGCCGGTGCCGCCGTTGTGCCCGGAGACGAGGATCTTGTCGGCCCCGCCCTTGGCCACGCCCGTGGCAATGGTGCCCACGCCCGCGAGCGAGCAGAGCTTGACCGAGATGCGGGCCTCGGGGTTTGCGCACTTGAGGTCAAAGATCAGCTCGGCGAGGTCCTCGATCGAGTATATGTCGTGGTGGGGCGGCGGCGAGATGAGGCTCACGCCCGGCGTGGACTGGCGCACCTCGGCAATCCACGGGTAGACCTTGCGTCCGGGCAGGTGGCCGCCCTCGCCGGGCTTGGCGCCCTGGGCCATCTTGATCTGAATCTCCGTCGCGGAGACCAGGTAGCGGCTCGTCACGCCAAAGCGGCCGGACGCGACCTGCTTGATCGCGGAGCGCGCGGAGTCGCCGTTTGCGCGCGGCGTCTCGCGCGCGGGGTCCTCCCCGCCCTCGCCGGAGTTGGAGCGGCCGTGCAGGCGGTTCATGGCCACGGCAAGGCACTCGTGCTGCTCGCGGGAGATCGAGCCGTAGCTCATGGCGCCGGTGTTGAAGCGCCGCACGATCTCACTCGCGGGCTCCACCTCCTCCAGCGGCACGGCGGGCCCGGCAGGCGAGAAGCCCATGAGGTCGCGCAGGGTCACGGCGCGCCCGGGGCGGTGCACCCAGGCGGCGTACTCCTTGAAGAGGTCGTAGTCGCCCTCCCGGCAGGCGCGCTGCAGCAGGTAGATCGCCTTGGGGTCGATCAGGTGCTCCTCACCGGCCGGCCGCCATTTGGTGAGGCCGAGCGTGGGGAGCTGGCCCGGCGCCGGCGTGCACCCAAGCGCGAGCGCCGTCGCGTGACGCTCGTCGAGCAGGCGCTGGAGGTCGTCCACCGTGAGGCCGCCCACGCGCGTGGCGGTGTAGGTGAAGCAGCGCTCCACGAGCTCGTCCGCAAGGCCCACGATCTCGAAGATCTGCGCGGAGTGGTAGCCCTGCATGGTGGATATGCCCATCTTCGACATGATCGAGACGATTCCCGCCGTGACCGCGCGGTCGTAGCGGGCGCAGGCCTCCTCGGGCTCGAGGGCGAGCTCCCCGCGGACGCAGAGGTCGCGGACGCAGTCGTGGGCGAGGTAGGGGCAGATCGCGGAGGCCGAGAAGGACACGAGGCACGCAAAGTCGTGCGCGCAGATCGCGTCACCCGTCTCGACCACGAGGTCGGCCAGGGTGCGCAGGCCGCAGCGGATCAGGTGGTTGTGCACGCAGCCAAGGGCCAGAAGCGAGGGAATTGCCACCTCGCCGGCGGCCGCGCGGTCCGAGATCACCACGATGTTGGCACCCGAGCGCACGTCCTTCTCGACCTGCGCCGCCAGCTCGTCGAGGGCGCGGTCGAGCGCGCGGGGGCCGCCCTCGGCCGGGTAGGTCGCGCGGACGCTCGCCACGCGGAAGCCCGCGCGGTCGATCGCGCAGAGGCGACGGAAGTCCTCGTCGGAGAGGATCGGGGCGTCCAGCCGCACGAGACGGCAGCTGTCGCGGCAGTCCTCGAGGAGGTTGCCGTGGTTGCCGAGGTAGAGCTTGGTGCTCGTGACCATGCTCTCGCGCAGCGCGTCGATCGGCGGGTTCGTGACCTGGGCGAAGAGCTGGTGGAAGTAGTCGAAGAACGAACGGTCGCGCGTGGAGAGGCACGCGAGCGGCGCGTCCACGCCCATGGAGGCCAGCGGCACCGCGCCCTTCTCGGCCATGGGCCGCACGACCTCGTCCATGTCGTCGTAGTGCCAGCCGTGTGCGGCGAGGCGCGAGGCGAGCGACTCGGCCTCGTCACCGGAGCGCCCGACCCCGTCAAGGTCCGCCGCGAGTTCTGCAGCCGCGCCCTGTGCGGCGAAGCTGTCCGAGCGCCGGACCTTGACGGGGTCGGGCGCGGGCAGGTCCGCAAGGCCGATCGTCTCGCCGTCGATCCAGTCGCGATAGGGCTTCTCGCCCGCCAGGCGGTCGCGAATCTCGTCGTTGCCGATTACGCGCCCGGCGACCGGGTCCACCTCGAGCATCTCGCCCGGCCCGAGGCAGCCCGCGCGCAGGATGTTGGCGGGGTCGACGTCGATGGTTCCCACCTCGGAGGCCAGGATCAGCCGGTCGTCGCGCGTCACGTAGTAGCGCGCGGGGCGCAGGCCGTTGCGGTCGAGCGCGGCACCGAGCGTGCGGCCGTCCGTGAACACGATCGCCGCCGGGCCGTCCCAGGGCTCCATGAGCATGGACTGGTACTCGTCGTAGGCGCGGCGCCTCTCGCCGAGCGCGGGGTTCTTGTCCCACGGCTCCGGCAGCATGAGCGTGACCGCACGGTCGAGCGGCCGCCCGTTCATGACGAGGAACTCCAGCACGTTGTCCAGAATGGCGGAGTCCGAGCCCTCGCGGTTTATGATCGGCATGACGCGCTCGAGGTCGGCGCCCAGCACGGGCGAGTAAAGGCGCGGCTCTCGGGCGCGGATCCAGCTCACGTTGCCGCGCAGGGTGTTGATCTCGCCGTTGTGAATGAGGTAGCGGTTGGGGTGGGCGCGCTCCCAGGAGGGCGTGGTGTTGGTGGAGTAGCGCGAGTGCACGAGGGCAAGGGCCGTCTCCACCGCGGCGTCGTTCAGGTCCAGGTAGAAGCGGCGCATTTGCGTTGCCACGAGCATGCCCTTGTAGACGATCGTGCGCGCGGACATGCTGCAGACGTAGAAGATCTTGCCCTTGAGCGCGGGCTCGGCGTCGGCCGCGCGCTCGATCGTGCGGCGGCACACGTAGAGGCGCCGCTCAAAGTCCTGGCCCCGGGACACGTCCTCCGGTCGGCGCAGGAACGCCTGGTAGATCGTGGGCATGCAGGCGCGCGCCGTGGAGCCCAGGTCGTGCGGGTCCACCGGGACCTCGCGCCAGAACATGAGCGGCACGCCGCACTCCGCGCAGCCGCGCTCAAAGACCTGGCGCGCGGCCGTCACGCCGGCGGGGTCGTCGTGGGGGAAGAAGAGCATGGCCACGCCGTAGTCGCCCTCGTCGGGCAGGATCTGCCCCTCCTTCTGGGCCTCCTTGCGAAAGAACCGGTGCGGCACCTGAAAGAGCACGCCCGCGCCGTCGCCGGTGTTGCGCTCGAGGCCCTTGCCGCCGCGGTGCTCGAGGTTCACCAGCACCGAGAGCGCGTCGTCGAGCGTCTGGTGGCTCCTCTTGCCGTGCAGGTGCGCGATCGCGCCAATGCCGCAGGCGTCGTGTTCGTAGCTCTCCCTGTAGAGACCGCGGTCCATGGGACTCCCCTCGTTCGACTTCATGGGGAGTCTACGGCGCGTCCCCGGCGGGCGAGAAAAGCGAGACGAACTTGCTACGCGCTCGCCACGCGCGCGTTTCTCGCCCGCCATACGCGCGAAGCGAGCCGGAAACGCCCGCGAAACGCACGGCGCCGGCGACAAGGCCCGCCGCGAGTTCTTGGCGCGCCCTGCGCGCCAAGCTGTCTGAGCGCCGGGTCTTGTCGCCGGCCCGCCGCGACCGCGCCCCGCACGTTTTTGTCGCCCTTCTCGCCTACAATCGAGGGGCAACCACAAGGAGGTCCCCATGGCAGACGCCACCCGCACCATAGCCGTCATTGACGGAAACTCGCTCATGCACCGCGCGTTCCACGCGATTCGCCAGCCCATGAACGCGCCGGACGGCCGCTCCACGGGCGCGCTCTTTGGCTTCTTCAACATGTTCATAAAGCTCGTGGACACCTTCCGCCCCGACGGCGTGATCTGCGCCTTTGACAAGGGCAAGCCGCGGGTACGCATGGAGATGCTGCCGCAGTACAAGGCCCAGCGCCCGCCCATGGACCCCGCGCTGCACGAGCAGTTCCCCATGGTGAAGGAGCTGCTGCGCACGCTCGACGTCCCCGTGGCCGAGCTCGAGGGCTGGGAGGGCGACGACATTCTCGGCACCCTGGCGCGCCGCGGCGAGGCGGCGGGCTATGACATGCTGCTCTTCACCGGCGACCGCGACATGTACCAGCTCTCCACCGAGCACGTGAGGGTCGTCTCCACCCAGAAGGGCGTGAGCGAGGTCAAGATCATGGACCCCGAGAGCGTGGAGGACCTCTACCACGGCATTACGCCCGATTTGGTGCCCGACTTCTATGGCCTCAAGGGCGACTCCTCCGACAACATACCCGGCGTGCCCGGCATAGGCCCCAAGAAGGCCGCCGCGCTGATCGTGCAGTACGGCAGCCTCGACGAGGTCATAGCCCACGCTGACGAGGTCCCCGGAAAAATGGGCGAGAACCTCCGCGCGCACGTGGACGACGCCCTGCTCAGCCGCCGCGTGGCCACGATCCGCACCGACGCGCCGATCGAGCTCGACCTCGCGGACGCGCGCTTCCCCACCTTCGACCCCGCCGAGGTGGCCCGCGCCTTCTCCGCGCTCGGCTTCACCGGCATGTCCACGCGCCTCGTGCGCCTCGCCGGCGACGGCGCCGTCGCGGCGGCCCGCGCGGCGCTCGGCGAGGACGAGGCCG
>CASEQJ010000056.1 GCA_949290055.1 uncultured Olsenella sp. | reverse complement strand
CGTGGCCGACCTCGACTGGTCCGCCGGCCGCCCCGAGCGCGTGGCAGGCAGCGAGCGGGAGGTCGCGGCCCAGCTCGTGCTCGTGGCCTGCGGCTTCACGGGCCCGGAGCGGGCCGTGCTGGACGCCCTTGGCGTGCGCGCGGGGGAGCGCGGGCTGCCGGTCGTCGCGGCGGGCGCGCACCGCGCCGAGACGGACGCGACCACGCCCGTCTTTCTCGCCGGCGACGCGCGCACGGGCTCCTCGCTCGTGGTGAGCGCGATCGCGGACGCCATGGCCTGTGCGGGCGAGGTCGCCGAGGCGCTGGGGCTCTGACATGGGCGGCGCGGACGACAGGCACGGCATCGTATGGCTTGAGGACGGCCGGGAGGCCGCCTTCGAGCCCGCCGCGCCCCCGCGCCCGTGGCTCGAGGAGTCGCTGGAGTGGGGGACACGGGACGAGGGCGCGCCCAAGCCCGAGCCCGACGAGGACGGTCCCGCCGAGCTCGTCTGGCTGTGAGACCCCGATGACACCGTGCCTGTGAGGTTTTCAACTGCCGGGCGAGAAGAACGTGAACGCTGCTTTCCTATCTTCTTCGGATTCCGGAGAAGATAAGGTATAATCTTCTCCGGAATCCGAAGAAGATAGGACGCTTCTCATGTACGAGCAGCTCGTGGCCGAGTACCTTGCGTACGAACTTCCCTCTTACGTGCCCCGTCGAAACGTCGTCGGTCCGCTGCCCACGCCGAAAAAGCGTAACCTCATCACCGCGGTCATCGGGGTGAGACGCTGTGGTAAGACCTTTACCCTGTTCCAACTCATGGACGAGCTGACAAGGGCGGGTGTACCGCGCGAGCTCATGCTGTATTTCCCGTTTGACGACGACCGCCTCGGTGAGCTTGACGAGCTCACGGCGTCACGGGTGTTTGACGCCTATCTCGCAATGATTCCCCGGGCAACGAAAGGTTGCTACCTCTTTCTTGACGAGGTGCAGGACGTCCCCGGCTGGGCGGCGTTTGCTCGTCGCGTTGCCGAGCAGAACGACGTGACGCTTGTGCTCACGGGATCCTCGTCAAAGCTGCTGTCCTTGGACATCCCCACCAGGCTGCGAGGCCGCTCTCTTGCGACTGAGGTTTGGCCGCTCGACTTTGCAGAGTATTGCTTGTTTCATGACGTGCCATCGCGTCCTTTTGGTCCCGCGCGCACGTCGCGTGAGGAGGCGGCCCTTTCCCAGGCGCTTCTTGGCTATCTCGACGTCGGTGGCTTTCCCGCCGTGCAGACCATGGGGGCAACGGAGCGGGTGCGTCTTTTGCAGGCCTATGCGGACGAGATTGTGACCAAGGACGTGCTGGAGCGCTTTGGCAACGCGTCGTTCAGGGCGGGGAGGCGTCTCGCTCTGGGTGCCCTGCGGTCCACGGGCCTGAAGTTTTCTGTGAACAAGCAGGTAAACGTCATGCGTAGTGCAGGGATTTCGATTTCGAACGAGTCTGCCTACGCGTTGCTCGACGACTTTCAAGATGCCCATCTGGCGTTCAAGGTCTCTGACTACAGCCGCTCCATCAGCGACAACCCAAAGGCCGCCTACAAGCTGTACTCAGTTGACCAGGGCCTCTCGCTCGCCGTGGCCCCCGCGAACCACGTCGATCTGGGTCAGCGACTTGAGACGGCGGTCTTCATGGAGCTCAAGCGTCGGTATGGCAACAGACGCGACCGGGCAATCGCGCGCTACAGCTCCCCCACATGCCCGGAGGTCGACTTCGTGGTGGGCGATGTCATGCTCGCCGAGGAATACGAGCTGATTCAGGTTGCCGTCGAGAGTGGCGCGAGCCGTGCGGCAGAGGGCGGCATGCCGTCGGAGAAGTATCGCAGTGAGGTGGGAAACCTCGAACGGGCGATGGCCGAGACGGGCCTGGGAGCGTCGACGCTCGTGACGCTCTCGGAAGAGGGCGAGCTCAACACAACGACTGGGAAGGTGCGGGTGGTTCCGGCCTGGAAGTGGCTCTTGGGAGCGTGACGGAACAATGACCTGGCGTCCCCCGTGTCCTTCTCGCCATGAAATGGCCCTGAAGATGCAACCAAACCATGCCTCGCGCTTCACGTTGGCGCAACGGCTGTGAAACAATGGCCCCGTAGAGTATTCGGCCGTAAGCCACACCGCCGAGAGAAGGGGCGCACATGGGCAAGGACAAGGTCTCTCAGGAGTTCGGCAGCCTGCTGTTCACGGACGCCGTGATGCAGGAGCGGCTCCCCAAGCCGACGTACAAGGAGCTCCGCCAGGTCATAGACGACGGCAAGCCGCTCGACCTGGACATAGCCAACGAGGTCGCGCACGCCATGAAGGAGTGGGCGCTCGAGAAGGGCGCCACGCACTTTGCGCACTGGTTCCAGCCGCTCACGGGCATTACGTCCGAGAAGCACGACAGCTTCCTCACGCCGATCAACGACGGCACGATCCTCATGTCCTTCTCGGGCAAGGAGCTCGTCCAGGGCGAGCCGGACGCCTCGAGCTTCCCCAACGGCGGCCTGCGCGCCACCTTTGAGGCGCGCGGCTACACCGCCTGGGACCCCACGAGCCCGGCCTTCATTAAGGACGAGGTCCTCTGCATTCCCACGGCCTTCGTCTCCTACACCGGCGAGGCGCTCGACAAGAAGACGCCGCTTCTGCGCTCGCAGGTCGCCCTCGAGCAGCAGGCCAAGCGCGTGCTCGCGCTCTTTGGCCGCGAGCCCAAGCGCGTCTCCACCACGATCGGCCCGGAGCAGGAGTACTTCCTCGTGAAGGAGGAGGACTATGAGGCGCGGCCCGACCTCGTCTACTGCGGGCGCACGCTCTTTGGCTGCGAGCCGGTCAAGGGCCAGGAGCTCGAGGAGCACTACTTCGGCGCCATTCGCCCGACGGTCAACGACTTCATGAAGGAGGTCGACGACGAGCTCTGGAAGCTCGGCGTGCCGGTCAAGACCAAGCACAACGAGGTCGCGCCGTCCCAGCACGAGCTGGCGCCGATCTTTGAGCAGGGCTCGCTCGCCATTGACGACAACCTCCTGACCATGGAGAAGCTCAAGCTCCTGGCCACGCGCCACGGCCTGGCCTGCCTCGAGCACGAGAAGCCCTTCGAGTACGTGAACGGCTCCGGCAAGCACAACAACTGGTCGCTTTCCGCCGACGGCAAGAACCTGCTCGAGCCCGGCGCGGTGCCCTCCGAGAACCTGCAGTTCCTGGTGTTTCTCGCCGCGCTCGTGGCCGCGGTCGACGAGCACGCCGACCTGCTGCGCGCCTCCGTGGCCTCCGCGGGCAACGACCACCGTCTCGGCGCCAACGAGGCGCCCCCGGCGATCATTTCGGTCTTTTTGGGCGACCAGCTCCATGCGATCGTGGAGGCCCTGATCAACAAGGAGGAGCCCGAGGTCCACGAGGCCGAGGTCATGGACCTGGGCGTGCCCGCCCTGCCCGACCTGCTGCGCGACTCCACCGACCGCAACCGCACCTCGCCCTTCGCCTTCACCGGCAACAAGTTCGAGTTCCGCATGTGCGGCAGCCAGCAGAACCTGGCCGACCCCAACGTGGTCCTCAACACCGCGGTGGCCGAGCAGTGCGACCGCTTTGCCACCAAGCTCGCCGGCAAGACCGGCGACGAGTTCACCAACCTCGCCCTGCGCTGGGTGCGCCACACCCTGCGCGACCACCAGCGCGTGCTCTTTGAGGGCAACGGCTACTCCGAGGAGTGGGAGGCGGAGGCCGAGCGGCGCGGCCTTCCCAACCTCAAGACCACGCCCGACGCGCTGCCGTGCATGGTCAAGCCCGAGAACGTGGCGTTCTACGAGAAGTACCACGTGCTCGACGAGGCCGAGATCCACGCGCGCTACGTCTCCAAGGCCGACCAGTACGCCAAGCTCCTCAACATAGAGGCCAACACCATGGTCTACATGGCGCGCCACCTCTACCTGCCGGCGCTCTCCGACTACTCGGGCGACCTCGCCACGAGCGTGGCCACCAAGGCCGAGATCGGCATCGAGGCCACAGTCGAGAAGGACCTCGTGAGGGAGATTACCGAGGGCATGGTCAAGATCGACGCCGCGGCCCGCGCGCTCGAGGACGCCAACGCCGCCGCGCGCGAGGCCGACGGCCCGCAGGCGCGCTGCGACGCCTACCGCGACGAGGTGCTGCCGGCCATGGACGCGCTGCGCGCCCCGGTCGACGCCATGGAGCGGATCTGCGGCGCGGACTACTGGCCCGTGCCCACCTACAACAAGATGCTCTTCTGGGTGTAGCGGCGGCTCACAGCCTCCGAAGGGGTGCCCGGCGCGTCACGCGAGACGTGCCGGGCGCCGTTTTTCTCGGCAGGCGGTCCTACCCGTCCCGCTCGTCCAGGCGGGCGACAAGGTCGGGGAGCTCGCGGGCGAGCCGCTCCATGGGGCCGCGCCAGACGGCGTCGCGCGGGCGCGCGTGGCCGACGTAGGCCGTGCGCAGCCCGCAGTCGGGGCGGACTATGTCGCGCGCGGCGTCGTTTCCCACCATGAGGCACTCGTCGAGACGCACGCCCAGCTGGTTGGCAAACTCCTGGTAGTAGCGCACGCTCGGCTTGCAGCGCGTAGAGTTGGAGTAGGTGGAGATCAGCGCGAAGTCGTCCTCGCTCACGTCTGCCCAGCCCATGCGGGCGCGGTCGCAGTCGAGCGAGAACGTGGGGTTGGTGGCGAGCGCGCAGATCAGGCCCGCTTCGTGCACCGCCTCTATGGTCTCGCGGGCGCCGGGGACGGGGCGCGCCGCCACGAGGCCGCCCGAGAAGCCGGGGACGATCTGGGTCTCGTAGTAGCTCATGAGGTCCGCGATAACGGGGTCGTCCAGCGGGATTCCGCAGGTCTCGAGCATGGTCCTGTTGAAGAGCTGCTCGTTGGTGAGGGAGTCCTCGCGGTCCTGGGCGTCCATGGCGAGAAACGCGCGGACGTAGGGCACGCCGAGCGCGACGGGGCTCGTCCGTGCGACGCTCGCGAGCAGCCGCGTCGTGCCGGCGACGTAGCGGGCAATGAACGCGGTGAGGTTGAGCCTCAGCAGCGTGTCGTCAAGGTCGAAGAGCACCGCCTTGATCACGCGCGCACCTCCCTCGTTCCCTCGTCTCGGACGCCCTTGCGGAAATTAGAGAATACCCATTCCTCACGCTTGAAAAACACACGCAGGTAACGCTATTCTAATGCGCGTGTGGGCGCAGGGCCCGCACAACCGTATCTGTCGGCCCCCGAGAGCATGCAAGTTTCCACGTAGACGCCACGATTCCAGGCACTGCAGGCAGCGACCATGACGACCGGGGCCCCGAAAGTTCGAAAGGGGTCCACTTTTGAGTGAGATTCAGAACTCGTCCATTTTCCAGCTGGACGACATCTCCGACGAGGAGATGAGCAACCTCTACGACGGCACCGTCACCGACTTCGACGAGGGCAGCCTGGTTACCGGCACCGTCGTGAAGATTGAGCGCGACGAGGTCCTGCTTGACATTAGCTACAAGTCCGAGGGCGTCATTCCCTCCCGCGAGCTCTCCATTCGCAAGGACGTCAACCCGGCCGACGTGGTCTCCATGGGTGAGGAGGTCGAGGCGCTCGTTCTCCAGAAGGAGGACAAGGAGGGCCGCCTGGTCCTCTCCAAGAAGCGCGCCGAGTACGAGCGCGCCTGGAACGCCGTCGAGGAGAAGTTCAACTCCGGCGAGACCGTCGAGGGCGAGGTCATTGAGGTCGTCAAGGGCGGCCTGATCCTCGACATCGGCCTGCGCGGCTTCCTGCCCGCCTCCCTCGTCGACCTCCGTCGCGTCAAGGACCTCAACGCCTACCTCGGCACCCGCATCGAGGCCCGGGTTATTGAGATGGACCGCAACCGCAACAACGTCGTCCTCTCCCGCCGCGTCGTCCTCGAGGAGGCCCGCAAGGCCGAGCGCCAGGAGATCCTCTCCAAGCTCCAGGTCGGCATGCGCCTCAAGGGCACCGTCTCCTCGATCGTCGACTTCGGCGCCTTCGTCGACCTCGGCGGCATCGACGGCCTCGTGCACATCTCCGAGCTCTCCTGGAACCACGTCAACCACCCCTCCGAGGTCGTCAAGGTCGGCCAGGAGGTCGAGGTTCAGGTGCTCGACGTCGACCTCAACCGCGAGCGCATCTCCCTCGGTCTCAAGCAGACCACCGAGGACCCCTGGCGCTCCCTCGTCAAGAAGTACCCGGTTGACGCCATCGTCGAGGGCACCGTCACCAAGCTCGTCACCTTTGGCGCGTTCGTCGACCTCGGCGAGGGCGTGGAGGGCCTCGTGCACATTTCGGAGATGGCGAAGCAGCACGTCGACCAGCCGTCCCAGGTCTGCGCCGTGGGCGACACCGTCCAGGTGAAGGTCATGGAGATCGACCTCGACCGTCGTCGCATCTCCCTCTCCATGAAGGCCGCCGCCGAGACCCTCGGCACCGAGGTCGAGGTCAAGCCGCTCCCCGAGAGCAAGCAGGCCGAGGCTGAGGCCGAGCCCGAGGCTGTCGAGGCCGAGGAGACCGTCGAGGAGTAGTTCTTCTCGCCAATGCGTCTGTGAGCGGGGTCACCTGACGGTGGCCCCGCTTTTTCGTAAGGGTCCTCAACCCTGTGCCGCGCGCTCTTCGCGCGGCATAGAAATCCACCCGCTCAGCGGGTGGACCCCACTTTTGCTACGCAACAGAAA
>CASEQJ010000055.1 GCA_949290055.1 uncultured Olsenella sp. | reverse complement strand
GGCACCTACTTCAAGGAGCGCGTGCTCGCCGGCAAGAAGTACTTCTCCGTCGCCTCCGGCGGCGGCACCGGCCGCACCCTGCACCCGGACAACATGGCCGCCGGCCCCGCCTCCTACGGCATGACCGACACCATGGGCCGCATGCACTCCAGCGCCCAGTTCGCCGGCTCCTCCTCGGTGCCCGCGCACGTGGACATGATGGGCCTCATCGGCATGGGCAACAACCCCATGGTCGGTGCGACCGTCGCCTGCGCCGTCGCCGTGAACGCCGCTCTGAACGAGTAGTTCTTCTCGCCATGGCGTCGCCTGCGGGCCGTCACCTCCGGGTGGCGGCCCGCTTTGCTGCGCACGCCCGGGCGGCGCGCTCTCGCATATCTCGGAGTTTGAAAGAACCCGACCGCCCTATTCGGCAAGCGGTGTTGCCAGCGCGCACGGTTGTGGTAGAGTGCCCGCTGACTTGAATTCACCCACACGTCCGGGAGGATTGAAGACATGGATCTCACCGACCTCGACCTCGCTCGCGCCCTGCTGATCGCCAACAAGGACGCCACGCTCGTGGCCGTCCGCGGCGACGAGATGATCACCTGCACCGAGCGCGGAATCAAGCCCCTGCTCGCCTGGGTCCGCGAGGGCCGCGACCTCTCGGGCTTCTCGGTCGCTGACAAGGTCGTGGGCAAGGCGCCCGCGCTGCTCTACGCCGTGCTCGGCCCCGACGCCGTCTTCTCCCCCGTCATGTCCTGGACCGGCCGCGCCGTCCTGCTCGCCGCGAGCATTGCCACGAGCTACGACGCGCTCGTGCCGCACATTTCCAACCGCGCCCGCAACGGCCAGTGCCCCATGGACGCCTCCGTCGAGGACGTCTGGGAGCCCTACGAGGCCGTTCGCGTGCTCGCCGAGCGCGCCCGCACGCTGCTCGCACCCACGCAGCTCGCCTAGCGGCAAGTCCATGACCCTCCTCGCGAGCCTGAGGTCGCTCTCGCCCATGGCGCGGCGCCTCGTCCTCATGCGCCTCGCCATATACCTCGGCATGCAGTGCGCCTACTTCATAGGCGTCGTCGGCACGCTCACCTACGCCTTTGACGGGGGCGTGACCGAGAACGCACTCGGAATCGTCCTGCTCAACGGCTGCATCGTTGCCGGCTCGTTCGTCGGCGGGCCCCTGCTCGACCGCGTGGGCCCGCGCCGCTTCTTCTCCGTGGTCGTGGCGGCGCTCGTCGCCACCTCGCTGCTCTACCAGCTCTTCGCCACGAGCGTCGCCGGGGTGCTCGTGGGGGCCGCCCTGCTCGGGGGCTCCTGGGGCCTCGGCGACCTCGTGGCAAAGTCGTTCCCGGCCTACCTCACGGACGACCCCGACGAGCTCAAGACCATGAACTCGGTGATCTTCACGGTCTCGAACGCCGCCGTGATCGCGGGGCCGCTCATGGGCGGCTTCGTCTCGTCGGTCGCCTCGCCCCAGGCCGTGTTCTGGCTGCTGGGCGTCTGCTCAATCGCCGCGCTCGCACCCGCGGCGGGCTTTCACCCCACGCGCAACCCGCGCGTCGAGAAAGAGCAGGCGAGAAGGACGCGCCGCGGCGACGACTCCCTGCGCGCGGGGTTTCGCGCCGTCTTTGGCTCGCCCGCACTCGCGCTGCTGTTCTGGAGCTGCTTCTTCTCCTTCTTTGGCTATGGCGCCTTCGACCCCCTGGAGTCGCTCTACTACCGTGACGTTCTGGGCGTGGACGTCTCGTGGATGGGGTGGCTCTCGGCGGCGGCCGGCGTGGGCGGCGTCGTAGGGTCCATGCTCCTCATGCGCGTGCCCACGCGCCACGTCAACGTGCGCACCCTGCTCGCGGTTCTCGCCTCCGAGGGCGCCTTTGCCCTTCTCTACGTCGGCACGCCGTGGGTGGGCGTCGCCTGCGTCGGACAGGTTTTGCTTGGCGTCGCGTTTGGCATGCTCACGCCGCTGCTCTCCACGCTCGTGCAGGCCCACGCGCCCCTTGCCTCGATCGGGCGCGTGAACGCGGTCATGGGCTTTGGCAATAACGTCGCCGGCGTGGCGCCGCTTCTGTGTGCGCCCGCACTCGCCGAGGTGCTGGGCGTCCAGGGGACGCTCGTCCTCGCGAGCCTGCTCGTCCTGCTCATGCCCGCCGTCATTGCCCTCGTTCGCCGCCGTGAAATTGCCCGCCTCGTTGACGAAGAGGCCGCACGAGGCCAAACCGAGAGCGCGAGTTCGGGCATACTCTAGAGAGGAAAACCTCTCGAGAAGGGCACCACATGGGCAGATCCGGCGGTGGTGGCGGACGTTCCGGCGGCGGTCGCAGCGGCGGCTTCTCCGGCGGCGGACGACGTTCCGGCAGCTTTTCGGGCGGCGGGTTCCGCCGCTCCGGTGGACGGTCGGGCGGCCCGAGCCCTACGGGCTTTGGCGGGCGTCCCGCGGGCGCCTGGGGCGGCCCGCGCCCGCGCTACCACATGAGCATGCCGTTCTTCGGCGGGTTCGCGCGGCCCCGCCCCGCCGTGGGTGTGCCCGTCGCCGGGGGCGGCGGCTGCGGCGGCTGTCTGGGCGGCGTGGTCGGCCTCGTCCTGGCAGCGCTGCTCATAGCCCTGCTCACGACCTCGCTCTCCCTGTGCGACGGCGGCTCCTACGGGAGCTCCTACGACCGCCCGTCCTACGCGCAGCAGTCGGACTCGGACACGGTGCGCGAGAAGCTTCCCGCTGACGCCGTCACCAAGACCGACTACTACACCGACGCCGACGGCGACTGGGTCCACAGCACCGGCAGGCTCACCAAGGGCCTCGAGGAGTTCTACGAGCGCACCGGCGTCCAGCCCTACGTCTACATACTCCCCAACGGCCAGACCACCTCGGGCAGCGAGCTCACCGCGCTCGCCGAGCAGCTCTACCCCGAGCTCTTCTCCGACGAGGGGCACCTGCTGCTCGTCTTCTGCGACGCAGGTGACGGCACGTTCAACTGCGGGTATACGGTCGGCTCCGCGGCCTCGGCGATAATGGACTCCGAGGCGCTGGACGTCCTGTCCGACGAGCTGGACTACGCCTACAACAACGCCGCCACCGACGAGGAGGTCTTCTCGGACGCCTTCGCCGAGACGGCGGAGCGGATCATGGCAGCCGCCGAGGACGAGCAGCGCAGCCAGACGTTCCTCGTCGCCGCCGGCGTCGTCGCGGTCGTCGTGGCAGTGGGCTTTGGCGTCACCTACGTCGTCAAGCGGCGCAAGGCGAAGGAGGCCGAGGAGCAGAAGAGGGTGGAGGAGATCCTCAACACGCCGCTCGAGAAGTTTGGCGACATGGACGTGGAAGACCTCGCGGACAAGTACGAGGAAGACGGACCCGTCACGGGAAACAAGGACTAGAAAGGACACAGACATGGGAATCCTGGACCGCTTCACCACGATCGTGAAGGCCAACATCAACGAGCTGCTCGACAAGGCGGAGGACCCGGCGAAGATGGTCGACCAGTACCTCGTCGACCTCACCGAGTCGCTCGCCGACGTCAAGCGCGAGACCGCCGGCGTCATGGCCGAGGAAGCCCGCACCAAGCGCGCCGCCGACGCCAACGCCGAGGAGGTCGAGCGCATGGAGGGGCTCGCCAAGAAGGCGCTCTCCGCCGGCAACGAAGACGACGCCCGCGTGTTCCTCGGCAAGAAGCAGAAGCTCGCGACCACCGGTGCCGAGCTCAGGAAGGCGGCCGACGCGGCCAAGGCGAACGCCGACAAGATGCGGCAGATGCACGACAAGCTGGTGAGCGACATTGAGAACCTCAAGAGCCGCCGCGAGACGATAAAGGCCAAGATGGCCGTCGCCGAGACGCAGGAGAAGGTCGCCGGCTTCACCTCCGGCGCCGACAAGGCCGAGAGCGCCATTGAGGCGTTCAACCGCATGGAGGAGAAGGCCGACCGCGCGCTCGACACCGCCGACGCCATGGCCGAGCTCAACGCCGAGCCCGCCGACGACGCGGCCGCGCTCGAGGCCAAGTACGCCGACGCCGTGAACGACGCCGCCGTCGAGGACGACCTCGCCCGCCTCAAGGCGGAGATGGGCCTCTAGCACGCGCGAGGTGCGCTATGCTTGACGGCGCACAACGAATGAAAGGGGCACCATGTCCGATTACGTTCTCAGCTGCTGCTCGACGGCCGACCTTACGCACGACTGGCTCGAGAGCCGCGACATTAAGTACATTTTCTTCAACTACTACCTGAACGGCGAGGTCTGCAAGGACGACTTCGGGGCCACCAACTCCCCCACTGACCTCTATGCGAAGATGCTTGCTGGCGCGGAGGCCAAGACCTCGCAGATCAGCGCCGGCGACTACATGGAGCACTTCGAGCGATTCCTCACCGACGGCAAGGACGTCCTGCACGTGACGCTCTCGACGGGCATTTCGGGCACCTACAACTCCGCCTGCGCCGCGCGCGACCAGCTCGCCGAGAAGTACCCTGACCGCAAGGTGATCGTGGTCGACTCGCTCGCCGCCTCCTCCGGCTACGGCCTGCTCATGGACCGCCTCGCCGACCTGCGCGACTCCGGCATGGGGCTCGACGAGCTCGCCGCCTGGGCCGAGGAGCACAAGAGCGAGGTCCAGCACTGGTTCTTCTCGTCCGACCTGACGTTCTTCGTGCGCGGCGGGCGTATCTCCAAGGCAGCCGGCCTCGTGGGCGGCATGCTCAAGATCTGCCCGGTCATGGACGTCGAGCCCGACGGCTCGCTCGCCGTCAAGGAGAAGATCCGCACCAAGGCCAAGGCCGTGGCTCGCGTGGTGGAGAAAATGGAGGAGCTCGCCGAGGGCGGCCTCGACTACTCCGGCAAGTGCTTCATTTCTCAGTCCGAGTGCGAGGACGACGCCCGCGAGGTCGCCAACCGCATAGAGGCGAAGTTCCCCAAGCTAAACGGCAAGGTGGAGATCTTCCCCATTGGCGCCACGATCGGCGTTCATACCGGCCCGGGCACCGTGGCCCTCTTCTTCTGGGGCAAGAAGCGCGCGTAGCAGAGCCCCCGCTCATTGTCTGGGTACTTTTTTCGGTACCTCTCAAGTACGACTTGAGAGGTACCATTTTTCTACCTGCGCGTTTATGATCGACCGGTCGCTCCCTACTTCGGGGTTGAGCAAAAAAGTACCCAGACAATGAAGAGCTAGCACGAAAGCGAGAAAAACCTCTCATATAGGGCCAGCTCCTCGGGCGTGTCCAGGCTCGAGGCAAACTCGACGCGCCCGGGTCGGTCGCGACCGGCGAGCAGGCCCGCGTCGGTGAGGCGCACCCTGAGCTGGCGCGCGGTGCCGGCACCCCCGTCAAAGAAGCGCACGTCAGCGCCAAGAATCTCGGCAATGCGCCGACGGACGAAGGGGTAGTGGGTGCAGCCGAGCACCACGCCGTCGACCTTGCCCGCATAGGCGCCCACGTAGCCCTCGAGCATGGCTGCGAGGTCGGCCCCGTCAAGGTCGCCCCGCTCGATGCGCGCCGCAAGGCCCGGACAGGGCACCGGAATGACCTCGCACTCTCCTCCCCAGGCGCGCACAAGCTCGCGGTACTTCTCGAGACGCAGCGTCACCTCGGTCGCCATGACGAGGACCGTGCCGTGGGGGAGCGCCCGGGCAGCAGGCTTGAGTGCGGGCTCGATACCAACGATCGGCACGTCGGGGTGGGCGGCGCGCAGCGTCTTCGCAGCCACGGAGGTCGCCGTGTTGCAGGCGATCACGATCGCCTTGGCGCCGGCAGCAAGCAGGCGCTCGGTTATGTCACGCGAGAGCTCGAGGACCTGGGCCTCGGTCTTCTCGCCGTAAGGGGCGTTCGCGGAGTCGCCGAAGAAGCGAAAGTCCTCGTGCGGAAGCTCGTCGACCAGGGCACGCAGCACGCTTATGCCGCCCACGCCCGAGTCGAACACGCCCACAAAGCCGTCACCGCGCTGGTTCACGTCGTCCTCCCTTCGGGACTTAGAATACCTCATTGTGACGCTTGCCCTGCGCTGCCAACCGTTCGCCGACCCATATCCTTTCCTGCAATGGTATATCGACACACATAGTAATATGCGCTACACTGCACCTAACAGCGAGCAGGGAGGTGACCCATGGCGACAAGAGACGCGGAGAGCGAGCTCATTCGGGGCAACATCGACGCCATCGTGCTGCACACGCTCTCGGACGGAGACTCCTATGGATACGAGATCTTGAAGGACGTCGCCGGCACGAGCCAGGGAGCGTACGAAATGAAGGAGCCCTCGCTCTACACGAGCCTCAAGCGCCTCGAGGGGCAGGGGCTCGTGGAGAGCTACTGGGGCAGCGAGTCCCAGGGCGCGCGCCGCAAGTACTACCACATAACCAAGGACGGTCGCGCGGAGCTTGCCGAGGCGACCGCGCGCTGGGTTCGCGCCCGAACCATAATCGACCGACTTCTCGGACAGAGTGGAGGCAGCAAATGAGCGACAGGAGCGACATAAGAATGTACGTCGAGCACCTCTTCGAGGGCCGCACGCTCGACGCCGAGACCATTGAGCTCAAGGAGGAGGTCTACGGCAACCTCATGGCGCGCTTCGACGACTACGTCGCACAGGGCATGAGCGAGGACGAGGCGTACCGCCGCACCTGCGAGGCCGTGACGAGCGTCGAGGACGTGCTGGGCGAGAAGGACGAGCCGGCCGTCGACGCCACGGTCACCGCGCCCGCGCCGCAGCC
>CASEQJ010000054.1 GCA_949290055.1 uncultured Olsenella sp. | reverse complement strand
CAGCGGACGTAGTGGTACGCGATCCGCGGGGTGCCGTCCTCGACCCAGATCGTGCCGCGGCGGACGAAGCCACACTTCTCGAGCGTTCGCTGCATGGGGACGTTGTCGGCGTGGGTGTCGGCGCGCACGTTGTCATGCTCCGCGCAGAGCCAGGAGAGCATGCGCGTTCCGGCTCCACGTCCGCTCTCGGCGACGGCGAGGCGGTGCATGACCCAGTAGGGGTCGTCGTTCATCCAGGGCTCGCCCGCGATCTGCGCGTAGGTGGGGTCGGGGCCGGGCAGGACGCTCATGACGGCGACGGGACCCGCGCCCTCGTCGAGCACCCAGAGGGCGTCTGCCTCGAGGTCCTTCTCGGCGTCCAAGAGGCCGGGGTAGTCGCCGGGCCACTGCGTGGGGTTGCCGTTGGCGTGCATGAAGCGTCGCGCGACGGCATATATGGAACAGACGACCTCGAGGTCGCCCGCGCGTGCAAGGCGAATCTGGCCCATGACTAGAAGGGCCGTATCGAGAAGGACCGCTCGCAGGACTCGCCTGGGGCGAGCGCTATCGTGCCGCGCTTCTCCTCGAAGACGTCGGACTCGTCGTAGGCGGTGGCGCAGCCGACCCAGGGCTCGATCGCGACGAAGGGCGCGTCCGAGGTGGCCGTCCAGACGCCGAGGTAGGTGAAGCCGTCGAAGTCGACCTCGACGCCGTGGCCGGCGGGACCGACCAGGCTCACGGAGCGTCCGGGCACGTCGACGAAGACGACGGTCAGCAGCCGCTCAATGAGCTCGTGGGTGAGCTGCAGGCGGTCGGCGTCGCGGAAGAGCTCGTGCATGCGGGAGAAGTCGTGGAGGCCTTGAGCGTCGATCGTCGGCACCTCGGCGGTCCACCTCTTTGGGAAGACGAGCTCGTAGTCCGAGAAGGACGCGCCCCCCTCGCCGGGAACGGGCACGTTGAAGGCGGGGTGGCCGCCGAGCGTGAAGGGGAGGTCCACGTTGCCGGTGTTGGTGACCTTGAACGTCTGGGTGAGGCGGCCGTCGGCGAGCGCGTAGGTCATATTGAGGCAGAAGTCGAAGGGGTAGGCGGCGCGCGTCTCGTTGGTGGAGCGGAGCTCGTAGGTCACGCTCGAGGGCGTCTGCTCCACGACGGCGTGCTCGTAGAGGCGGGCGATTCCGTGGCGCTTGAGGGAGACGTCGCCCTGCGCCGAGGTGGCGTGGTCGCCGCGCAGGCAGCCGACTATGGGGAAGAGCACCGGGGCGCGCCGCGCCCAGTAGCGCTCGTCACCCTGCCAGAGGTACTCGCCGTCGCCGAGTTTCACGCTCATGAGCTGCGCTCCCTGCGCGTCGATCGTGGCGGAGAGGTCGCCGTCGGTAATGGTCGTCAGCTTGGTCATGGTCGTCCCTCCTTGGTCCCTATTTCTCAAAACTCTATTCCCTCCGCGTCCTTCTCGCCTTCTTGGCTAGCTGAATGGGGCGTATGGAGCCGCGAGCGGGGAGTTGTGTCATAATATCCAACCGGTACCCTCGGAATTTGGGGGACTGCTATGCGTCTTAAGTCGGCGGATACCCGCCTGCCATAAGGAGGCACGCATGATCATTGAGGAACTTCAGCGCTACGGCATAGCCCACACGGAGGAGAAGACCGTCATCGACGCGTCCCCCGCCGTGTTGATCGAGACCGCCGTCGAGCGCGGCGAGGGCGAGCTCACCAGCACCGGCTCGCTCTCCGTCATCACCGGCCAGTACACCGGCCGCTCACCCAAGGATCGCTTCATTGTCGACACCCCCGACGTCCACGACAAGATTGCGTGGGGCAGCGTCAACGTCCCGTTCTCCGAGGAGAAGTACCAGAAGATCAAGAGCGAGGTCATCGGCCACCTCTCCGAGCGTCGCCTCTTCGTCGTGCACGGCCTCGCCGGCGCCGAGCGTCGCTACTCCCGCAAGATCTGCGCCATCTGCGAGCTCGCGAGCCAGGCGCTCTTCGTCCACCAGATGCTTGTGCGTCCCACCGAGGACGAGCTCCGCGACTTCGGCGAGGCCGACTTCGTCGTCATGGCGGCGCCCTCCCTCAAGCTCGACCCCGAGGTCCACGGCACCCACTCCGAGGCCGCCGTCCTCATCAACTTCCAGGAGCGCATGATCCTCGTCGTGGGCACCCAGTACTCGGGCGAGATCAAGAAGTCGATCTTCTCGGTCATGAACTACCTGCTGCCCGTTGAGGACAACGTGCTCACCATGCACTGCTCCTGCAACATGAACCCGCGCTCCCATGGCACGACGGTCTTCTTTGGCCTCTCTGGCACCGGCAAGACCACGCTGTCTGCCGCTGAGGACCGTCTGCTCATCGGCGACGACGAGCACGGCTGGGCCGAGGACCGCGTCTTCAACATTGAGGGCGGCTGCTACGCCAAGACGATCGACATTACCCCCGAGACCGAGCCGCAGATCTGGAACGCTATCCGCTTTGGCTCCATGTGCGAGAACGTGGTGATCGACGATGAGACGCGCGTGGCGGACTACTTCGACACCTCCCTCACCGAGAACGGCCGCGTTGCCTACCCGGTCGACTTCGTCCCCGGCGCCGTGGCCAAGGGCCGCGCCAAGCGCACCCCCGACGTCGTGATCTTCCTCACGGCTGACGCCTTCGGCGTGCTGCCCCCGATCGCCAAGCTCGACCGCAACGCTGCCATGTACCACTTCATGACCGGCTTCACCTCCAAGGTCGCCGGTACCGAGCGGGGCATCAAGGAGCCCCAGCCCACGTTCTCCTCGCTCTTTGGTGAGCCGTTCATGCCGCTCGACCCCAACGTCTATGCGCAGATGCTGGGCGAGAAGATCGACAAGGGCGGCGTGCGCGTCTACCTGATCAACACCGGCTGGACCGGCGGCCCCTACGGCGTGGGCAAGCGCATGAAGCTCGCCTACACCCGCAAGATGGTCGAGGCCGCGCAGTCCGGCATCATTGACGACTCCGAGTACGTCCACGACGAGCGCTTCAACCTCGACGTGCCCACCTCCTGCCCGGGCGTTCCGAGCGAGCTGCTCAACGCCCGCAACACCTGGGAGGACCGCGCGGCCTACGACGAGATGGCCGAGAAGCTCGCCCAAATGTTCGTTGACAATGCCGACAAGCGCCTCACGACCATGTCGCCCGAGGTTCGCGCCGCCGGCCCCAAGCCGATCGGGCGCTAGGCCCCGACCCCTCTCACGGATTGGGCTCGCGCTCCGAGCCCACCGTCCTTCTTGCTTGGCAAAGCCCCAGGTCACAGCCTGGGGCTTTTTTCTGTGTCGGATGAGCGCCGCAAAAGTGAACCCAAACCTCCGAGAGGGGAGGCCCGGGTGCACAACGTGGCTTGCGAACGCGTGAAAAAACGACCCGGCGGCCGCGCGTCCGGCCACCGGGTCGAAAACTTGCCAAAAGGGGGCCTGACCCCTTGAGGCGTCTAGCGCATCTCCGCCATCTGCGCCTGAACGGCGGTGATCGCGACCACGCCCACGATGTCGTCGGCGACGCAGCCGCGGGAGAGGTCGTTCACGGGCTTGGCAATGCCCTGGAGGATAGGGCCGTAGGCCTCGGCGCCGCCAAAGCGCTGGACGAGCTTGTAGCCAATGTTGCCGGTCTCGAGGTTGGGGAAGACGAGCACGTTGGCGTGGCCGGCGACCTTGCTCTCGGGGGCCTTGAGCGCGGCGACCTCGGGCACGATCGCGGCGTCGAGCTGCAGGTCGCCGTCAATGGCGAGCTCGGGCGCCTTCTCCTTGGCAAAGGCCGTGGCCTCCTGGACCTTCTTGGCGGTGTCGCCGCCGGCGGAGCCCATGGTGGAGTAGGAGAGCATGGCCACGCGCGGCTCCACGTCGTCCATGAAGGTGGCGAAGGAGTTGGCCGACGCGATGGCGATCTCGGAGAGCTCGTCGGAGGTCGGGTCGATGTTGAGGCCGCAGTCGGCAAAGACCAGCGTGCCGTCGGCGCCGAACTCGGGCGTCTTGGTGCACATGACCATGAAGGCCGAGACGAGCTTGGTGCCCGGGGCGGTCTTCAGAATCTGCAGTGCGGGGCGCAGCGTGTTGGCCGTGGAGTGGCAGGCGCCGGAGACCAGGCCGTCGGCGTCGCCCATCTTGACCATCATGGTGCCGTAGTAGGTGGCGTCCATCATCTGCGCTCGCGCCTGCTCGATCGTCACGCCCTTCTTGGCGCGGAGCTCGGCGAACTTCTGCGCGTAGGCCTCGTGCTTGGGGGCGGTGGGGGAGGTCGGGTCGATTACCTGGGCGCCGGGGACGTCGATCTGGGCCGGGTCGCCCAGAATCACGAGGTTGGCCAGGTCCTCCTCCACGATCTTGTGCGCCGCCTCAATCGTGCGCGGGTCCTCGCCCTCCGGCAGGACGATCGTCTTCTTGTAGGCCTTGGCCGCGGCCTTCATGCGTGCGAGAAAATCGCTCATCGAAGCTCCTCCACAGACGTGACTGCTCGTTCGCGCACGGCCCCGATTGTGTGACTCTGCGGGGTCCGTGCGCCGTTCGAGACCATTATAGGTTCGAGGTGATAGAATCATGCGGACGAATGGGCGAGCGCGCGCTCGCCGCCGCTTCATCGCGCAACGTGCAGAGAGAGGAACTCCATGAGTATCGAGAAGGGCCTTCCCGCCGGCTTCAACCCCGATTCCTACGACGCCATCGTCGTCGGTGCCGGATACGCTGGCGCCACGTGCGCCCGCCGTCTCGCCGAGACCTGCGGCTTCAAGGTCTGCGTCCTCGAGCGCCGCGACCACATTGCCGGCAACGCCTACGACTACGTCGACGACGCCGGGATCCTCATTCACAAGTACGGCCCGCACATTTACCACACCGTGAACGACCGCGTGAACGAGTTCCTCTCCCGCTTCACCGAGTGGACCGACTACCAGCACAAGGTGCTCGCCAACATTCACGGCACCCTCATGCCCGTCCCGTTCAACCACCGCTCCCTGAAGCTCGCCTTTGGCGAGGAGAAGGGCGAGCGCCTCTACCAGAAGCTCGTGGACACCTTCGGCGAGAACAAGAAGGTGCCGATCATGGAGCTTCGCGAGAAGAACGACCCCGAGCTCGTCGAGGTCGCCGACTACGTGTATGAGAACGTCTTCCTGCACTACACCATGAAGCAGTGGGGCCAGACGCCCGACCAGATCGACCCCTCGATCACCGGCCGCGTGCCCGTCTTCGTCGGTGACGACGACCGCTACTTCCCGCAGGCCCCGCACCAGGGCATGCCCGCCGAGGGCTACACGGCCCTCTTCGAGCACATGCTCGAGCACGACCTGATCTCCGTCTACCTCGACGTGGACGCGCGCGACGTCCTCTCCGTCTCCGAGACGAGCGTCGCCGTCTGTGGCCGTCCCTACGGCGGTGAGATTATCTACACCGGTCCGCTCGACGAGCTCTTTGGCCTCGATTTGGGTGCGCTGCCCTACCGCACGCTCGACATGGTCTTCGAGACCCTCGACCAGGACCAGTTCCAGCCCGTCGGCACGGTCAACTACACCACCAGCGAGGACTTCACCCGAATCACCGAGTTCAAGAACATGACGGGCCAGGTGGTTCCGGGCAAGACGACGATCATGAAGGAGTACTCGAAGGCGTACACCCCCGGCAGCGGCGAGACCCCCTACTACGCGATTCTCGAGGACGAGAACCTCGAGCTCTACCGCCGCTACCGCGAGCGCGTCGAGGACCTCGTGAACTTCCACTGCGTGGGTCGCCTCGCCGAGTACCGCTACTACGACATGGACGGCGTCGTCGCCTCCGCGCTTGACCTCTCCGACGAGATCATTGCCCAGCACAGCTAACGAGCCGACGGGCTTCTCGCCCGTCTTGCGCCTAACGAGAAGGAACGCATGAACAAGACCATTACCTTTGGCATTCCGTGCTACAACTCTGCCGAGTACATGGATCACTGCATAGAGTCGATCCTCGAGGGCACGGACTATGCCGAGGACGTCGAGATCATCATCGTCGACGACGGTTCTGTCAAGGACGACACGCCGGCCAAGGCCGACGAGTGGCAGCGCCGTCACCCCACGATCATTAAGGCGATTCACCAGGAGAACGGCGGCCACGGCGCGGCGGTCATGCAGGCCGTGCGCAACGCGAGCGGCACCTACTTCAAAAACGTCGACTCGGACGACTGGGTGGACGCAAAGGCCGTGAGCGCCCTTCTCGCCCAGCTGAGGCGCTTTGCGGAGCTTGGCGAGCACGTTGACCTGGTCATAACCAACTATGTCTACGAGCACGTCGAGGACGACACGAGAAACGTCGTCGACTACCGCCACGTGCTGCCGGTCGGGCGCATATTCACCTGGAACGACATGGGCCACTTCATGATGTGGCAGTACCTGCTCATGCACGCGCTGACCTACCGCGTGGACGTGCTGCGCGAGGCGGGGCTCGAGATGCCCCCTCACACCTTCTACGTGGACAACATATACGCCTACGTCCCGTTCCCGAAGTGCCGCAGCATTTTCTACCTCGACGAGGACGTCTACCGCTACTTCATTGGCCGCGAGGACCAGTCCGTCAACGACAAGGTGCTCACCAGCCGTGTGGACCACTACTGGCGCGTGGCGCGCGTCATGATGCATGCCTACCACGTCTACGACGACATAGACTCCGCGAAGCTGCGCAGCTACATGATGAACTACTTCACGATCATCATGGCCATCTGCTCCGTCTTCTCGAAGAAGAGCGACCGCGAGGACGCCATGGACGAGCTGCAGAAGCTCTGGGACGAGCTTCGCGCCTACGACAGGCGCATGTACCGCCGCGCGCGCCACGGCGTGGTGGGCCTGGCGACCAACCTGCCGGGCACGGTGGGCCGAGCGCTCACGCTCGCCGGCTACCGCGCCGCGCAGAAGCTCGTGAAGTTCAACTAGGGGCGGCGCTACGGGCGAGAGGTTCTTCTCGCCACGAGGCTTGTTTTCTGTTTTGGGCAAAAGACTTGATGCCAACCGAGGTTGCGCATCAAGTCTTTTGCCCAATTGCTTGCGTGCTGGGGCGATGTGACGAATTTCCGGTGATTGTGGGCCAAACCTTTGATGCTGACATCAAAGGTTTGGCCCAAAACAGGGGAGAAACGTCAAGAACAAGGCTGGCGAGAAGCACGCGGGGCTCCAAAACACAAAACCACGCAGAACATGGCGGAGAAGCGCCTCGCGACCGAGCCTACAGGTCCCGTGCGGCGACGTAGCCGTAGGCGCTCCTCGCGCTGCGGGCCCCGTCGGCTATGGCGCGGCCCAGCGCGCGCGTCGCCAGGGTCCCGACCACGTCGACGGGGGCCTCGACCTCGCCCGTTGCCATGACAAAGACCGTGTCGCCGTCGTTGGTCGTGTGGGTGGGGACGATCGCGTGCGCATAGGCGTCGGCTGCCATCTGGGCGACCTTGGTCGCCTGCGCCTTGGTGAGGCGCGCGTTGGTGACGACACAGGAGATCGTTGTGTTGGTGCGCGCGAGCGGCATGCGGGCAAAGCCGCCGAGAAGGACCTCGGTGGTGCACCCGAGCGCCCCGTCCTCGGTCCTCACGCCGGCGATCGTCGCCCCGGTGTCGGGGTCGCGCACGTCGCCGCAGGCGTTGACGGCGGCGACGGCGCCGCAGACGAGCTTCCCGGCGCACTCGACGTCCTCTCCGAGCCCGGACTTCATGGCGCGTTCGGGACCGGCGAGCTTGCCGACGGTGCAGCCGCACCCGGCGCCGACGTTGCCGCGCTCGAGCGCGGC
>CASEQJ010000053.1 GCA_949290055.1 uncultured Olsenella sp. | reverse complement strand
GTCGTCGTGGACGGCTACGGCGAGTTCTCCGGCATGAACCGCGACCAGTGCCGCGAGGCCGTGGTCGCGTGGTTCGAGGAGCACGGCCTGCTCGAGAAGGTCGAGGAGCTCGACCACTCCGTCATGCACTGCTACCGCTGCAACACCGCGCTCGAGCCCTGGCTCTCCGAGCAGTGGTTCGTCGCCGTGGACAAGCTCAAGGAGCGCGCGACCGAGGTCGTGAAGACGGGTGAGGTCAAGTTCCACCCCGAGCGCTGGACCCAGACCTACCTCACCTGGATGGACAACCTCAAGGATTGGTGCATCTCTCGCCAGCTCTGGTGGGGTCACCGCATCCCGGTCTTCTACTGCGAGGACTGCGGCTGGGAGGACGCCCTCATGGAGGACACCGACGTCTGCCCCAAGTGCGGCGGCCGCCACGTCCACCAGGACGAGGACGTGCTCGACACGTGGTTCTCGAGCCAGCTGTGGACCTTCGCCACGCAGGGCTGGCCGGACGAAACCGCCGAGCTCGCCGAGCACCACCCCACCAAGGTTCTCGTGACCGCGCGCGACATCATCGCCCTCTGGGTGGCGCGCATGATCATGAGCTCGCTCTACTTCACCGACGAGGTGCCCTTCCACGACGTCTACATCTACGCCACGATCCTGGCCAAGGACGGCAGCCGCATGTCCAAGTCCAAGGGCAACGGCGTTGACCCGATGGAGCTCATGGAGAAGTACGGCGCCGACGCCATGCGCTACAACCTCCTCACGCTCATCACCAACAACCAGGACGTCAAGTTCGACGCCAACATCGACAAGAAGACCCACAAGCTGATCGACAGCCCGCGCACCGAGCAGGCCCGCGGCTTCGTGACCAAGATCTGGAACGCGAGCCGCTTCGTCCAGATGAACCTCGAGGGCTACGAGCCGGGCGCCCCGGCCGCCGTGACGCCCGAGGACGCCTGGATGCTCAGCCGCCTGGCGCGCGCCGTCGCGCACGCCACCGAGCAGCTGGAGACTTACGCCTTCGGCGACTACGCGCGCGAGATCCAGAGCTTCTTCTGGGGCGACGTCTGCGACTGGTACATCGAGCTCTGCAAGAGCCGCCTGCTCGACGGCGCGCCCGCCGAGCGCTTGCAGGTCCAGCGCAACCTCGTCTTCGTGCTGGATACTTGCATGAGGCTGCTCCACCCCGTCATGCCGTTCGTGACCGAGAGCGTGTGGGATGCCCTTCCCGCGAGCGGGCTTGACGACCACTCCGCCGAGTTCCTCATGGTGGCCGCCTGGCCGGAGCCGGAGCGCTTCGCCGAGTTCGTGAACGAGAAGGCCGAGAAGGACTTCGAGCTCGCCAAGCGCGTCATCTCCTGCGTGCGCTCCACGCGCGCTCGCTACCGCCTCTCGCCGCGCGCCGAGCTCGACGTGTGCGTGCGTTGCGGCTCCGAGGACGCGGCGGTTCTCGCCGGCCAGGAGGGCTTCGTGCGCTCCGTGGGCCACGTGGGCGCGTTTGTCGCCGCCGCTGATGCCCAGAAGCCGGAGGGCTGCGTCTCGGTGGCCGACGGCTCGCTCGAGATCTTCGTCCACGTGGGCGACCTCGTGGACCTGGCTGCCGAGTCCGCGCGCCTCAAGAAGGAGCTCGCCAAGGCCGAGAAGGACCTCGCGGGCGTGGAGCGCACGCTTGCCAACGAGGGCTTCGTCGCCAAGGCGGCGCCTGCGGTCATTGAGAAGAAGCGCGCCCAGGCCGCTGAGCTTACCGCTACGATCGAGCAGCTCAAGGCTCAGATCGCGGACTTCGCGTAGGTCCTCCTGCGCAGGGGCGACCCCCGCGCTTCTCGCAGGCTCACTTCGCTTCGCTCAGAAGTCGCCTGCCGAGAAGTGCGGGGGTCGCCGCATCTCTGCCCTCGCGATCGGAGGAAGTATGAGTTCAACGGAGTACCGGGCTGAATCGTATACGGACGTGAACGCGCGGGTCGTGGACGCGTGGGTAGCTGATGGGTGGGAGTGGGGGACACCTGTCAGCCACGAGCGCTATCAGGCGGCGCTTGACGGCGACTGGTCGATGGTGCTCACGCCCACCCGCGAGGTGCCGCGTGCGTGGTTCTTTGAGGAGATGCGCGGTCGCCGCGTGCTCGGGCTTGCCTCCGGCGGTGGCCAGCAGATGCCGATCTTCGCGGCGATGGGCTGCGCGTGCACCGTGCTCGACTACTCGGAGGCGCAGATCGCGTCCGAGGTCATGGTCGCCGAGCGCGAGGGTTACGAGATCCGTGCCGTGCGCGCGGACATGACGCGCCCGCTGCCCTTCGAGGACGACGCGTTCGACCTCATCTTCCACCCGGTCTCCAACTGCTACGTGGAGGAGGTGCTCCCCATCTGGCGCGAGTGCTTCCGCGTGCTGGCACCGGGAGGGCGTCTGCTTGCCGGGCTGGACAACGGCTTCAACTACGTCATGGACGACGAGGAGCGTGTCGTGCATAGCCTGCCGTTCAACCCGCTCCGCGATCCCTCGCTCATTCCCGAGAAGGACCTCCCCGAGTGGGGCATGCAGTTCTCGCACACCCTGGACGAGCAGATTCGCGGCCAGATCCAGGCCGGCTTCCGGATCCTGGACCTCTACGAGGACACCAACGGCGAGGGGCGCCTCCACGAGCTGGGCATCCCCACGTTCTGGGCCACCTGCGCCGAGAAGCCCGCGTGACTCCGAGAATCAATGGATGCCTGAACTCAACCGAGCTCTGCGGGAAGCGTATCATCTCGTCATTGTTTGATCGCGGTGAGGGGCTGACATGTCCGATACGGCGCTCGAGGTACGTGACCTCTGCTTTGGCTACGGGGTCGTCCCGGTGTGGGAGGGCGTGTCCTTCTCGCTGGCGGCCGGGCAGGTGGCGTTTCTGACCGGCCCGAACGGTGCCGGCAAGTCGACGCTCTTCCGCTGCCTGGCGGGCTGGCTGGAGCCCGGCTCGGGCGAGGCTCTGGTCGCCGGCGAGCCCTTCACGGGGCGCACGCGTCTCGCGCCCGGCGCGCTCACCTTCGTGCCCGACGTGCCGAGCTTCTACGACGACCTCACGGCGATCGAGCACGTGGGGCTCGTGCTGGCGGCCAACCGCGCCGACGCCGCCCGCCCGCGTGCGGAGCGGCTGCTCGAGCGCTTCGGCCTCGTCGGGCACGAGCGCCTCCTGCCCTCGGCGTACTCGCGCGGCATGCGCGAGAAGCTCGCGCTCGTCCTGGCCCTCATGCTGCGCCCGCGCGTGCTGCTGCTCGACGAGCCGCACGGCCCGCTTGACCGCGAGGCGTCGCTCGTCCTCTCCGAGGAGCTCGCCGCCGTGGCAGCCGGGGGCACGGCGGTGCTCCTGAGCTGCCACCATGACGTTCCGGGCCTCACTGCAGACGTCAATCTTGTGCTCAGTGACGGCGCGCTGCGTCAGGAGCCCTGAGATGGCCGGCAACCTCGGCCTCCTGGCGCGCCTGCGCCTCCGCCACCTCCGCAGCGGCGCGCGCTTCCTGCTCTTTGCCGCCGGCGTCGACATCGACGAGGACTGCGGCTTTCTCGAGCGCACCTACCAGCTCTACCTCGTCGCCATCTTTGCCGTGGTCCTCGCACTCTCCTGGGCGCAGGTGGTCGACCTCGTCGAGGGCACGCGGGACGCGATGGGCTCGCTCGCGGGCGCTCTCGGGATGCTGCTGCTCGCGGTCGCGCCGTCGATCGCCCTCGTGTGCTGGGCCGTGGCCGCCCTGCGGGAGACCCCGCTGCGCCTGACCTCGCCCGATATCGCCTGGCTCTCGCGTGTTGTGCGCCCGCAGGAGCTGCTTGCCGTCCAGCTCGTCGGGAGCGCCCTGGTCGTGGCGACGGTGTCGGCGCTTCTCGGTTACCTGCTCGGGGTGCTCACGCGCGCGCCCGCACCGCTCGCCTGGTGCCCGCTCGTCGCCTCGCTCGCTCTGGCCGCGCGGCTTCTTGCGCTCGTCCTCGGTCTGGCGAGAAGCGCCGTCCTGCCGCGACGCCGCCGGCTCGTCACGGTCGTCGCAGGCGTGCTCGCTGCCCTTCTCGCCGGGCTTCTGGCGCTCGCGCTGCCGACGCTCGTCTTTCTGCTGGGCTGGCTCGTCACCTTTGGGGCGCTGCTGCTCGACGTTGTGATCGCCGCGCTCGCCCTCTGGCTGGCCTCCCGTTCGGACATGACCTTTATCGTAGATGACAACGAGCTCTACGCTGCCCGCGTGTCCCTGAGCTTCCTTGCGTTCGCCAATGCGGGCGCCTACAAGGAGGCGTGTCGGCGACGTCGCCTCGGACGCCGTCGGCAGGCGAGAAGGACCTGGCACTTCGCGCGGGGGAGCGCGGCGTACATCTCCCATGCGCTCGTGAGCCTTGCGCGGCAGCCGTCGATGGCGCTCAGCGCTCTCCTGTGGGGCGGCGCGCTCGTCCCGGCGGGAGCCCTGCTCGTCGCCACGGGTGCGAACGCGGGCGTTCTGTTCTGCTGGTCCTTCGGCGTGGCGCTCGCCCAGCGCGAGCCGCTGCCGATCGCCCACGTGTTTCGCGCGGACTGCGCCAACCGGCTCGTCCGGCAGCTGCTGCCGTCCGCGCCGCTGGCCTTGCTTCTGCTCGACGCGCTGCCGCTGCTCGTGCTGGCGCTGGCGGCGTCTGCGGCCGTCGTGGTCCCGATGGCCCACCTGCTTGGGGTCGTCGCAGCGCCTGCGGTCCTGCTCGCCTGGGCCCTGCTTGTGGCGCTCGTGCTTGTCGCCGCCCTCGACGACCCCGGGCATGTGCGCTCCGTGGGATCCTTCCAGTTCACGGCCTTCGCGGGTGGCGTGCTCAGCGTCTTTGCCGTCTGCCTCGTCGGGCTGCTCGGGGCGGTTCCGGCGCTCGCGTGCGCTGTCCTCGTCGACGTCCTTCTCGCCCGGTCGTTGCGGTAGGCGACGCTCTTGAGGTTTGGGTTCACCGTTGTGGCTCGGGCTCGGTGCTCGTTTGCATTTGCGCAGGTCACAGCTTAGTTGCTCAATCGATATCTCGGCGAGCGGTGATAATTGAACCCAAACCGGAAATCGGTTTGGGTTCATCTGGAGCGAGGATCGTCTGGGCAAGATTGTAAAGGTGCTGGTCAGAAGCTTGCGCCAAAATCCGCTACTCCTGATAGAGCAAAATATCGAACCCAAACCTCTCGAAGGGGCCCTACGCCCACCCCAAGAGGTCGCGGATCACGCGGCTGGCACATGATGGGGGGCAGGTAGCTCATCGTGCCCAGGAGTGACCCCTCGCGTAGCCCACGTAGGGGCGTCGGGCGAACGTATCATGGTGAGGAAGCCAACCGAAGGGGGCTGTGATGAGGTATCGGACGTTGGGCAGCACGGGGCTTATGGTCAGTGAGATCGGCTTTGGCGGCGAATGGATGGACCGCTCGCCCGAGGAGACGCTTGCGGTGGTGCGCGCCGCGGAGGAGGCGGGCATCAACATCCTCGACTGCTGGATGAACGACGCCACGCGCCGCTCCAACCTGGGTGACGCGCTCCGGGAGCTCGACAGCCGCGAGCGCTGGGTCATCCAGGGGCACCTGGGGTCGGTCACGGTTGACGGGCAGTACACGCGCACGCGCGACCTCGACCTGGTGAGGCCGGCCTTCGAGGATCTTCTCGAGCGCTTTCACACCGACTACGTCGACTTGGGCATGATCCACTACGTGGACAAGGTTGAGGAGTACGAGCGGATCGTTCTGGGCGACAGCCCCTTCATGCGCTACGTACGCGAGCTGCGCGCGGCGGGCACCATCCGCCACATCGGTCTCTCCACGCACAACACCGAGGTCGCGCGACGCGTTGCCGAGAACCCCGAGATCGAGATGATGCTCTTCTCGGTGAACCCGGCCTTTGACATGATGCCCGCGACCGAGAACCTCGACGACCTCTTTGGCGACTACACGGGCGTGGGGGAGGGCGGCATCAACGCCGACCGCGCCGAGCTCTACGCGCGCGCCGAGGAGACGGGCACGGGCATCACCGTCATGAAGGGGTACGCCGGCGGCCGTCTGCTCGACGCGGCGACCTCGCCCTTCGGCGTGGCGCTCACGCCCGTGCAGTGCATCCACTACGCGCTCACGCGCCCGGCGGTAGCGAGCATCATGGTGGGCTTCTCCACGCCCGCGCACGTGGTCGAGGCCGTTGCCTACGAGACCGCCTCTGCCGAGGAGCGCGACTATGCGAGCGTGCTCGCCGGGGCGCCGCGCCACGCCTACCTGGGTCAGTGCACCTACTGCGGCCACTGCGCGCCGTGCCCCAAGGGCATCGACATCCCCACGGTCAACAAGTTCCACGACCTCGCCGCCCTGCACAACGAGGTACCCGATTCTGTGCGCGACCACTACCGCGCGCTCGATGCCCATGCGGGGGATTGCATCGCCTGCCACGCGTGCGAGGGCCGCTGTCCCTTTGGCGTGAAGGTTGCCGACAAGATGGCCGCGGCGGCGGGGCTCTTCGGGCTCTAGCGAGAGGCGCAACGAGTGCGCGCGGGGAGGGACTCAGCGAGAGAGCCGTGGTAGCACGCGCTCGATGAGCTCAGAGCCCTTGCCCTGCCCGTCCGTGCGATACACAAGATAGAACGTCGCGCGGGCGCTGGCGTCGCTGAGCGGGACCGCGATGCGGGCAACGTTTTCGGTCTGATGCGATGTATACGGCGTTGCCGCCTCGGTGCTAAACGCGAGAGCATCGCTCGTGGAGAGCAGAATCTCAAACATCGAGCGATCCTCCTGCCAGAGGAATGTCGCATGCGGTAGCTCGCGCTCGACGATGCTGCGCCAGAAGCCGATGTTGGTGTATATGAGGAAGGTCTCGCCGTCGATGTCGCAAAAGCGCAGCGTCTGTTTGCTCGCGAGCGGGTGCGTGCGCGGCAGGAGCACCGAGAGGCTCTCGGTCATGATGGGCTGCGAGATAAAGCCGGGGAGCACGAGCGGGTTGAGCGTGATGGTGGCATCGAGCGTGTCCTCCATAAGTCCGCGGCGCAGATGCTGCTCATCAAGGGATTCCGAAGCGACGATGGTGCCGGGCGTTGTCTCTACCACGAGCTGCGTGACGCGCCAGAGCGGGGCTGGAGCGCAGGTGCCGATCCTCAGCGTGCGTCGGCGCGTCTCGAGCGATGCCAGCGCATCACGCATGCGCCGATAGGTGCGGAGCATGTCGCCCGCGTAGTCCGCTGCTATGCGGCCCGCCTCGGTGAGCGCTGAGCTGTTGCTGGTGCGATGCAGGAGCTGGCAGCCGAGCTCCTCCTCGAGCCGTTTGATGGAGCGGCTGAGCGCCGGCTGCGACATATGGAGCCTCTCGGCGGCGCGCAAGATCGATCCCGTCTGCGCGACGGCTGCGATGTGTTCGAGCTGATCGATGGTCACGGTGCCCCTCCCATGCATGCGGTCTTTGTGCCGATGATTCCCGGCAGAGCGTATTGCTATGCATCTTCTGCATAGCAATATCTAAATTGCGTAGGGTGCGCGCCTGCCTCTTCTGGAGATACTGATCGTGACAGCAGTCAACGACTCGACAAAGAAAGAGATGGTGACCATGGCAAACGTGCAGACCGTGATGCTCAACAACGGCATCGAGATGCCCCAAGAGGGTTTTGGCGTGTTCCAGGTGCCGGACCCTGCGGTATGCAAGCAGGCAGTGCTTGACGCCATCGACTGCGGCTATCGTCTCATTGACACGGCGGCGGCCTACATGAACGAGGAGGCGGTGGGTGCCGCCATCCGCGAGTGTGGTGTGTCACCACCAAGCTCTGGGTGCAGGACGCAAGCTACGAGGGCGCCAAGGCGGCACTCCAGACCTCGCTCGACAAGCTCGGCCTCGACTACCTGGACCTCTATCTCATCCACCAGCCGCTCGGCGACTATGTGGGAGCCTGGCGCGCCATGGAGGAGGCGTATCGTGCCGGCACCGTCCGCGCCATCGGCGTGTGCAACTTCTACCCGGCGCGCCTGGCGGACTTCTGCGAGACCGTCGAGGTGACGCCTGCCGTGAACCAGGTGGAGCTGCACCCGTTCTTCTCGCAGGAGGCGGCGCTTGCCACGATGCGCGAGTACGGCGTGGTGCCCGAGGCGTGGGGCCCCTTCGCCGAGGGCAACCACGGCATCTTCACGCACCCCGTCCTCACCGCGATTGGCGAGAAGTACGGCAAGACTGCGGCGCAGGTGGCCCTGCGGTGGAACATCCAGCGCGGCGTGGTGGTCATCCCTAAGTCCGTGCACCGCGACCGCATGGAGCAGAACATCGACGTGTGGGACTTCGAGCTCACCGGCGAGGACATGGCGCAGATCGCCGGGCTCACCCTCGACCACAGCGAGATCGTGAACCACGACGATCCGGCGTTTGTGAAGATGCTCCACGGCGTGAGCAGCGTGAGGACTCGTCTTTAGCGACGCAGGCGGACAGGGGACGCTTTGCTGGGAGCATCGATGCTGCCGGCAGAGCGCCCCTTTCCGGAACGTGTGAATTGTTTGAGCTACACGCGCACCACGTAGCCCTCCTTGCGCGGGGCGGCGGCGGGCTCGGGGCCGTCGGCGTAGCCCAGCGCGATGGAGCCTACGCCGCGCAGCGTCTCGGGCAGGCCCCACTCCTTGAGGAGCTCCTTGCCCTCCTCGCTGTCGAAGATCTCGCGCTCGCGGTGGATCCAGCAGCTAGAGAGGCCCACGGCGTGCGCCGCGAGCATGAGGTTCTCGAGCACGCAGGAGCCGTCTTCCACGAAGGTGCCGCGTCCGCCGTCGGCGAGCACCACCACGATGGCCGGCGCGCCGTAGTACGGGTCGGTTTCCTTGCCCATGACGGCGGCGTTGAGCGCGCGCAGGCGCTCGCGGGTCTCGGGGCTCGTCACGGCCACGATCACCGGCGATTGGTGCCCGCCGCCCGTGGGCGCGTAGGTGCCCGCCTCAAGCACGGTGTCGAGCAGCTCTTGGGGGACGGGGTCCGCCTTGTAGCTGCGCACGCTCCTGCGCGTCTTGATGAGGTCGATGAGTTCGTTCGCCATGCCATGTCCCTTCTCTCGCCGGACCCGTCGATACAGAAAAGCCGCCCACCTGCCCTAAGGCGGGTGAGCGGCGAAAAGATGATGGCGGCATCCGGAAAAATCCGCTGGGATTTTCGAGCCCCATTATGGGCACTCCCCACGCCGTGTCAAGCGTCGACAAGAACTTCTCGCCCCTGCTTGACTTCCGCAACCAAGGCCCGTACAGTCAGTTCGTCTAAAATCGTGTGGACTTTTCTGGGCGCAAGCCACCTTTTTGCCGCACAACGG
>CASEQJ010000052.1 GCA_949290055.1 uncultured Olsenella sp. | reverse complement strand
GAGCGCACCCGAGAGGCGCCGAAGCGGGAGCTTCCCGGGCGTCTGTAGGCGCGACAGCACCTTGAAAGCCGAATGGGGGAGCGCCCTCCCCGGAAAAGGGCGATGGAAAGAGAAGCGCCCCCGCGACGCCGGAACCGTCGCGAGGGCTTCACGACCTGACAGGAGGTCTTCACATGAGTCTACCAGCAATCCCGCCTCCGCTGGACGGAGAGCGACCCATGGCCGTCTCGGAGGCGGCGCGGGAGACCGGCTACAGCCGGCACATGATCAACAAGCGAATCGAGCGCGGCATCCTGCCCGCCGTCATGCCGCTGGGCTACCAGCGCGGGCGGATGGTCTTCGTCTCGCAGCTGCGCTACGTCATGGAGAGGCCGGTGGTGGTCGATGCTGAGTGAGCTTCTGGCGGGGACGCACCCGATCTACGCGTGGATGGACGCGCACCCCCACGTCGCGCTGGTCATCTTCGCCCTCTGCGCCCTCGCCAGCATGGTGGTGGCGTAGATGGCCAAGCGATGGACGAAGATGCCGCCCGACGCGGCCACGCCCAAGTGGGAGCGCTGGGCGCACGAGATGCTGAGACGGGGCTTCTCGGCGTGGGAGGTCGCGGGGCGCTCCGGCGTCTCTGAGACGCGCGTGACGCAGGCCTACCACCGCGAGGAGGCGAGGCGCGATGCAGAGCGAGGCTGAGGCCGTGGCCGCCGCCGAGAGCTGCGTGCTGGGCGCGGCGGAACGGCACATGGAGGAGGTCTACGGAGAGCCGCAGCTCCCGGAGATCTGCGAGACGTGCGCCCACTTCGTCCAGCTCAACGCCGATGACCAGGCCGAGCTCTACCGCTGCATCCCGGACGACGTGCCCGACCGCTACGCGCTGGCGCTCCACCTCCGGCTTTGCCTCGGCATCTGCAAAAAGGCGGCCGCCGAGCCCGCCAGGTGGATGGGCGTGCTCTACGCCCGCGACAACCCGTGCGACGAGTGGGAGGCGAGGGATTGAGCAGGACGAGAAAGTCGGCGAAGGACGCCGGGGCGCGCTTCGAGCGCTCCATCGCCGACTATCTGGCGATGGTCTTGGACGATGACCGCATCGACCGACGCGTGAAGACCGGGGCGAACGACCGCGGAGACATAGCGGGGGTGCGCCTCCGCGGGGAGCGCGTGGTCATCGAGTGCAAGGACTACGGCGGGAGGCACAAGCTGCCGGAGTGGCTGCGCGAGGCCGATGTCGAGCGCGGGAACGACGACGCCGCCTACGGAGTGGTCTTCTGGAAGCGCCGCGGCACCGCGGACCCAGCCGAGCAGTTCGTGACCATGACGGCCCGGACGTTCGCCGAGATCTTGGCGGGCGGGCCCGGGCTTCTCGAGGAAGGAGAGGAAGAGTGAAGTTCAGCATGACCGAGGGCCAGCGAAGCCGCCCGCAGCGGCTCGTGGTCTACGGAAGCGAGGGCATCGGGAAGTCCACGCTCGCCTCGCAGATGCCAGATCCCGTGTTCGTCGACGTCGAGGACGGGACCGACCAGCTCAACGTGGTGCGCCTGGAGCGGCCCGGCACGTGGAAGATGCTGCTTGACGAGGTGTGGTTCGTGGCCGACGAGGTCGGTTCCGCATCGACCATCGTCATCGACACGGCGGACGCCGCCGAGAAGCTGTGCCAGACCCACGTCTGCCAGAAGGCGAAGAAGGACAGCATCGAGGCGTGGTCGTACGGCAAGGGCTACGTCATCGCCAAGGAGGAGTTCAAGAACCTGCTCGACGCGCTCGACCACTGCGTCGGCAAGGGGCTCAACGTCGTGGTCATCTGCCACAGCCTGATGCGCAAGTTCGAGCGCCCGGACGAGACCGGGGCATACGACCGATTCGAGCTGAAGCTCAACAAGCACGTCTCGGCCATGGTCAAGGAGTGGGCCGACGCGCTGCTGTTCCTCGACTACGAGACGTTCGTCTCCGTGGATGACGCGGGGCGCGCCAAGGCGTCCGGCGGCAGGCGCATCATCCGTACCGACCACAGCCCCGTCTGGGACGCGAAGAACCGCTGGGGCCTGCCGTCCACCGTCGCGCTCGACGCCGACGGCATCGCCGCGATCCGCTCGCACCTGCCTGTTCGCGGCGAGGCCGCGGCGGGCGCGGCGCCGTCTCCCGGCCGCGAGCCTTGCGACACCGCGCACATGGGCATCGAGGAGCTCGCCGCCCAGCGCGACCGCCGGGAGGCGATGCCCCCATACATGGACGGGCTTCTCCGCCTGATGGCCGAGTCCAACGTCTCGGTCGAGGAGCTGGAGGCCGCCATGGTCGCGCGCGGCAAGCGAGAGCCGGGTCAGCGCATGGAGGCGTGGGAGCAGCCGTTCGCCCAGTGGCTGGAGGACCAGTGGCAGGGCGTCATGTCAATCATCAACAAGGCGCGAGAGGCGCGAGCCGCCGCGTCTGACGAGAGCGTGCCCTTCTAGGGCGAGAAAGGAGCCAGAAAATGGCAGCATTCGGATGGGGCGACGAGGCACAGACCAGCGACAGCGTCTTCACCCTTCTGGAGCCCGGCGAGTATGACTTCCACGTGGCGAAGTTCGAGCGCGGGCGTCACCCTGGCAGCGCGAAGCTGGGGCCGTGCGACAAGGCAGTCTACACCCTCCACGTCAAGGCCACCGACGGTCGCGCGACCGACGTGAAGGAGAACCTGTTCCTCGATGACTCGTGCGCGTGGAAGATCACGCAGTTCTTCAAGTGCGTCGGCCTGATCCCCGCCGACACGAAGCCGGGGACGTCCGTGCGCTTCCCGTGGGACGAGGCCATGGGCAAGACCGGGCGCCTGCGCCTCGGCGTCCGCAAGTGGGTCGGCGACGACGGCCAGGAGCGCGAGAGCAACCAGGTGGAGGAGTTCGTGAAGCCCGCGGCCCCCGCCGGCGGCTACGGCACGCTCTAGCGGACCAGCGGGGCCGGGGCTGCCCGGCCCCGTCTTTGAGATTGAGAGTGAGAATGGCATATCCGCAGGCAAAGAGGTGCCTCTACGGGGGCACCTGGTTCAAGAGCAACCTCGAGGGCAAGGTGGCCGAGTCCTTCGACAACCTCGGCATCGCCTGGCAGTACGAGCCGGTCGTTTGCCGCGGCCCGGAGTTCGACGGCGGGCAGTACACGCCGGACTTCTACCTACCGCGGCAGAACGTCTACATCGAGGCCGCCGGGAGGTGGGACGACAGGCACGCGCGCAACACGGCTGAGTTCTCCCGCCAGATGGGGTGCTGCCGCGCGGTCGAGCGGGACGGCCACGGCTCGCCGATGATCCTGTGCGTTGACGGACGGGGGTTCGTGCGCGACGTCTGCTCGGGGGAGCCGGACGAGGACATATGGTCGATTCCGTTCCTCTCCAGGTGCGCCAGGTGCGGCGGGGTCAGCATCATGACAAACGGCAGCACGTGGAGGTGCCAGTGCTGCGACGCATACGACGGAGACCACCACATATCGGAGACCTACGGCGACAACCTCTTCGACGCGGCGGGCGTGAGGCGCTATGGCGGGCGCTGACGAGCTGCGCTCCGCCCTCGACGCGATAGACCCCGCCGGGCTCAGCTACGACGAGTGGGCGCAGGTCGGCATGGCGCTCCAGCGAGAGGGCCTGTCGTGCGACGAGTGGGACGCGTGGAGCGCGCGCGACCGAGCTCGCTACCACGACGGCGAGTGCCGCAAGAAGTGGCGCAGCTTCGGGGAGCGCGACGACGAGGTCACCGCGCGCACCGTCTTCCAGATGGCGTACGACCGCGGGTGGGTCGCCCCGCGCCGGGACGGCGCCTTCGGCTGGAACGACAGCGTGAGGACCGCCGACAGGCCGGGGGACGCGCCTGAGGTCGCGCCCATCACCGTCTCGAAGGTCGACCCCCGCGACGTCGGCGAGGAGGAGGTGCCGACAGACGCCCCGGCCGACGCTGAGTCCGAGATCGTGGACTACCTCACGGCCCTGTTCGAGCCCGACGAGCGCGTCGGGTACGTCACGACGCAGGCGGCGGAGGACGCGGACGGGAAGTGGAAGCCGTGCGGCTCCGGCGACTACAGCCGGACGCGCGACGAGCTGGTGAACAGCATCCGCAAGAACTCCGGGCGGCTCGACTACACCTTCGGCACCATCCACCCCGAGGCGGGCGCGTGGGTCCGCATCAACCCGCTGGACGGCTCGGGCGCGTCGGACAACCACGTGAGCGACTTCCGCTACGCCCTGGTCGAGTCCGACACGATGCCAATCGGCAAGCAGCTCGCCATGATCCACGAGATGCGACTTCCGGTCGCGGCCATCGTCACGAGCGGCGGAAAGTCGGTCCACGCCATCGTCCACGTTGACGCTGCCGACCGTCGAGAGTACAAGCAGCGCGTGCAGGCGCTCTACGAGTTCTGCCGCCAGTCCGGCTTCTCGTGCGACGAGCAGAACCGCAACCCGTCACGGCTCTCGCGCCTGCCGGGATTCCAGCGCGGCGAGGGGTGGCAGCGCCTCGTGCAGGCCGGTCCCGGCGACGCCCCGAGGACGTGGGACGAGTGGCAGGACTGGGTGGCGGAGGAGGCGTCCGGCCTTCCCGACATCGTGTCGCTGGCGTCGGTCGGCAGGATGCCCGACCTAGCGCCGCAGCTGATCCACGGCGTGCTGCGCGACGGCCAGAAGGGGATGCTCGTCGGTCCGTCCAAGGCGGGCAAGTCGTTCGCCCTCATCGAGCTCGCCATCGCCGTGGCGCGCGGGTGGGAGTGGATGGGCCACCGGTGCGCCAAGGGGCGCGTGCTATACGTCAACATGGAGATCCAGCAGCCAAGCTTCTACCACCGCATGGCCGACAGCTACGCTGCCGCGAAGAGGCTCCGCGGCGAGGACGTGGCGGCTGACCGCGCGTCGCTTCTGCGAGAGCTCTCCGACGTGGACGTGTGGTGCCTGCGCGGGCACGTGGCCCCGATGGACCGGCTCACGCCCATGCTCGTCCGCAAGGCGCAGGACAGGGGCTACCGGCTCGTCATCATCGACCCGATCTACAAGGTGCTGACCGGAGACGAGAACAGCGCGAGCGACATGGCGAACTTCACCAACCAGTTCGACGTCATCGCCGAGTCCCTGAAGTGCGCCGTCTTCTACGCCCACCACCATGCCAAGGGCGACGCCGGGCGCAGGGGCGCGATAGACCGCGCGTCCGGCTCGGGCGTCTTCGCCCGCGACCCCGACGCGATGCTCGACATGTCGCCGATAGCCGTGCCCGCCGAGATGCGCGACCGCCTGGCCTACCACGTGACGGGTTCGGACGGCGAGGGCCACGAGCGCCACGCGAGCGCCTACCGCGTGAGCTACACGCTCCGCGAGTTCGAGACGCCTCCGCCGCGCGACGTGCTCTTCGAGTGGCCCGTCCACGTCGTGACCGACGAGCTTTCCGAGTGCCGCGTGGTCGGCGAGGTGCCGACGCAGAGCGAGCTCACCGCGGCGGCCAACGAGGCGAGGCGGTCGGCGGCCGACGAGCGATGGACGCAGATCAACGACCTCGTGGCAGAGGCGGTCGACGCGCTCTCGTCTGCGGGGAACGCGCCCACGTCCGCCGCCGTCCACAACTGGCTGTCGGCCATGCGCCCCGACGAGCTGTCCGATCTGAAGGTGACGAAGAAGTCGCTCGACCGATGGGCGTCTCCGTCCAACAAGAAGAACGTCTCCGCGCGCTTCCGGTACCACAAGCACGAGCGCCAGGACGGCATCGTGGTGCTGTCGGAGGATTAAAGGCCAGGTTTATCGACAGGCTCCCACGACGTCAATTCTGACAGACTCCCACCACCGGATTTAGGAGGCTCCCACCACCGGATTTAGGAGGCTCCTACCACCGTCCTTATAAGTGGTGTTAGGACCCACCCCATCGGCTCCGCCACGTTCCCAGAGGGTCGGGGGCCTCGTGAGGCTGGCCCCCAGACCCCGCAGGGAACAGGGCGCCGCGGGGCCCATTGCCAAGAAAGAAAAAAGAAGGAGGAGCTGATGCGTAGGACGTTCAGCTGGAGCGAGCCGCCGACGTCTGGGCGGTGGTCCCGCGAGGAGTTCGACAAGTGGTGCCACGAGATGCGCGAGCGCCGCGGCTACTCGGTGTGGGCGATCGCCCAGCGGCTCGGCGTGAGCGAGAACCGCGTGCTGAGCGCCATCGAGCGCGTGAAGGCCGGGCGCTACGACGGCTAGGGCCGTCTCTGGGGCTTTCAAGGTGCCCGCGTGGGCACTTGGTCCACACAAACGATTATCGCGCGCCCACGGGCATTCACGAGTTCAGAAAAGGCATCTGCATAGAAGGAGGACCAATGGCAGAGAGGAACAGCATCGACCTCGGCGGGGGATACCGCCTCGAGGTCATGGACGACCGCAACTGGAAGCTCCGGCACCATCACGTCGCCGCATCGAACAACGGGCGCGGGGGCGGCGCCGCCAAGTGGCATGACACAGGCAACTACTTCCAGAGCCTCGGCCCGGCCCTCGCCTTCGTCCTCGAGCGCCGCATGCGCGACGAGGGCGAGCCGGACGAGACGCTGGCCGACGCGATGGCCCGCGCGCAGTCAATCCGCGACGAGCTCATGGCGGTGAGGTAGATGGCGATGTGGACGTGCAAGCGGCGGCGCCCGCGCCCGGCCCTCAGCGACTGGGAGCTCGCGGAGCTGCGCGAGAGGATGCGCCACGCGAGGTGGCTGGTGGGGCACGGAGCTGCGGTGTCGGTCGCGGCGGCCGAGTGCGGGGTCAGCCACGAGGCGCTGGGCAGGTGGGCGAGAAGGGCGGGGGTGGTCGCATGAGCGAGCAGATATGGGACGAGATGCGCGAGCGCCTGATGGGGCTCACGACAAAGCAGCTCAGGCAGCTCGCCAAGAACGAGGGCATCACCCTGGGCTACGCGGCAAGCAGGAAGGACACGACCGTGGGCGAGATCGTGAGCCAGAGGCGCGGTCGCGCCCTCAGGGGCGAGGTCGTGACCACGGGCGAGGGCGTGGACGAGTACAGGCGATTCGCATTCAGCCCGAACGGCATCTACGCGAAAGGTGGTGCGAAATGACCGGAATCGAGCGTCTGAGCGAAGTCGTGCGCGAACTTGGAAGATTCTCGTTTTGCTACGACTTGTACGAAACACTCGGCAACATCGCCGACCAGATAGAGCGCGAGCAGGACGCGATGGTGGCCGATTCTCCGTATGACGCGCTGCCGCCCGACGAGCGCGACGCCATCGCGTGGGTGCGCGAGCACGGCGGGGTGGAGAAGATAATCAAGCAGCGACGCGACAGCGTCCCGCGCGCCGCTTTCGAGCGAAAGCTCGGCAAGAGGCTGAGGCACATCGCCGAGTGCGAGGAGGCCCTGCGCAGGAGGAACGCCACAATCTCCGCTCTTGAGAAGACGGCAGACCTCCTGCGAAAGCAAATCGCCGACATGCGCCCGCGCCTCATGCCCGAGGGCATGGAGTGGATGGTCGAGGCATGGCCGCGCTTCGAGGACGATGCGCCGGTGCGATTCCTAGACGATTTCGAGCGCTACGGGGACGAGAACGGCGTCAGCGCCGTGACCATGTATTCAGACGGCAGCTTCGCGCTGAACTGCCGCGCCTACTCAAAGGGCGAGCGCGTCAAGCGCCCCGCGACAAAGGTGCTCGACGCTGACGGGGCGGAGATTCGCGTGGCAAGGTCAACGCCGACGGTTCGTTCTGCTTCGGGCGATGCGAGCGTGCCTACAAGGCGGAGGAGTTCACCCACCGCGCCCCCGTCCTCGCGGCGGACGGAAAGCCGCTGCGCGAGGGGGAGACGGTGTGGGACGTTGACGGTGGTGGGCCATACGAGGTTGAGGGATTCGTCGGAAAGCCATTGTGCGTCATGCTCAAAAGCGGCATCAACCACGAAATGCCGCGCGACCCATCGGAGCTCGCCCACGAGCGCCCCGAAAGCTGGGAGCGGCTGGAGGAGGACGCGACCATCAGCCCCGAGACATATTGCGTCAAGCGCGGAATCGACTTCTCAGACGTTGATGGGCAGCATCGCGTTCTCGATGAGGTGACGGAGCGCATGGCCCGCGACCTCGTGCGCCGCGCGAAGGAGCTGGCGGAGCGTGACCGCTGATGCCGATGGAGCGATGGAGGTACCCCGAGGACTGGGAGCGAATCGCCCGCGAGGTCAAGGAAGAGGCCGGGTGGCGCTGCGAGGAGTGTGGCAAGCAGTGCCGCAGGCCCGGCGAGCCGTTCGACACGCACAAGAGGACGCTTACCGTTTCACACATCAACCACGACCCGGCGGACTGCCGCCGGGAGAACCTGCGGGCTCTCTGCGCGCCGTGCCACCTGCGCTACGACGCCGCGCACCACGCGGAGACGAGACGCCTGCGCAAGCTGACGGAAAGGGGGCAGTGATGGCCGCAGAGAGATACCGCTACTACCTCCGCATGCGCCCGCCCGGAATCGGATGTCAGCCCAAGGGCGGGCTTGAGTGCATCCATGCCTTTGAGCGCGCGACATACGTCGAGAGCATCGGAAAGTGGGCATGGGGATGGGCGGAGTACACGCGCCCGCTCACATGCGACGAGATACGAGACTACGAGCTTGTGCGCGGGACGGTCGGGGAAGAGGTGAGCGAGTGATGGACGAGAAAGGGACGATGACGGCCACCTTCGAGCCGACGCTAGACGTTTACAAGCTGCTCGAAGGCAAGCCGACCGAGTATGTCGTGGTCAACCCCGTGACGGTCGAGGCCAGATTCAAGGACGGCGATGTCATGCGCTACCCGCAGGAGATACGCGAGCGCGTCACGCGCTGCCGGAACTGCGCCCATTACAGCAACAGAAACGGCGGCTACTGCGAGCTTCTTGAGTTCGCAAGCACTGACATGCAATACGGCTTCTGCGCGTGGGGCGAGCCGAGGGAGGAGGTCTAGACATGGACGAGTGGATGATACCCGGCATCCCGCGCACGATCGCGGAGAACCCGGACATGGAGACGGTGCGCCGCATCCGCGAGAGCGTGACGAGCGACACGGGGCAGGCGGTCGAGAGCGACCTTCTGCTCGACTGCCCCTTCTGCTCCGGGAGGCCGTACGTGCAGACCTACGAGCTCGGCGACACGTGCGTCGAGGCGCGCGTCGTGTGCCCGCGCTGCCACGTGTCCACGTCGCGCGAGTATCAGAGCTGGAAGGTCAGCTTCATGGGCGACGACATCACGCGCACGCTGGCGATAGGCCGCGCAATTTCGCTTTGGAACCGACGCGCCGAGCGGACGTGCCGCAACGTCAGCTGCGACCCGCTGGGCTTCCGGTGCTCCGAGTGCGGCGCCGAGGACTACACGAGCGACAGCATGACCATGTGGCACGAAGGGGGGCCCGTGGACATCCGCCATTGCCCCGTCTGCGGGGCGCGAATCGTGGAGGTGAGCGACGATGACCGCCGATGACGCCCGCTCCCGCGTGCAGCCCATCCGCGACGCCGCGAGGCGAGCGCTGCGCGCGCTCTCCGGGCCGACGCCGGACTGGGCCGCAGCCACGCGCGCGATGGGCGAGGTGATGGACATGGCCGCGCGGCTCCACGCCGAGCTGTACGTGGCCGGGGCGAAGGATGACGAGAGAGTGGAGCTGTCATGACGGACGAGGCGAGGAGCTGCCGGGTGCAGGTGCTCGTGGACGGGCACGCGGTCGCCGACTGCGAGTGCCTGTGCTGCAGCGTGGAGGTCGAGCGGGGGGGGGTCAAGGTGAGCGTCGAGCCGGGAGGTCCGTACGGCGACGTGCGCGAGTGGCACCCGCGCGACATCCTCTGCGTGCGCGCCACCGTCGAGGGGCGCGCCGAGCTGTCGGCGCCGGAGGGGGTGCGCGATGATCAGGCGTGACCCGTGCGCGCCCGTGATAGACGCGAGCCGCCGCGACATCCTCGCGGCCAACCGCCGAGGCGCCGCGGCAGCCACGGCGGCGCACTACGCGAGGGACAAGCGAGACGTCTACCACCGCGTGCGCGACATCCGCGCCGAGGTGGCGGCGGAGGACGAGAGAAGGGGGCGGTGCACGTGGTGACGATCCCTCCCGTGCGGACCTTCCCGGACGTCGTGCCCGACAAGGCGCAGGCGCTGAAGCCGATAGAGGAGGCGATCATGAATGCCTAAAAGGGGAGAGAGAAAAGACCTCACCGGAATGAGGTTTGGAAGGCTTCTCGTCGAATCTGAGGCTGCTCCAGTAACCGTATTTTCAGGGGCGAGAATACACAGATACTATAGGTGGAACTGCACGTGTGACTGCGGTAATTCATGCATTGTCAAGTCTCAGGAACTTCTAGCTGGTAAGACCGTATCGTGTGGTTGCTTCGCAAACGAGACAAGACTGGCTAATCGCAAAACCCACGGGCTATCAAAAACTAGGCTCTATCGTGTCTATACGGGCATGAAAACACGATGCTACAACAAGCGCGACCCCCACTATCATTCATACGGCGGAAGGGGAATACGAGTTTGCGACGAGTGGCTGCATGACTTCAAGTCGTTCTATGACTGGGCCTTATCCCACGGCTACGACCCAGATGCGAGCCCCGGGGCATGTTCAATAGACCGGATAGACGTCGACGGTGATTATTCACCGGATAACTGTCGATTCATCACGATGTCGGAGCAGGCATACAACAAGACCGACAGCCACTTGATTTATTACAAGGGGGAAATGGTCCCCATATCAAAGGTGGCAAAGCTGGAGGGAATCAGCGAGAAGACCATATTCTCACGCGTCTATCGAGGTCAAGACCCACTCAAAGACATTCGGAAAACAAGGAGATCATATGCGACTTCCTGAAAGCGTCAGGACGTTTGACTGGGTTGCTCCTGACAAGGCTCAGGTCATGAAGGTTGCGGAAGAATCACTTGAAGCCTTCTCCGCATGGGAGAACTTCCGAGACGATGAGTCTGACACCAAACGCTCCGCCCTAGTCTCAGAGTGCTGCGACGTGATCCAGGCGACGTGCAACCTGCTCGCCGCGCTGGGCGTGACCGACCTGACCGAGGCGATGGCCGCTTGCGAGCGGCGGAACGAGGAGAGGGGAAGATATGGTGACGGATGACGAGAGGCGCGAGGTGGCCGAGAGGCTGCGCTGCGCCGCCGAGCAGGGTCAGCCGTATACGCAGCCGACGCTCGCGTGCTTCGTCGGGGCTGGGTGTGCGGACATCTGGACACGCCTCGCCGACCTCATCGAGCCAGCTCCGAAGTGCTCAGAAGCCACTCCGAAGTGCGACCGCGACGCGCTGCTTGGGCTGGCTAGGTGGGCCAAAAGCAATGCGTGGTACTTCGCGCTCGACCACCCCGAGGACGAGCTGCGCGACCGGCTGACCGAGGCTTCGGAGTATTTCTCGGAAGTAGAGAGAAGTATCCGCGAGGCGTGCGGGGAGGTGGGCGCATGAGGGGGCGGATTGGCGACGCCTTTGACACGCTGTTCGACGTCGTGTTCATTTTGTTTCTCGTGACGCTCACCGGCCTCCTCGTGGCCAGCTTCCTTAACGCGATACATCTTGGCCCCGACCTCCACAGCACGTGGCCCGAGAGCGCCGAGTTCTCGACGCTCGCCACCGGCCAGGAGCGCTTCAGCGAGCACGCGACCAACGTGGGCGGCCTCACCGTCGTGGTGGACCACGCCACCGGCGCCCAGTACCTCGCCGACGGGCACGGCATGACGCCGCTGCTCGCCGCCGACGGGACGCCCGTGCTCGTCGCGGAGGCGGGCTCGTGAGCGCGCGGGAGGCGGTAGGCCTGCTCGCCCTCGCGCTGCTGGCGCCGGTCGTGCTGCTTGCCGCGGTCGCGGCGGCGGTGGCGGACTGGGCGTGGGGGACGATGCGAGGGAGGTGGTTCTCGTGATGGGCAGGTTCGCTGGGTTCCTCGCAACCGTGCTCGTGGTGCTGCTCCTTCTGTGGGCGGTGCTCGCCGTGGCGCGGCAGATCGCGTGGCTGGTCGGATGACGTGCTACGATGGTCCGAAACCAAACTCTCTAGTAGAGGTGGAGGGTTACGACTTGCCGAGCTACTCCGACTATGCCTCCGCCCGCGACTTCTTCGACGCCGTCTACGACGCATCCCGCGAGGCGGAGCGCACGAGGTGGACGCTGGAGCGCATGGCCGCGCGCGAGCAGGTGCGCGCGCAGTCCTACCAGCCCCGCGTCTCCATGGGCGGCGAGTCGGACAAGATGGCCCAGACGGACGCCCGAATCGACTACGAGGCGCGCATGCAAGAGCGCATCGAGGCCGACTACCTGCTCCTCGACATGGCATGCGCGGTGATCTACGGCAACGAGTACGGAGAGGGCGGGGTGGACAGCCTCATGGGCTCCGCCGTGGCCGACTGTATGAGCTTTCGATACGTCGACGCGCGCCCATGGAAGGAGGTCGCGGACCTCACCGGCATATCCGAGCCGCAGTGCAGGCGCAACGTGGAGATGGGCCTCGACGCGGTGGACTTCTACGGGTGGGACTACTGCGCTCGCGGCATCGGCGTGGCGCAGACGTGACGCGACCATCGGCCCCGGGAACGGGTCTCCCGGGGCCATTTGCTACCGTTCGCGGAAACGACTTGGCTTGTGCCATACAGATTTCTTATTGGCTGGTGCAGCAGATATAGATATAAGTAATGGCCAGACATAAGAACACTAAGTAAAGTTCGTAGGACTCTCAAATAATTGCGTAGTCTCCTAACTTTTCGACATGTCTAGCCGCTCACGGAAACGGTTGACAAATAATTTGAGTTGTACCTATGGTATATAACGCAGAAGGGAGGTGAACGCGATGACTTCCCCATCGAAGCAGCGATACGACCGCAAGAACATCATGCGCGTTGGCTGCTCCCTTCACCGGGTCAAGCACAGAGACGCCGTGGAGAAGATGGAGGAGCTTACGCGACAGGGGAAGAGCAGGGGCGAGTACATCCGCGAGGCCATAGAGGAGAAGGTGGCGCGTGAACGCTCGCAGAAGGGAGAAACGAAATAGGGGTGCCCCTCCGAGCCTAGGAAACTCGGGACACCCCACGACCCACCTCGCAATGAGGTGAGAAAGGAGACGTGCCTCATGGACACGTCAGGTTGCATCATACCATTTCAGAACGATGAGTTCGGGACTGTCCGAGCGATGCTGGTGGACGGCGAACCGTGGTTCGTGGCGAAGGACGTGTGCGACGCGCTAGACCTCAGCAATCCGAGCGTTGCCGTTTCTGCGTTGGACGATGACGAACGGTCTAAGTTCAACTTAGGGCGTCAGGGTGAGACGAACATCGTTTCCGAGCCCGGCCTCTACAAGCTCGTCATGCGCTCCCGCAAGCCCGAGGCAAAGGCCTTCCAGCGCTGGGTGACCCACGACGTCCTCCCGTCGATAAGGAGGACGGGCGCGTACGAGGCTCCCGGCGCGTCCTCCCCGTCGCTCGACGAGATCGTCCGCTACGTGTGCTCGCCGGACGGCGTCATGCGCATATGCCAGAACTGGCAGCACGACCGCGACCGCGCCGACATGCTCCAGCGGGAGTGCGACAGGCTCGCCCCCAAGGCCCTCGCCGCCGAGTCGTTCATCGAGTGCGAGGGAACGTACACGGTCACGGAGGCAGCCCGCCTGCTCCGTCAGGCCGACGGGCGCATGTCACGGCGCAGGCTCTTCGCGCTGCTCCGGGCTGACGGTCTCATGGAGCAGGGGAGCAAGCAGGCCACGGCCAAGGCGGTCCAGCGCGGGTACCTGGTCAACGTCTGCACGTCGTTCACCGCACCGGACGGCCGCAGGGTCGCTCGCGAGCCGTACGCGCTCGTGACGCCCAAGGGGCTGTCGTGGATGGTGGGGCGCTACTGCGCCTCGCAGCGACGAATCCCGCTCGCGCTCGTAGAGGGGGTGGCGTAGATGAACACGCTACACCCCATGCCATTCGAGGACAAGGACATGTTCGACCAGCCCGAGGGCAGCGACGGGGCAAAGACGCGCGCCTCGTCCATCATCGACCAGTGCGCCCAGACGTGCCTCATCTGCTCGCTCGCGCTCGACTCGATGACCGACGGCTCGGGGGGGGGGGTTGTTCGTTGACCTCGACTTCTTCATGCCGACGATGCAGAGGATGCTATTCAAGGTGTGGAGCGACCTCACGACGGCGCTCAACTACGCCGACATCTGATGGAACATGCCCCGGGCGGCGAACTGCCCGTGGCCTCTGCTATGATGCCATCAATCGCCCCGACTGGCTGCGGCCTGAGGGTGGCCCCGCTGGATGCGTCCGGCGGGGCTTTTTTCTTGAAGTAATTAGACGATTACCATTGCAAATATAATAGCACATGTATATAATAGTACACGTCAAGAGGAACGAGAGGGGGTGATCGAATTGGACGACTTGAAGAAGTTCCTATCGGATGCCCTGCTGGGATGGATGATAGGAAACCTGCTCGACCTTCTCCATCAGAGGCTCCTAGAGACTGACAGAGAAGAAGAAAGGGCCCCGCGCACCGGAAAGCACATGAGGCCCTAGCACCAAAGGGGAGCCGTCTGACAGGGCGGCTTCCCTCATCCACAGACTAGCACAGGCGAGAAAAGGAGGACACATGAATCCCATGAGGGTCATGCTTTTCGCCGCCATCGTCTTCGTCGGACTTCGCATAGCCGACCACATGAAGAGGGGGCGGTAGCCGTGGCGACCGAGGCCCAGCGCCGCGCTACGGCCAAGTACAACAAGAACAATGTCAAGCGCAAGGTCGTTCCCCTTTTTCCGACCGACTCAGACCTGAAGGAGTGGCTGGAGTCCCGCGACGAGCCCTTCGCGACCTACGTGAAGAGGCTCATCCGCGAGGACATGGAGCGGGCGCGCGGGTAGCGACCGACCGACGCATCGGCCCTCGGCATCATGCCGGGGGCCTTTCTCATGTGCGGGCTCGCTGCGCTCGCGTGCTGACCACCACTTCCGCAAGGTGGTCGAGGGCGCGCGCATACGGCCACACCCATAGCGAAATCTCATGAGCGGCCATGATCAACTCTGAGCAGACGTGAGCGGCCATGATAGGTCTTGAGCAGACGTGAGCGGCCATGAGCAGCCGTGAGCGGCGATTTCCGTGTTATAGGTATGGTGCGCAAGGTGCGCGAGACGATGGGCCCGACGGAGACGCCGGGCCCTTCGCATGACCGGGGGAGGTGCGGCGCCGTGGCGGTGCAGCTCAGCGTGAAGCTCGACAGCCGAGACCTCGAGAGGCAGCTCCGCCGCATGGGCGAGGACGCGGCAAAGGCCGTGGACTACACCATACGGGACATGGCGAAGCGCGGCCCGACGATCATCGCCCGCAACGCGGCGGAGGACTACAACATCGTCAAGTCGCGCCTGAACCCGCGCAACAAGAAGGCGCACGGCAGCCTGTCCGTAAGCGGCGGCCTCAAGGACCTGACCTTCACGTACGAGGGACCGCCCACCCCGGTCAAGGACTTCAGGTCCGCCCTGAGCCCTGCGAGGTACCCCGGCCCGAAACCATACGTCGTGACGGCGCAGTACCTGAGGGACAGGCCCACCATCCTGGGCCACTGGCGCCCGCCGGGAACCGAGGGGGGCAAGTACGGAGCCAAGTCCCCGCGCATGTACATCAGGGGCAAGGGCAAGTTCGGCCCCGTGCAGCGCGTGGGCAGGGGCTGGGCCGGCGGCAACTTCGGCCCGTCCGTACCGCAGATGGTCATGAACCAGGGCAACGACGAGCAGAGCATCAGCGAGCTCTCGGAGCTGATGGAGAAAAGACTCATGAACCACCTGAGGCGGTTCGGGGTCGTGTGATAGCGCCCCGCGGGTCCTTCCGGAGGGCAAAACGCCTGCGCGCTCGGCGCC
>CASEQJ010000051.1 GCA_949290055.1 uncultured Olsenella sp. | reverse complement strand
CTCGAGACGCTCCCGCCGCCGAACGCGGGGCGCGGGGCGCTGGCGCCGCCTGAGGAGACGGGCGGCTGGGCGCTGCGAGCGGAGGTGGCACGCGGTGCGTCGCCGGACGAGAAGTGCGAGCCCCCGTGCCTGGGGGTCCTTCCGGTGGGTGTGGCCATCTTGCCCTTTCAGGTCTGCCTGGCGTCCAGCCAGGACTGCAGGAACAGGGAGGCGGCGACCATGTCGACCCGCCCGCGCATGGCGCGCTCGGAGAGCCCCTGCTCCCTCAGGATACGCTTCGCCTCCGTCGAGGAGAGCCGCTCGTCGGCAAACTCCAAGGGAAGTCCGCACCTCCCCGCGATCTTCTCGGCCTGGGCACGAATTCGCTCGGCCTGGGGGCCCTCCTCCCCCGCCAGGGTGCGGGGCAGCCCGCAGACGAGAAGGTCGGGCTCCCAGTCCTCGAGCACGCGGCGGAAGGTCGTCGCGTGCACGAGCACCTCGGCGGCGGGAAGGACGGTGACCGGGGAGGCCACGCGCGCGGCGGGGTCGCTCACGGCGATCCCCACGCGCACCTCGCCAATGTCAAGCGCGAGGACGCGCATGCGCTAGCAGCCGAGCCTCTCGCGGGCCGCGGCGAGCGCGGCGTCTATGCCGGAGACGTCGGAGCCGCCGGCCTGGGCCATGTTGGGGCGCCCGCCGCCGCGACCGCCGACGAGGGCGGAGACCTCCTTGATCACGTCGCCCGCGGCAAAGCCCGCGGAGACGGCGCCGTCCGTGCCGCCGGCGAGAAGGGCGACCTTGCCGTCGGGCGTGGCCGACGCGATCACGCAGGCCACGGGCTCGCCGTTTGCGGCGTCGCGAATGCCGTCCCAGGCGGAGCGCAGCTCCTTGCCGGAGAGCCCGTCAATGCGCACGACGACGACCTTGTAGCCGTCGAGCTGGACGGCGCCCTTGAAGGCGTCGGCGACCTTGCCGGCGCCGGCGCCGGTCGTGGCGGCCTCGAGGGCCTTGCGCGTCTCGCGCAACTCCGCCTGCAGGGCGGCCACGCGCTCGGTCACGTCGTCGGGGCGGCACTTGAGCTCGCGGGCCACGCCGTCGAGGGCGAGCAGGCGCTCGTCCACGTACTCGATCGCGCCCATGGAGGTCACGGCCTCTATGCGGCGGGCGCTCGCGCCCACGGAGCCCTCGGAGACGATCTTGAAGAGGCCGAGGTCGGCGGTGTTTCTCGCGTGGGTGCCGCCACAGAGCTCGCGGGAGAAGGGCGTCTCGGACTCACCGGTGGAGACGACGCGCACCACGTCGCCGTACTTCTCGCCAAAGAGCGCGACCGCGCCGGAGGCCTTGGCCTCGTCTATGCCCATGACGCGGGTGACGATCGGCTCGGCGGCAAAGATCTCGGCGTTGACCATGCCCTCTATGCGGGCGAGCTCGTCGGCCGTCACGGCCTCGAAGTGGGTGAAGTCAAAGCGCAGGCGGTCGGGGGCCACGAGCGAGCCGGCCTGGCTCACGTGGTCGCCGAGCACGCGCTTGAGCGCCGCGTCGAGCAGGTGCGTGGCGGTGTGGTTGCGACGAATGAGCTCGCGGCGACCGGCGTCGATCCGGGCGCTGGCCTCCTCGCCGACGGAGAGCGCGCCCTCCTCGACGACGGCGACGTGGGCGTAGAGGGCGCCCTTGACCTTGGTGTCGGTGACGCGCAGGCGCGCGCCGGCGGCCGTCGTGAGCTCGCCGGTGTCGCCGACCTGCCCGCCCATTTCGGCGTAGAACGGCGTGCGGTCGAGAACGACCTCGACCTCCATGCCCTTCTCGGCACGCTCGACCTCGGCGCCGTCGGCCACGATCGCGAGCACGCGCGCGGCGCACTCGTTCTCGTCGTAGCCGACGAACTCCGTGGCCGCGAGGCGGTCGCCAAGGGCGGTCCAGACGTCGTTGAAGGTGCCCCAGGCGTCGCGGTTGGCCGAGGCGCGGGCGCGCTCGCGCTGCTCGCTCATGCAGGCGTCGAAGGCGTCCATGTCGACGGCGCGGCCGGCGGACTCGCAGATCTCGCGCGTGAGGTCAATCGGGAAGCCGTAGGTGTCGTGCAGCTTGAAGGCCACCTCGCCGGACAGCGCCTCGCCGTCGCCGAGGCGCTTCAGCTCGGCGGCGAGGCTCTCCTCGCCGGCGTCGAGCGTGGCGCCGAAGCGCTCCTCCTCGGAGGCAACGATGCCGTCGATGAGCGAGCGGCTCTCGACGATCGCCGGGTAGTTGTCGCCCATGAGCTCGCAGATCTTCTCCACGTAGGCACCGAGGAACGCGCCCTCGATCCCCATGAGGCGGCCGTGGTAGACCGCGCGGCGCAGCAGGCGGCGCAGGACGTAGCTGCGGCCCTCGTTGCCGGGGAGGATTCCGTCGCCGATCATGAAGGTGACGGCGCGAGCGTGGTCGGCCACGATGCGCAGGGAGCGGTCGCGGGCGGCGTCGGTGCCGTAGGCGTGGCCGGAGAGGCGCTCGCCGACGCCGATCAGGCCCTGTAGCAGGTCACCGTCATAGTTGGTGGACTTGTGCTGCATGATCGCCGCAATGCGCTCGAGGCCCATGCCGGTGTCTATGTTGCGGTGCGGGAGCTCGGGGAGCGAGCCGTCCTCCTGGCGGTCGTACTGCGTGAAGACGAGGTTCCAGAACTCGAGGTAGCGGTCGCAGTCGTCGCAGCCGGGGCCGCAGTTGGGGCCGCCGCAGCCAAACTCCTCGCCCTGGTCGAAGTAGATCTCCGAGCACGGGCCGCAGGGGCCGGTGGGGCCGGCGGCCCAGAAGTTGTCCTTCTCGCCCAAGCGGGAGATATGGTCATAGGGGACGCCCTGCTCGTGCCAGAGCTCGATCGCCTCGTCGTCGTTCTCAAAGACGGTCATGTAGAGGCGCTCGGGCGGCAGGCCCAGGTGCTCGGGCGCGGTTATGAACTCGTAGGCCCAGGCGATCGCGTCGGCCTTGGTGTAGCCGCCAAAGGAGAAGTTGCCCAGCATTTCAAAGAACGAGAGGTGCGTGGCGTCGCCGATGTTGTCAATGTCGTTGGTGCGCAGGCACTTCTGGCAGGAGCACGCGCCGATCTCGGGCATGGTCTTCTTGCCCTGGTAGTACTCCTTGAACTGGTTCATGCCCGCGTTGGTGAGCAGAAGCGACGGGTCGTCGGGCACGAGCGACGAGGACGGGTACAGCTTGCAGCCCTTCTCCTCGAAGAAGCGCAGGAAGTCCTCGCGGATCTGGGCGGTGGTCATGGTCTTGTAGTCGGCGGTGCTCATGTGTCTCCCTCAGTCGGGCGGTTCTTCTCGCGTAATCAACCGTCCCAGTATAGCGCGCGAGCGGCTGGGGCGGGCGTGGCGGGCGACGCGACGCCGCGCGCACGTCGGGATGTGCGTCTGCCTTCCAAGAGGTTGTGCCCACCGCACAAGAATTTGCGCCCGCCCCCCAAGAAGTTGTGCCCACCTTCCAAGAGGTTGCGCCCGCCTTCCAAGAATCCCGACTTACGCGGGCTCGGCGGCACGCATTGGGCCGCGCAAGTCGGTTTTTCTGTCCAAACGGACAAGAATCCCGACTTACGCACGCAGGGCGCGCGCCCCGAGACCGCGCAAGTCGGGATTTTTGGACAGCCGAGAAGAACGTTGGACCCGGCACCACGATTTACAAGGTTTTGGGGTGCGTGCACGCGAGGAGGCCGATTTCGAGGCCCTTTTTCATGTTTTGGGCAACATCTTTTATGCGACCGAAAATCGCTGCCATGATTCGGAAGGTTTTGCGAGCCGACAGCCATGTTCTTCAAGATTGTGGGCAATTTCTTTTATACAAAACCTATTTAATTTCGTAAGAACATAAAACTTGTTGCCCAAAACATAGGAGAAGGGCCTCGAGGAAGGCTCGGGGCCGACATGGGGCGGTGCAACATGGGGCGACGCAACGCTCGGCTACGCGTCCTTCTCGTCCGGCGCGTCCTCGTCGGGCGCCGGCGCTGGAGCCGGCCCCGGTGCCGGGGCCGGAGCCGGGTTGGCGGAGGCGGCCTCGCGGGCGGCGTGCAAGCGCGAGAGGCCCGCAAGCAGGCGGGAGCGCTCTATGAAGGTGTCGTCGTCGAGGGCGTCAAAGGTCGGGCTCGGCCCTCCCCCGGCGGCGGCATACGCCGTGCCGCCAAAGAACGCGCCCTCGGCCGAGACCAGCTGACGGCCGGTGCGGCTCTCGAAGTAGTAGACGAAGAGACCCTTGATCGCAGCCGTGAGCGGAACGGCCAGGACCATGCCCACGGCGCCGCCCAGGGCGCCGCCGACGACGATCCCCACCAGCGAGAGCGCGGGGTGGATCTTGACCGCCGAGCGCATGACCAGGGGCGACAGCACGTTGTCGGTGACGTTTTGGGCCACCACGGTGACCGCGAGCGTCCACAGCGCGCAGACGGGGCTCACAAAGAGGCCGAGAAGAACCGCGGAGACCGAGGAGAGCATGGGGCCGACCACCGGTATGAAGTGCAGGACGAAGGTGGCTATGCCGAGAAGACCGGCGTAGGGGTGGCCGACGATCCACAGCCCGAGGGCGACCATGAGGCCGTTCGCGAGCGAGGTGATCAGGGTCCCGCGCATGTAGCCGCCCACCGAGCGCGACAGGACGGCGAGGCTGAGGACGAGCTCGTCGTCGTACTCAGGCCCGGCGATCACGGCGAACTCGCGCATGATCTTGGGGTAGTCCAGCGCGAACCAGTAGGCGAGGATCAGCGCGAGGAAGATCGTCACGAGGTGGCCGGCTATGTCGGTAATGCTCGTCACGAGGCCGGTGGAGAGCTGGCGGGCGAGGTCGGAGGCAAGGCTGGTGCCCGCGTCAACGAGCACGCTCACGAAGGAGTTCACCGTGTTCTGCACGTTGCTTCCGCCGGAGGAGCCGAAGGTGTCCCAGAAGGTCTCGAGCGCGGCCTGGGCCTGGCTGAAGTAGGAGGGGACGTTGCGCAGAAGCGTCATGAGCTCGCGCAGGAAGGGGCCCATGAACAGGGCGACAAGCGCCACGATCGCGGCCACGACCACGAGCAGCGAGAGGAGCGCGGCCACGCCGCGCGGGACCCCGCGGTCCTCGAGGAGGTTCGTGAGCGGGCTGCACACGTAGCCGGCGATCGTGCCCACGAGCAAAAGCTCGACGGCCTGGCCCACCACGGCGAGCCCGCGCACCGCGAGCAGAAAGACCAGGGCCGCCCCGACGAGCGCCCAGGCAATCGTCGCCCGCAGGCGCCACTTCTCGTACCGTGAGCGTGCCATGTGCTTCCTTCCAAAAACTCGCCTAAACGGGGCCTGGCCCCGTTTAGGCATTGGGGTCGATCTTCTCCTGAATGCGGCGGAGCGTGCGGCGCAGCAGACGCGAGACCTGCACCTGGGAGATTCCCAGGCGCTCGGCGATCTCCACCTGCGTGAGGCCCTCCATGAAGCGCATGCGAATGACGTCGCGCTCGCGGGGCGAGAAGTCGGCGATCGCCTCCTCGAGCACGATGCGGTCATCGGAGGCGGCGAGGTCGGCGTCCTCGGTGACGTAGTGGTCAATGACCGCGGGGGCCTCGTCGTCGTCAGAGGAGCCTCCGCCCTCGAGCGGCACCGAGCTGTAGGCGCTTGACGACTCCATGGCCTCGAGCACCTCGTCCACCGTCGTGCCCAGGCGCTCGGCGATCTCGGCCACCGACGGGCTTCTCTGCAGCTGGTTGGTGAGCTCGTCGCTCGCCTGGTTGACCTTGGCGGAGAGCTCCTGCAGGCGGCGCGGGACGCGCACCGACCAGCCCTTGTCGCGGAAGTGGCGCTTGATCTCGCCCATGATCGTGGGCGTGGCGTAGGTCGTGAACTCGAGGCCGCGCTCGGGGTCAAAGCGGTCGATCGCCTTGATCAGGCCGATCGTGCCCACCTGGACGAGGTCGTCCAGGGACTCGCCGCGGTTCTTGAACTTGGAGGCGAGGAAGCGCACGAGGTTCAGGTGGCTCACGATCAGCTGGTCGCGCGCCTCGCTGTCACCGTCCTGCTTGTAGCGTCTGAAGAGCTCGCGCGTTCGGTCCTTGTCCCAGGCGGTGCGACCCTTCGGCGCGCGGCGCGCGGGGCGCGGCGCGTCCTGCCCGGCCCGGGCCCTACTCGTCATGGGAATCGCCGGTCGTGCGCGCGAGGTGCAGCGTGGCGCCGTCCTCGGAGAAGGCGAACTCGTCACAGAGCGCGGAGAGCAGCACGCAGACGAGGTCGACCGACTCGTCGGCCGGCTCTCCCCCACCAAGCGAGAAGTCCATGCTCACGCGGCCCTCCGAGAGCGCAAAGTCCACCTCCACGTCCTCGGGGCTCGTTGCGCAGGCGTAGACGAAGCCCTCGTCAGCGATCATCTTCACGTCCTCGACGTCCTCGACGCTCTCGATCCCGGCGGCAAAGGCGAGCGCGGAGGCGCTCATGCGCACCGAGCGGGCAAACGCGGGCTCCGCGGGGACGCGCAGCAGCACGTGCTTCTCGTCCATTAGTTCTTCTCCTCCTCGGCGTCCTCAGCGGAGGCGTCCGTGCCCGCGGCGGCGTCCGCGGCGGCGGCCACGTCGGCGTAGTCCACGTAGCGGGTGGGGACCTCCTCCTGCTTGGGCTCGGGACGGGTATGCTGCGTCTCGGGGAGGGCGGCCGCGTCGGGCGCGGACTCGCCGCGCAAGCGGGACACGACGCCGGCCACGCCGCTCGCGGCGCTCTCGGCGACGCCCTTGACCGCGCCGGTGACGCTCGACGCCGCACCGGAGACCGACGAGACGTCCTCGAGGATTCCGTTCACCCTGTCGAGCGAGACCGTCACCTCGCCGACGGCGACCTCGGTCTTCTCGAGCAGCGGGGTCACGCGCTTGGCGGAGGGCTCGAGCTCGTCCATTATGCCGTCGAGCTTGGCGACGACCGGCTGGACCTGCTCGACCACCTCGCGCGCCGAGGTCGTGAGGGCGCCCACGTCCCGGCGCGCTGAGCGCATGGTGAGCGCGATCTCAATCGCCGCCCAGGCGCCGACCAGCACCAGGACGACCAGGGCTATGGAAAGTATCAGGTCTGCTGTCATTGCGTCCTCCTCGGGACGTGAGGGTTGGGCACCGTTCCTCAAACTTACATTCTACCCAACCGCGCCGCCCTCTTGTCCGAGGCGTGCCGGCCGAGAAGGACGCGCGGCTCGCTACTCCTGCGCCTCGGCGCGGTCGCGGCCGATCGCCTCCTCGCGCCAGGCCTCCCAGCCCCGTCCGCTCGGGTGGTAGAAGCAGCCCCGCTCGAGGCCCTCGGGCAGGTAGCGCTGCTCCACCCAGCCGCTCGGGTAGTTGTGCGGGTAGAGGTAGAGACCGTACTCGTCTGAGCCGGGGCGGTGGCGGTCGCGCAGGTGGTTGGGCACCTCGCGGCGGGGGCCGCGGCGCACCTCCTCGAGCGCGGCGTCGATGCCGGCCTCGGCGGCGTTGGACTTGGGCGCGAGCGCGAGGTAGGTCGCGGCCTGGGCGAGGTTTATGCGGCACTCGGGCATGCCGATCACCTCGGTGGCGCGGAAGGCGGCGTGGGCCACGAGCAGCGCCTGCGGGTCGGCGTTGCCAATGTCCTCGGAGGCGCAGATCATGATGCGCCGTGCAATGAACTTGGGGTCCTCGCCGGCGTCGAGCATGCGGGCGAGCCAGTAGAGCGCGGCGTCGGGGTCGCTGCCGCGCATAGACTTTATGAACGCGGAGATCACGTCGTAGTGCATGTCGCCGGACTTGTCGTAGGTGAGGCCACGGCGGGGGTTCGCCTCGAGGACGTGCTCGGCGGTTATGACGAGCGGCGAGCCGTCGTCCTTCTCGCCCGCCGGGGGGTCCACCATCTGGCTCGCGAGCTCGAGCGAGGTGAGCGCCGCGCGACCGTCGCCGCCGGCGAGGGTCACGATCTCGTCCTCCGCCTCGGGCGTGAGCTCGAAGGCGCCCGCGAGGCCCCGCTCGTCGGCCACGGCGCGGCGCAAAAGCTCGCGGAGGGAGTCGTCGTCGAGGGGCTGGAGCTCGACCACGCGGCTGCGGCTGATCAGCGCGGAGTTGACCTCAAAGTAGGGGTTCTCGGTCGTGGCGCCCACGAGCACGACCGTGCGGTCCTCCACGGCGTGGAGCAGCGCGTCCTGCTGCCCGCGGTTGAAGCGGTGGATCTCGTCGACGAAGAGGATCGTGCGCCGGCCGAGCGAGAGCAGGCGGCTCTTGGCGGCCTCGATCTCCCGACGGAGGTCCTTGACCGTGCCCGTGACGGCGCTGACCTCGACGAACTCGGCGTGCGTGGAGTTGGCCACTATGCGCGCGAGCGTGGTCTTGCCGGTGCCGGCGGGACCGTAGAGTATGACCGAGGAGAGCGTGTCGTGCTCGATCGCGCGGCGCAGCCAGGAGCCCGGGCCCACGGCCTTTGCCTGGCCGACGAAGCCCTCGAGCGTGGTGGGGCGCATGCGGGCCGCGAGCGGCGCGTTCTCGTCGCGACGGGCGTTCTCTATGTGGGTGAAGAGCGTATCCATGAGGGCGATTGTACGCCAATGCGGCGAGCCGCCGGGAGGATGCTTCGCGAGGTGCTGC
>CASEQJ010000050.1 GCA_949290055.1 uncultured Olsenella sp. | reverse complement strand
GCCGGGGCGGCGCTTGCGGCGCCGGCGCGCGGTGGGAGCGCCCTCCCCACCGGACGGCGCGGAGCCACCCGCGGGACGCCCGCCCTTCTCGCACGACGGGGCGCCGTTTGCCGAGCGGCGGCGCCTGCGCTTGGGCTCGACGAAGAGGTCCGCGGCGTCGACCTCGGGCTCCGCGAGCACACCGTTCTTGCGGTCGAGCTCGGCGAGGGCCATTTGCACGTCCGGGGACTCCAGGCGGTCGAGCACCTCGCGGGTCACGGTGTCGGGGCGGCACGGGCAGCCCAGCTCCTCGCTCTTCTTGTGCGCGGCCTCGGAGGCCGTCATGTCGGCGAGCGCCACGCGAATCTGCTTGCCGTTCTCCAGGCGCAGGCAGATCTGCTCCTTGGGCGTGTCGTACTCGACGATCTTGCCCTTGCCGAGCGGCGTGTCGATCACGGCGTTGCGCTTGGGCGCGCGGCTCTTGAAGTCGCGGTACGCCTCGAACTCATAGCGCAGGCAGCACATGAGGCGGCCGCACGCGCCGGAGATCTTGGTGGAGTTGAGCGGGAGGTCCTGCTCCTTGGCCATGCGAATCGAGACCGGGTCAAAGCCCGTGGCAAAGCGGCGGCAGCAGAGCTCCTGGCCGCAGTGGCCGTAGCCGCCGACGATGGCGGCCTCCTCGCGCACACCGATCTGGCGCATGTCTATGCGCACGTGGAACTCGCGCGAGAGGTCGCGCACGAGCTGGCGGAAGTCCACGCGCTCCTCGGCGGCAAAGTAGCAGACGGCCTTCTCGCCGTCGAAGAGGTACTCGACGCCCACCGGCTTCATGTCCAGGCCGGACTCCGTCACGTGACGGCGAAACGCCGGCATGGACTCCTCGCCGCGGCGGGCGAGCTCGTCGGCGCGCTCGAGGTCCTCGTCGGTCGCGATGCGCACGACCTCGCGCAGCTGCGCGTGGCCGATCGTGGCGGAGAGCTCCTCCTGGGCGACCTCGCGGGCGTCCGCGGTGGCCAGGCCGATCTCCTGGCCGCGCTCAGTGGCGCATATGACGTGGTCGCCCTCCTGGGCGCCGGTGCCCGCCGGGTCGAACCACAGGTCGCGGGCAATGTAGGAGAACTTCACCGGAATGACGGTGGGCATGCAAGGGCCTCCTTGACAGAGAGAAGCATGACCTCGAGGGTCAGCTGGGGCGAGACGTTGTGGGCGAGGTCGTCGGCGGCGCGGGCCACGGCGTCGAGCGCGCGCATGACGGAGCGCGTGGTAACGCGGGCGGCGAGACGGTCCACCACGGCGGCGGCGTCCTCGTTGACTATGGCCTCGGCGACGCCCTCGGAGCGCATGAGCACGTCGCGCAAGAGGGACTCGGCCGCGGCCAGGGCCTCCATCATACCCGAACGCTCGCGGGCGGTGAGCTCGCGCTTGTTGGCGTCGGCCACCTGCTTGAGGGCGCCGGCGGTGAGGAAGTCCTGGCTCTCGCGCAGGGCGTCCTCCTGAGCCTGCTTGACGTCGGCGAGCGGGATCGCGACGGCGGTCACGATCTTGCGCGCGGCGAGAAGGACGTCCCAGGAGTCGTCGCGCGCGAGCGCGTCGAGGGTGTCAACGACGAGGCGGCGCACCTCGCGGCGGCCGGGCGACTTCAGGTAGTCGACGGCGCGCCCCGGGGAGCCGGCCACGGCGAGGGCTATGCGCGCCTCCTCGGGCGTGGCGGCGCAGGAGTGCATGATCGCGCGAACGCCCGACTCCGTGGACGCCGCGCGAAACGGGACCTGCTGGCAGCGTGAGACAATCGTGGGCAGCATGGCGTCGGCGACACGGCCGCAGAGAATGAACATGGTGTTCGCGGGCGGCTCCTCCAGGGTCTTGAGCAGGGCGTTTGCCGCGCTGCCGCGCAGGAGCTCGGCGCGCTCGAGCACGTAGACCTTGGAGGGGGCGCGCATGGGCGCGAGGGCGGCGTCCGCTATGAGCTCGCGCACCTGCGTGACGAGGTAGCCCGTCGCGCTCTCGGGCGCGAGCCAGTGGACGTCGGGGTGGGTGCGGTGCGCGACGCGCCGGCACTCGTCGCAGGTGGCGTCGCCGCCGTTCGGGCAGACCACGCACTTCGCGAGCGCCTCGGCGGCCTCGTGCTTGCCCGAGCCCGGAGGACCCAGGAAGAGGTAGGCGTGGGAGAGCCGCCCCTCGGCGAGCGCCGTTGCGAGAAAGTCGCGCACGCGCGGCTGGTCGGCGAGGTCGCGCAGGGCGGCGGGGACACTCGCTGCGCTCATAGCAGGTCCTCGAGCTCGACGAGCAGACGCGCGGTGACCTCGTTCTTCTCGCCCGACGCGTCCACCACGCGAACGCGGTCGGGCTCCGCCGCCGCAAGGCGCAGGTAGGCCGCGCGCACGCGCTCCTGGAAGGCGAGGCCCTCCGCCTCCATGCGGTCCGCGCCGCCGGAGGTGGCCCGCGCGTAGCCGAGCGCGGGGTCGAGGTCGAGCACGAGCGTGCGCGCCGGCGCGACGCCGCAGCTGCCGAGCAGATTGGCGCGGCGGACGAGCGCCTCGTCCAGGCCGCGGCCGCCGGCCTGGTAGGCGTAGGTGGAGTCGTAGTAGCGGTCGCACAGGACGACGGCGCCGCGGGCCAGCGCCGGCTCGATCACCTGCCGGGTGAGCTGGGCTCGGCTGGCCTCGTAGAGCAGGAGCTCGCACTCGGGCGCCATGTCGGCGTTGGCGGGGTCAAGAAGCAGCGCGCGGATCTTCTCGGAGATCTGCGTGCCGCCGGGCTCGCGCAGGCGCACGACCTCGCGGCCGCGCGCGCCGAGCGCGTCGGCCAGCAGCGCCGCCTGCGTTGACTTCCCGCAGCCGTCCGCCCCCTCGAGCGTGATGAAGACCCCGCGCAAAGCGCCTCCCCTCCTTCGTAGCCCCTCAATGGTACCCTCTCGCGCCCGACCCCGCGAGAAAACCACGGGCGGAGCGGCAGGGCGCGCCCGAACTCTGGCGTATGCGAGAGCGCTCCGTCCTTCTCGCCTGTCCTTGTCCTTAGCGCAACGTCCCTACCAGTATATATGTAATCTCAAATCAAATGAGACGGTCGAGCGCTCTCGCATACGCCAGAGTTCCGCGGAAGGGCGGCCGCCGCCCGCTCAGAATTCGCCCGAGCGGCGCCTCACGCGAGCTTGTTCACGCGGCGGTCGTAGGTGAGAAGACCGTTGGTCTCCTCCTCCACGTCGGAGAGCTGGGTGTAGACAAAGCCGGCCAGGCCCTCCGCCTCCAGGGAGTCCGCCCACTCGAGCAGGGCGCGCACCTCAGCGGCATACTGCTCGCCCCCGTCGGCCTGATCGTAGCCATACGACGTCGCCAGGCTCACGTGCCCCGGGACCGCCCAGCTCACGCCCCCAAACTCGGAAATGACGAAGGCCCGCGCCGGTCGCGCCCGGTCCGGCCAGACCTCGAGCGGACGGAAGTAGTTGTGGACGCTCCAGAAGTCCCCGCAGCCCTGGTCGTACCAGCCGCTCGTCGCGCTCACCGGGCGCGTGGGGTCGAGCGCGCGCACGAGCTCGGTCGCGCCGCGCGCGTCAAACTGCCCCCAGCCCTCGTTGAAGAGCGTCCAGCCGATCACGCACGGGTGCCCCGAGAGCAGGCGCACCGTGCCCTCGCAGGTCGAGCGCCACTCCTCGCGGTAGGCGGGGTCGTCCGCGGCAAGGCGCCGCCACGCGCGCGGGCCGCGGTCGGACACGCGCGTCCAGCTGGCGCGCAGGAGCGTGGGCTGGTAGCTCGTGCTCCACGCGTCGTACGCGCCGCCGCCGGAGGGCATGTCCTGCCACACGAGCATGCCCAGGCGGTCACAGAGCGCGTAGAAGCGCGGCTGCTCCACCTTTATGTGCTTGCGCAGCAGGTTGAATCCCAGCTCGCGCATGGTGCGGACGTCGTGCTCGAGCGCCTCCTCGGAAGGCGGCGTCATGAGGCCGTCCGGCCAGTAGCCCTGGTCGAGCACGCCTCGCAGGAAGAGGGGCTCGCCGTTCAGGTGCACGCGCGGCGCGCCGGCGGCGTCCGCGCGCACCTCCACCGTCCGGAAGGCGCAGTAGCTGCGCACGTGGTCGCCGCCAAAAGAGAGCTCCAGGTCGTAGAGGTGCGGGTCCTCGGGACTCCAGAGGCGCGGCTCGCCCGCGGGAAGCGACAGCTCCACGTCCTTTTCGCCCCGGACAAAGGCCGCGGTACGGGCCACCTCCGCGCCCTCGTCCACGAGCCGGGCCACGAGCTCGCCCTCTCCGGCCACGCGGGCGAGAAGGACCACGCGCCCCTCGCCCGCCCGGGCGTCCGCCCGCAGCTCCACGACGTGCGACGCCGGCACGACCTCCCACCAGACGTCGCGCCAGATTCCGCTCTGGGCCGTGTACCATATGCCGCCGCGCGCGAGGCGCTGCTTGCCGCGCAGCTGCGTGCCCGCGTCGGAGGGGTCGTGAACGCAGACGGTGAGCGCGTTCTTCTCGCCCGGGCGCAGCGCGTCCGTGATGTCCGCCGAGAAGGGCAGGTAGGCACCCGTATGCTCGACGACGCGCGTGCCGTTGACGCGAACGGCGCACGCCCAGTCCACCGCGTCGAGGTGCAGGACCAGGCGCTCCCCCGCCGCGAGCTCCGGGGCCTCCAGCGCGCGGCGATACCACAGGAGCTCGTCCGGCCTGAGCTGGCGGCGCATGCCGGAGAGCGGGGCCTCGGGCGAGAAGGGCACGCGAACGGGCCGCCAGCCCTCGGTCGGCGGCTCGGCGTCGCGCCAGGCCGTGGCGGCGTCGGGCGCGGCGACGAACGCGCACTCCCAGGTGCCGTTCAGGCTCCCCCACCGCTCGCGCGCAAGCTGCGGGCGCGGGTGAGAGACGGGCGCAGCGTCCCTCTCGTCCGCCATGAGCTTCTCGCCCCACGGTGTCCAGAGCTCCGTGAGCTCGACGTCCGCGGGCGGCTTGGGCTTGCTCGCGAGCACGCGCCTCAGATCCAGCATGGCGCCCCCTTCCTTGTGACGCTCTGATTGTCGCACGACGCGATGACCTGATTGCTGCACGCTGCGACGACCTGATTGCTGCGCGGCCCGCCAACCTAATTGCTGCGCGCTGCGACGACCTGATTGCTGCGCGGCCCGCCAACAAAAGTGAGGTTTTGTGATTTGGCGAACGGAGCGTTTCTCCGAACGCCGTTTCCAGAGATCTCCCCGAGGTTTTGGGGCGAATAATTTATGCCCTCAACCTGATTTGCCACGCTTCTCAACGTTTTGGGCAACATCTCTTATGCAAAACCTACGCCAGCGCGGCGGAGCATCAAAGATGTTGCCCAAAACGTGAGGATCGGCTTTCGGAGGGGGCGACCCTCGGGCGGGATCGGCTTTCGGAGGGGGCGACCCTCGGGCAGAATCGGCTTTCGGAGGGGGCGAGAAGAACGGCGGGCTCGGACCTCCCCGCCGGGCGAGAAGAACCCCGGCTAGGACTTCTTCCTGCCCCGCGAGCCGCCCGCACGCCGCCCGCCGCGCCTCGGCGCCGCGGCCTTCTTCTCGCGTCCGGGGCACTCCATGTTGGGACAGAGCTTCCACGGGCCGCGGGCGGTCGTGACCACCACGAGCGGAGCGCCGCAGTCCGGGCAGGTCTCGCCCGTCGCCTCGAGCGCGCCGCGCGCGGGCAGCGGGTAGCTCGTACCGCAGTCGTCGTAGTTCGTGCAGCGAATGAAGCGCTTGCCGCTCTTTTCGGACTTGTGGGCCACCAGGCGCCCCTCGCGGCCGGCCTCGGCGCACGCAGGGCACGCCCCCACGTCCACATCGGGCTCGCGGTTGGTCGGACACGCCGGGTTCACGCAGGTCTCGTAGGCGCGGCTGCGGAACGGCTGCACCTTCACGCGCGGCGCCCCGCACTCCGGGCACACCGCCGCCTCGCCCTCGAGCGCGGAGATCTTGCCCTGGGGCAGCGGGTAGGTGACGTCGCAGTCCGGCCAGCCCATGCACCCCACAAAGCTTCCGCGCGTCTTGGCCGAGCTCTTGACCACGAGGTCGCACCCGCACTTGGGGCAGCTGCCCACCCGCGCGTCCGCGGTGACGGCGTCGGCAATCGCCTCGGAGAGGTCGTCGGTGTGCTCCACCAGCGCGTCCATGAGGCCGGCGAGCAGCGCGCGGGAGTGGTTCACGACCTGCTCCTGCGTCTCGGCGCCGTCGGCGACCTTCGTCATGTCGTCCTCGAGCTCGGCCGTCATGTCGGGGCTGGTAATGCGCGGGGCGTAGGTGGTGAGCGCGTCAATGATCGCCATGCCGAGCTGGCTCGGCTCCACCGGGTCGTTCTTGAAGTAGCGGCGCTCGTAGAGGGTGTCGATTATGCTCGCGCGCGTGGACTTGGTGCCCAGCCCGCGCTTCTCCATCTCCTGAATCAGCTTGCCCTGGCTGTAGCGCGCGGGCGGCTCGGTCTGCTTGGCGAGAAGCTCCATGTCGCTGACGGAGACCACGTCGCCTTCGGCGAGCGCGGGGAGCTGGTCGTCCTTCTTGAGGCCGTAAGGGTACGCCGCGCGAAATCCCGGCGAGACGAGCACGGAGCCGCTCACCGTAAACGGCTCGCCGGCAACGTCGATCGTGACCTTGGTGCCCTCGATCGTGGCCGGGCCCATGAGCGTGGCCAGAAAGCGCCGCGCGATCAGGTTGTAGAGCTTCCACTCGGCGGGCTGCAGCCTGTCCGGGGACGCCGGCGCCGTGGGGTAGATCGGCGGGTGGTCCGTGGACTCCTCTTTGCCGCGGGTGGCGGTGAGCTTGTCCTGCTTCAGGAGCTCGTGGCAGACGGAGCCGTAGGCCGGCACCGTGGAGAGCATGCGCACGCACTCGCGCAAATCGAGCGACGTGGGATAGACCGTGTTGTCCACGCGCGGGTAGGAGATCAGGCCGTCCATGTAGAGGCTCTCGGCCAGGCGCATGGTGCGCGCCGGGCTCAGGCCCTCGGCGGCAGCCGCGGCCTGCAGGCTCGTGGTGTTGAACGGCGCGGGCGGGCGCTGCGTGCGGCTCTTGCGCTCGACGGCGCTCACGCGGCCCTCGGTGGCGTCCGCCACGTGCGCAAACGCCGTCTCGGCGGCCGCGTGGTCCCAGAAGCGCGCGGTGGCGTGCGTCACGCGGAAGGGTCCCGCGGCGTCGCCGTCCTTCTCGGCCTGACCCTGTATGACCCAGTAGTCCTCGGGCTTGAAGGCAAGGCGCTCGCGCTCGCGCTCAACAACGAGGGCGAGGGTGGGCGTCTGCACGCGGCCGGCCGAGCGCACGGTGCCCAGCCCGCTCCAGCGCGCGGCGGTGAGGTAGCGCGTGAGGACCGCGCCCCAGATAAGGTCTATGTACTGGCGGGACTCGCCGGCGTCGGCGAGGTCCTGGTCCAGCTCGACGAGGTTGGCAAAGGCGTGGTCGATCTCTGCGCGCGTGAACGCGGAGTAGCGGGCGCGCGAGACGGGGACGTCGGGCGCGACCTCGCGAATCTGGCGCAGGGCGTCGGAGCCGATGAGCTCGCCCTCGCGGTCGAAGTCGGTGCCTATGATCACGGAGTCGGCCTTCTTGGCAAGGTTCTTGAGGGCGCGAATGATCTCCTTCTCGGCGGGGAGCTTCTCAATGGGGGCCCACACGAGGTACGGCAGGCTCGCAATCTTCCAGCCCTTGAGGTCCACGCCGTCGGCCAGAAACGGCTTGCGACGGGACTTGTAGGGCGGACGCGCCAGGCCGTCGGGCACGTCGGCCGGGAGCAGCTCGCCGTCGGCGGTGACGCCCTGCCAGCCGTTCTCGGGGTCAAACGTGAGCTGGACCGGGAAGTCAACCTTGAGAATGTGGCCGCGCAGACCAATGGTCACGCAGTCCTCGCCGTCCCAGGTGAAGCGGTAGACGGGCGTGTTGTAGACCTTGTCGGCCTTGGGCTTGCCGGAGGTCGAGAGCAGGCGGGCGATCTGGCCGGCCGCGTCGTTCTTCTCGGTGACGATGAGCCTCACTGCGTCACCGCCCTAGAGCTTCTCGAGGTCGCGGTTCTCGTAGTCCTCGCGGGTCCACTTGAGGGCCTCGCGACCGTCGCGCGCGACGATTATGAAGCGCGCCACGGCGAGCGCGGCCTCGTAGAGGAAGATCAGGACCGCGAACATGAGGACCATGGTGACCGGCGAGGCGTCGGGCGTCACGACGGCGGAGAGCACCATGAAGCCGACGTAGACGACTCGCCACTGCGAGCGGAACGTCTTGTAGGGCACAAGGTGCAGGATCGACAGATAGAAGATCACGAGCGGCAGCTGGAAGGCGATTCCGAAACCAATCTCGAGGAGCATGTAAATGTCCAGGTAGTCGCTTGCCTCGGGCATGAGGTTGCCGATCTCGAGGGACTGCTCGAGCAGCCAGCCAAACGCGGCGGGCTGAATCACAAAGAAGCAGAAGACCATGCCCAGGAAGAACAGCAGCACCATGGCGCCCACGGTCGGCACGACCCAGCGGCGCTCCTTGGGCTTGAGGGCGGGCAGGAAGAAGGCCATGAGCTCCCAGATTATGATCGGGCAGCAGATTATGACCGAGAAGAACAGCGCGACCTTGAAGCGGATCGTGAAGCCGCCGAGCACCGTCGTGACAACGAGCTCCGCGCCGTTCATGGCGTCCTCGATCTGGCCGATCATGAGCTCGATCAGGGCGGGCGTGGCGAAGTAGACAATGAGCGAGCAGACGATGACGGCCACCACGATTATCGTGAGGCGGCGGCGCAGCTCGCCCAGGTGGTCCATTATGGGCATGCGTGCGGGACCGATCGGCATGGCTTAGGCCTCCTTCGTCTCGTCGTTTGCAGCGTCCGCGCCGGCTCCGTCGGGGAGAGCCCCGTCTGCTCGGCGCTCGTCGCTGCACTCCTCGCTCGCTTCGCGACTCGCG
>CASEQJ010000049.1 GCA_949290055.1 uncultured Olsenella sp. | reverse complement strand
CACGCGGCCTCGAGCTCGGCCATGCCGCAGGAGCGCGAGCGCGTGACGCCCGCGAGCGAGGCGAGCGCGAGCGCCGCCCCGAGGGCGGCCGCGACCGTCCCGCCGACCCCGGAGAGGGCGCACGGCACGGCGAGAAGGACGAGCAGAGCGTGAAGCGCCCACACCCCCGCCCCGACGTGGTGCGCCTGCCCGGCGACCACCTCGGCCGCTCGCGGCCGGGAGGGCCGGGCCATCTCCGCCGCGACCGCCTCCACGAGCGCGCGGGGTGCGGCGATATCGGTTCCGGGCACCGCCCGGTAGTGCTCTCGCAGCGCGTCCTCGAGGGCGCGTCTCTCTCGCATCCTCATCTCAGACCTCCCCGTCCTTCTCGCCTTGAATGCCCAGGTCCGCCCGCAGCGCATCGAGCGCCGACGACAGGGCGCGCGCTGCGGCGAACCTGCTCATGCCCAGAACGGCGCCCACCTCGCCGACCGTAAGGCCCTCCCCGTACCTGAGCTCGAGCGCCTCGCGCTGGGCGCGGGGCAGCCGCGCGAGGGCGGAGGCCAGATCGCGGCGGTCGTCCGCCTCACCCGGGTCGCCCCCGCCGGGGAGCGCCTCCGGGAGATCGGCCCACGAGGACGCGCGGTCGCGCGCCATGTCGGCGCAGACGTTGCGGGCTATGGTGACGAGGTAGGCGCGGGCGCGGCCCCGCTCCCGGTAGCGCGAGCGGGCGCGGACGAAGCGCAGGAACGTCTCCTGGGCGGCGTCCTCGGCGAGCCCCGCCGGCGCGTGCCTGCGGCAGTACCGCAACACGTCCGCGTAGTGCTCGCCGACCAGGCGCTCCGCCTCGTCCGTCCGCCCGTTCTTCTCGCCCACTGCGCTACCTCCCTCTATCCCTATTAACGCAGCGGTGAGCCGGGATGAGCGGTCGAATCGACATTTCTTTGTAGGCTGGATGACAACGGGCCGCCCCTTTGGACGGCCACGAATGGAGCGAGATGATGTTTGGCAGAGTCCGCGTGGTGTGGGCTACAGTGCAGCGGCAATCTTGGAGAAGGGCTTTATCTTCCTGAGCTCAGGCTCGAGCTTGCGTCGTGCCACCTCGATGTCATACGCCGCCTGCGCACGCAGCCAATACCCGTCAGACAGGCCAAAGAAACGACAGAGCCTCAGGTCAGTGTCAGCAGTCACGGAGCGGTGCCCCAACACAATCTGTCCGATACGCTGCGCAGGTATGCCCGTCTCCTTGGCAAGACGGTACTGCGAGATGCCCATGGGCACGAGAAAATCGTCGCGCAGCAGCTCGCCCGGAGTAATGGGGGCAACAATCTCTCCCTCGTGAACAGGCTCAGTGATAGTCAACGATTTCGACATCCTCGGCACCTCCCTCGACCCACCGAAAGCAGACTCGGAACTGGTCGTTGATGCGGACGCTGAATTGCCCAGCCCTATCTCCGCTCAGTGCCTCGAGACGATTTCCCGGCGGAATTCTGAGGTCAGACAGCTCGTTTGCGATTTGCAGCTGACGAATCTTTCTCAGTGCAACACGCTCGAACGCCACGAACCGTGCAACGCGAAATCCCGACGAGAGCCGCTCGGTATCCTTGTCTGCAAAAGACCTAATCATAGTATCGCCTCGCGTTACTACTGTCAATCTCAATTCCGCCGCCACGTTCCATGTGCTAGACTCATTATATAGGAACACGTGTTCGTTTCAAGGGAGCCACGTGAGCAGAGAGACGCCGAAGGACAGTGTGACTAACCGCATTCAGCGCGAGCTCGAAGCGCTTGCCGATCCCACGTACCGCGACTTCCAGGCCAAGCTCGTGCCGACCGTCGACCCCGCGCGCATCCTCGGCGTGCGCACGCCGGCACTGCGAGACTACGCCCGCAGGCTCGCTAGCGAGCGACCCGAAGAGGTGCGAGCGTTCCTCGCCGCGCTCCCGCACGAGACCTACGACGAGAACAACCTGCACGGCGAGCTCATCGGCAGAATGGCGAAGACGCCCACGGAGGCGTTCGAGCTGCTCGACGCCTTTCTCCCCTTCGTCGACAACTGGGCGACCTGCGACCTCATCCGCGTCCCCGCCTTCAAGCGCGACCTGCCGGCGGTGCTCGAGAGCATCCGCGGCTGGGTCGCCGCGGAGCCGGAGTACACGGTGCGCTTTGGGGTGGTCCAGCTCATGACGCTCTTCTTGGGCGATGCCTTCGAGCCCGATCACCTCGCGCTCGTCGCCGGCATCGACCGCCCCGAGTACTACGTCAACATGGCGCGCGCCTGGTACTTCTCGTTCGCGCTCGTCAAGCAGCCCGCGGCGACGCTTCCCCTCTTCGAGCAGCGGCCGATCGCCCTCGACGCCTGGACGCACAACAAGGCGCTCCAGAAGGCACGGGAGAGCCGCCGCGTTTCGACGGAGCAAAAGGCGTACCTGCAGTCGCTCAAGGTGTGACGCACCGAAGCCCCCGGATGGGAATAGAATGGGCGAGAATCTCGCCGGAAGGAGAGCCATGAGAGCACGCACCGCCATCACTGCCCTGCTCGCCGCGACTATCGCGCTGTCCCTCGCGGGGTGCTTTGGGCTACCCGAGCCGGATGAGTTCGCTGGTCAGGCGCAGGAGCTCGCCGACACGCTCTCGGACGTCGATTGGGGCAAGGTCTGCCGCCTTGTGGTGAGGGACGCCCAGACCGGCGAGGTCATTCGCGAGGTGACCGACCAGACGGAGATCAAGAACGCCTTCGAGCCGTTCTCCGACGAGAACGGCATCGCCGCGGAGCCGGATGAGCCGGCGGAGTACGTCTTCGAGCTGTGGGAGCCGGAGACGCAGAAGCTCGGGCAGAACGCCGACGACCTCAAGGAGTACAAGGGCCTCGAGGTCACCACCTACGAGGGATCGCCCGTTGTGGAGCTCGAGGTGAGCCCCATCGGCCTCAGGCTCTATCTCACGTCGCAGTCCGCCGCCGACGCGCTGCGCGCGCTCGCGGGGTAGCAGCTACTCGCCAGAGACCTCCCGCTGCACGCGCTTAGGCAGCTTGGCGTCGGGCGAGGTGGTGAACTCGCAGGCGAACTGCCTGCCGCCAACCCAGTAGACCATCCATCCCCACTTCTCGTGGAGGGCCTTCGTGGCGCCGGGTCGCGAGAGCAGGCGGGCGTCTATGCGCGAGGGGTCCATGACGACATTACTCCCCCTACTTTGCAGAAAGCGACTATGAGAGTCCCAGAACGAGCGCAAGCTTTTCCGACACCTCGTCTATCCGGTCTCTCTCCAAGACGCCGATCCTCTTGCCCAGCATGCTTCGACTGACCGAAGCGATCTTGTCCGTCATCAAACAAAGCACAATCGAGTCGAAACCGCTCACCTTGTCGCTCTGCACAATAACGACCGAACGAGCTTTGCTTGCGTAAAGGTCATCCCGCATCGTCCAGATCTCACCGCGTATCGTTCATCATCCTCAACGCGAGCCGATCTGAAAACTCCGCCGCTTCCTCCTCGGAAGCGAAGGCCTCGACCTTGGGTTCAGGCAGGCGCACGTCAAACGGAAAACCGCGATGGGCGTTGACATTGTACCCAGCTTGAATTATCTCAGCCTGCTTTGAACGCGGTGACAGGGACCATCGCCCCGAAGGGCCAAGAGCCCTGCCCGATCAGCCCTCGAGAGCCCTCAGCGCCGCCCCGCGGGCGTGGATGAGCGTCGTGTCGAACAGCGGGGCGTCCGTGTCCTCGGGGCGCACGAGCAGGCCGATCTCCGTGCAGCCGAGGACGACCCCCTGCGCTCCGTGCTCGGCAAGCCCATCGATGGTGCGGAGGAACTCGGCGCGCGAATCGTCGCAGATGTCGCCCAAGCAGAGCTCGTCAAAGATCACGCGGTTCACGAGCGCGCGGTCCTTCTCGACCGGCGTGAGCACGCTGATGCCGCGGTGCTCGAGAACGCCGGTGTAGAAATCCTGCTCCATGGTATAGCGCGTGCCGAGGAGCCCCACCGTGGTAATGCGGGCATGCTCGAGCTCGTCTGCCGTCATGTCGACGATGTGGAGCAGAGGGACGCCAACCGCACCCACGACCTCGCCCGCGACCTTGTGCATGGTGTTCGTACAGATGAGAACCATGTTCGCGCCCGCACGCTCGAGCGCGCGAGCCTCGCCCGGACCACGATCGCCGACCTTCTCGCCCAGCTCTAGGCCGTTTCCGCGCAGCCGCGCCCAACGAGTCCGCGGCTCGCCGCAAGGAGGCCAACTCAACCACAAAGGGCCGGGACCGTCGCTGGCGGCCCCGGCCTCTCCGTCTCTCTTCGCTGCGCCTACGCGCCGAGCTTCTCCTTGAGGGAGAGCAGCTCGCGATAGGTGTCGGCGAAGTTCAGCGCCATGAGCTTGCAGGTCTCCGCGCTCGCCATCTGGTCCTCGGCGTGAAGCAGGAGCAGCGGCAGCGTCTTCTTGCTCTCGCCGGACGCCTCGGCCTGGAGCAGCCTCATGTGAACCTCATGGCCGCCGTTGTACGCCTCGTCGCCCTGCTTGACCAGCTCGGCCGCCGCGTCGAAGTCGCCCTCCTTGGCCTTGGCGATCGAGTTGACGTAGCAGGACTTGGCGGTGCCCACGCAGCTGATGATCTCGAAGCAGATCTGCTCGAGCTCGTCCATGTCTTCCATCGCAGCCTCCTAGCTGATTAGCCGAGCATCTTCTTGACGTCGTCGAGAATCTTGGGGGCGTTCATGCGGCCGTAGTCGACCATCGGGATGACTGCTACGGGGATGCGCCCGTCGACGGCCTTCTCGAAGTCGCCCTTGGCATAGCCGATCTGAGGCCCGAGGAGAATGACGTCGGCCTCGTTGATGTGGTCCATGGCCTCGTTCATCGGGCGCGCCTCGATCTCGACGTCCTCGCCGCGGCTCGCGGCCTCCTTCTGCATCTTCTGCACGAGGAGGCTCGTGGACATTCCGGCATTGCAGCAAAGCATGATCTTCTTCATGGTGTTTCCCTTCCGGCCGCCCGCGGGCGGCCTTGCACTCCGGACGCTCGGGGGTCCGGATGGGTTTCCAACGCCAGCAAGCACTGTTCGGCATGTGTGACGTCGGCGGTGGAACGGGGGCGTGCGCGGGGACGGGCGCTTCGGCGAGCAGCTCGCGTCCGACGGTCGCGTGGGGGGGGGCGAGTCCGGAAAAGGCTGCCGGGGGTTGCGGAGGCCCAAGAGCCCCGCGCACGCCAGGGGGGACTAGTTCTCGGTGCTCTCGGAGGCCATCTCGAACTGCTTGCGCTGCGCGGACTCAGACGCCTTCATGAAGGGCAGGTAAATCAGCGTGAAGATCACGAGCAGCACGATCTGGAGAATGCCGGCGCGGATGTCGCCGCCCGTGGACAGGATGCCCGAGGCGATGATCGGGGTGGTCCAGGGCACCTGGATGCAGGTCGGGTTGACCAAGCCGATGACCGTGGCGAAGTAGCCGACGAGGATGCCGATGATGGTGTTCAGCACGAACGGAACCATGAGCGGGATGTTGAACACGATCGGGTAGCCGTAGATGACCGGCTCGTTGATGTTGAAGACGGCAGGCAGGATGCCGAGCTTGGCCACCTCGCGGGAGGGCCGCCACTTGCCCCAGATGAACGTTGCGATGAGCAGCGCCAGCGTGCAGCCCGAGCCTCCCATGAGCGCGTAGACGTTGATGGTGTTCATGTTGAGCCACAGGTCCGGACGGGCGATCACGGCGTCGATGCCGCCGGAGCTGTACACGCTCGTGGCCTCGACGAGCACGACCGTGAGGACGGGCTCGACGAGCACGCCGTTGATGGTGGACTGGTGGATGCCGAGGGTGAACAGGAACACACCGAGCGAGTAGATCACCACGAGGCCGATCGGGTTGGTGGTGAGGGCTCGCAGCGGGGTCTGGATGAAGGTGTTGATGAGAGCAGTGACGTCAGTCTGGAAGCCTGCGTAGAGAACCATCGAGAGCACGCCGAAGGCGCCCAGGGTGAGCAGCATCGGGATCAGGACGTTGAAGGACTTCTCGACCGCGGGCGGCACGCCTTCGGGCATCTTGATGCGCAGCTTCTCGACGCCCGAGACCTTGATGAAGAGCGTGGGCGCAAACAGGCCGATGATGATGGCGGTGAACATACCGTTGGTGCCGGTGTAGTTCGTGATGAACGCGCTCGAGACCTGGGCGGTGGTCACCTCGTCAGCCACGTAGAGCGGCGACGAGGCGGAGAGGTTGGCAGCCACCGTCTGCGGCATCATGATGAAGAAGACCGCGAGCGCCACCACCACGCACGAGACGGGGTTGTCAAAGCGCTTGTTGTTCGCGAAGCTGTAGCCCACCATGGCGCACAGCAGGATGGCCGAGATGGAGAGCGCACCCTGCGTGAGCGCGTTGCCCCAGTACTGGGCCGTGGCGAGCACGTCCGCGTTCGGGAAGAGTCCGGGGCTGCTCGGGTCCGCGCTCCACAGGAACGTGAAGACCACGTTGTTGAGCAGCGCGGCGATGCCGGCGAGGATGAAGATCGGCATGATGGTGGCAAAGCCATCGCGCAGGCTGCGCAGGTGCACCTGGTTGCCGACCTTGGCGGAGACTTCCGCGAACTTGTCGAGGAAGCTTTGTCCGTTGGCCATGTCTTTCACTCCTAACTGAACTGTTGGAAACATTAGCCGTACCATCGCGCCCCCCTCCAGGGGGACGCGTATCCGATGACCGAACCAGGGGGGGGAGGGAGCCCGGGACCGTTCCTCCCGATCCGGACCAAGGACCTACTTCACCACGTGCGTCGTGGTGACCTCCTTGAGCCAAGCGGCTGATTTCTTGGGCCTGCGCTCGTAGTTCTCCATGAGGTCGACCTCGACGAAGCCATAGCGGTTCTTGAAGGCGTTTGCCCAGGACCAGTTGTCAATGAGGCCCCAGTAGTGGTAGCCGCGGCACTTGGCGCCGTCGTTGATCGCACGGGCGATCCAGGAGAGGTGGTCGCGCACAAAGTCGACGCGGTAGTCGTCCTGGATCTGGCCGCTCTCGTCGCGGTTCTTGTACTCGCCCTCGATACCGATGCCGTTCTCGGACACGAACCACTCGAGGTCGGGATACTCGTCGCGGCACTTCATGCCGAAGTCGTAGATGCCCTTGGGGTAGATCTCCCAGCCGCGGCTCTCGTTCATGACGCGCTCGGGCCAGACGTAGGGCTCGGCAAAGAGCGGATTGCCCCACTCGTCATGATCGCGGCTCGGCGCCTGCACGCGACAGGGCTGGTAGTAGTTGCAGCCGAGCCAGTCCACGACGCCCGAGCGCAGGACCTCCTCGTCACCGGGGCGAGCCGGGACCGGCGTCCCAAGGCGGGCGAGGGTCTCGAGCACGTCGGCGGGCAGGCTGCCCTTGGTCGCAAGGTCGAGCCACCAGCGTGTGGTGAGACCGTCGTTCATGCGCAGCGCCTCGAGATCGGCCTCGCTCGGATTTTCCTTGGTGTAGGAGGGGCTGAAGTTGCACACGATGCCAATCCGTGCGTCCGGACGGAGCGCGCCCTCCTCACGCGCCGCGCGGTAGCGGGCGACGCCGAGCGCGTGCGCGACCGAGATGTTGTACTGCGCCACCACGGCCTCGCGGAAGCTGTGGTGCTGCGGGTACCAGCCGCCGTGCCAGTAGCGGTTCTCAGGCTCGACGCTTGGCTCGTTGAACGTGAACCAGTACCGGATCTCCTTGCCGAACTCGTGAAGCGCCTTCTCGACGTAGTTGGCGTACGCCTCGCAGGTCTCGCGGCTCTCCCAGCCGCCGCGGCGGAAGAGGAAGGTGGGGAGGTCGAAGTGGTAGAGGGTCACGAAGGGCTCGAGCCCCTCCTCGCGCGCCGCACGGAAGAGCTCGTGGTACCAGGCCGCGCCCTCCGGGTTGACGTTGCCGTCCTCGTCAAGCAGGCGGCTCCACTGAATCGACGTGCGGAAGCTGTCGAGCCCAAGGCCCTTGAGGATGGCAAGGTCCTCCTTGTAGTGGTGCATGAAGTCGTTGCCCACGTAGGAGCCCACGCGGTTGTAGAACGCCTCGATGTCCTCGTTGGACCAGGTGTCCCACACGTTCTCAAGCTTGCCGCCTACGTTCCAGCCCCCTTCCGTCTGCGGACCGGACATAGCCGCTCCGAAGAAGAAGTTCTCGGGCAGGGTCAGTTCTGCCATGACGCCTCCGTTTCCTCGCTCGTCACCGCGCGACCATTTATCGCGCTTTGTTGTCTAAATTGTAGCGCTCTTATTTTTACTGTGTAGCGAATTTATTGGCAGCAAAGATAAGGACAAAGGAAGATAATGGAGTACGTCAGACAAGAACCACGTCGATGAGCTGGTGTTTTACGCATGCCTTGCCGTGCATGGTGTCAGAAAAACGAACCCTCACCCTCTTGCCTGATTGTCAAAAAAACCGCTCGCGGTCAAAATCAGACCGTTCGCAGCGCGCACGGGAAACCATAGGAAGCACGAGGGAGGCTGCCATGCTCAAGTACGAGACGATTGCCCAGGATATACAGAACCGTATCGAGGACGGCGACCTTGCGCCCAATGACAAGCTTCCGACGGTCGTCGACCTCTGTGACCGCTACGGCGTGAGCAAGATCACCGTCAAGCGGGCCTTCGAGATTCTCACCGAGAAGGGTCTTATCGCCAGCAAGCGTGGCTCTGGCACCTATGTGAAGAACACCACCGAGCTCTTTGACACGGGAACCGTCGATCCTCTGCTCGTGGGCGAGGGCGGAACACACGAGGACACGTTCGGGTTCACCCGATCCGACCAACCGATTGGCTTCACCGCTTCGCACAGCGCGCGCGGGAGAAAGGTGGACTCCGTCGTCTACGACTTCTCGGTCACAAACCCGCCCGAGAGCGTTGCGCGGCACCTGAGCATTTCGCCTGACGACTTCACCTACTACTTATGCCGGGTGCGTTGCCTTGAGAACGAGCCGATTACGATCGAGTATACCTACATGCCGATTGACGTAACGCCCGGCCTCAAGCGCGACCAGCTCTATCACTCCGTCTATGCGTTCGTGCAGGATACGCTCGGGCTGAAGATCTCGAGCTTCCACCGTATCATCCGTGCCGTGGGCGCGACCGAGGAGCCCCTGCTCGAGATCTCCCAGGTCGGCTTCCTCGACGACGGAACGCCCTTCGAGTTCTCCGTCGCACGCAGCAACGGCATGCGCTCCGAGCTGCGCGACGTGAACGTCATATAGGCAGCAGGCAGGGACAGGAGAGAGACATGAAGAAGCTGTCAGTTCTCGACGTAGGCGGCTCCGCGATCAAGTACTGCACCATGAGCGACTCGGGACTCGAGGACAAGGGCCAGGTGCCCACCCCCGACGGGGAGAGTCACGACCCCGAGCCGTTCCTCGAGGCCATCGAGGGCATCCTCAGCCGCATGGGCGACGTCGAGGGTCTGGCCCTCTCCATGCCCGGGGAAATCGACGCGACCCGGAAGTACATCCGGACGGGCGGCGCGCTGCTCTACAACTACGACGTCGACGTGACGGAGTGGGAGAGGCGCTTCGGCCTCACGATCGAGGTCGAGAACGACGCGCGCTGCTCGGCGATCGCCGAGCTCGCCCGCGGCAACCTGCAGGGCGTGGACTGCGGCGTGGTGCTTGCGTTTGGGACGGGCATCGGCGGCGGGGTCGTCGCCGGCGGCAAGGTCCTGCGAGGGGCGCACCTCTTTGCGGGGGAGGCGTCGAAGGTTCTCACCTCCTGGCCCGAGGACCCCCGGGACCCCATCGCGAGCGACCAGCTCTGGTCGTCCTCCTGCTCGACGAAGTCCCTCTGCCAGCGCGTCGCCCGGGCAAAGGGGGTCGACAGCTGCGACGGGCGGCAGCTCTTCGGCTGGCTCGGGGACGGGGACGAGGTCGTCGCCGGGGTGTTCCGCCAGGTGTGCGACGAGATCGCCGTGCAGATTCACAACATCCAGTGCTGGCTCGACCCCGAGCGCATCTGCCTCGGCGGCGGCATCAGCCAGAACCCGCTCTTCGTGGAGGGCGTGAGGGACGCGCACCGACGCTTCAACGCCTCGTTCGGCGACGTTTTCCCCGAGACGGACATCGTGGCGTGCAGGTTCTTCAACGATGCCAACCTCATCGGCGCCTACGAGCACTTCCTCGCCATGGAGCAATCGCGCTGACATGCGCGCATTATAGAAATACATAGCGTCACATAGGGTAAAACTGACCCAAAAAGAGGCCCGTCTCTTTTTGGGTCTTTCCTACGCCACCTGGTGCCGGCGGAAGGAAATCGCCGCCACCGGGGTCGAGACGAGTGCGAGCGCAGCGTAGACGAGCAGCACCATCCCGATCAGGTCGAGCACCACGGGCCCCAGCAGGTAGGACTCGAGCGCCGAGAAGAGCACGCTGAAGTTGGCGAAGTTGATCGGGAGGAGGGCGGGCACGCGCTCGAGGACACCGAT
>CASEQJ010000048.1 GCA_949290055.1 uncultured Olsenella sp. | reverse complement strand
TCTGGCGAACCCGTTCTTCTCGGCCTCCGGCTCGACGCTCCTCTTCAAGCTGGGGCCGCGCAGCGTCTACCTGGAGAGCCTTGCGTATGGCGCCACCATGGGCGCGCTCCTGGTGGCGGTGGTGCTGTGGCTCCAGTGCGCGGCGACGGTGCTCACGCAGGACCGTCTGCTCGCGCTCGCGCCCCGACGCGCCCGGGCGGTGCCGCTGCTGCTGGGCATGGTGGCGCAGCTCGTCCCGCAGCTGCTGCGCCGCTCGCGCGACGTGCGCGCGTCGCTTGCCGCCTGCACCGCCGCCGGTCCGCGTCCCGCCGCGCGCGACGCCCTCACGCGGGCGTCCTCGCTGCTGCTCTCCTGGTCGCTCGAGGAGTCGCTCGAGCGGGCCGACTCCATGCGCGCCCGTGGCTGGGAGTCGGGCCGCCCGCGCACGGCGTATCGCCCGGAACGCCTGCGCCTGCGCGACGCCGCCTCGCTCGCCGGGATCGCCGTTCTTCTCGTCCTGGCCGCCGCCTGCGCGTGGGGCCTCTGTGCGCAGTGGCACTTCTATCCGCGCATGACCGCGCCTGCGCCCTGGTGGGCCTACGCGCCGTTTGCCCTTCTCGCCTTCCTGCCCGTTGTCGCGGAGCTTGTGGCGCGCCTTCGTGAGCGGGGGCGCCTGTGAAAGCGCTCGCCTTCGACCACGTGGGCTTTGCGTACGCGGGCGTTGGCTCGCCCGTCCTCGACGACGTCTGCCTCGAGGTGCCCGAGGGCGCGTTTGCGCTGATCACGGGTGCCACGGGGTCTGGGAAGTCCACGCTTTTGCGCCTTGCCAAGCCAGAGATCGCACCGGTGGGGGAGCTCTCGGGCGCGGTGCGCGCGTTCGGCGAGGACGTGCGCGCACTCGGCTCTGCGGCGTCCGCGCGGGCGGTCGGCTACGTCTTCCAGAGCCCGGACGCGCAGGTGGTGTGCGACACGGTCTGGCACGAGATGGCCTTTGGGCTGGAGAACCTGGGCACGCCGGAGGCGGAGATGCGCCGCCGCGTGGCCGAGACCGCCACCTACCTGGGCATGGGCCCGTGGTTCCGCGATCGGGTGGCGGAGCTCTCGGGCGGCCGCCGCCAGGTGCTCGCGCTCGCATCCGTGCTTGCCATGCGTCCGCGCGCGCTTCTGCTCGACGAGCCAACGAGCATGCTCGACCCCGTCACCGAGCAGGCGTTTCTCGCCCTGCTCTTCCGTGCCAACCGCGAGCTGGGCATGACCGTGGTGGTGGCCACGCACGCGCCGGGCCCGATGCTCGACTACGCCACGTGCGCCTTTGCGCTGGAGGGTGGCCGCGCGCGCGAGGTCGCGCTGGACGAGCTGCGCCCCGGCGACTCGTTGGTCTCGAAGGACCAAAAAGGGGCCGCGAAAGCCTCGATTCTGGCACCTCAGCACCAACGAGTTTTCCTCACGGCCGAGAAGGACGTGCGCCCCGCGCTCTCCCTGGACGATGTGTGGTTTCGCTACGACCGCGACGCCGATTGGGTGCTACGCGGCTGCGACCTCGCGGTGGGCGCCGGCGAGGTGCGCGCACTGCTCGGCGCCAACGGCTGTGGCAAGTCCACGCTTCTGCGGGTGGCTGCCGGCGTGCTGCGCCCCCGGCGCGGGCGGGCGAGAAACGCGTGCGCCGGCGACCAGGTCCTGCTGCCGCAGGACCCGCGCGCGGTGCTTGCGTGCGAGACGGTTCGCGGGGAGCTCCTGGAGTGGTCGGCGTCGTCGGGTCGCTACGGCGCCGCCGAGGTTGACGCCGCGCTTGCGCGCCTAGGGCTTGCCGACTGCCCGGACCGGCACCCCTACGACCTCTCCGGCGGCCAGCAGCAGCTGCTTGCGCTCGAGAAGCTGCTGCTCGTGCGGCCGCGCCTGCTGCTGCTCGACGAGCCGACCAAGGGGCTCGACCGGGCGGCCCGCGCCGCGGTGGTCGAGCGCGTCCGCGCGGCGGCGAGCGGCGGCGCCTCGGTTCTTCTTGCCACCCATGACGCCGCCTTCGTGGCTGCCGTTGCCGACACGGCCTCCCTCGTCTTTGACGGCGCCGTCACGCTCACCGAACCCGCCGACGAGTTCCTACGCACCTCCTGGCTCTACTCGAACAGCAGGAACGGCTCCTGCTCGGCGAGCTCGTCCTCGTCGAGCTCCTCGAGGTCGTCGACGTGCTCGTGCTCGTTGTCCTCGTCGCCCCAGGTGTAGGCGCTGGCAAACTCGTCGCCCTCGTCCACGACGGGCAGCGCGCTCGTGATCGAGCACAGGCCGTCCATAGCCGGGACGATCTTCTGCCACTGGCAGATGACGGGATCGGAGGGGGCGGCCTCGAGTTCGGTCAGGGAGTCGAGGTAGATTTCGTGTGCGCCGTCGAGCAGGTCGGAGGACTTGCGGACCTCGTGGAGGTGCGCCGCGAACTTCTCCATTGCCGCGTCGGCGTCATCCGCCTCCACGACGCACGGCATGAGGCAGTAGTTGTCCTTGCTGTCGGTGTCGTCGTTGTAGCTGAAGTTGCCGATGTACAGCATGGTGCCTCCTCGGTCGCGGGCCTATGGCAAACTGGTACCCATGATGGGGGAGAGACAAACACCGCGGGCCCGAGCGCTGGCGGCGCTGGAGGTTCCGGCGCTGGTGGCGGTGCCTGTGGTCATGGTCGCGCTCGCGCTGGCGGGCGTGCGCGCCAGCGCGGGGCTCACGGTTGCCGTGGCGCTTCTCGCCCTGGGGCTGCTCTTTGCGAGCTTCGAGGCGTCCCGACCCGCCCTGCGCCAGCTCATGCCCACGGCGGTGCTCGCGGCCGTTGCCGCGGCGGGCCGCGTGCTCTTTGCCCCGCTGCCGGACGTAAAGCCGGTTTCCGCGATCGCCATCCTCGCGGGGGCGGCGCTCGGCCGGCGCAGCGGCTTTGTGGTGGGAGCCGTGGCGGCACTTGCCTCCAACGTCTTCTTCGGACAGGGGCCGTGGACGCCCTGGCAGATGTACGCATGGGGGCTCGTTGGCTACGTCGGAGGCGTGTTGGGTGAAAAGGGTCTGCTCGCACATGGCGCTGTGCTCTATGGCTGGGGCTTTGCGTCCGGGCTGGTGTACGGCCTCATTCTGAACGGCTACCACGTCTTCGGCTACGTCCAGCCGCTCACGTGGGAGTCCGCGCTCGTCTCGTGTGCGGCCAGCCTGCCGCTTGACGTGACGCATGGCGTGGCGACGGTCGCGTTTCTCGCTGCGATCTGGCTGCCGTGGGGCCGCTCCATTCGTCGCGTCGTGGCCAAGTACGGGCTCTGAGTCACCGTCTGACTGCAAAACGGGCGCTCGTGTGATGAAAGTCGCGCCCAGGATGCAAAATGACCGCTCGTGTGATGCGTTTTTGGCCTCTCGAGGGGCGGACAGTCTTCCCGCGTCCGAGTCTTCGCAGCTAGCAAAATCAAAGTTCAAATCAAAAACGAATTCGGGGCAGAGAATTCATCACACGAGCGGAGTTTTTGCTTCGCGCGCGACCAATCCATCACACGAACGGTCGTTTTGCGCCAAGGAGCCTGTCGTGCTCGACGAGACGCGAGCTCCGCTGGCGACGCCCTTTACATTTGCGTGGCTCTTCGCTATCGTGGGCACGTTTCATGCCATGAATCAACGAAGGGGATGTGCATGTCCGGACACTCTAAGTGGGCAACCACCAAGCACAAGAAGGCCGCCATCGACGCCAAGCGCTCGTCGCTGTTCTCCAAGCTCTCCCGCAACATCACCGTTGCGGCCAAGCTCGGCGGTGACCCCAACCCCGACAACAACGCGACGCTTGCCGCCGCCGTGGCCCGCGCGCGCATGGTCTCCATGCCCAACGCCAAGATCAAGGCCGCCATCGACAAGGCCTTCGGCTCCGGCGCCGACGCCGCCAACTACGCCGAGATCACCTACGAGGGCTACGGTCCCGCCGGCGTGGCCGTCTACGTTGACTGCCTGACCGACAACAAGAACCGCACCGCGGCCGACGTGCGCTCCGCCTTCTCCCACTCCGGCGGCTCGCTCGGCACCTCCGGTTCCGTTGCGTTCCAGTTCGAGCGCAAGGGCTCCATCGCCGTCGAGAAGGTCATCAAGTCCGACGACAAGAAGGTGGCCGACAAGGAGAACGCCGTCGACGAGGACGAGTTCATGATGGCCGTGGCCGAGGCTGGCGGCGAGGACTACGAGGACGCCGGCGAGCAGTGGATCGTCTGGACCGCCTACGACAAGATGCAGGACGTCCAGAAGGGCCTCGAGGCGCAGGGCATTGAGGTCAAGGGCTCCGAGCTCACCATGGTCCCCACCACGCCGACCGACGTCTCCGTGGCCGACGCCAAGAAGGTCCAGCGCCTCGTCGACCGTCTCGACGAGCTGGAGGACGTCCAGAACGTCTACCACACCATGAACGTGACCGACGAGATCGCCGAGGCCCTCGAGTCCGAGGACTAGGCGCTCGTCTCATATGCAGCTGGGGCCGCCCGGCCCTTCCCGCCTGCTCACTGAGCTTCGCTCAGAAATCGCTGGCGAGAAGGGCCGGGCGGCCTGCGTAGGGGCCGAAGGGCGCCAACCGGGGGTTCAGGCTGGGAGCCGTCTGCCGTCAAAATGCGTCCGTATCCCGGGTGTAACCGCAATATGTAGTGTGAGAAACCATTCAAACATACAATAGGTCGTGTTCTATACCCGTAGGGAGAGGAGCACGACATGGGCAGCATAGGAAGCATGGGCAAGCCGAGGATGGGCTTTCTGGTGGCGGCGATTCAGTTCCCCGCGCCGGTGGTGAACAGCCGCGCCGACATTGACGCCCAGGTCGAGAGCATAGTGCGCACGCTCAAGGCGACCAAGGCCGGCTACCCCGGCGTCGAGCTGATCGTCTTCCCCGAGTACAGCACGCAGGGTCTCAACACCGCCAAGTGGCTCACCGACGAGTTCCTCTGCGACATTCCCGGCCCCGAGACCGAGGCCTTCTCGCGCGCGTGTCAGGAGGCCGGCGTCTATGGCGTCTTCTCCATAATGGAGCGCAACCCCGACCCCACGAAGAACCCCTACAACACCGCGATCATAATCGACCCCGCGGGAGAGATCGTCCTCAAATACCGCAAGCTCTTCCCGTGGAACCCCATCGAGCCGTGGTATCCCGGCGACCTGGGCATGCCGGTCTGCGAGGGCCCCGGTGGTTCCAAGCTGGCCGTCTGCATCTGCCACGACGGCATGATCCCCGAGCTCGCGCGCGAGGCCGCCTACAAGGGCTGCAACGTCTACATTCGAATCTCCGGCTACTCCACGCAGGTCAACGACCAGTGGATCCTCACCAACCGCTCCAACGCCTGGCAGAACCTCATGTACACGGTGTCGGTGAACCTCGCCGGCTATGACGGGACGTTCTACTACTTCGGCGAGGGCCAGGTGGTGAACTTCGACGGCACGACGCTCGTCCAGGGGCAGAGAAACCCGTGGGAGATCGTCACGGCGGAGATCTACCCGCAGCTCGCGGACAACGCGCGCCTCTCCTGGGGCCTCGAGAACAACATATACAACCTCGGCCACCGCGGCTACGTCGCCGTTCCGGGCGGCGAGCCGGATGCCGGCCTCACCTACATAAAGGACCTCGCCGCCGGCCGCTACAAGCTGCCGTGGGAGGACGATATGGACATACGCGACGGCTCGATCTACGGCTACCCCACGACGGGCGGCCGCTTCGGCAACGAGTGAGTCCCCGGGGCCTCGGGCGGGCAAGATCCGGCGCTCAGACAGCTTGCCGCAAAGGACGCGGCAAGAACTCGCGGCGGACCTTGCCCGCCCGAGGCCGCTGCTACTCTACGGTCCCGTAGATCTGGGTCCAGCCATGTCCAACAAGAATGGAGTTCAGCTGGTCGCAGAGGCGCTGGCGGGTGTAGGTGCGCGGCGGGAGCGCGCCCACGACCTCCATGAGCTCGGCCGCGAGGTCCAGGATCTCCGCGCGCAGCTCCACGTCGAGTCGGCTCGCGGTGGCGGTGGACGACGCCCCCGGGGGGAAGACGGAGTCAACCAGCCGCTGCAGCTCGCCGTAGTCCTCCGAGCGCATGTCCATGTGGCCTCCCTGTAAGCGTTCGTTTTCGTGTTGAACATGGTAGCAGCTCGCGTCCCGTTTGCCTCTATACTCAGACGGGACCGACGAAGGAGGACTCATGCCCAACGCGTATCAGAACATGACCGACGCCCAGCTCGACGCCGCCATAGCAGAGCTCGAGGCCCAAGCGGACGACCTGCGCGCCCTGAACCTCAAGCTCGACATGGCCCGCGGCAAGCCGAGCCCCGAGCAGACCGCGCTCTCCAAGCCCATGCTCGACCTGCTCACCGCTGACTCCGACCTCTCCGACCAGGGCGTCGACGCCGACAACTACGGCGCGCCCGACGGCCTGCCCTCCGCCCGCGCGCTCGCGGCGGAGCTGCTCGGCGTGGACGCTGCCAACGTCTCCGTCATGGGCTCCTCGAGCCTCAACCTCATGTACGACTGCGTGGAGCACGGCTACGTCCACGGAATCGGCGGCAACGAGCCCTGGTGCAAGCAGGGCGTCGTCAAGTTCCTCTGCCCGGCGCCCGGCTACGACCGCCACTTCACCGTGACGGAGAGCTTTGGGATTCAGAACGTGCCCGTCCCCATGCGCGAGGACGGCCCGGACATGGACGTCGTCCGCGAGTACGTCGAGAAGGACGCCACGGTCAAGGGCGTCTGGTGCGTGCCCAAGTACGCCAACCCCACCGGCGTGACCTACTCCGACGACGTGGTGCGCGCCTTCGCCGCCCTGAGCCCCGCCGCCCCCGACTTCCGCATATTCTGGGACAATGCCTACGCCGTCCACACCTTCGACGGCGAGGGCGACCAGCTCATGAACATATTCGACGCCCTCGCCGAGCAGGGGGGCGAGAAGAACCTCGTCTACGAGTTCGCCTCCACGGCCAAGGTGACCTTCCCCAGCTCCGGCATGGCGTGGGTCACCGCGAGCCCGGCCGACATGGCCGAGCTGCGCCGCGCCTTCTCGGCCATGCGCGTCTCTCCGGAGAAGATCTCCCAGCTCGCGCACGTGAAGTTCCTGAAGGACGCCGCCGGCGTCGCCGAGCACATGAAGCGGCACGCCGCGATCGTGGCGCCGCGCTTCGCGCTCGTGGAGGAGAAGCTCACGGCCGGCCTCGGAGAGTTGGGCTGCGCCACGTGGACGCACCCCAAGGGTGGCTACTTCGTCTCCTTCGAGGGGCCGCAGGGCTCCGCCAAGGCGATCGTCGAGCTCGCCCGTGAGCTGGGCGTCACCCTCACGCCGGCCGGCGCTCCCTGGCCCTACGGCCGTGACCCCGAGGACACCAACATACGCATTGCGCCCACCTACCCCTCGCTCGAGGAGCTCGGCCAGGCGCTCGACGTCTTCGTCGTGGCGGTCAAGCTCGTCTCCGCGCGGCTCGCGCGCTCGGAGCGCGCGGCGTAGGTTGCCGCGAGGGCCCTCTGGGGAACTTCTGTTATTATCGCCGCGGCGCGCGTCCGCCCGCTCCCGGGCGGCGCGTCGTGGCATACTCTTAGATTTCGTGGGCGCATGCGTCAAGGCAAGGCTGGGAGATTCTGGGCAATGGCAAAGACGAAGAGCCGTCAGGGCTCCAAGAGACAGGGGCAGCAGGCGGACGAGAAGAACGTCAAGAAGGCGCGCAGGCCGGGCGAGCTCTCGACGTTCCAGAAGGTCGTCGTCGTCCTGTTCATTGTCGTCTTCGCCCTCTCCACGCTCGCTGGCGCGCTGGCGTCGGTCTTCCAGAGCAGCCAGACCGTCGAATACAACGTCGACTACGTCGACTCGCAGTATACCGACTACGTGGCCGACCTCGAGTCCAAGCTCGAGGACGACCCCGAGAACGCCGAGACGCTGCTGGCGACCGCGCGTGCCTGCTCCTCGTGGGGCAGCTCGGTTTTGATGCTGGCCACCACGGACGAGGAGTCGAGCCACGGCACGGAGCTCATGCAGCGCGCGATCGACTACTATGACCGCTACCTCGCGCTCGACAACGCGTCCGACGCGCGGACCGAGCGAGCCATGTGCGAGTACTACCTCGGGGACACCGAGGCCGCCACGGCCGACCTCGAGGCCGTCACGACCGACGACCCCGAATACGCGCCCGCCTGGTACGACCTCGGCACCCTCTACGAGGGCCAGGGCCTGAGCGACGAGGCGCTCGCGGCATACCAAAAGGCCGTCGAGCTCGACCCGGACGACGAGCAGGGCGTGGGCACGAACGCGCAGTCGCGCATAGACGCGCTCACGGGCACGTCCGACGAGGCTGGGACGACCGGCGAAACAGACGATTCCTCGGAGGCGGGCGAGTAGCGCGCCTGCGGGAAGGGAGTGACCATGAGTCTTGAGATCACGACGGTTTCCGACGACGCGGGCCGCCGCCTGAGCGTCGCGGGCGAGGTTGACGTCTCCTGCGCGGACGAGCTGCGCGCCGCGATTGACGCCCAGATCGCGGAGGGGGTCACCGGCGAGCTCGTCGTCGACCTCGCCGAGGTGCCCTACATTGATTCCACGGGCATTGGCGTGCTCGTCGGCGCGGCGCACCGCGTCTCCGAGGCGGGCGGCACCCTCGTGGTGGCCCGCCCCCAGCGCAACGTCGCTCGCGTGCTGGGGCTTCTCGGCGTTCAGGCGGACCTCAACATTTGCGAGGCCTAACGGCCCGCGACGACGGCTAGAAACGGGGGATACCTTCGGTGTTTGGCATCGGTGAGACAGAGCTTGTCCTCATAGTGCTCTTTGCGTTCATGATCTTCGGCCCGGACAAGCTGCCGGGCATGGGGCGCACCATAGGTCGCGCCCTCCGTCAGTTCCGCAGCGCCCAGGAGGGCTTCACGGAGGTCGTCCAGACCAACATAATGGACCCGGCCGCCGAGGCGCTGAGTGACGACGCGCCCAAGAAGAAGGCCAGCCGCGACCGCGCCGCCGCGCTCGACGACGATGCGGACCTCGACCTCCCCGAGGGCGAGGAGGCGTCGCGCCCCAAGCGCACCGAGACCTTTGCCGAGCGCAAGAAGCGTCTCGCCGAGGAGAAGAAGGCCCGCGAGGCCGCCGAGGCGGAGGCCGAGAAGAACGCCGCCGTCGCGGACGACTCCGACGCCGACGTCGCCGAGGACGCCCCGGCGCAGCCGGCCCCCGCGCCCGCCGACGACCCCCACCCCAAAAAGCCCACCGCCGCCGACCTGTATG
>CASEQJ010000047.1 GCA_949290055.1 uncultured Olsenella sp. | reverse complement strand
AGTGGCGCGGCTCTCGCCGGCCCGCCGCGCGGCGCTCGCGCTTCTCGGCGAGCGACGCCGTCGCGACGCCCGGGCGCGCGACCTGCTGCGCGGCGCGGGCGCACTCGACAAGCTCGACGAGCGCGACCGCGGTCTCGCCACGCGGCTCGTCCTGGGCGTGACCGCCGCTGAGGGCGCGCTCGATGCCCTGGTCGACGCCCACCTCCGCCGCAGTGCGCACCTCGAGCCGCGCGTGCGCGACGCGCTGCGGCTGGCGACCTTCGAGCTCGTCTACCTGGGCACGCGCTCTGACGTGGCCGTGAGCCAGGGCGTCGAGCTCGTGCGCTCGGTCGCACCAAGGGCGGCCGGCCTCGCCAACGCCGTTTTGCGCCGCGTGACCGAGAAGGACGTCGCGGCTGTCGCCGCCGCGCGCGAGCGCGTCGCCGCGGGCGCCTGCGACGCCTCTGACCTGGCACTCGTTGGTGCCCTGCCCGAGTGGCTGGCCGAGCGCGTCGGCACCCGGGCGCTGAGCGCCCTCGCTCCCGCCGCCCCCTGGGTTGCCGTCAGCCGCGCGCGGCGCACGCCGGGCGAGGCCCTCGCACTTCTCGCTGACGCCGGCTGCGAGCCCGAGGTCGGGCCGCTTCCCGGCTCTGCGCGCCTCGGCGCGCCGTCGCGCCTCGCGCCGTCCGGGCTCGTCGAGCGCGTCGTCGTCATACCCTGCGACCTTGCCGCCCAGGAGGTCGCCCTTCTCGCCTCGCCCGCGCCCGGCGAGCGCGTGCTCGAGGTGGGCCAGGGCCGAGGCACCAAGACGCTGCTGCTCGAGAACGCGGCGATTGCGGCGGGCGGCCCGTGCGAGATCACGGCCGTCGAGGTCAGCCCGCGCAAGTCCGCGCTCGCGCGGCGGCGCATGGAGGCGGCGGGCGTCGCGGAGCACGTGCGGTGCGTCTGCGCGGACGGCCGCGCGCTTCCCGAGGACCTTGGCACCTTTGACCTCGTCTTTCTCGACGCGCCCTGCACGGGGACCGGCACGCTCTCGCGCCACCCGGAGATTGCCTGGTCGCTTGCGCCCTCCGCGCCCGCGGAGCTCGCCGCGCTCCAGGCGGACCTTCTCGCCGCGGCCGCCGCGCGCGTGGCGCCGGGCGGCCGGCTCCTCTACGCTACCTGCTCCGTCCTCGCCGAGGAAAACGAGGGCGTTATCCAGGGGTTTCTCGCCAGCGACGCCGGCAGCGGCTTCGAGCTCGTCCGCGCCGACCTCACCGAGGCCCCCGGCGGCTCCGACACGCACTTCCACGCCCTTCTTGCCCGCGTCTGACTTCCCAGCCCCGGCAAATACGCGACTTCCAACGTTTCAGCCCCCGATTTCGTTGGAAATCGCGTATCTTCGCAGCGCAGTACGCGACTTCCAACAAAATACCCGCCCATAACGTAGGAAACCGCGTACCGGTCGCCCGCGCCCCAAGCTCCGTGAATTCGCGCTGAAGCCGAGAAGAACGGCGCATCCTCCCGGCGCATTTTGGGTAACGTAAACAACGTTTGCCGCGCCACCGCACGCCCCCGGAAGGACCGCCCGCCATGCTCGAGCTCACCGACATATGCAAGCGCTACGTCACGACCGGCTTCACGCAGGTGGCGCTCGACCACGTCTCCGTGGCCTTCCGCGACAGCGAGTTCGTGGCGGTGCTCGGCCCGTCCGGCTCCGGCAAGACCACCATGCTCAACATAATCGGCGGCCTCGACCACTTTGACGAGGGCGATCTCGTCATAGACGGCATCTCCACCCGCGAGTACCGCGACCGCGACTGGGACGCCTACCGCAACAACCGCATCGGCTTTGTCTTCCAGAGCTACAACCTGATCCCGCACCAGACGATCCTCGCCAACGTGGAGCTCGCGCTTACGCTCTCCGGCGTCGGCCGCGCCGAGCGCCGCCAGCGCGCGCTGGACGCCCTCGCGCGCGTGGGCCTCGCCGACCACGTGAACAAGCGCCCGAGCCAGCTCTCCGGCGGGCAAATGCAGCGCGTGGCCATCGCGCGCGCCCTGATTAACGACCCGGAGATCCTGCTCGCCGACGAGCCCACCGGCGCCCTCGACTCCGCCACGTCCGTGCAGGTCATGGACCTCCTCAAGGAGGTCGCGCAGGACCGCCTCGTCGTCATGGTCACGCACAACCCCGAGCTCGCCCACCAGTACGCCACACGCATCGTCGAGCTCGCCGACGGCCGCATCACCGCCGACTCCGACCCCTTCGATCCCGCCACGGCGCCGCGCCGCGAGGCCAGGGCCGCCCGCCGCACGTCCATGAGCTTCCTCACCGCGCTCGGCCTCTCGTTCAACAACCTCATGACCAAGAAGGGCCGCACCATAATGACGGCCTTCGCGGGATCGATCGGCATAATAGGCATCGCCGCCATTCTCGCCCTGGCCAACGGCGTCAACGACTACATAGCCCGCGTGGAGGAGGACACCCTCTCCAGCTACCCGCTCTCCATAACCAAGCAGAGCATGGACCTCTCCGGCATGCTCTCCGAGGACGCGACCCAGGCGCAGGCGGGCGAGAAGGACGACGACCCGGACCAGATCCCCGAGTTCACCATGCTCACGGACATGTTTGCCACCGTGGGCTCCAACGACCTCTCCGGCCTCAAGAGCTACCTCGAGTCCAACCCCGACGACCTGGACGAGTACGTGAACGCCATACAGTACGACTACGGCCTCACGCCGCTCGTCTACAAGGCCGACACCACGGACGGTGCGGTCCAGCTCAACCCCAACGCGCTCTCCACGGCTATGACCGGCGGCGCGTCCGGCACCGCCACGGCCGGCATGACGGGCGGCGGCATGTCGGTCTTCAACGAGATGATCGACGACCAGGAGCTCCTTGAGTCGCAGTACGACGTCGTGGCCGGCCGCTGGGCCACCGCCGCCGACGAGTGCGTGCTCGTGCTCACGCAGAGCGGCCGGATCTCCGACTACACGCTCTACGGGATCGGCGTGCTCGACCCTGCCGAGCTCACCGAGATGGTGACGAGTGCCATGAGCGGCACGGCGGGGGAGACCGAGATAGCCGAGAAGGACGTGGACTTCACCTACGACGACGCGCTCGCGCTGGACTTCCGCGTGCTGAGCCCGGCCGACCTCTACCGCAGAAACGCCGAGACCGGCGGCTGGACCGACATGTCCTCCGACGCCGAGTTCGTGGCGCAGGCGGTTGAGAGCGGCCTTGACCTGCACGTCGTTGGCGTCGTGCGCCCCAACGAGAGCTCCGACGCCAAGGCGCTCTCCGCCGGAATCGCCTACACGCCGGCGCTCACCCAGGAGCTCATGGCGCGCTCCGCGGACTCGGAGATCGTCCGGCAGCAGCTCGCCGACCCCGAGGTGGACGTCTTCACCGGCAAGTCCTTCGACACGCTGCAGGAGGAGGCGCGCCAGGGCGTTGACCTGGGGAGCCTCTTCTCGGTGGACGAGGACGGCCTGCGCTCGGCCTTCTCCTTCGACACGAGCGCGCTCCAGGGCGCCTTCGACCCGTCGGGCCTGGACCTCTCCGGCCTCTCCGTGGACCTCTCGGGCGTGGCCGACCAGATCGACATGGAGTCGCTCGTGGCGGGCGCGCCCGCACCGGACTTCTCGGCCATACTGGAGGGCGAGCTCGCGGACCCCGCGCTCACGCCCGAGCAGGCCGAGCAGGTCTCCGGGCTCGCCAGCAAGCTGATCGGCGGCTTCATGCAGCAGGCCGGCGACCTTGATCCGGAGGACCCCGACCTCGCGCAGGAGCTCGCCGCGCGCTTTGCCGCCTACCTCCAGACCGACGAGGCCCAGGCAACCCTCGCCAAGATCGAGGAGGTCGCCGGCCCCGCCGTGCGCGAGCGCGTCCAGGAGATCCTCTCCGACTACGTCTCGGGCCAGCTCGCTCCGTACCTGCAGTCCTTTGTGCAGAGCATGTCCGCGCAGGTCGCCGACGCCGTCTCCGCGCAGCTTCAGAGCGCCATGACGCAGCTGCTCTCCCAGTACGCCGACCAGGTGGCCGGCGGCCTCGCCCAGCTCCAGAGCGCCTTCTCCGTGGACGGCCAGGCCCTCGCCGGCGCGATCCACTTCAACATGGACGCCGAGGACCTGGCCTCGCTCATGGAGAGCTACGCCAACGCGGCCCAGCTCACCTATGACAACAACCTCCAGACGCTCGGCTACGCCACGCCGGACGACCCGGCCGCGATCCAGATCTACCCGCGCGACTTCGAGGCCAAGGAGCGCGTGGTCGACCTGATCGACGCCTACAACGACGAGCAGCGCGCCGCGGGCAACGACGACGCCGTGATCACCTACACCGACTACGTGGGCGTGATCATGGGCAGCGTCACCGACATCGTGAACATGATCTCGCTCGTGCTGATCGCGTTCGTGAGCATTTCCCTTGTGGTGAGCTCGATCATGATCGGCATAATCACCTACATTTCCGTGCTCGAGCGCAAGAAGGAGATCGGCATCCTGCGCGCGATCGGCGCCTCCAAGCGCAACGTCGCGAGCGTCTTCAACGCCGAGACCTTCATCGAGGGGCTGATCTCGGGCGTGTTTGCGATCGCCGTGGTCGTGGCGGTGTCCGTGCCCGTGAACGCCTGGGTCCTCGCCGACTTCGATGTGGCCGGGATCATGAATCTCCCCGCGGGCTCGGCGCTGGCGCTCGTGTGCATCTCCGTGGCGCTCACGCTGGTCGCGGGCCTCATCCCGTCCAGCGCCGCCAGCCGTCGCGACCCCGTGGAGGCCCTCCGTAGCGAGTAGGGGAGCGCGGTTCTTCTCGCCCTTCCGCTTCCTCGTTTCTCTCGCCGCCATGTTCGCCGAGACGGAGCAAATGCAGAAAACGTTCCGGTTTTTGGCGATGTTTTCTGCAAATGCTCCGTCTCGGCGAATGAGCAGACTCGCTTGACATGCAAAACTTTGCGCGTAAACCTCCCCGGCGTCGACGAGCTCCGCGAGCACCTCCTCGAGCCCGTGGCCGCCAACTGTCGTCGCACCCTCGCGCTCCTGTAGCGCGCTGCGCTATGCTGTGAGCCGTCGAAAGGAGCGCTCATGCTGCAGAGGGACTACGTCCTGGAGATAATCGGTCAGTTCGTTGAGGGGGTCTCCCGGGCGCTGCGTCGCGCGGCGGCGGGCGAGAAGGACGGTCTCGTCGCCACGGAGCAGGAGATCGGCGAGCTCCTCGAGCTCGACCACGCGACGGCGCTCTCGCTCGCGCCGGACTCGCTCGTGACCATGATGGTCCTCTCCGGCATGGGCGACTCCATGGCCGCCTACGTCTGCTACGCGCTCGAGCGCCTCGCGCGCCTCTACGAGGCCGCCGGCGACGAGGACGCTGCCGGCCTGCGCCGCCTGCAGGCGCGCGCCGTGGCGGAGTCCTTCGGCTGCGACCCGTCCACGCCGCCGGCCGAGCTCGCCGCGCTGGACGCGGAGCTCTTCGGGTAGGGCGGGGCGCCTGAGCCTACGCCCCAACCACGGCCCTGCACGGACGGCCCGCGTGTGGCCTCTCCTCGAGGCGTGCCCTCACCGAGTCGAGCGAGACGTAGGAGTTGCGCCCCTCCCTCCAGCCAAAGAGACGCGCGTCCCTGACCATTTGCGAGACCCGGCCCTGTGTGACGCCCAGCATGCGTGCTGCCTCGGACGCCGTTACCTTCTCAATGGTTTCCAGGCCGGCGGAGACGCCGAAGACCATGTTCGTGCCCCCATGGCGCGGCGTGTTCCCGAATGTGGGCGCGGGGAGCTTGAGGCCCTTCACCTCGTACTCCTCAATGGTCACCTTGAGCCAGTCAGCAACCATGAGGCAGAGGTCCTCGAAGCTCTCCCCCTGGGTGCCTCCCTCAAGGTCGTAGGGAAAGGCAAGGTAGTAGCCCTCTTCCTGGAACACCTCGAACTCGTAAACCCCAAAGCGCATGCGTGCTCCTCTCGGCGCGTCCTAACGAATTCCAGCCTCCCTGAAGATCCTTTGGGCCATGATGTCCGGAATCTCTCTGTGACGCGGAACCATGACCCATCTCCCGTCTCTACGCTCATGGTAGTCCCGAATTAACGCGCTCGATTAGATACAGGTTTCTATATCCGCAGTTGAAAATAACGCGCTTGTTCGATTTAGCGCGTTAATTCAGAGGTGCGGACGACGGACGAGAAGAACGGCGGACGGCGCGGCTCGCCCTCCAGCACGAAAGGGACCCCGGGCAACCGAGGCCCCACTTGGCGCGACGAGGTTCGGGAGATGGCTCCCTTACTCTTCCTCAGAAGAATCCGGCTCACCGTTCGCGCCTTCGTCGAGGATGGAGTAGGGGAGAACGGCCGGCAGGATAAAGGACTGGATCGGCGACATTCCGGCCAGGACCATGATTGAGGAGCGAGCGTGCGAATAGGCAATGGATATGGCGTTTGCCGCTAGATAGCGCTGCGGATCCTCCCCGCTTTCGTCAATCGCCACGGGAACCGACACCTCGAGGTGATAGCTGCTTTGCGTGATACGTGAACCCCTGGTCCATCCTGAAGGACAGGGCGACCTCAAGCTTTGCGAGCGTGCTCAGGGTTATGTTCTGCTTGCCGGTGATAATGCGTGAGATCTGGCTTCTGTCCATGTCGCAGAGCTCGGCAAGCTCGTTCTGAGTGATTCCAAGCTCCTTCATGCGCGCATAGACGGAGCCGGAAATGTCCATGCGGTGATCAAGGGCGAGGTCCTCAGCGCTGATTTCCTCGTCGGCGAGCCACTTGAGATCGCTACCTTCCCTAATCATGCCTTCCCCTCCTTCATGTCGCTATTATTAAGCCGGCGAATGTGACGCTAATCAAACTCCTCGGATACGAGTTGCCGTGCAATCCTGGAAAGTCGCAGCGCCTTGTCAGTGTTTGCCTTTGATATGCCTCCGGGAACCTTTCGCTCATGTGCTGGGAAATCAAACAGCAGTACCAATGGGCCACGATGTCTGTCGTGTAGATAGCACATTATCCGGTAGAGCTTCCTCTTTACGCGCACTTCACAAACAAGAACATCGTGGGGTAGGTTGCGGAGCAGCTTGACGGTTTCTGACGTGAGGCCCCACTCAAGGCCTCTATAAAAGACACGAATGAGTGCCTTCCGAAGTGCCGCGGCCTCGCAACGACGCTTTGGGTCCCGTGCCATCTCGTCGAGAAACGTACTGCCATTGTTGCGCCGCTCACTTAGCACGAGTACAGAGTGTGATTCGTCCAGCTGCAGGCGAACGAGCTCATACTCGGTGTTCAAGGTGCCTCCTTCCCCAGAATTGACTTATAACACACATTTCGTACATTTGTAAGACTTTGACTCAGCTAATTCGGTAAGTCGCAGCCCATTCCCGTTGGAGAACTTTGGTGACGTTGGCGCTTCCAGGGTGTGCACGATATCCCGGAAACGGCCCTCCCAAATCCGTATATTGCTGGAGGCGCCCATGGTAGCCACGTGCAGCTTTGGTTAACTTCCACGTGTCTGACACCAGTCTCCCGCCGCAGGTGAGAGACGTAGTCGACTGAAACCGTTTCGGCGGGCGGTGGCGAGAAGAACGGCGGACGGCGCGGCTCGCCTCATAATACGAAAGGGACCCCGGGCAACCGGGGTCCCACGTGGCGCAACGAGGTGCGCATTTCTTGTCTTGTCACCCTACTGATAAAATGGACCCAAATCGACCGCCCAATAGTCTGGGGACCCATGGAGCTCGTGCTTCGTCTCAAGAGCCTGGAGCTGAGGAACTTCCACCGCTTCGAGAAGTTTTCCATAGACTTTGACGACCACATGACCGTCCTCATTGGCAACAACGGGTCCGGCAAGTCGTCGCTTCTCTCGGCCGCGGCGGTCGCGGTGGGCACGCTTTTCATAAAGTTTGACAACATCCCAACCAGGTCGATCCACCGTTCGGACGCCCGCGTGAAGACCTTTGACTACGGGGAGACGATTGACCTACAGGAGCAGTATCCGGTCGAGGTTACGGCTCGGGGCCTTGTTGCGCCGACGGATTCCGGAGAGGTTCCGGCGGGTGTGGGGCAGGGCACTTGGACCAGGCGCCTCACTACCTCAAAGGGAAAAACAACCTACGGTGACGCCGGCTTCATGGTCCATTGGTCTGAGGAGGTAGCCCAGCGCGTGCAGGAGGGGGACACAAACCTCGTGCTCCCCGTCGTGTCGTACTACGGAACCGGCCGTCTGTGGGCCAAGAAGCGCCGCAAGTCCGAGCGCAAACAGCGCTTCTCCCGCCTGGACGGCTACCGCGACGCGCTTGACGCGGAGACGAACGAGGACCAGATGCTCTCCTGGTTCTTCAAAATGGCCGTGCAGGACGCACAGCTGGCGCAGGGTCTTTCGCCAGACGGGAGAAGCGCCCTTTATGCAGCCGTGAGAAGGGCCGTCGCGCAGTGCTTTGCGAGAATCACCAAGAAGGATCACGTCGAGGTCTCCTACAACTTTGACACCGACGACATTGAGGTCACGTATCTCGACGGCGAGGGCGGTGTCAGAAGAATGCCCATGGGCCTGCTGAGCGACGGATACAGGACCACCCTCAGCATGATCGCGGACATTGCGTACCGCATGGCCCTGCTCAATCCCATGCTGGGCGAGCGAGTCCTGGAAAGCCCGGGTGTCGTGCTCATTGACGAGGTGGACCTCCACCTGCACCCCCTCTGGCAGGCGCAGATTCTCGGCGACCTTCGCTCGATATTCCCTAACGTGCAGTTCATCGTCACCACTCATGCCCCCATAGTCGTCTCGTCGGTGAGGTCGGAACACGTCCGGGTTCTCAGCGGAGGCGAGGGCGGCATGAGCGAGAGTGCCGAGTTGCCGCCGGACCAGACGTATGGGAGCGACGTGGGGCGCACGCTCGAAAGCGTTATGGGTGCCCCCGAGCGCCCCGAGGAGGTACAGCGAATGTTTGACGAGTTTTACGACAAGCTCGACCAGCTGAGCCGCATGGAGCGGCCCGATTTTGCGGTTGCGGAGAAGATGCTCGACGACCTTGAACGGGAGATCGGTCCAAACGACACGGACCTCGTCGCCGCCCGCACCGCGCTCGAGCTTGAGATTGTCGACTGCCTATGATCCCGATTCAGAAGGGCACTGCGCCAATAGAGCTAGAGCTCAAGATCAAAGAGATCAAGGCCACCCCAGATACGACGCTGAACTGGCCAAACGTCTCCGGAACGCTGCGTTTGGCCGACGGTACCGAGAAGAGCGTCGTTGACGCCGTCAAGTAGGCCCTGCTCAGAGACCAGGGCGGCATTTGCGCGTACTGCATGAGGAGAATCGACCTTGGAAGCTCCCACGTAGAGCACATCGTCCCCCAGGCCGAGGGGCGCGGCTCCGACGACCCGCTTTCGGTCGACTACGGAAACATGCTCGCCGTGTGCGATGGTTTCAAAGGCGACAAGAACGGGCTGACCTGTGACCGGGCTCGGGGGAACAAGCATATGACCGTGAACCCGCTCAAACCGCAGACGCTCGTGGACATTAGATACTTCCGAGATGGAAGAATCAGGAGCGAACGGTCGGAAATAAAAGTTGACCTGACCAAGACGCTCAACCTGAATCAAGGGACGCTCAGAAAGAATCGCAAGGCAGAAATTGACGAGCTGGGACGCTATTTCAAAAGACTTGACGAAAGAGGAAAGTCTGTGCCTGCGCACTGCAAAAAGCAGCTGGACGCCCTCAGGTCTGAGACAACCAAGAAGAGCGAGTACCAAGGCGTGAGAATCTACTTCCTCGAGAAACGTCTGAGGGCGGAGAGCATGCGAGGATAGGAGCTGGAAACCCAAGCTGCGGTAATGGTCTTGCGATTCGGCCCACTTTAGTTCTTACGCACGACACCTTGACTCAGTGTGATGCCATTATTCTATCTGCACATGAAGTACGTGGTTCTGGGAGAATATATTCTGTTAGATGAGTCTCCTCTATGGAAGAAGCTAAAACAGAAGTTACGATAATTTGTTAATCTAACAGTCTAGAACTTGGGGGATAGAATCGGGCCGCCGCCGGCCCCGTGGTATCCTCTTCCCAGCCAAGCATAGAATTTGCCCGAGCGCCCACCC
>CASEQJ010000046.1 GCA_949290055.1 uncultured Olsenella sp. | reverse complement strand
CCTGAACGCCAGTTCAGGCCAGGGGCTTGAGCCCCTGGCCTGGGACCCTAGGGTTATACCCTAAGAGCAGACCACCCGCTTTGCGGGTGGTCATGATTTGCGGCCGCGCCGTCCTTCTCGCCTCTCCGTTGCGTGCGACTTTTGAGGCCTCAAAAGGCCATTCTCTGAGGGAATTTCGGAACGTTTGGCAGCTTGGCGGAAGCCTCGTGCGCGTTTCAGCGTTTTCCCAGCTCGCCGCCAAGGGCGAGAAGCGCGAAGAGCCGCTCGGCCGCGAGCGCGTAGAGCTCCTCGGCGCGCGCAAGCGCCTCCTCGAGCGGCATGGTGCCGATCGCCGTGGGCACCATGGCCGTCAGGCCGGGCAGGTCGGCTGCGCCCGCGTCCATGCCGCCCACGACCGCGACGCAGGGCACGCCGGCGCGCTCGCACGCCGCGGCCACGCCGGAGACCACCTTGCCACGCGCGGTCTGCGCGTCCGCGTGGCCCTCGCCCGTGACGCAGAGGTCGGCGTTGGCGAGAAGGACGTCAAAGCCGACGAGCTCCAGCACGCGCGTCACGCCGGGGACCGACTCCGCGCCGAGAAACGCGAGGCACGCCGCACCCAGGCCGCCCGCGGCGCCCGTGCCCGGTACGTCGAAGTCGCGGCCAAACGTCTCACGCAGCGCGCGGGCCCAGTTTGCCATGCCCTCGTCAAGGCGGCGCGCGACCTCGGGGGAGGCGCCCTTCTGCGGGCCAAAGACAAGGCTTGCTCCCTCGGGGCCCACGAGCGGGTTATCCACGTCGCACATGACGCGGAAGCGCACGCCGGCCACAAGCGAGCTCATGCCAGAAAGGTCCACGCGCGCAACGCGCCCCAGGTCGGCACCGCAGCCAACGAGCTCGCGTCCGTCGGCGTCCAGCAGGCGCGCGCCGAGCGAGCGGGCAAGGCCCATGCCGCCGTCGTTGGTCGCGCTGCCGCCCAGCGTCACGGTCACGTCGCGCGCGCCGCGCGAGAGCGCGTCCATGACGAGCTGGCCGGTGCCGTAGGTGCTCGTTGCGAGCGGGTCGCGCTCCTCGGGCGCGAGCAGGGTCAGACCGGAGGCCGCGGCCATTTCGATCACGGCCCGCCCACCCGGCAGCAGCGCGTAGCTCGCCTCGACCGGGCGTCCCAGCGGGTCGGCCACGACTGCGCCGACCTTCTCGCCCCCACACGCGGCGAGAAGGGCATCTGCGGTGCCCTCACCGCCGTCGGCCATGGGGACCGCCGTCCAGGAGCAGCCGGGGAAGTGACGCTCGGCGGCGGCCCCCAGCAGGCGCGCCGTGTCCGCCGACGACAGCGTGCCCTTGAGCGAGTCGGACGCAAAGACAAACCTCGGCGCGCTCCTCATGCGGCCCCCTCTCTGGACGAGTTCACCCCCATTGTACGTGCTCGCACGCCCTATACTGTCGCCGTGAGACGGACGAGAGGAACGGACGGACCCTTGATCAAGCTCTTTGCGAGCGACCTCGACGGTACGCTCTTCAACTATCTCCACGAGACCGACGGCGGCATTCTCCGACGACTGCGGCGCGCGATCGAGGCGGGGCGCCACGTGGCGCTGGCCTCCGGTCGCTGCGTCCGACGCCCCGCGGACCTGGGCTTTGCGGACCTGCCGATCGAGTCCGTCGGCGCCAACGGCGCGCACATAGTGGGAAGCGGCGGCGAGGTGCTTCGGCACGTGACGATTGACCCCGCCGTCATAGAGGAGCTGCTCTCGGGCTTTCCCGAGGTCTGTGTGAGCTGCGTGGGACGTGACCACACCTACGTGCGCGGCACGCGCGAGGCCCACGCGGCGGGCTACCTCATGCCGCGCGGCCTCAAGGGCATTGTCCTGCGCTACCGCATGAGCCGCTCCGCCCCCACGGACGAGGAGCGCTTCGACTGCACGGACGCCGACGTGCTCGCGCAGGACGTCTGCAAGCTGAACTTCCGCGTGAGCGACCCCGGCGAGCGCCGGGAGCTGGGGGCGTTTGTCGCCGAGCATGCTGACGCGGTGGTCAACGCCTCGTTTGACGGCGATCTCTTCGAGCTCACGGACGCGCGCGTCGACAAGGGCGAGGCCGTGGCGTGGCTCGCGCGCGAGCTCGGGCTGGGGGAGGACGAAGTCGCGGTCTACGGCGACGGCGGCAACGACCTGGCCATGCTCGAGCGCTTTGACCACGCCTACGCCACGAGCAACGGGAGCGACGCCGCCAAGCGCGCCGCCGGAAACGTCATAGGCAGCTGCGCCCTGCACGCGGTGCCGCGTCACATGCTGGCGACCGTCCGCCGCGAGGGTCCGCTGCGCTGAGGTTCTTCTCGGCTGGCTCAAGGTCCTTCTCGCCCAGAGCCACCAAATCCATGGTTTTGCGAAAACGGCCACCCCGTGTCTGCGGAGCGGCCGGATCTCAGTCATTTTCTTCGGTTTTGGGGCGAACGATTTATATTTGCGAGTCCAAGATTCGCGCTTTTCCACGTTCTACGGGGTTGTGGATAAAGAGTTGATACAAAACCTACCGTCTCCTGGCCCCCGCATCAATTCTTTGCCCCAAAACAGCAGGGGCGAGGAGTGAGGGGTGAGAGGGGTGGGGGCAAGAAGTGCGGAAAGCAGGACGAGCGGCGCAGAGCAAGAAGGGCGGGGCGGCCGAGAAGAACCTCGCGCTCGCTACCGCACCACGCGCGCCTCGCGCGGCATGACGCCCTTGGCGCTGGTCGCCACCAGCGCGTTGTTGCCGGGCTTGGAGGGCTCCTCGGGCCACTCGGGCACGTAGCCCACGTGGTCGAACTCGCGCTCGAACGCGTCCACGACCTCGTTCAGCACGCGTGCCCGGCGCCCCTCGCAGGCGCAGCGCACGTTGGCGAGGTAGACGCCGTCCGCCGCCAGCCGCGAGCGCACCACGCGCGCGCCCTCGGTGCTCGTGAGCGGCCCGAGCGGCCGGTTGCCCGAGAACGCGTCGTTCACGATCACGTCGTAGGGCTCCTCCGCCGCCCGCAAAAACTCCCACGCGTCGTCCGTCACCAGGCGGAGCCGCCCGTCCTTCTCGGCCCCCGTCTTCTCCAGGCACTCGTCAAGGAAGAAGAACTCGCGCGCCAGCGCGGTCATGGCGGGGTCGATCTCCACCACGTCCACGCGCGCCTCCGGCACGAACGCGGCCAGGTACTTGGGCAGCGAGTAGCCGCCCCCGCCCATGACCAGTACGCGCAGCGGCCGCTCCGGCGAAGCCCCGCGCGAGCGCACCAAGCCCTCTATCACCCGCGCCATTTCGCGGTGGTACTCGCACGCCAGCTGAAAGCGCAGGTCCTCGGGCACGTAGCAGCCGCTCTGAAAGGTGCCGTTGACGTTGATCAGGCGCACGGGCGTGCCGTCGAGGTTCTCGGCGTCAAAGATCAGCGTCATGCCGAACTTGGTCCGACGCATCTCCACGTTGCGTTTGCGCAGCAGCCACGGCATTGCGGCGAGAAACACGGTGCACACGACGGTCAGCACCGCCAGGGCGATCAAGATCTCTCTCAAGGGTCCTCCCAGACGACGCGCGAGAAATCGTCGGTCTTCTCGCGTTTTAGAGATTGTGAGTAGCGTCCAACCTCGGCTATACTAGCTGATGCTGTGTTGGGCCTGAGGCCCGCTCGTACGTCTACACACTGGAAGGACATCTCAACATGCTTCTCTTTGGTATGGGTCCGCTCGAGCTCGTCATTATCCTCGCCGTTGTCCTCATTATCTTTGGGCCCAAGAACCTGCCCAAGATCGGCTCCGCGCTCGGCAAGACCGTGAAGAACGTCCGCGAGGGCATGGACGAGGGCTCCAAGGACAAGGACGACGACGAGTCCCCCATTGAGGCCCACGACGACGTCGAGGTCATTGAGGACGAGGACGACGCCGACGTCCCCGAGGACGCCGAGGAGGCCGTCTTCTGCACCAAGTGCGGCGCCAAGAACGCTGCCGACGCCGGCTTCTGCTCCAAGTGCGGCGCCAAGCTCAACTAGCGGCAAGCGGCAGATAGAAGGAGCGCGCACATGGACAACGCCAAGAAGATCGAGCTCACCGCCGAGGGCCGCCAGAAGCTCGTCGACGAGCTGGCCTTTCGCGAGGGCGAGAAGCACGACGAGATCGTCGAGCGCATAAAGGAGGCCCGCGGCTTTGGCGACCTCTCGGAGAACTCCGAGTACGACGCCGCCAAGGAGGAGCAGTCCAAGAACGAGTCCCGCATAAACGAGATTCGCCAGATTCTCTCCGTGGCAACGGTCGTCGAGGACAGCGGCCACGCGCTGACCGTCTCCATTGGCACCACCGTCGAGCTCAAGGACGAGAAGGGCAAGAAGTCCACCTTCAGCATTGTGGGCACCACCGAGACCAACTCGCTCGAGCACCGCATTTCCGTCGAGTCCCCCGTGGGCAAGGCCCTCGTGGGCCACGAGAAGGGCGACAAGATCGAGGTCGTCGCGCCGTCCGGCAAGACCAGGAAGTACACGATCACGGGGATCTCCCGCTAGGCTACTTCCTCACCCAAGCAAGCGTGGCGCCCCGTGTCTGCAAAAGCAGGTGCGGGGCGCCTTATCTGAAAGGACCCCCATGGCCGAGAACGCCACCACCACCGACGAGCGGAGCATGCGCCGCGCGCGCCGCCAGGCCCTGATTGACGCGGGTGTGAACCCCTACCCCATTGCCTCCGAGGTCACGGCCCATGCCGCCGAGCTGGACGAGAAGTACGCCGAGCTTGCGGACGGCGCCGACACCGAGGACGTGGTGGGCGTCGCCGGCCGCATTCGGGCGCTGCGCAAGCAGGGCAAGGTCGCCTTCATCGTGCTCGAGGACGTGAGCGGCTCCATTCAGCTCTTCTGCCGTCACGACGTGCTGGGCGACGAGGGCTGGGCGCTTCTCGCCAACCTCGACCTCGGCGACATCCTGGGAGCCACGGGCACGGTGATGCGCACGCGTCGCGGCCAGCTCTCCGTCTCGCCGACCTCGCTCACGGTGCTCTCCAAGTCCCTGCGTCCCCTTCCCGAGAAGTTCCACGGCCTCACCGACCGCGAGGTCCGCTATCGCCAGCGCTACGTCGACCTGATCATGAACCCCGAGGTTCGCGACGTCTTCCGCAAGCGCAGCCAGATCGTGAGCCTCATCCGCCGCTACATGGAGGCCGACGGCTACATGGAGGTCGAGACGCCGATGATGCACGCCATCCTCGGCGGCGCCAATGCCAAGCCGTTCGTGACGCACTTCAACGCGCTTGACCGTGACTTCTACCTGCGCATCGCCACCGAGCTGCCGCTCAAGCGCCTCATCGTCGGCGGCCTCGAGCGCGTCTTCGAGATTGGTCGCAACTTCCGCAACGAGGGCATGGACCTCACGCACAACCCCGAGTTCACCTCGATGGAGGCCTACTGCGCCTACTCCGACCTCGAGGGCATGAAGCGCCTCTCCGAGGGTCTCTTCAAGATGATCGCCCGCGAGGTCTGCGGCTGCGAGGAGGGCCACGAGGTCATTACCTTCCAGGGACAGCAGATTGACATGTCAGGCACCTGGGCGAGCCGCCCGCTCTCCGAGATCGCCTCCGAGTGCGTGGGCGAGGAGCTCACGATGGACACCCCGATCGAGCACCTGCGCGAGCTCTGCGAGAAGAACGGCATCGAGGTGCAGCCCAACTGGGGCGTCGGCAAGCTGCTCTTCGAGCTCTACGACGAGCTGGGCGAGAAGACCATCGTCAATCCCACCTTCGTGTGCGACTACCCGGAGGAGGTCAGCCCGCTCTCCAAGCGCAAGGCCGAGGACCCGCGCCTCACTGACCGCTTTGAGCTGGTCATTGCCGGCCACGAGTACGCCAACGCCTTCTCTGAGCTCAACGACCCCGTGGATCAGGCCGGCCGCTTTGCCGAGCAGGTTGCTGCCAAGGGCATGGGCGACGACGAGGCCATGGGCTACGACTACGACTACGTGCGCGCCCTCGAGTACGGCATGCCGCCGGCGGGCGGCATCGGCTACGGCATCGACCGCATGGTCATGCTCTTCTGCGACCAGCCCGCGATCCGCGACGTGCTGCTCTTCCCGGCCATGAAGCCGGAGACCATTACCAAGGCGGACATTGAGGCCCAGGTCGCGGGTGCCGTGACGGACAACGCCGCGGCCTCCGTGGACGCAATCGCCGAGGACTCCGAGAAGGTCGCGGCCGCGGCGGCCGAGGGCCCCGTGGCGCTCGTCGCCGGGATCGACCGCGACGCCGCGCTCGCGCTTCTCGCCGAGCACAACCACGAGGAGTTCCACCTCGAGCACGGCGAGACCGTGGGCGGCGTCATGCGCCAGTTCGCGCTGGAGCTGGACCCCGGTAACACCGACTTCTGGGAGGTCGTGGGCATTCTGCACGACCTCGACTGGGAGGAGCACGCCGACGATCCCGTGGGACACACGGTCTACGCCGCCGACCTCCTGCGTGCGGCCGGCGCCTCCGAGGAGCTCGTGCGCGCGATTCAGTCGCACAATTCCATGAACAACTCCGAGCTTCCGGCGCCCGAGCTCCCCATGGAGAAGGTCCTCTTTGCCGTGGACGAGCTCACGGGGCTCATTGGCGCGGCGGTGATCATGCGTCCGAGCAAGTCCGTCATGGACTTCGAGGTGAAGTCCCTCAAGAAGAAGTTCAAGGACAAGCGCTTCGCCGCCGGCTGCAACCGTGACGTCATCCGCCAGGGCGCCGAGCTCTGTGGCTGGGAGCTCGACGAGCTCTTCTCGCGCACGATCGACGCCATGAAGGCCATCGCGCCCGACCGCGACACGTTCGGGAAGTAGGGCGTCCGACCGAGGTTCTTCTCGCCAGGCGATCTCCTGACTCTCTGCGACGGCCGACACTCATGAGTGCCGGCCGTCGACCTGTCTTGAGCCGACACTTACGCGCAAAACGCGAGAAGCCGCCGGCACTCCTGCCCGTAATCCGTCAACTAAGCCGACACTCCGTGCGGGCACTCATGAGTGTCGGCACGGTCCGACCGTGAAGAATTTGTGCCGCCGGCACGTCCCGCCCTTTGCGGCCGTCGTGTGTGGCGCGCGGCGGCACGGCGTCTGAACAGGCGGTCCACCTCTCGGAGGCCGAATAAGCCCGATGGCTGACAGCCTGCTGCACGCCAGCGGAAGTTTGGTGAAAGCGTCCCTGCCTAGTCTCTGGTCTCACCACGTCGAAAGGGAAACCATGGGACAGGACGTCTTTCTTGCCGGACAGCACTCGCTCCGGCTCACCCGCGCCGCTCGCCGCGATCCGGGCCTGCTGCTCGTTCCCGCCCCCGGCGAGCACCTGCGAACAGACCAGACCGCGATTGACCTGCCGTCGCTGCGGGCGTCGCTGCCCGAGATCCTGCTTCCGATCGCCCCGGGCGCGCCGCTCGAGATGACGTTCTTCTCGCGCGAGGCGAGAAGCGAGTCTGCACTCGTGCGGTCGCGCTGCCTGCTCTCAAGGCTGCCGAGCGCGTCGTTTCTCGAGGTGGTTCGCGCAGACGGCAGCCCGTGGGACTACGCGGGGGAGGGCGCGCTGCGCCTGTTCGTGGAGTCTCCCGCGCTGAGCCTGATCAGAATGTGTCAGCAGCTTGACGCGCTGGTCCGTCGCGGGGCGCTCTCCCCCAACGCCGCGCTCTTCCGCCTGCTCACCTTCCCCATGGAGGCGTGCGGCTCCTACGCGCGCGATCCGAGCGACCCGGCGTTCGGGAGCTGCGCCTTCGAGCTGCCGGCGCTCTGTCGCGCCGACGACCTGCGCGCGTTTCTTGGCGAGGCGACAGGAATCAGGGGGCTCCGTCAGGCTCGTCGCGTGGCGGCGCTCGTCCAGGACGGCGCGGGCTCTCCGGAGGAGACGCTCCTCTCGTTTGCCTTCAAGCTTCCGCCCGAGCTCGGCGGCATACAGACGCCGCCCTTTGCGGAGAACGAGCCAATCGAGTGGCCGAGCGACGTGCTCCATCTCATAGAGCACCGCCGGATGCGTCCGGACTTTCACTGGGCGCGCCACCGGACCGCGTCGGAGTACAACGGCAAGGAGCACGTCAGCGAGGAGGCGTTCGAGGAGGACCAGCGGCGCGTCCGCGACTACCAGACCTGTGGGATCTCGGTCTTTCCGGCGAGCTGCAGGAACGTGAGCACGCTGCCCGCGCTGAACGCCTACCTTGCGCGCGTCGCGCATGCGCTGGCGCAGACCGAGGGCGCGGAGTTCGAGGCTCGGGTGCGTCGGACGCTCGCGGACGAGGGGGCGAGCTTCATGCGGCGCGTTCTTCTCAGCCAGATGCTGCCCGCCGTTCCAAGCGAGAAGCCCGACTGGTAGGACGGGTTTCAAGCGGTCGTTCTTCTCGCTTGCCCAGGCCGCACATATGAGTGCCGGCTTGGTTGACACCCTATGTGAGGGAGTGTCGGCGGGCTCTCGCGTTTTGGTGCGGAGTGCAGGCTCTGTTACGCTCGATAGCCGACACTCATGAGTACGGGCGAGAAGAACGCGCCGCCCCCAAGAGAAACGCGGCGTCGCCTAGCGTGTTTGCGTCGGCGGCGTCGTGGGTACAAACTAGTACCGTGAATCCACCGTGCGGAAGGACGCACCGTATGTTTGAGAAGTTCACCGACAAGGCGCGCAAGGTCATGAGTCTCGCCCAGGACGAGGCCCGCGGCCTCGGCCAAATGTACGTGGGCACCGAGCACCTGCTGCTCGCGCTGATCAAGGAGGGCGAGGGCGTCGCCGCCCAGGCGCTCGCCAAGCTCGACGTCACCTACGACGAGACGCTTGCCACCGTGCGCAGCCTGACTACCAGCGAGAACGAGCCCGTTCCCGGCGGCCACATTCCGTTCACGCCGCGCGCCAAGCGCGTGCTCGAGGGCGCCTACCGCGAGACCATGACGCACGGTCAGACCTACATAGCCACCGAGCACCTGCTGCTCGGAATCGTCTCCGAGGGCAACGGCCGCGCCATGGACGCCCTGCGCCAGATGGGCGTCTCGGGTGACGCGGTGCGCAACGCCGTGAACGAGCTCGCCGGCAAGACTCCCGAGGCCGCCCCCGGCCCCGCTACGGCTGACGTGCGCATGGCCGGCTTCGGCGGGCCGGGTCCGCAGCAGGGCGAGGAGGGCTCGGTCCTCGAGCAGTACGGCCGCAACCTCACCAAGCTCGCCGCTGACGGCAAGCTCGACCCCGTGATCGGCCGCGACCGCGAGATTGAGCGCGTCATGCAGGTCCTCGCGCGCCGTCAGAAGAACAACCCGCTGATCCTCGGCGACCCGGGCGTGGGCAAGACCGCCATAGTCGAGGGTCTCGCGCAGCTGATCGCCTCGGGCAACGTGCCGGACATTCTGCGCGGCAAGCAGGTGTGGACGCTTGACCTCGCGAGCCTCGTCGCCGGCTCCAAGTACCGCGGCGAGTTCGAGGAGCGCATGAAGAAGGTCGTCTCCGAGCTTGAGGCCTCCGACGAGGACATTCTGTTCATTGACGAGATCCACACCGTGATCGGCGCGGGCTCCGCCGAGGGCTCGATCGACGCCGCCTCGATCCTCAAGCCGCCCCTCTCGCGCGGCGAGATCCAGGTGATCGGCGCCACCACGGCCGAGGAGTACCGCAAGCACGTGGAGAAGGACTCGGCCTTCGAGCGCCGCTTCCAGCCGGTCAACATAGGAGAGCCCAGCCCCGAGGACACGATCAAGATCATTGAGGGCCTCAAGGACCGCTACGAGAAGCACCACCACGTCCGCTACACCGACGCCGCCGTGCGCGCCGCCGTCACGCTCTCGAGCCGCTACGTTCAGGACCGCTTCCTGCCCGACAAGGCCATTGACGTGCTCGACGAGGCGGGCGCCCGCACGCGGGTGCACAAGATGGCGCTGCCGCCCGAGATCGCGCAGGTCGACGCCGACCTGGCGCGCGTGCGCGAGGAGAAGGCGTCCGCGGCGGCGGCCCAGGAGTTCGAGGACGCCGCGCGCCTGCGTGACGAGGAGAAGTCCCTCGCCGCGCGCCGCGACGAGCTCGAGGCGGCCTGGCGCGAGGAGCTCGCGGCCAACGTGGTCACGGTTGACGAGCAGGACATTGCCGACGTGGTCTCCTCCATGACCGGCGTGCCCGTCTCCAACCTCACCGAGGCCGAGGCTTCCAAGCTCCTGCGCTGCGAGGACGTGCTTCACCAGCGCGTCGTCGGTCAGGACGAGGCGGTCACCAAGGTCTCCAAGGCGATTCGCCGCAGCCGCAGCCCGCTCAAGGACCCGCGCCGCCCCGGCGGCTCGTTCATCTTCCTCGGCCCCTCGGGCGTGGGCAAGACCGAGCTCGCCAAGGCCCTCGCCGAGTTCCTCTTTGGCTCGGAGGAGGCGCTGATCAGCTTTGACATGTCCGAGTTCATGGAGAAGCACACTGTCTCCAAGCTCGTCGGCGCGCCCCCGGGCTACGTCGGCTACGACGAGGGCGGCGAGCTCACCAAGGCCGTCCGTCGCCGCCCGTACTCGGTCGTCCTCTTCGACGAGGTGGAGAAGGCGCACCCCGACGTCTTCAACGTCCTGCTCCAGATCCTGGAGGAGGGCCGTCTCACCGACGGCCAGGGTCGCCACGTGGACTTCTCCAACACGGTCATAATCATGACCTCCAACATTGGCGCGCGCGACATAGCCCAGACCACCACCATGGGCTTCTCGGCCCAGGGCGCCGGCGGCCTCTCCGACAAGGAGATCGAGAGCCGCGTCATGTCCGAGCTCAAAAAGCAGTTCCGTCCCGAGTTCCTGAACCGCGTGGACGAAGTCGTGGTCTTCAAGTCGCTCACCGGCGAGCAGCTGCGCTCCATTGTTGAGCTCATGGTGGCCGACCTGCGCGACCGCCTCATTGCCGAGGGCATGTCCATAGAGCTCACCGACGCCGCGCGCGACCTCGTGGCCAAGCAGGGCGCCGACCCCGTCTACGGCGCCCGCCCGCTGCGCCGCGCGATTCAGACCCTCATTGAGGACCCGCTCTCCGAGGAGCTGCTGCAGGGCCTGTGGCACAAGGGCGAGATCATTCGCGTGGACGAGAAGGACGGTGCGCTCGTCTTTGAGCACGCGACCGGCGAGATCCCCGCGCCGCGCCGCCGCGAGACCATGAGCTCGCCTGACCTTCTCACCCCGCCACCCGCTGGCCCGTCCGGTACAGTCGGTGCCGGCGGCCTGCTGACGGCAGGGGAGTAGCTCGCGGACGCGGCGGTCAAGTCCCGCCGCGAGTTCTTGCCGCGT
>CASEQJ010000045.1 GCA_949290055.1 uncultured Olsenella sp. | reverse complement strand
AGTGGTAAAAACAGGGCGCGAGATTTAAACACATGAGGAACGGCCGCCTGCCTGCGCAGACGGCCGTTCCGATAGCACACTTTTTGTCCTATAAGCCCCAAGAACGCACCACCCGCCGCACAAAAAACAGGCCGGAACCCGTAGGTCCCGGCCCGCTGAGTCGCCGCTTGCGGCGCGATCGCAGCTAGTCGATCGCGATCTTGGTGACGTTGGCCTTCTCGTCCTGCTTGGGGACGTTCACCGTGAGGATGCCGCCCTCGAGCTTGGCGGTGAGGCCGGTCGTGGCCGCGTCCTTGAGGAAGACACCGCGCGTGGCACTCCACTCGCCGGACTCCTTGTAGAGGTAGTTCTTGCCCTTCTCCTCCTCGGTCTCCTTCTTGTCCACGGAGACGGAGAGGCGACCCTCGTTGAGCTCCACGTCAATGTCCTCGCGCTTGACGCCCGGGAGCTCGGCGGTCACAACGTAGGCAGTGCCCGCGTCCTCCACGTTCATCTTAAAGCCCGCGTTGCCCGTGGAGAGCGCGGCAAACGGCGCGTCAAAGAAGCGGTCGAACTCGTCGAACGGCCAGCTGCGCAGCGCGCGGGAATAACGATCATACGGAACCATGCTTGCCATGATGCTCACTCCTTCAGTTGCCTGTGGGCGCCTCCTCGGGCACCCTGTCGCTCGTTGGTAGTTATTCCCCGCCGCCCGGCATTTATGCGGCAGAAACGAAGATTTCTCAGCGTCATATACTCACCATATCTAAGTAGGTTCAACTTAGATTTTGAGCCGTGATTCAGCTGTAGCATAATGTCGCAAACCGAGAAGAACGTCGGAGGCCCCATGAGCAGCACCGAACCCAGCAGAGACGGCAGGCATTCCGCCCCCTACGTGCGGCAACGCCCCGTGCACCGCAGCGTTGAGCCGATCGACGACCTCGCGCAGGAGCCCGACGAGGCCGGCTACGTTGCCCACGACTCCGGCTACACCGTGCCCGGCGGCGCGCTCTCCGGCCGGGCCTACCGCCGCTCGCGCGCCGAGGGCGCGCAGCTGCGCCGCGACCTTCACTACGGTCAGTACCTCGAGATTCCCAAGGGCCGTCGCGACATTTTCGCCTCCCGCGAGCGCCGCACGCGCATTAAGACCGCGATCGCGCTCTTTGCCGTGCTCGCGGTTCTGGCAGTTGTGGTCTTCTTTGTGTGGGAGTACATGCAGACCAACTGGGGCTCCACCGCCCGCTAGACATGCCTAAAAGGGGCCTGACCCCCCTTAGGCAACTACGCCCAGGGGTCGCGCTCGAAGAGGGGCTCGGGGTCGGGCCGACGATCGGAGTAGGGGTCGTAGCCGTCGTCGTCCTCGTTCTCGGCGCGGCGGAACTCGTCGCGCTCGACCTCGGCCGCCTTGTCCTTCTCGTCCATGAAATCACCCCGTGAACAGGTCGATGTACGCCGCGTACTCGCAGACGCTCCCGCCAAAGCGCGAGAGGTCCTGCTCCTTGAAGTGCGCCGTGGGAGCGACCATGGCCACGACGCCTGTGTTGCTGCCGTAGCCGCCAATTCGCACCACCCAGGTGTAGTCACCCTGCTGGCCGGAGGCGCACGCAAAGTGCCAGTCCCCGTCCGCGCCCAGGCGCGCCATGACGTCGTCCTGCGTGCAGATCTCGGCGAGGCCCTCAAAACCGCAGGCCTCCATGACGGCGCGAACGCCCGACTCGCTCTCGCTCGCCGCGCCGGCGGGAAGCGTCGCACTGGAGAACGCGTAGCGCACGCCTCCCACGCCCGCGCCCTGCTCAAGCATGTTGGCCCCGCCGGAGCCGCCGCGACTGCCCGACTCCGGGTAGTCCGTTATCTGCAGCACCTCGCCCTGGTCGCCGGTGAAGACGACGTGCGCGTTGCCGGTCGCGGGGAAAGTGGCGCCGTAGCTCAGGGTGAAGCCCTCCTCGCCGAGGTAGGTGGCCAGGGCCTGGGGCGAGAGGTCAAAGTACTCCAGCAGGCGCGCGGGCGCCGCGGGGTAGGGGCTGGAGACGCTGAGGGTAACGCTCGTGCCGCCGGCGACCTCGGTTCCCGCCACCGGATCGGTGCCGACCACCGTGCCCTTCTCGGCGTCTGACTCGACGTAGCTCACGGTGCCCGCAAGCCCCGCCTCCTCGAGTGCGGCGAGCGCGTCCTTCTCGGCCATGCCCGTGAGCTCGGGGACCGTGTAGGGCTGCGCCACCGTGAGCGTGATCTCGTCGGTCGAGACAAAGGCCGAGCCCTCGGCGGGGTCAACCGCGAGCACCGTCCCGGCGGCCTCGTCCGAGTTCTGCCGCGCAACGACCACGTTGGCGGCGCCGGCGTCATAGAGCGCCTGCGTGGCCTCCTCCTCCGAGAGGCCCACCACGCTCGGGATCACGCGCTCCCCCGCCACGACGAGCGTGACGCCCGCGGCCGGGTCGGCGCGCACGCCCTCGGCGGGGTCCACCGAGAGCACCGTCCCAAAGTCGCCGTCGCCGGCGCGATACTCCACCTCAACCGCAAAGCCCGCCGCCTCCAGGCGCTCGTGCGCGTCCTGCTCGGAAAGGCCAACGACCTCGGGCACGGTCTTGCCGCCCCAGAGCTCGCTTGCGTAGGTGAGGTAGGCCACGCCGGCCGCCGCGGCAACGACCAGCACGGCAATGAGGACGAGGGCCCAGCGCGGGAGCCGACGCTTGCGCTCGGGCAGGCTCTCAACCGGGGAGTCTATGGAGACGACGGGGCGCGCCGTGGTCAGGTCCGCGGCAACGGCGGGCGAGAAGTACGGGTCGGACAGCGCGTCTATGCCGTCGCGCTCGGGCAGGCGCGTGGTCGCGGGCGCGACGTCAACGGCCGGGACCCGGGCCGCCACGCTCGTCTCGGCGGCGCGCGTGGCATCCGGGTCCGCGAGGCGCGTGGCGTTGGGATCGGGCAGGTCCGCGGGCCGCATGCGCACGGTGTGCTCGTCCTTCTCGCCCATGGTGCCCTCCTCAACCGGTCGTTGTGTCACGTTCCCATGGTAGCGCCCGCAATGACACCGAGACGGAGGAAATGCAGAATAGCGCCCGGTTTTCTAAGCGATATTCTGCAAATTCTCCGCCTCGGCGAAGCGGCATGTTCCGCTGGGCGAGAAGAACGCGCCGCCGTTACGCGAGGCGCGCAGCGAAGAGGCGCTCGTCGGGACCCACGTCGACGCGGACGGTGTCGCCCTCGCCAAGCTCGCCGCCAATGATCAGGTTGGCGACGTTGTCCACGACCTGCCGCTGGATCAGGCGCTTGAGCGGGCGCGCTCCGTAGACCGGGTCCAGGCCGTCGAGCGCGAGCAGCTGCTTGGCCGCCGGCGTGAGCTCGAGCTGGATGCGGTCGCGGGACAGGCGCTCGCGGACGTCCTTGAGCTGAATGTCCACGATCTTCTCAATGTCCTCGAGGCCGAGGGCGTGGAAGACCACCACGTCGTCGATGCGGTTCAGGAACTCCGGCTTGAAGGTCTGACGCAGGGCGTCGTTGACCTGGCGCTGGACCTCGTCGGGGTCGCTCGAGGCGCCCGCGCCGGCAATGAACTGGCTGCCCACGTTGGACGTCATGATTATGATCGTGTTCTTGAAGCTCACGACGCGACCCTGGCCGTCGGTCAGGCGGCCGTCGTCGAGGACCTGCAGCAGAATGTTGAAGACGTCGGGGTGCGCCTTCTCCATTTCGTCGAGCAGGATCACGGAGTACGGGCGGCGACGCACGGCCTCGGTGAGCTGGCCGCCCTCGTCGTAGCCCACGTATCCCGGGGGCGCGCCAATGAGCCGCTGGACGCTGAACTTCTCCATGTACTCGGACATGTCTATGCGCACGAGCGCGCGCTCGTCGTCAAAGAGGCAGTCGGCGAGGGCCTTGGCGAGCTCGGTCTTGCCCACGCCGGTAGGGCCGAGGAAGAAGAAGCTGCCGATCGGCCGGTTGGGGTCGGAGAGGCCCGCGCGGCTGCGGCGCACGGCGGCGGCCACGGCCGAGACGGCCTCGTCCTGGCCGATCACGCGCTTGTGCAGCTCGTCCTCGAGGTTCTTGAGCTTGTCCAGCTCCCCCTGCATCATCTTTGACACCGGCACGCCCGTCCACGAGCTCACGACCTCGGCGATCTCCTCGGTGGTGACCTCCTCCTTGAGCAGGCCGCCGGCCTCCTGCTTGGCGGTAAGCGCGGCCTCCGCCTCCTCGTACTCGCGCTGGAGGGCGGGGATCGTGGAGTAGCGCAGCTCGGAGGCGCGGGCGAGGTCGCCCTCGCGGGTCACCCGGTCCATCTCGGTCCGCGCGTCCTCGATCTTGGACTTGAGGTCCTGCACGCGATCGATTGCGCCCTTCTCGTTCTCCCAGTCCGCCTTCATGCCGTCGAGCTTCTCGCGCGTCGTGGCGATCTCGCCGCGCAGGGCCTCAAGGCGCTCGCGGGACGCGGCGTCCTCCTCCTTCATGAGGGCCTGCTCCTCGATCTGCATTTGCGTGAGCTGGCGGTCCACGGCGTCAATGTCGGCCGGCATGGAGTCGAGCTCCATGCGCAGGCGGCTGGCCGCCTCGTCCACCAGGTCGATCGCCTTGTCCGGGAGGAAGCGGTCGGAAATGTAGCGGTTGGAGAGGTCGGCGGCGCTGACCAGCGCGGAGTCCGTTATGCGGACGCGGTGGTGCTGCTCGTAGCGCTCCTTGAGGCCGCGCAGGATAGAGATCGTGTCCTCCACGGTGGGCTCGGAGACCATGACGGTCTGGAAGCGGCGGGCGAGCGCCGCGTCCTTCTCTATGTACTTGCGGTACTCGTCCAGCGTGGTGGCACCAATGGCGTGCAGGTCACCGCGGGCGAGGGCCGGCTTCAGAATGTTGCCGGCGTCCATGGAGCCCTCGGTGGCACCCGCGCCCACAATGGTGTGCAGCTCGTCTATGAAGAGAATGATCTGGCCGTTTGCGTTCTGGACCTCCTTGAGCACGGACTTCAGGCGGTCCTCGAACTCGCCGCGGTACTTGGCGCCGGCCACCAGCGCGGACATGTCAAGCTCCACAATGTCCTTGTCGCGAATGGTGGACGGGACGTCGCCGTTGACGATGCGCTGGGCCAGGCCCTCGACGATCGCGGTCTTGCCGACGCCGGGCTCGCCTATGAGCACGGGGTTGTTCTTGGTGCGGCGCGAGAGGACCTGAATCGTGCGGCGAATCTCCTCCACGCGGCCGATCACCGGGTCGAGCTTGCCCTGGCGCGCGAGGTCGGTGACGTTGCGGCCGTACTGCTCGAGCGCCTTGAGCTGGGGCTTGGCGTCCTGGCTGGTGACGTGCTCGTCGCCGCGGAGGTCGGCGTAGGCCTGGCTCACGCGCTTGCCGGTGACGCCGGCCGCCTTGAGGATCGAGCCGGCCTCGTCCTTGCTGTCCGCGAGCGCGCAGAGCAGGTGCTCCGAGGTGACGTAGGAGTCGCCCATCTTGGACGCGAGCTTCTCCGCGGCGTCGCCCACACGCACGAGGTCGGTGCCGGCACCCATCTGGCCGGTGTCGCCGCTCACGCGCGGCTGGCGCTCGATTGCCTGGTCGACCTGCGCCTCAATGGCGGCGGGGTCGGCGCCGACGCGCTCTATGATTGCGCTGAGGTTGCGCTCCCCCGAGCTGAGAAGCGCCTTCAGCAGGTGCACGGGCTGCACCTGACTGGCGCTGGCGTCGGTCGCGATACCCACCGCGGCCTGCAGCGCCTCCTGGGCCGTGACGGCCCACTTGTCGAGTCTCATGGTTGCCCCTTTCTGGGTTGCGGTTAGTCAAGGCTATTGTTCCCGCGTGAGCTGGGGCGTATTCACAAATCTAAGTGTCTACATGATAGATTTTCTCGGCTGGCGCCTCAGGGTGTCGCAGTTTGGGAGGTTTTGGGTTTCTCGCCCCCGCGCGTCATCAGAAGCGCCAAATCCAAGTGTTTTTTGCTGGTTTTGGGGCGAACCTTTTATGTCACGGGGCCGGTATGCCGCGCTCTCCCGTGTTGTGGGCAACAACGTTTATGCAAAACCTTCTGCTCCGCGGCACGGCATCAAACTTGTTGCCCAAAACCTCAGGGTGGGCCCGGAGCGAGAAGAACGCGCGGCCGAGAAGAACGCGCGAGACGAGAAGAGCGCCCAGCACGGCGAGAAAAACGCGCGGGCGAGAAGAACGTGGGGTCGCTAGTCGTCGTTCTTCTCGTCCTGGGCACCGCCTAAAAGAAGGCGGCGCATGACCTGCTCCGGGCTGCCCGCGGCGTCGTAGCGCGCGAGCGCGGTGATCTTCTCCTGCATTTTGTACTCGTGGACCTCGTCCTCGAGCTTGCGAACGCGGGCGCGCAGCTCGTCGAGCTCGGCCTCGCGGTCGAGCATGCGCTCGCGCATGTCGAGTATGCGCACGACGCCGGCGAGGTTGATTCCCTCGTCGGTGAGCTTGGAAATGAGGTTGAGCCGCTCTATGTCGGCCTGGCTGTAGAGGCGCGTGTTGCCGCGCGAGCGCCCCGGCGTGACGAGGCCCTTCTGCTCGTAGACGCGCAGGGTCTGCGGGTGCATGCCGGTGAGCTCGGCGGCGACGCTGATCATGTAGAGCGGCTTGTCGCGGTCGCGGCCGCGCTCCCGGCCGTCCTCGTTACTTGGCGCCATAGCGCATGACCTCCTCGCGGTAGTCTCTCGTGTCGGCGTCGCGCAGCGCGGCGAGCGCGTCGCGCTCCTTCTTGGAGAGCATGGTCGGGACCTTCACGCGCGCGGTCACAAAGAGCGCGCCGCGCGAGCCCTTGCGCTTGACGTTGGGCGCGCCCAGGTCGCGGAAGCGGAACGTCTTGCCGTCCTGCGTGCCGGCGGGCACCTTGAGGCGGACCTCCGTGCCGTCGGGCGTGGGGACGTCAACGGTGGCGCCGAGCGCGGCCTCGTACATGCTGAGGGGCAGCTCCATGCGGACGTCGGCGCCGTCGCGCTTGAAGACGGGGTGCTCGGCGACGTTGGTGGTGACCACGAGGTCGCCGCGCTCGCCGCCGTTGGTGCCGTACTCGCCGCGGCCGCGGTAGCGGAGCTTGCCGCCGTCCACGGCGCCGGCCGGGATCTTGATCGTGAGCGTCTGCTCCTCGCCGGTGGAGGGCACGCGGTAGGTGGCCTTGCGGGTGGCGCCGCGGAAGGCCTCCTCGGCGGAGACGTCCACGGACATGGTGAGGTCGGAGCCCTTGGTCGGGCGGTTCGCCGCGCGGGCGCCGCCAGCGCCCCCAAAGATCGACGAGAAGTCAAACCCGCCAAAGCCGCCGCCGTCGCCCCCGCGCACGTTGTTGAAGAAGTCGCTCCAGTCGCCGCCGACGTTGGTGGTGTAGGTGTAGCCGCCGCGACCGCCCGCGCCGCCGAAGCCGCCTCCGGGCATGCCGCCAAACATGAGCAGCTGGTCGTACTCGCGACGCTTCTGGGGGTCGGAGAGGGTGGTGTACGCCTCGCTGACCTCCTTGAACTTCTGCTCGTCGCCGCCGGCGTCGGGGTGGTACTTGGCCGCCAGCTTGCGGAACGCGCGCTTGATCTCGTCGTCGGAAGCGTCGCGCTTCACGCCCAGTATGTCGTAGTAGCTCTTGTTGGTTGCCATGTCACACGCGCCTCCCTTCGCGTCTCAGTGTGCTGGCGAGAAGAACGGGCCGCTAGGACTCGTCCTTCTCGGCGTCATTGTTTGCGTCTGCGTCGTCCGCCTGCTCCTCGGGGCGCTTGGGCCCACCGTAGGTCACCGTCACCATGGCGGTGCGAATGACGCGCTCGCCCATGCGGTAGCCCTTCTGGTAGACCTGGGCGACCGTCTCGTCATAGGCCTCGGCGTCCTCCACGCGGCCCACGGCCTGGTGGGCGAGCGGGTCAAAGGGCTCGCCGGCGGGGTCAATGGGCTCGACGCCCTCCTTGGAGAGCACCGCGAGCATTTTTGCGTGCACGGCGGAGACGCCGTCGACGAACTGCTTGAGCTGGGCGTCGTCCTCGGTCGCGCCGGCGTGCTCTATGGCGCGCTCGATGTCGTCGATCACGGGCAGCAGGTTCGTGACCAGCCCCTCGGCAGCACGATCCTTCTCGGCCAGGCGCTCGGCGGCGGTGCGGCGGCGGTAGTTCTCCCAGTCCGCCTGCAGGCGCAGCATACGGTCCTTGGCCTCGGAGGCCTCCGTCTTGGCGGCCTCGATCTGGTCCTCCACGTCCGCGAGCTTCTTCTGGAGCTCGTCGCGCTCCTCGCGAAGCTTGCCGGCGTCCGCCGCGAGCTCCTGCTCGGCGGCCTCCTCGCCGGCGCGGATGGCGGCCTCGACCCGGGCGCGCTCCTCCTCGGGGTCCATGGCCTCGTCCTTCTCGTCCTTCTCGGCCTTCTCGGCCTTCTCGTCTTCTATCTCAACGGGCACCTTCACGTCACCCTCCTCGACAAATTCAAACGGAGGCGGCCGCGAAGCCGTGGCCGCCTCCGAATCTCTTGAACCAGGTACGGCCTACCTGGGGGCTAGTTGTTCTTGTCGTCGTCAACGACCTCGTAGTCGGCGTCCACGACGTCGTCGGCGCCGCCCGCGGCACCCGCCGCACCAGCGCCGGCGTCCGCGCCGCCCGCGTCGGTGGTGGAGTAGACGATCTGCGCGAGCTTCTGGGACGCCTCGGTGAGCTTGTCGCCCGCGGCGCGAATCGCGTCAATGTCCTGGCCGTCGAGCGCCTTCTTGGCGTCAGCGATGGCAGCCTCGACCTCGGACTTCTGGTCCGCGGGGACCTTGTCGCCGAGGTCCTTCAGGGTCTGCTCGGCGCCGTAGCACAGCGAGTCGACCTGGTTGCGGACCTCAATCTCGTCCTTGTGCTTCTTGTCCTCCTCGGCGTGGGCCTCGGCGTCCTTGACCATGCGGTCGACCTCGTCGTCCGAGAGCGCGGTGGAACCGGAGATGGTGATCTCCTGGCTCTTGCCGGTGGCCTTGTCCTTGGCGGTGACCTTCACGATGCCGTTGGCGTCGATGTCGAAGGTGACCTCAATCTGCGGCACGCCGCGGCGGGCGGCCGGAATGCCGGTGAGCTGGAACTTGCCGAGGGACTTGTTGTCCGCGGCCATCTCGCGCTCGCCCTGCAGGACGTTGATCTCGACGGACGTCTGGTTGTCGGCGGCCGTGGAGTAGATCTCGGTCTTGGAGGTCGGAATCGTGGTGTTGCGGTCAATCATCTTCGTCATGACGCCGCCCATGGTCTCAACGCCGAGCGACAGCGGCGTGACGTCGAGCAGCAGAATGCCGGAGACGTCGCCAGTGAGGACGCCGCCCTGGACGGCCGCGCCGTCAGCCACGACCTCGTCCGGGTTCACGGACATGTTGGGCTGCTTGCCGGTCATTTGCTTCACGAGCTCCTGGACGGCAGGCATACGGCTGGAGCCGCCGACGAGAATGACCTCGTTGACCTGGGAGATCTGGAGGTTGGCGTCGTGCAGCGCCTTGGTGACGGGGCCCTTGCAGCGGTCGAGCAGATCGCGCGTAATGCGCTCGAACTCGGCGCGGGTCAGCGTGTAGTCGAGGTGCTTGGGGCCGGTGGCGTCGGCGGTAATGAATGGCAGGTTGATCTGGGCCTGCTGCGCGGAGGAGAGCTCCTTCTTGGCGTTCTCCGCGGCCTCCTTCAGGCGCTGCAGGGCCATGGGGTCCTGACGCAGGTCAATGCCGTTGTCGGACTGGAACTTGTCGGCCAGCCAGTCGATCACGCGCTGGTCCCAGTCGTCGCCGCCGAGGTGGTTGTCGCCGTTGGTGGCGAGGACCTCCACGACGCCGTCGGCGAGGTCGAGCAGCGAGACGTCGAAGGTTCCGCCGCCGAGGTCGAAGACCAGGACCTTCTGGTCAATGCCCTTCTTGTCGAGGCCGTAGGCGAGCGCCGCGGCCGTGGGCTCGTTGACAATGCGCTGGACGTTGAGGCCGGCGATCTTGCCGGCGTCCTTGGTGGCCTGGCGCTGGGCGTCGTTGAAGTAGGCCGGGACGGTGATCACGGCGTCGGTGACGGGCTCGCCGAGGTACTTCTCGGCGTCCGCCTTCATCTTGGAGAGGATCATGGCGCTGATCTGCTCCGGGGTGAAGTCCTCGCCGTCGATCTCCACGACAGCGCGGTTGCCGGTGCCGCCCTTGACCTTGTACGGGACGGTCTTGAGCTCGGAGCTGACCTCGTCATAGCGGCGGCCCATGAAGCGCTTGATCGAGAAGACGGTGTTGGTCGGGTTGGTGACGGCCTGGTTCTTGGCCGCCTTGCCGACGATGCGGTCGCCGTCGGCGCGGAAGCCGACGACGGACGGGGTGGTGCGGTCGCCCTCGGCGTTGACGATAATCGTGGGCTCGCCGCCCTCGAGGACCGCCATCGCGGAGTTGGTGGTACCCAGGTCGATACCGAGAATCTTGCCCATAGTTGCTCTCCCTTTCCTGCGTGGGGCGGCGTGCGCCGGCCCGCTCGCTTGTATCCGTGTGTACGGTTGAGTTTATCCCCTGTGCGTGACGATTCTATACATAATCTAAGTCTCTACACATGAGATTTCTTGAAGCGCAGATTTTAGGGAGAGCTCAGGGCGCGAGCGTTACAGCAGCCGGTGCTCAAAGCGCCCGTTCTCGTAGACGCCGTAGCTGGCCGAGCCGTCCTTGGGAATGCCCACCGAGCCGGGGTTGAAGACCCAGGCGTCGTGCTTCGCGTTCTTCTCGCTCACCTTTATGTGCGTGTGGCCGTAGACCAGCGCCGAACGCGGCGGAAGCGCGGGCCAGGCGTCCACGCTGTTGTGGTAGCCGGGACCGTAGACGTGGCCGTGCGTGAGGAAGAGCGTCATGTCGGCGGCGGGGTCCAGCAGCACGTTGTGGTCCGCCATGCAGGGGAAGTTGAGGACCATTTGGTCGACCTCGGCCTCGCAGTTGCCGCGGACGGCGATCACGCGGTCCGCGACGGAGTTGAGCATTTCAATCACGCGCTTGGGGGCGTAGTCGGCAGGGAGGTCGTTGCGCGGGCCGTGGTAGAGCAGGTCGCCGAGGAGGACCACGCGGTCGGGGGACTCCGCCTCGACGGCAGCCATGAGGCGCGCGCAGGCGTCTGCGGCGCCGTGAATGTCGGAGGCAATGACGAGCTTCATTCGAGCTCCTTTCTGTAAATTGGGGACTGTCCCCAATTTGCACACGTGAGCGACGACGAGGGCGCGGACGGCGGGCAGCTCGGCGAGGGCGGGCGGCCAGGTCTGCGCGGAGCGGCGCTGGGCGAGCTCGCCCAGCACGTCGTGGCGAGCGTGGTGGCCAAGCGACATAAGGAACGGAGCGAGCAGGACCTCGCGCTCCGGGCGCGTAGCCAAGCGGGC
>CASEQJ010000044.1 GCA_949290055.1 uncultured Olsenella sp. | reverse complement strand
AGGCGGCCGCGGGAGCGGGGCGGCGTGCGCGGCGTGCTGCTGCGGGGACGACGTGCGCGGCGGCGTGCTGCTGCGGGAGCGACGCGCGCGGCGGCGTGCGGATTCCAGGCCTTCTTTCGAGGTTTTGGGGTAAACAATTGATGAACGAGGGTCAAATTCATAAGGAATTTATTCAAAACCTGCTGTTGGGTGCCAAATCGAATGCAAAACCAGCACAAACGTGACAGGCATATAAAAGTTGTTGCCCAAAACAGGGGCAGGAGCCTCGAATCCGGCCATTCGGCGAACACGGCGAGGCGTCCACCCCAAAAGGTTGGTTTTGCGGACACAAGAACAGGGGCGAGCGGACACGCGAACAGGGGCGATGCGGCCGTGCGAACAGAGGCGGCGCAGGCGGAGCAAAGGCCACGCAGTCACGCCAGGACCCCGCGGGCGAGAAGAACGGCGCGCTAGGCGCCCCGCACCCCGCAGAGAAGGTACTCGACGTTGCCCTTGTGACCGGTGATCGGGCTCTCGCAGGACCCGCGCACCTCGAGCCCCGCGGCCTCGAAGGCGTCACGCACCCGCGCCAGGGTCGCCGCGCGCACGGCGGCGTCGCGCACCACGCCGCCCTCGCCCACGTCCTCGCGCGCGGCCTCGAACTGCGGCTTCACCAGCGTGAGGAAGGTCCCACCCGGCCGCAGCAGCTCGAGCACCGCCGAAAGCACCGTGGTCACGGACGTGAACGAGACGTCGCACACGGCCAAATCCACGACGCCCGTGCCCAACAGCGCCGGCACGTCCACAATGTTGGTGCGCTCGAGCAGCCGCACGCGCGGGTCGCCCCGCAGCTCCCAGGAGAACTGCGCGTAGCCAACGTCCACGGCCACCACGGAGGCGGCGCCGCGCTTGAGCAGGCAGTCGGTGAAGCCGCCCGTGGAGCACCCCACGTCAAGGCAGGCACGGCCGGCAGGGTCCACGCCAAAGGCGGTGAGACCGCGCTCCAGCTTGAGGCCGCCGCGGCTCACATAGGCCGCGCGCCCGCGCACGTGCAGGGGGATGCCGGGGGCAACCTGCTCCCCGGGCGAGGTGAGCCGGCGGTCGGAGGTGGAGACGTCGCCGGCCATGACGGCGCGCATGGCCTCGTCGGCGGACGAGAAGAACCCCTGCTCGACGAGCTCGGCGTCGAGTCGGCGGCGGCGCGCCACGCGCCTACTGCCCGTCGGCGGCGGGCTTCGGCTCGGCCTCGGGGGCGTCGGCGGGCTCGCCGTCCTTCTCGGCCTGCGCCTCGGTGTCGGCGAGGCGGGCCTCCTCCTCGGGCGAGAAGTCCGTGGCGTCGACAAGGCTCACGGCCTTGGAGCCGAGCGCGATCGCCTCGTCAAAGAGGTCGAGCGAGTGCTCCAGCGAGACGTCCTTGTCGCGCACCTGGCCCACGAGCTCGTCCAGGCGGTCGTTGATCTGACCAAAGGTCTGGTAGCGGGAGACGTCGACGCGCGCCATTAGGCGTCCTCCCCCTCGGAGCCGACCGCGTCGCCGGCGGCGGCGAGCACGTCCACGCCCGCCTCGAGGTCGTCGGTCACGCGGCCGAGAATGCCGTTCACAAAGCGCGAGGACTCGTCGGTGCCGTAGGCCTTGGCCAGCTCGACGCACTCGTCAATCGTCACGGCAATGTCAACCTCGTCCACGTAGAGCATTTCATAGAGCGCGAGGCGCAGCAGGTTGCGGTCCACGGCGTTCATGCGCGAGAGCGACCAGCCCGTGGAGCGCGCCGAGATCACGGCGTCGAGCTCGGGGCGGCGCTCGTCGGCGCCGAGCGCGAGACGGCGCGCGTAGTCCTCGAGCGGGCCCTGCGAGAGGGCGTACTCTCCGTCGAGGACGTCGATCACGGCACGAGCGTTGGCCTCCGCCTGGAACAGCAGCTGGAGGGCCTGGCTGCGGGCGAGGGTGCGCCCGCCGAAGTGAGTGCTCAAGGTAGGGTTACTCCTTGGGGAAGACGAGGCTGTCGATGCAGACGTCGACGGCGGAGACGCTGACGCCGATCTGCTCGGTGACGGCGCGCTCGACCTCGGCGCGAACGTCGGCCGCGAGCTTGGTGAACGGGTAGCCGTAGAAGACGGCAAGGTGGACCGTGACGTGAAGGGCCTCGTCCTCGACGAAGGACTCCACGGCCTTCTCCGGCGCGACGCTCCTGCTCGTGAAGACGTTGATCAGGCTGGAGGCGATGTCGTTGCCGCCGACGGAGGCGACACCCTCGACGCGACGGGCCGCGATTCCGACAATCGTGGAGACGACATCCTTGGAGATGCCGATGCCAGAGACGAAGAGCTCGCTATCTGCCATGGAGGGACCCCCTTGCTCGTTACATGCGGTCACCCTCACAGTATACCCGTTGTGCGCTAAGAGGGGCGACGAGGCCGCCCCGGTCTCCCGGAGCGGCCTCGAGGTCGCGTTCTTCTCGCCCGGCGCTAGACGCGGCCGACGAACTTGCCGCCGTCGCGGGTGTCGACCTTGATCTTCTCGCCCACGTTGAGGTAGAGCGGCACCTGAATCACGGCGCCGGTCTCGATCGTGGCGGGCTTGGAGCCGCCCTGGACGGTGTCGCCCTTGAAGCCCGGGTCGGTCTCGGTGATCTCCACCTCAATGAACATGGGGGGCTGAACGCCCAGAAGCTCGGTGTCGGCGTAGAGGAGCTGGGCGTTGTCGTTCTCCTTGAACCACTTGGCGTTGTCGCCAATGAAGTCGGCGGAGAGCTCGACCTGCTCGTAGGTCTCGTTGTCCATGAAGTAGAACGTGGCGCCGTCGTTGTAGAGGTACTGCATCTCCTTGGTAATGAGCTGCACGTTCTCGAACTTGGTGCCGGCGTTGCAGGTCTGGTCGATCACGCGGCCGGTCTTGAGGTCGCGGATCTTGTAGCGGACGAAGGCACCGCCCTTGCCGGGCTTGACGTGCTGGAACTCAACGATCGTGTAGTACTTGTCGTTGATCTTGAGGCCCATGCCGTTCTTGAAGTCTGCGGTGCTGATGGTTGCCATGTTGCGCCTTTCCGTCGTGCTCACATACGGGCGTTATTCTAGCACCGAGCGGGCTGTCTGCGCGCAGATTCCATGAGGGCGGCGTTACCAGAAATCCCGAGTTACGCACGCTCGCCGCAGCGAAGGAGCGCGCGCAACTCGGGATTGTTGTCCGAATTGCCACAAATCCCGAGTTATGCAGGGCGAGAAGCCCGCGCTACTCGGGATTTTTGGAAACGCCAGCCAGGCGAGAAGAACAGCCGCCCTACCCGCGCCGGAAGAGGCGCCGGAACAGCCCCGTGAACCCCGCGCGCATGACGCCGAAAAACGTCGCCGAGCGCACGATCTTCTCGCCCCCAATGTGGTCGCGCACGGCGCGCAGCAGCTTGTGGTTGTTGCGCCCGGAGAACGAGAAGTGCCCGTTCTCCTTGGTGAAGACGGCAAAGCGCGGGATCACGCGGCCGCCGAACATGACCGAGGCGTCTATGTGGTCGATCTGGTCCCAGGGAATCTGAATGTAGTCCTCGACGTTGCGGTCGTTGTAGAACTCGAGCGCCTTGTCCCCCACCATCATGGAGCCGGTGACGGAAAGGCCCGTGAACATGGTCGCGGGCATGGTGAGGTCGACGGTGGTGTTCTGAGACTGGGCCATGGCGGCCCTCCTCCCTGGGAAGAGCGTGCGAGCGAGAAAAACGAGGGGCCGCGCCCCCGCAAGACGTCATTGTGACACTCTTGCGAGGACGCGGCCGCCGAGAAGAGCGGGTCGAGCCTTAGAGCAGGCCGACGAGGTGACCCACGATGCCCACGGCGAACATGCCGATGATGATGGCGATCGGGGAGACCTTCTTCTTGAGGAGCCAGCAGCACAGCAGCGTCACGCACACGGCGGCGAGGCCGGGGATGAGGCTGTCGAGGTTGGCCTGGAGCGTGGTGACCTTGACCTGCTCGAGGCCGGTGGCGCCGAGGGAGGCGTACTGCGAGAGCGCGCTGTGAATCGCGTCCGCGACGCCCTGGCCGCCCTGGCCGGCAGTGTCGGCAATGGCGGTCCAGTCAATGAAGGCGCCCTCGGACTGCTCGACGGCGGAAACCGTCGGCGCAAAGGAGATGGAGACCCAGCGCTGGACGAGGCCGCCGATGACGAACATACCAAGAATGGAGGCGCCCTCGGTGATCTTGCCCATCAGACCGCCGGAGAGGTCCTTGGTGATCGAGGTGCCGAGCTTGTAGCCAAACTCCTGCGTGTACCAGATGAACGCCATGCGGATGAGGTTCCAGAGCACGAAGAACAGGATCGGGCCGACGATGTTGCCCTCCATGGCGAGCGACGCGCCGAGCGCGCCGAGCAGCGGGCGGAGGGTGAACCAGAACGCCGGGTCACCGACGCCGGCGAGCGGGCCCATCATACCGACCTTGACGCCCTGAATGGCGGCGTCGTCGACCGGCGCGCCGTTGGCGCGGTCCTCCTCGAGGGCGAGCGTGACGCCCATGACGGGGGCCGAGACGTACGGGTGCGTGTTGTAGAACTCCATGTGACGCTTGAGCGCCGCGATCTGGTCATCCTTGTTGGGGTAGAGCTTCTTGATGGCCGGGATAATGGAGTAGCACCAGCCGCCGTTCTGCATGCGCTCGTAGTTCCAGGAGCCCTGGAGGAACTGGTGGCGCCAGGCGACGGACATGCGGTCCTTCTTGGACAGGGTTACCTTGTTCTCTGCCATGTGTTCTCTCCTCCCTTCCTACTCGTAGTCGTCCAGGATGTCGCCGAGCGGGTCGCCCGAGCCGGCGGCGCCGGCGCCGGCCTTGGCGGCCTCCTTGAGGCCCAGGTAGATGAGGGCCAGGGAGATGCCGATCACGCCGAGGGCGATCAGGGTCAGCTGGGAAATGGCGGCAATGCAGAAGCCCAGCGCGAAGAACGGCCAGACCTCGTTGGTCGCCATCATGTTAATGACCATGGCGTAGCCGACCGCGGCGACCATGCCGCCGCCGATCGTCATGCCCTCGTTGAGCCACGCGGGCATCATGTTGAGCGCGCCCATGACGGCGTCGGACGGGATGAAGCAGAGGGCCGCGGCCGGGATGGCGATGCGGATACCCTGCATGCAGATGGCCGCGATCTGCCAGACCTCGATGGCGCCGAAGTTGCCCTTGGCGGCAGCGGCGTCCTGAGCGTGGACGACGGGAATGGCCAGGGTACGGACGATCATGGTCAGGAACAGGCCGGCGACGGACAGCGGCACGGCGACGGCAATGGCCGTGGTAATGGCCTCGCCCTGGTCGGCGCCGCCGTTGAGGGCGATGACCATGAGGATGGCCGAGGCCACGGAGGCGAGCGCCGCGTCGGGCGCGACGGCGGCGCCGATGTTGGCCCAGCCAAGGGCCATCATCTGCAGCGTGCCGCCCAGAATGATGCCCGCCTCGAGGTGACCGGTCACCAGACCGATCAGGGTGCAGGCCACCAGCGGCTGGTGGAACTGAAACTCGTCAAGGACGCCCTCCATGCCGGCAAAGAAGGCGACGATGACGACAAGAACAATTGCGAAAACCGACATGCTTCCCTCCTTCTTATGCCTGAGCCTGTGCGGCGAGCTCGGACTTGGCCTTGCTCATCATGGCCTCAAAGTTCTCGGGCGAGTCCGCCGGAACCTTGCGGATGTCAAACGTGACGCCCTTGGCCTGGAGCGCCTCGAGGCACTCGACGTCGGCCTCGTCCATGGCGATCGCGTTGGTGACGACGACCTTGCCCACGGAGTGGGCCATGGAGCCGATGTTGACGTTCTTGATGTCGACGCCACCCTCGATGGCGGCGAGGACGTCCTGCGGGGTCTCGAAGAGCAGGAAGGCCTTGGTGGCGCCGAAGCGCGGGTCCTTGGCCACCTCGATCATCTTCTTGATCGGAATGACGTGGGCCTTGACTCCCGGGGGCGCGGCCTGGACGATCATCGTCTTGCGAAGCTCGTCGTGAGCCACGCCGTCGGAGACGACGATGATGCGGTCGGGGTTGATCGCCTTGGTCCAGGCGGTGGCCACCTGACCGTGCAAGAGGCGCGTGTCCACGCGGCAGTGCGCGATCTTGATGTGGCCGTCGCCGAGGACGGTTCCCGGCGGGATGGCGCCGGCGGGCGCGGCGGCGGGAGCCGCGGACGCGGGGGCCGCCTCGGCCGGGGCGAGCTCCTCGGGCTTGATGCAGATGCCGGACTTTGCCTCGGGGTAGATGGCCTTGGCGACCTCGGCCGCGGTCTCTGCGCCCATGCGCTCGCCGTACGCGGAGACGAGCATCGGCAGGTTGAGACCGCCAACGGCGACCCAGTTCTCGTGGCCCTCCTCCCCCAGCAGCAGCGACACCTGGTTCCAGGGCGTACCGCCCTGGAGGTCGACGAGGAACAGGACCTGGTCCTGGTCCTCGAAACCGGCGACGGCCTCGAGCAGCTTGGCGCGAAGGTCGTCCGGCCCCATCTCGGGCATGAGCGTCACGGCAGCGACGTTCTCCTGCGGGCCAAAGATCATCTGGCCGGACATCTTTATGCCCTCGGCGAACGTGCCATGACTGGCTAGGACAATGCTAACCACCGCTTACCTCCTTCTCTGTTTCGCGGACCCTTACCTTTGCCTTACTGACGTGTTACAGCGAGGTTACTCTCCACACTTTCTCCCTCGCTGCTCCATGCGCCCTCCACATTCTAGTACAACGGCGCGCCGCGACATGTTAGTTCGTAAACATTTTTCCGGATAACGTCCGAAAATTTGAGCCTGCACCGGGAGGCGCCGGGGCGCACGCCCGCCCGTAGCTGAGGCCAGCGGCTCTTCTCGCCCACGCCGGGAGGCGCTACCGGGCTGCCCGCAAAACCAGAGTTGTGGGGAAACGCGGTCCGCGTGTTCGCCGCCGTGGCGATTTCAAGGGAAACGCTGAGGTTTTGGGCAAAAGAATGTATGTTGCGACCGCTCCGGGGGCACGTCCGGACGCCCGCTCGTCCTTCTCGCCAGGCATTTTAAGAAAGTGGGCAAAAGACTTGATGCCCACGAGGGGCGGGCATCAAGCCTTTTGCCCAAAACACAAAGAAACGCAATGAAATCGCGGCCGAGAAGAACGCGCGCCCGCTACTCCCCCACAACCACGAGATCGTGCGTCGAGCGCGTGAAGGGCTCGTAGCCGTCGGCGGTCACGAGACCGAAGTCCTCCAGGCGAATGCCGAAGCGCCCGGGCAGGTAGATACCCGGCTCAATGGTCACGACCGAGCCCTCGGGCACCGGACGGTTCCACCTGCGGTTAAAGTTCGGGTTCTCGTGAATCTGGATCCCGACGCCGTGGCCGAGGCCGTGGCCGAAGCAGTCACCGTAGCCAGCCTCCTCGATCACGCGGGCGGCGATCTCATGGACGTCGCGGCCGATCACGCCGGCGCGCACGGCGGCGGCGGACTCCTCGTGGGCGCGACGCACCACGTCGTAGACCGCGCGCTGCTCCTCGCCCGGCTCGCCGACGGCGACCGTGCGGGTCATGTCCGCGTGGTAGTCGTGGTAGCCGGCGCCGTAGTCCATGACGATGAGGTCGCCGAGCTGGACGCGGCGCTCGCCGGGCTGGGCGTGGGGGTTGGCGCCGTTGGGGCCGGAGGCGATGATCGTGCCAAAGGAGAGGGCGTCCGCGCCGTGGGAGAGCATGTAGTTCTCCAGCTCCACGCGGATCTCCTGCTCGCTCATGCCGACCTTGATGAACTCGCATATGTGTGCGAAGGCCTCGTCGGTGATCTCCTGGGCGCGCCGCATGAGGGCGACCTCCTCGGCGTCCTTGACCATGCGGAGGTCGCATATGTCGCCATGGAGGCGCGGGGTGAGGCAGGCCACGCCGGCGCGGGCCAGCTCGACGAGAAGGTCGTCGTAGAAGGCGAGGTCGCAGGTGTCCTCGACGGCCGCCACGCGCACGCGCTCGGCGGCGAGGCGCGCGGCCGCCCAGGCGGCCGGCGTCGTGACCTCCATGTCGAGGGTCCAGGCGCTGTCCGCGCCCAGGCGCTCGACGAAGGTGTTGTAGTAGCGGGAGTCGGTGTGGAGCCACTGGCCGGTGGCCGTGATCACGGCGGTGTGGGCGACCTCGTCGTCGAAGGTGCGCTCCGCGCCGGTGAGCCAGCGCAGGTCGGGGTTGTTGCGCAGGATCACGGCGTCGTAGCCGCGCTCTGCCATGAGCTCGCGAAGGCGCTCCACGCGAGCGGCACATGCCTGTGCGTCTGCCATGTTCGTATCCTTTCTCAATCGTGACGGGGGGACGGAGGTTGCCTCACGCGCTACGGGCGCGAGGCGCACCAGGCGGAGGTGTGCTCGGCAAGCAGGTCGTCGGTCATGACCGCGAGGCGCACGCGACCGAGCGCGCGCGGCACGGCGAGCATGAAGCGGTTGGTGCGCTGGAAGCGCGCGTCGCGAATGCGCGTCGCGAGCTCGCCGGCGTCGACCGTCACGCGCGCCGTCGGGACGCTCAGGCGCTCGAGGAGCTCGTCGACGGCGAGCATGTCGTCGACGGACAGGGTCTCCTGCGCGACGCCGAGGCGCGCGGCGAACCTCATGCCGTCGGCGAGCGCCGTCGCGCGACTCACCTCGCCGGGCGCAAGCGACAGCAGCGCGTCGGCGAAGGTGGTCCCGAACTCGAGGGACTGCCGAAGCGCCGCCGAGGTGGCCGAGGAGACCTTGCCGCGGCTCTTCAGCGTGTCCTGCAGCTGGGTCGTCAGCGCCGCCTCGTCGCCGGCGGCGAGGTCGTCCGCGGCGTCCCAGAGCTTGCCAAAGGCGCGGTCGGAGTCGCACATGGCCGTCTGCACCATGAGCGCGAAGGCGAGAAGCGCCGTCTCGCTTTTGGGGTCGGTGCCAACGAGGTCGAGGTCGATCATGGTGTAGCGCGCGGTCGCGTCCTGCGAGACCACGCGCTCGAGGCCCGCGGAGTCAAGCGCGCGCGGGGTCGTCGCCGCCACGACGGCGCTCGCGAGGTCGGTCGGCACCTCGGCGAGCTGCGTGCCACCGAGCCAGGACGAGCAGACGAAGGAGGCCACCGAGAGCGTCTTGAGGCCGCCGACGGCAAGCACGATGTCGTCGCTCGTTATGCGGGCGTCCCGCAGCATGACGTTCAGGCGCTCCACCTCGGCAAGGTCGCACCCGACCGCGCCGAGCGAGAGCGTGCTCACCCTGAATCCCTGGTCGCAGAGGTTGTCGTGAAGGACGCGAACGACGTCGTCGCTCACGTCGCCCTCATGGACGAGCGCGCAGGCGTGGGGCCTTCCGGCCGCCGACCTCAGCACGCGGGGAAACTCGAACAGAATGCCCGTCCCCACGCGCAGGTCCATGCTCGTCCCGCGCACGACCACCCACTGCCGCGCGGAGCGCAGCGGCGCGCCCTTCTCGCCCGCCGCGCTCTTCTCGTCGTCGCTCACAGAAGCCCCCTCTCCCAGAGCAGCTGCCCCGACTCGAGGGCAACCTGCTCGAACGTCTTGTCACGAATGTCGATCGTGATGTCGGCGGCGCGCTCGTAAAGAGGGCGGCGCCGGCGGTAGACCTCGGCCGCGTGCTCGGCGGAGCCGAGGTCAGGGCGCAGCTCGGGCCGCTGAATCTGGCGCAGCGAGTCGGAGAGGTCCCCGTCGAGAAACACGACGACCCCCATCTCGTGCATGAGGTCGAGGTTCTCGGGTCGCTCGACGATGCCGCCGCCGCAGCTCACCAGAAGCGACTTGCGCGCGGCGAGCTTGCGCAGCTGCGCGGTCTCGACCTCGCGGAAGCGCCCCTCGCCCTCGGTCTCAAAGATCTGCGCGACCGAGGCGCCGAGCGCGCGCTCCACCAGGCGGTCGGTGTCGACGTGCGGCCGGTGGAAGAGCGAGCCGAGGTTGCGCGCGAGGGTGGACTTGCCGGCGCCGAGAAAGCCCACGAAGAAGAGGTGGTCGCACCCCTCATGGACGACGTATCTCGGATCGTGCGGCACGGCTCTCCCCCTTCGCGTGAATACCGAGAAGAGATTCTACTCGATAACCCCCGGAGTGCGCGCCGATGTTGTTCCGGGGAGTGCGCTGCGCGGAACTCCCCTCCACGACAGCGGGGTACTCTGCCCCGGCGGACGGCGGGGGCCTCGCTGACCAAGAAAACCGAGGTACGCGGGGCGAGAAGAACGCGCTTCTCGGGATTCTTGTCCGAAATACCATAAATCCCGACTTGCGCGGTCGATGGCTCAATCTTTTGCGCGCGTAAATCGGGATTAATGGCCCAACGCCCCGAAGAGGCGAAGACGCGGCCCGGCCGGCCCGGACGGGCGCTACTCCCCGTCGAACTCGACGCCGCGCAGGGCGAGGCGCTCGAAGACGCGGAAGACGTGCGTGTACCAGAGGTCCTTGCGCGACTGCGGCCGCACGAGCACCGTCCGCACGCCGGCGAGGTTGCCGGCGGCGACGTCGGTGAAGACCTGGTCGCCGATCATGACGGTCTCGCCCGGCATGCTCCCCATGAGCCGCATGGCGCGCACGAGCGCGAACGGCAGCGGCTTCATGGCGTGGTCCACCACGTCCATGCCCATGCGCTCGGCACTGTCGCGCACCTGCGAGGAATGGAAGTTGTTGGACACGAGGCAGAGCTTGAGCCCCGCCTCGCGGGCCCGCGCGAGCCACGCCATGACCTCGGCGGGCGGGCGCTCGGCGTCGCGCGGGACGCAGGTGTTGTCACGGTCGAGAAGAACGAGGCGAACGCCGCCCGCCACCAGGCCCTCCACGCTCACCTGCGGCAGGCTCGCCACGTAGCGCGTGGCACGAAACAGTCCCATACCATGCCCCCTACGAGTACGCCTGCATGTGCTCGTCGTAGGTCTCCGAGAACTGCTCGGTGTCCTGCGTAATGAAGAAGTAGTAGTAGTTGGTGTCGGCGGGCTCGCAGGCGGCCTGAATCGAGGCAAGGCTGGGCGAGCAGACCGGCGTGGGCGTGAGGCCCTCGCGCAGGTTGGTGTTGTAGGGGTCGTCGAGCGTGTTGATCTCCTCGGCGGTTGCGGCGCGGCCCAGCGAGTAGGTCAGCGTCGCGTCGCTCTGCAGGCGCATGCCGTCGCGCAGGCGGTTGTAGAAGACGGAGGCGACCTTCGGACGCTGCTCGTCGGTCACCGCCTCGCGCTCCACGATCGACGCCATGGTGAGGACGTCATTCTCGTCCAGGTCGAGCCCGTAGCGCTCGGAGAGCGTCGCCGCCGCGCCCGCCAGGTCCAGCGAGCCGACCTCGGTCTGGTACTGGTCGAGCATGGCGCGGATCACGGTGTCGGCGCTGACGCCGTCCATGCCCGAGAAGTCGTAGGTCTTGGGGAAGAGGTAGCCCTCGAGCGAGTCCTCGTGGGCGTCCGCGAGAAACGCGTAGTCGCTCGCGTAGTTGGACGCCTTCGCCTGGGCGAGGAAGTCGTCGGCGGAAATGCCGAGAGACTCCTGGGCCGCGGCGGCAATCTGGCTCACGGTGAAGCCCTCGGGCACGACGAGCTGCGCGGTTGACGCATTGGGGCCGGAGGTGAGCAGCTCTATGATCGCGGTGACGTCACTGCCGGCGACGATGCGGTAGGAGCCGCTCTTGAGCGCGGACTCGGCCTCGGTGCGGCGCACCTGGGAGAGAAACTCGCTCTGGTCGGCAATCAGGCCGCTCTCGGCCAGAATCTGGGCGATCTGGCCGGCGCCGGAGCCGTCGGGAATGGTGATCGTGACCTCGGTGCCCTCCTGGGCGAGCTGGACCTCGTCCTCACCTCCGCCCGACATGAGGGACGGGACGAGCACGAACGCCGCGACGGCGGCAATGGCGATGGCGCACACGACGGCGAGCGCCGCCAGCGGCAGGCGGCTCTTGCGGCGCGGGCCCCTCGGGTC
>CASEQJ010000043.1 GCA_949290055.1 uncultured Olsenella sp. | reverse complement strand
CAAACTCCCCTCCGGGCTGCGGAACTCGCGGCGGACCTAGTCGGCAAACTCCTCGCAGGGCGAGGACTGTTCGAAGCGCCGGACTTCGCCCGCCCGGCTCCACGGCCCGGACGACCCGCCCGTTCTTCTCGCCAGCGTAGGTAAGGAGCAGACATGAAGCAGCGTGACAGGCAGCAGCGCGACGCCGCGGCCTCGAAGGTCGACGTCCTGAACGAGGCCCTGCCGTGGATTCACCGCATGGCCGGCAAGACCTTCGTGATCAAGTACGGCGGCTCGGCCATGGAGGACCCCGAGCTCTGCCGCCAGGTGGTGGCCGACATTGAAATGCTCAAGCTGCTGGGCATTCGCATCGTGCTCGTCCACGGCGGCGGCAAGGCGATCAGCGCGCACGTCAAGGCGCTCGGCCTGCCGGTGCAGTTCAAGGGCGGCCTGCGCGTGACCGACGACGCCACCATGGAGGCCGTGCGCGAGGTGCTCGTGGGCAAGGTCAACCAGGACCTCGTCTGGGCGCTCAACGAGTACGGGCACAACGCCGTGGGAATCTCCGGCGCCGACGGCAAGACCCTCAAGGCGGAGCAGGTGGACCCCGAGCTCGGGCGCGTGGGCCGCATTCGCGAGGTGGACCCGAGCCTGATCGAGACGATCCTCGAGGACGGCTACATACCCGTGGTCGCCACCGTGGGCTGCGCGCCGGACGGCTTCTACAACATTAACGCCGACGTCGCGGCCGGCAAGATCGCTGAGGCCATGGGCGCCGACAAGCTGATCTACCTCACCGACGTCGACGGCCTCTACGGCAACGTCGACGACGAGGACTCCCTCATTCAGACCCTCACGCGCTCCGAGACCCACATGCTGCTGGAGTCCGGCGAGCTCGACGGCGGCATGCTGCCCAAGATCCGCTCAATTGCGGAGGCGCTCGACGGCGGCGTCGCCGAGGTGGTAATTCTGAACGGAACCTACCCGCATTCGCTGCTATTGGAGATCTTCACGGACGCCGGCTGCGGTACCATGTTCACCAGAGACTAGCCGCCAGGCGAAGGGAGCCACACCCATGTCCGAAGTCGAGAAGACCGACCAGCTTTCCGCCGTCGACCCCGAGGAGAGGCGCCTCGACGACGCATACGTCATGCACACCTACGGCCGCCTGGGCGTCGAGTTCGTGAGCGGTCACGGCGCCACGCTCGTGGATGCCGCCGGACGCGAGTACACCGACCTTCTCGGCGGCATTGGCTGCTCGAGCCTGGGGCACGCGCACCCCGCGGTGGTGGAGGCCCTGCGCGAGCAGGCCGGCAAGCTCTGGCAGACGAGCAACTACTTCTACGCCGAGCACCGCGGCGAGCTGGCGGCGGCGCTCTCCGCGCTGCTCTCCACCACCACCGACGAGGGCGGCCACGAGATGGGCTCGACGGGCACGCACTGGAAGACCTTCTTTGCCAACTCCGGCGCCGAGGCCAACGAGGGCGCGATCAAGCTGGCCCGCCGCTGGGGCGAGACCCACCTCGACGGCGCTAACATAATCGTGACCGCGCGCCAGAGCTTCCACGGCCGCACGCTCGCCACGCTGGCGGCGACCGGCCAGGACAAGTTCCACCGCAGCTTCCGCCCGCTGCCCGAGGGCTTTGTCACCGTCTACCTGAACGACATATACGCCCTGCGCGAGCGCGTGGAGCGCGGCGGGGTGTGCGCCGTCATGCTGGAGTGCGTGCAGGGCGAGGGCGGCGTCTGGAACGCCAACTACGACTACCTGCGCGACGTCCGCGAGCTCTGCGCCGAGAAGGGCATTCTGCTGATCTGCGACGAGGTCCAGACCGGCTTCTACCGCTGCGGCTCGCCCTTCTGCTACCAGCGCTCCGGGATCGAGCCGGACGTGGTGGCCATGGCCAAGGGAATCGCCGACGGCTTCCCCATGGGTGCGGTCGCGGCGCGGCGCGAGGTGGCCGACCTTCTCGTCCCCGGTGACCACGGCTCGACCTTTGGCGGCAACCCGCTCGCCTGCGCGGTGGGCCTGGCCTGCGTGAACGCGCTCGTCGACGAGGAGATTGGCGAGCATGTGCTCTCCGTCGGGCGCCACCTGCGCCACCGCCTCACCGCCATGGACCACGTCACCGACGTGCGCGGCCACGGCCTCATGCGCGGCGCCCAGCTCGACGCGCCGGTGGCCGCGCAGGTCGTGGAGGAGGCCCTGGCGGAGGGTCTTGTCCTCAACCACATAGGCGACTTCGTTCTGCGCCTGCTGCCGCCGCTCGTGATCACGCGCGCCGAGGTCGACGACGCCTGCGACCGCCTCGCGACGGTCATTTCCCGCCTGGCGTAGGGCTGCGGGCAGACGTTCTTCTCGGCAGTCGGTGTCCTGCCAAAAATCCCGACTTGCGCGCGCCTGGAACGGTGCGCAAGTCGGGATTTCTGTCCGTTTGGACATTTTTCTGGAGTTGCGCGGGCTGGACGGCGCCCGCGGGGCTGCGTAACTCGGGATTCTTGGCAGCGGACGGAAAGCCCGAGCTGCGCGAGAAGAACCTCTACTCGGCGGCGCGGCCGGGGACGCGCAGCATGGTGACAAAGCCCACGACGAAGAGCACCGCAATCGAGAGCACGCCGAGGCTGGAGTTGCCGGTGAGTGCGGTGAACGTGCCCACGAGGAACGTGCCGAGGATCGCGGCGTACTTGCCGAATATGTCGAAGAAGCCAAAGTACTCGTTGGCGCGCTCCTTAGGGCAGAGCTTGCCAAACTCGCTGCGCGAGAGCGCCTGTATGCCGCCCTGGAACATGCCCACCATGATCGCCAGGAACCAGAACTCGGCGGCCGAGCGCAGGAAGAACGCGGCGAAGAGGGTAATGCAGAAGTATGCCGCAATCGCGATCAGCAGCATGCGGCGCGTGCCGTACCTGGACGAGAGGCGGCCGTATATGATCGCGCTCGGGAACGCCACGAACTGCGTCACCAGAAGCGCGAGCACGAGCTGCGTGGAGTCGATCCCGAGCTCGGTGCCGTAGCTCGTGGAGAGCTTTATGATCGTGTGGACGCCGTCAATGTAGAAGAAGTAGGCGATCATGTAGTAGCGAATGGCGCGCCTGTCCCAGATCTCGCGGAGGGTGCCGGCGAGGCCGGTGACGGCGCGGGCCACGGCGTGCGGCTGGCGCGGCTTGTAGTGAAGCTGCCGCACGTTCCTGAGCAGGGGCACCGTGAAGGCCGCCCACCACACGCCGGTGATCACGAAGGCGGTCTGCATGGCGGTCTGCAGCGTGATCCCCAGTGCCTCGTAGCCGAGCACCACGCCCAGGCACGCTATGAACGGCACGCAGCTGCCTATGTAGCCCCAGGCGTAGCCCTGGCTGGAGATCTCGTCCATGCGGTCGTCGGTGGTGGTGTCCACCAAAAGCGCGTCGTAGAAGACCATCGACGAGTTCAGTGCCACGGAAGAGATCACGTAGATCACGAGAAACGCGAGCGCCGTCGTCACAAAGCCCAGCGCCACCGTGGCCACCACGCCGGTGCCCACGCAGCCCACGATGAACTTCTTCTTCATGCCCTGCATGTCCGCGATCGAGCCCAGCACGGGCATGAGCAGCGCGATTATGAGCGACGCCACCGTCTCGGCGTAGCTCCAGGCCACCACGACCCCGCCGTCGGGGGAGAGGGAGGAGAAGTAGATCGGGATCACGCTCGTGGCGAGAAGAACGAGGGCGGAGTTGCCCACGTCGTAGACGATCCAGCTCTTCTCGGCCGTGGTCATTTTCTGGTGCGCCATGTGCTTCCTTTCCTGCGACGCCACAACAGCTCCATGTTACGCGAGTGCGGGGGCTCGTCGTGGCATAATCAGGTAAGGATTACGACGAAAGGGCCCATGATGCCTGCCATCCTCACGCATGACCTCTTCGGGCGCGGCGTCCTCGAGGACGCGACCGCCCTGCTGAACCTGCGCACCCCTGCCGAGCGCGACGCGTTCCTGCTGGGCAACCAGGGCCCCGACCCGCTCTTCTACCTCGTCGTCGACCCGCTCATGCACAAGTGGTCGCCGCTGGGGGGCGCCCTGCACGACGCCGCGCCCGCCGAGGTCCTTCTTGCCATGCGGGAGGCGGCGCTGCGCCTGGAGGGGCGCGAGCGCAGCATTGGCCGCGCCTACGTGGCGGGCTTTGCCTGCCACTGGCTGCTCGACTCCACGGTGCACCCGTTCGTGTACTGGTGGCAGAACGGTCTGACCTCGGCCGGGGTGGAGGAGCTCGACGAGGCGGCCGCCCCGCGCGTCCACGCCGAGATCGAGCGCGACCTCGACGAGATGGTCCTCTTTGCGACCACCGGCCGCACGATTGAGCGCTGGCGCCCGCACGAGCGCACGCTCGCGGCGTCGCGCGAGGTCCTCGCCGCGGTGGACAAGATCTACTTCTACGCCGCGCTCTGGGTCTTCGAGCGCGCGGTCGACCCGCGCACGTTCTCGACGGCGGTGCGCGAGTTCCGCCTGGTCCAGCGCGTCTTTGACTCGCCCTCGGGCAGGAAGCGCGCGCTTCTGGGCACCGCCGAGCGCCTGGCGAGAAGAACGCCCTTCTCGCTCGTGTGCTCCATGTCGCACCGCGCGCGTCCCGAGGACACCTCCGACTTTGACAACCGCGACCACGGCGCGTGGGAGAACCCCTTCACGCACAAGGTCAGCCATGCGAGCTTCTGGGACCTCTACGACGGGGCCCACGCGCGCGTCCTGACCGTGCTCGACGAGCTGCTGGCCGGCGAGCTCGACCTCGCCGGTGCCCGCGCGCTCACGGCCGACCTCAACTTCGAGGGGGCGCCCACGCCCCCGGGCGAGAGGATCTCGTGGTAGCTCGCGCGCGCGTTCCCGAGGCGTCCTCGGAGGCCACGCGTCACGTCATGCAGGCGAACCGCTCCAAGAACACGGGGCCCGAGCTCGCCGTGCGCGCCGCCCTGCGCGCGGCCGGCCTCACCGGGTACCGCCTGCACTGGAAGAAGGCGCCGGGCAAGCCCGACGTGTGCTTCCCGGGCAGGCGCGTGGCGATCTTCATTCACGGCTGCTTCTGGCACCGCTGCCCCCACTGCGCCCCGTCGCGCCCCAAGACGCACGCGCAGTTCTGGGAGGAGAAGTTCGCCCGCAACCGCGTCCGCGACAGGCGCGACGTGGAGCAGCTGCTCGCCGCCGGCTGGACGGTGCTCGTGGTCTGGGAGTGCCAGCTCAAGCGCGGCCGCGCCGAGGCGACCATGGCGCGCGTCGTGACGCAGGCGCGCCGCGCGTCCGAGCGGCGCCTCCCCGCGCACGTCCTCGACGCCGGCGCGCCGCCCGTCTGGCGCCTGCGCGCCGCCCGCGCCCGTCGTCGCGCGCGCCGGCGGTAGGAGTGTGAGAATGGTCCGTGTCGGGTTGGCTTCGTAGCTAGGGAGGTCGTCATGTCCACCTACGTCTTCTCGGACGTGCACGGCCACCGTGCCGCCCTCGATCGCGCCCTCGAGCGCGTCGCCCCGGCGGAGGGCGACAGCCTCTTCTGCCTGGGCGACATGATCGACCGTGGGCCGGATCCCGTGGGCGTGCTGCGCCTTGTGCGCTCGCTTCCCGGGGCGGTGGCGCTTCTTGGCAACCACGAGGACCTCATGCTCGACTGCCTGCGCCACGGGGACGACGCCCTTGCGGCCATGAACTGGGGGATCAACGGCGGCGGCGTCACGTCGGAGGGCCTCGAGGCGCTTTCCGCCGACGAGCGCGCCGAGCTTCTCGACTGGGTGAGCACCCGTCCGAGAAGCGCGCGCGTCCGCGTGGGCGGGCGGCTCTACCTGCTGGCGCACGCGGGCGTGAACCTGGGCGTGCCGGCTCCCGCGACCTGGGACGACGAGGCGGCGGACGCCTACCTCGCCGCGCAGAGCGACGAGGACCTCACGTGGATCCGCGACGAGTTCTGGGGCGCCGAGGAGGGGCTTGCCGGCGAGGACGGGTCCGGCCCGGTGGTCGTGGCCGGCCACACGCCGACGCCCTACCTCGAGCGCATGACCGAGGCACTCGACCGGCCCGCCCTCGGCGGGGACGGCCGCGCGCGCATGGTGCGCGTGGGCGCGCGGCGCGACCGCTGGGACATTGACAGCTGCGCGGCCGGCGGCGCGGGCCTCGGCCAGGTGCTCGTGCTGCGCCTCGACGACGGCGAGGAGTTCTACGAGCCGATCCTCGAGGGGGAGTAGCGAGCCATGCCGAGCGAGGTGAGCCTGCGCGCCGCCGACCTTCTGCACGGCGCGCTGGACGTCGTTGACGCAGGTGGGGGCTGGGTCCGCCCGTCGCGCTTCTCTGCGGCGCAGCTGCGCTCGCTCGGCAGCGTGCGCGCCTGGCACCCCGGCCTCTACCGGCACATGGCGGCGTGCGCGGCGGGCGTGAGCGTCGAGTTTGCGACCGACGCGCAGACCGTCGGGCTGGAGCTGCGCCTGGGCGAGGTGCCGCGCGGGACCGCCGCGGTTCTCGCCGACGTGGCGCGCCACACCGGCGTCGAGCCCCCGCGGCCGGACGCGGTCTTCGTCGACGTGGGCGCGCGCCACCTCGGGCCGCTCTTCCCGGACGAGAAGAACCTCCTCACGATCGACCTCGTGGACCCCGAGGCGCTCGTCGTGCCGCTCCCGGGTCTTGGCGAGCCGCAGCGCGTGCGCGTGTGGCTGCCCTGCCTCGTGCCGTGCGAGCTGCGCGGCGTGACCCACGACGGGAGCCTCCTGGAGGGCGTGGCGCCCCGCAGGCGGCTGCTCGTGCTCGGCGACTCCATTGCGCAGGGCTTCTGCGCGGAGGACCCCGCGCGGACCTGGCCGGCGCTGCTCGCCGACCACCTGGGTCTGGACCTCGTGAACCAGGGCGTGGGCGGGCAGGTGTTCCAGCCGGGGACGCTCGCCGGGACCGAGGGGCTCGACGTCGAGGCCGTGGTGGTGGAGTTTGGCGACAACTACCGCTTCGAGGCGTGCGACGCCGGTCTCGTGGGGCGCGACGTGCGCGCGTACCTGGACGAGGTGGCACGGGCCTGGCCGGAGGCGCCGATTTGGGTCCTCACGACGCCGCCGCACCTGGAGGTGGCCTACCCCACGCACCCGCGGAGCTGCGTGGGTGCGGTGGACGCCATGATCGAGGAGGCCGCGGCGCGCCATGCGCGCATGCGCGTCGTCGACGCCGCCGCCCTTCTCGACCGGCACCTGCTGCCGCGGCTGCTCGCCGACGGCTCCGACCACCCGGGCCCGGAGGGGCAGCGCATGATCGCCGAGCGGCTCTCGTTTGTGGTGGACGCGACCGCGGACGACCCCGCCGAGCGCCGCGAGCGCGCCCTCGAAACGGCGAGTGCGCTGGGGGAGGTCGCGCTGCCGCTTTCCGACGCGCTCGCGCGCGGCGTGGGCGAGGTGCGCCTCGCGGACGCGGGCGCGGTGATCGTGGACGTGCCGCTCGGCGTGCGGCTGCTCTGGGCGAGCGACCGCAAGCTCGTGCGCCGCGCGCTCACCTGCCTGGGGACGGCGGGCGTGACCTGCGTCATGGGTGAGCGCGCCGTCGCGCGCGAGGTCGCGCGGGCCGCGGGTGGCAAGGCGCGGGCGTGCGAGCTCGTGGTGTGGCGCGCGGGCGCGCCCGAGGTCGAGGCGACGCGCGATTTGCGCACGCTCACGCCCGCCTACGCCGGGGCGATCGTCGAGCGCTACAGCCACCCCGAGTACCTGCGACCCGGCGAGCTCGAGGTGCTTCTCGCCCAGGGACGCGTGATCGGCGGCTTTGAGGACGGCCGGCTGGTGGGCTTTGTCGGCGAGCACTCGCACGGGGCCATGGGCATGCTCGAGGTCGTGCCCGAGGCGCGCCGGCGCGGCTGGGGCCGCGCGCTCGCGGCGGCGAAGGTGCGCCAGCTTCTGGGGGAGGGCCGCCTTCCCTGGGCCGAGGTCTGGCCCGACAACGACGCCTCGCTCGCCCTCGAGCTCTCCATGGGCTTTGACTTTGCGGAGAGCGGCCGGCTCTGGTACGTGTCGTGACCCCGCTTGCCGCCTTCGCTCCACCGAAGGTCCACATAACCGGCCCCGCCCGGCGGTGACCTTTGTTTTTGTCCGCGCATACACCTACAATGCGCGTGCCAATCGAACAGAAACGAGGGACACCATGAGCAACCTTCGCTGCCGCGCGCTCGAGGACGAGTACCTCGAGATCCTTCGAGAGCTGGACGGCGACACCGAGGGGCGCGGCCTCGCGAGCTCCTACCTCGCGTCGGCCCACCCCGTGGCAGACCGCGAGGGCACGCCGACCTGGGCGCTGACGCCCAAGGTCCTCTCGAGCGCCGAGCTTGGGATCTTGCGCGACGCCGCCGAGACCTTTGGCCGCATTCTCGAGAAGGTCACCGCCCGCTACCAGAGCGACCCCGACTTCCGCGCCCGCTTTGCCCTGCCCGCCGAGCAGGAGGCGCTGGCGCTCACGCCCACCGGCTATGACCGGCTCATTCCGTTCGCCCGCGTGGACGTGCTCTTTGACGAGGAGACCGGCGAGTTCACCCTGGCCGGCGCCGCCACCGACAGCTCGCTCGGCATGACCGCCTCCGTGGAGGTGACGCGCGCGGTCCAGCTGACCGAGGCGTACCGCCGCTTTGCCGAGCGCCACCCCGGGATCGAGACCTTCGACGTCACCGGCGGCGTGCTCGACGCGCTTCGCGAGACCTACATGTCCTGGGCCAATGCCGACTCCGGCACCAAGCACCCCGAGCGCCCCGCGGTCGGCATAGTCGACTACCCGGAGAGCGCCACGGCCAGCGAGTTCGCCGACATCGTGGAGCGCCTCGCCGACGAGGGCGTCTTCGCGCGGCTCGTCGACATTCGCGACCTGCGCATTGAGGAGGCCGGCGGCCACCGTCGCCTCGTCGACTCGCAGGGCCCGATCGCCTGCGTCTACCGCCGCGTCCTGCTCTCTGAAATGCTCGAGAAGCCCTGTGCGGGCGCCGACGCGCTCGTCGAGGCGGCACGCCGCGGTCTGACCTGCGTGATCGGCGGCTTCAACACCTGGCCCGTCTCCACCAACGCCCTCTTTGCCGTGCTCACCTCCGACGCGGTCAAGGACGTTCTCGACCACGAGGAGCTCGCCTTCGTGCGTGCCCACGTCCCCGAGACGCACCTGCTCGACCGCACCACCGACCTCGCCCCCTACCTTGCCGAGCCCGAGCGCTGGCTGGCCCGCCCCGCCGGCGCCTACCGCGCCAACGAGGCCGTCTCCGGCGCCTCCTGCGCCGACCGAGACGACTGGTGGCGCGTCCTTCTCGGCTGCGCGGAGGAGGGCGGCGTCGTCCAGGAGCTCGGCAGGACGTACCGCAGCTCGGTCGTGCTCGGCGCGCCCGCCGTCGGCGACGACGTCGACCACGGCTCCGACCTCGTCGAGGTGGAGAACGTCCTGGGGCTGTTCCTCTTTAGCGGGAAGTTCGGCGGCGTGTACGCCCGCGGCGGCTACGACGGCGAGATCGGCCCCTGGTCCAACCGCGTGACCATGGGCTGCCTCGTGGTGCGCGAGTAGCGGCCGCATGGGCGCCCCCCTCACAAACCCGCTCGCCCCGGGTCTCACGGGGCGGCTCTCCGAGCGCGCGGCGGCGCTCGTCGCCGAGCGCGTGTCCTCGGGCACGCTCTCGCCGTTTGCCTGCCGCGACGCCTCGGCCATTCGCCGCGACCCGTGCGACCGCGACCGCGACACCGTCATGCGCCCCGCCTACGTGCGGGACGCCGAGAAGATCGTGCACCTGCCGGCCTACAACCGCCTGGCGGGAAAGACGCAGGTCTTCTCGTTCCGCGCCAACGACGACCTCGCTCGGCGCGGCCTGCACGTGCAGCTCGTGGCGCGCGTGGCCCGCGACATTGGCCGGGCGCTCGGGCTCAACCTCGACCTCATAGAGGCGATCGCCCTCGGGCACGACCTCGGCCACACGCCGTTCGGCCACGCCGGCGAGCGCTTCCTGAACGACGCCTACCACGCGCGCACGGGACGCTGGTTCTTTCACAACGTCCAGAGCGTCCGCGTGATCGACGAGCTCGCCGGGCGCAACGTCAGCCTGCAGACGCTTGACGGCGCCCTCTGCCACAACGGCGAGTTCGAGCTGCAGCGCTTCGAGACCAGCGGGCTGGCCGAGTTCGACACCTTCGACCGCGTCGTCAAGGCGTGCTGGGAGCACGGCGACGAGACGATCTCCCACCTGCGGCCCATGACGCTCGAGGGCTGCGTCGTGCGCGTCTCCGACATAATCGCCTACGTGGGCAAGGACCGCCAGGACGCGATCTGCGCGGGACTGGCCGACGAGGGGACCTTCGACGACGGCCTCGGCGGTGCCTACAACGCCTGGGCGCTCTCGGCCTTCGTCGCCGACGTGGTCGAGAACAGCGTCGGCGAGGGGACGATCGCCATGAGCGAGGAGGGCTTCGCGGAAATGCGCCGCGCCAAGCGCGAGAACTACGAGAAGATCTACGGCGCCGCCGAGGTCAACGGCGACTTCTCGGCCGAGATCGCCGAGCTCTTCTCGGCCCTCTACGACCACGAGCTCGAGGCGCTGCGCGCAGGCGACGAGTCCGCGGCGATCTTCGCGCACCACGTGGCCCCGCTCGAGCGGCGCCTGTCCTTCTACGGGCGCTCCTACGACTGGGAGCGCGACCTCGACCAGACGGTGGTGGACTTTATCTCCTCCATGACCGACGACTACTTCATGGCCACCTGCGCGGCGGCGTTCCCGCACGCGGCGGACCTCTTCCCGAGCCGAGGCTACCTCCCCGAGGGCGTGCGCGCCTAGGAATCGCCGCCCTTGTCCGTGGGCGTTCCAGAAAACGCCGCCCTTGTCGGCAGGCCTTCCAGAAAACGCCGCCCTTGTCGGTAGGCCTTCCAGAAAACGCCGCCCTTGTCGGTAGGCCTTCCAGAAAACGCCGCCCTTGTCGGTAGGCCTTCCAGAAAACGCGGCCCTTGTCGGCTTGGGGCTCTTGAATTCGCGACAAGCCCGGCGTTTTTTAGAGTCACGTGCGACAAAGGCCGCGATTCCTGGAACGTCTGCCGACAAGAGCCGCGATTCCTAGAAGCCCTCCTGACAAGGTCGCGAAAACCTAGAAGGCCGTCGAACAAGCCCGCCAATTCCCAGGGGCTCAACCCGTTGGTGAGCCTCCGGTTCCTGCTAGAATCTCCCCTCGTGAACCGGGGAAGGAGCCGTATGGCACTGTCGAGAAGAACGAGGCGGGTCGTTGTCACGGTCGTGGTCGCGGTGGTCGCGCTCGCGCTCGTGGGCCTGGGCCTCGCGGGCAACTTCCTCGTGGACTTTGCCCTCAACCCGCGCTCCGAGGTCTCCATGGCCAATATGATGCGCACCGAGGGCGTCGATGGGCTCGACTACGCCGAGGCTCCCAAGCTCGACGAGGGTTACGCCGAGGAGGCCGCCTCCTGGTTTGAAGCCGAGAAGAGAAGCGTCTCGCACCGCTCCGACAACGGCACGGTCCTTCTTGGTTGGGAGCTGGACGGCTCCGAGGACGGAGCCTACGCCGACGGCCACACCTGGGCCGTGGTCTGCCACGGCTACGTGGGCAAGCCCGCCGACATGGCCAAGTACGCCTACCACTTCTCCCAGCTGGGCATGAACGTGCTTGCGCCCGCCGCGCGCGGCCACGAGCGCAACGTCGACACCGGGCTCATACAGATGGGCTGGGGCGACGCGAGCGACCTCGTGGGCTGGGTGGACGACATCGTGGCGCGCGACCCTGAGGCGCGAATCCTGCTCTTTGGCACCTCTATGGGCGGGGCGGAGGTCATGATGGCGTCGGGCATGGACGGTCTTTCCGAGAACGTGCGCCTGATCGTGGAGGACTGCGGCTACACGAGCGTGTGGGACGAGTTTGCGCTGCAGCTGGGCAACGTCTTTGGGCTGCCGTGCTTCCCGATTCTGAACGTCGCCGACGCGGCGTGCCTCCTGCGCGCGGGCTACACCTTCGAGAGCGCCTCGGCCGTGGAGAGCCTGCGCAAGGCGAGCGTGCCCATGCTCTTCATTCACGGCGACGCGGACACCTTCGTGCCCTTCTCCATGCTCGACGAGTGCTACGACGCCTGCGCGAGTGCGGTGAAGGAGAAGCTCGTCATAGAGGGCGCCGGCCACGGCCTCTCCGCCAGCACCGACCCCACCCTCTACTGGACCACCGTAGACACCTTCGTCTCCAATAACCTGTAAAGATTGCCGCTGGTGCGGCGAGCCGCCGGGAGGATGCGCCCCGGGGTTGCGAAGAGGCGTTTCTCGC
>CASEQJ010000042.1 GCA_949290055.1 uncultured Olsenella sp. | reverse complement strand
CGAGTGGTAAAAACAGGGCGCGAGATTTAAACACATGAGGAACGGCCGCCTGCCTGCGCAGACGGCCGTTCCGATAGCACACTTTTTGTCCTATAAGCCAAACTGTGCTTGTTTGAGCGCGTTAATCGGGGGGCGAGTACGGTACGCGCACAAAAAACGGACCCGGGCAGCACCCCGGGTCCGTTCTCACGTCTCGCGATAAGTACGAGGCTACTTGATGGTGTTGACGAGCTTCTGCACGCCGCTCTTGCGCTGGGCAGCCTGGTTCTTGTGGATAATGCCCTTGGAGGCAGCCTTGTCGAGCAGGCGGCCGGCCTTGTTGGCGGCGAGCTGGGCGGCCTCGACGTCCTTGGCGTCGACGGCGGCGCGGACGGCCTTGACGGCGGTCTTGAGCTCGGAGCGGACAGCGCGGTTGCGCTGGCGCGCCTTCTCGGCGGTAATGATGCGCTTCTTCTGAGACTTGATGTTAGCCACGTGCGGTTCCTTTCAAAAGCGTTCAGTTCTGAGGCCTCTGTTTGAGACACGGTGAGGTCAGCTTGGTGAGTATAGCATGTGGCGCGTCACTTCGCTATCATTCACCTCATGTCTACGAACGATACCTCACATATTCGCAACTTCTCGATCGTTGCGCACATTGACCACGGCAAGTCCACCATCTCGGACCGCGTCCTCGAGCTCACCCACACGGTGGAGGAGCGCGACATGCGCTCCCAGCTCCTTGACACCATGGACATTGAGCAGGAGCGCGGCATAACGATCAAGTCCAACGCCGTGCGCGTCACCTACGACGCGGACGACGGCGAGACCTACCAGTTCAACCTCATAGACACGCCGGGCCACGTCGACTTCACCTACGAGGTCAGCCGCAGCCTCGCGGCCTGCGAGGGCGCGGTGCTCGTGGTGGACGCCACCCAGGGCGTGGAGGCGCAGACCGTCTCCAACGCCAACCTGGCCATGAACGCCAACCTCGACATCGTCCCCGCAATCAACAAGATCGACCTGCCGAGCGCGCACCCCGACGAGGTCAAGGAGGAGATCGAGGAGGACCTGGCGATTCCGGCCGACGACGCGGTGTGCGTCTCCGGCAAGACGGGCGAGGGCATACACGACCTGCTCGAGGCGATCGTCCTTCTCGTCTCCCCGCCGAAGGGGGACTACGACGCGCCGCTCAAGGCGCTGATCCTGGACTCCTACTTCGACGAGTACCGCGGCGTCGTGGCCACGGTGCGCGTCTTTGACGGGCACATTCGCAAGGGAGACCAGCTCGCCATGATGCAGGCGGGGGAGGGCTTCCTCGTGGACGGCGTGGGCGTCAAGCGCCCGGCCGAGCAGCTCGTCGACGAGCTGGGCGTGGGCGAGGTGGGCTTCGTCGTGACGGGCCTCAAGAGTCCCGAGGCCGTGCACGTGGGCGACACGCTCACGTCCGCCGCCCGTCCCTGCGCGGAGGCGCTGCCGGGCTACCGCGAGGCCAAGCCCATGGTCTACACCGGCCTCTTCCCGGTTGACAACAAGGACTACGAGAACCTGCGCGACGCCCTGGAGAAGCTGCGCGTGAACGACCCCTCGCTCACGTGGAGCCCCGAGACGAGCGTGGCCCTGGGCTTTGGCTTCCGCGTGGGCTTTTTGGGCCTGCTCCACATGGAGGTCGTCAAGGAGCGGCTGGAGCGCGAGTTCGCGCTGTCGCTGATCGCCACGAGCCCGTCGGTGGACTACCACGTCTACAAGACCGACGGCACCATGCTCGAGGTCCGCAGCCCGCAGGACCTGCCCGACGTCACGCGCATTGAGCGCATAGAGGAGCCCTTCCTCAAGGCCAAGGTCATTGTGCCTCCCGAGTACACGGGCGCGGTCATGCAGCTCGCCATTGAGCACCGCGGCGTCACGCAGGACATGATCTACCTCACCGAGAAGTCCGTGGAGATGCACTTTGACATTCCGCTGGCAGAGCTGATCCTCGACTTCTTTGACCAGCTCAAGAGCCGCACCAAGGGGTACGCGAGCCTCGACTACGAGTTCTCCGACTACCGTCCGAGCGACCTCGTGAAGCTCGACATACTGCTCTCCGGCGACGAGGTGGACGCCCTCAGCTTCATCGTGCACCGCGACAAGGCCTACACGCTCGCACGCGGCCTGTGCGACAAGCTCAAGGAGATCATCCCGCGCCAGCAGTTCGAGGTGCCCATCCAGGGCGCAATCGGCAACAAGATCATAGCGAGAAGCACCGTCAAGGCCGTGCGCAAGGACGTGCTGGCCAAGTGCTACGGCGGCGACATCTCCCGCAAGCGCAAGCTCCTCGAGAAGCAGAAGGAGGGCAAGAAGCGCATGAAGCAGATCGGCTCCGTGGAGGTGCCGCAGGAGGCGTTTCTCGCCGTCCTCAAGGTGGACGACCAGTGACGGCCGCCGAGGTCCTGGCCGCCCACGCCCCCGCCGCCGCGCTCTGCCCCGCACTGCCCGCCTGGGACGGCGAGCTTGCCGGCAGGCTGCTCATGGCGCCCATGGCGGGCGTCTCCGACGCGGCGTACCGCCTCGTGGCGCGCGCGGGCGGCGCGGCGCTTGCCTACTCGGAAATGGTCTCGTGCGCGGGGCTTCACTACGGCGAGAAGAGCTGGGAGCTCGTGGACCCCGACCCGGCCGAGCCTGACATTGCCGTGCAGCTCTTTGGCTCCAAGCCGGAGCTCTTTCGCGAGTCGGCGGAGCGCGTGGCGGCGCGTTTGGGCGAGAAGCTCGCGCTGATCGACGTCAACATGGCGTGCCCCGTGCCCAAGGTGACCAAGAAGGGAGAGGGCTCGGCGCTGCTGGAGAATCCCGAGCTCGCGGCAAAGATCGTGCGCGCGTGCCGCGAGGGCGCGCCGGGCGTTGCCGTGACGGTGAAGATTCGCCGCGGCCGCTCCATGGGGCAGGAGGTGGCGCCCGAGTTCGCCCGTGCCATGGAGGACGCGGGTGCGGTCGCGGTGGCCGTGCACGGGCGCTTTGCGACGCAGATGTACCACGGCGAGGCCGACTGGGGCGCCGTGAGCCGCGTCGTGGACGCCGTGAGCATTCCCGTCATAGCCTCCGGCGACATGCTCACGCATGAGGCCGCGCTGCGCGCGCTTGCCGAGACCGGCGCCACGGCCGTCATGGTTGCGCGCGGCACCTACGGCAACCCGTGGGTCTTCTCGGGCCACGAGCCGAGCGCTGCCGAGAAGATCGCGGCGTTTGAGTGTCACGTGCGCCTGCTCGAGGCCACGGGCGCCCACCTCAAGCGGGCGCGCAGCCTCGCGGGCTGGTACTTCAAGGGCATGCCCGACGCCGCGCGCTGGCGCAACGCCGCCATGAGCTGCGTGCGCGCCGAGGAGTTTCTCGCGGTGGCCGCCGAGGTGCGCGCGCATGTGTGCTGACGGCGGCACAAGAGCGCTCTACCTGCACATACCGTTCTGCGCGCGCAAGTGCGCCTACTGCGACTTCGCCTCGTGGGCGACGCCTGCGGGCGACCCGCTCATGGAGGCCTACGAGCGCGCCCTCGAGGCGCAGCTGGACGAGGTGGCGGGCCTGGGTCTTTTGGAGGGCTGCGAGACGGCCTACGTGGGCGGCGGCACGCCCACGCTTCTGGGCGAGAGGGACCTCGGCCGGCTGGTCGAGAAAATCGTGGGGGCCGCGGCGCCTGCGGAGCTCACCTGCGAGGCAAATCCAGACTCGCTCACCGACGGGGTGCTCGCCGCCGTGCGTGCGGCGGGAGCGACGCGCCTCTCCGTCGGCGTCCAGAGCCTCGACGATGGTGAGCTTCGCGAACTTGGTCGCTTGCATGACGGCGCGTGCGCCCGCGAGCGCGTGACGGCTGCCGTTTCGAGCGGGCTCGACGTCTCGCTCGACCTCATGTGCGCGACCCCGGGGCAGACGTCGGAGAGCTGGGCTCGCTCGCTTAAGGGCGCCGCCTCGCTCGACGTGTGCCACGTGAGCGTCTACCCCCTGCAGATCGAGGAGGGGACGCCGCTTGACCTCCGCTATGCGAATGACCCGTGTGAGTGGAACGACCCTGAGGTTCAGGCTGAGAGAATGGAGCAGGCTCAGGCTGCACTTGAGGCTTGCGGCTTTTTTCGCTATGAGGTTGCCAGCTATGCCCGCGCAGGTAAGGAGTGTCGTCATAACAAAGTCTACTGGACGGGTTCAGCTTATGTGGGTCTTGGCACCGGAGCCTCGAGCATGCTCGACCTAGAGGGTTACCTGAGGCTTTGTGCAGCGTGTCCGCAGCTTCCGGCGGTGCCGGCGGGTGCCCAGCGCGTCCGGCTCACGGTCGAGACGCCCCGGCGGCAGCTCGCCGAGGAGGCGCGCCTCTCCGCGCTGTCCTTCTTGCTCGAGTTTCTGAGCGAGCCACAGGCGGTGGCCGAGGACCTCATGCTCGGCGCCCGTCTCGTGGAGGGGCTGCGCCCCGAGCTCGTGGCTCGAGCCCGCGCGCTCTTTGGTCCCCGCTTCGACGACACTGTCGACGTTCTTCTCGCCCGCGGCCTTCTGGCCGAGAAGAACGACCGGCTCGCGCCCACCGAGCAGGGCTGGCTCCTTGGCAACGAGCTCTACGGGGCCCTCTGGGACCTCGCTCCCGGCGAGGTCGCCACTGCCCGTTGCTAGTTGACGCCTTTGCCCTCACCGGCGCGAACCAGTTCCTTCCATGACCTCCCAAGAATCCCGAGTTGCGCGTGCTGACGAGAGCGCGTAGGTCGGGATTCTTGTCCAAATGACGGCAAATCCCGACTTGCGCGGTCTGAACAGTGCTCTGGAGCGCGCGCAAGTCGGGATTTGTGGCAGCGGACAAAAAAGCCGAGTTGCGCGACACGCGCAAATGCGGCATGCTAGCAGCACAAACGCCGTGGAGAGGGGACACCATGCCGGGAAAGCGCGTCGACGTGATCAGCTGGGACGAGTTCTTCATGCGCGTGGCCGTCGCCGCGAGCCTGCGCAGCAAGGACCCCAACACGCAGGTCGGCGCCTGCATAGCCGACACCAACCACCGCATACTCTCGGTCGGCTACAACGGCACGCCCTCCGCCCTCAACGACGACGAGTTCCCCTGGGGCACCGCCGAGGACCCGCTGCACGACAAGCACAACTACGTGATCCACGCCGAGGCCAACGCGATCCTCAACTACCGCGGCTCGCTCAAGGACATGACCGAGGCCACGGTCTACGTGACGCTCTTCCCGTGCCACGAGTGCGCCAAGACGCTGGTGCAGGCGGGGATCGGCGAGGTCGTCTACCTTGACGACAAGTACGACGGCACCGAGGACAACCTGATCTCCAAGAACATACTTCAGCGTTGTGGCGTCGCGTACCGCCAGATTGCGCTTTCTGAATAGAGGCTGCCGGGCGCGGTTATACTGAAAGAGTTGTGAGCACCGAGCACCGCGCATACGGGAGACCCGCCACATGGCTTCGATGAACGACAAGGACTACTACGCCATTCTCGGCGTCGAGAAGGACGCCTCCACCGACGACATACGCAAGGCCTTCCAGCAGAAGGCCCGCAAGCTCCACCCCGACGTCAACAAGGAGCCCGACGCCGAGGAGCGCTTCAAGGAGGTCTCCGAGGCCTACGCCGTGCTGTCGGACCCCGACAAGCGCAAGCGCTACGACGCCCTGCGCTCCGGAAACCCGTTCGCGGGCTACGGGAGCGCCCCGAGCCAGCAGGGCGGCTCCTCCGACCCGTTCGGCTTTGGCGGCGGCCCCTTCGGCTGGGGCCCCTTTGGCGGGGCGACCTCGCGCCGCCGCTCGCGCGCCTATCGCCCGCGCGCCGGCGCCGACGTCGTCTACGAGCTCACGGTCGACGTGCAGACCGCCGCCTCCGGCGCGCGTCGCGGCGTGACGTACCAGCGCTACGTCTCCTGCGGCGTCTGCCACGGGTCCGGCTCGGTCGAGTCCGACCACCCGGCGACCTGCCCCACCTGCGGCGGCCGCGGCCACATTACGGTCGACACCGGAATCTTCGGCGTCATGGCCATGACCTGCCCCGAGTGCGAGGGGACCGGCCGCGTCGTCGCCGACCCGTGCTCGTCGTGCGGCGGCACCGGGCGCACGCTCTCGGCGAGCGAGGTCGTCGTCGAGGTGCCCGCCGGAAGCCATGACGGGGACGAGGTCGTGCTGCAGGGCATGGGCAACGCCGGCACCAACGGCTCGACGGCGGGCAACTTCGTCTGCCGCATATGTGTTCCCGAGGAGCGCATAACCCGCCGCCAGGCCAGCGGCTGCAACCTCATTGGCTTTGGCCTGCCGTTTCTTGTCTTCGGTCTCGTCAGCGGGACGGTCGGCTCGTTCACGGTGTTTCTCGCGCTGCTGTTCGTCTTCGGCGGCTACCTCGTGGTGCGCGACGGCCTCAGGTCCTCGCCGCGCTGGTGGAGAAACCTCGGGCTTGCCATTCTGAACGGCGTCTCGAACGGCTTTGTGATCGCGCTGTTCCTGGTCGCCATGTTCTCGTGCACCATGAGGCCGTATTACTACTTCTGGTAGGCCGCCGTGCCGACGGCCGGAATCCAAGCACGTCAGGGGAGATAGGGGAACGTGGACTCAAAGAGGGACTACTACGAGGTACTCGAGGTGCCTCGCGACGCGGACGCAAAGACCATAAAGCGCGCCTTTCTCAAGAAGGCGCGCACGCTGCACCCGGACGTGAACGACGCGCCGGACGCCGAGGAGCGCTTCAAGGAGGTCAACGAGGCCTACACCGTGCTCTCGGACGAGCAGAAGCGCGCCAACTACGACCGCTACGGCGACCCGAACGGCCCGGCTGGCTTCGGCTCTGACTACGTCGACATTTCCGACATATTCGGCGGCGGGGGCTTTGGCTTTGGCGACATATTCGACTCCTTCTTCGGCGGCCGCACCTCCCAGGGCGGCGCCGCCGCGCAGCGCACCCGCGGGCGCGACATGGGAATTCGCCTGACGGTCACGCTCGAGGAGGCCGCGGCGGGCTGCACCAAGACGGTCGCCTACACGCGCCTTGCCCCCTGCGAGGACTGCAACGGGACCGGCGCCGCCGAGGGCGGCAAGCTTCACGCCTGCGAGCGCTGCCACGGCACCGGGCGCGTCGTCGAGGTCCAGCGGACGATCTTCGGCCAGGCGCAGGTGCAGACGACCTGCCCGGCCTGCCATGGCCAGGGCCAGGTGATCGACCACCCCTGCGAGACCTGCGAGGGTCAGGGCCGCACGCCCTCTCGCGAGAAGGTCGAGGTCCGGGTGCCCGCGGGCGTCCACTCCGGCCAGACGATCACCGTCGAGGGCAAGGGCGAGGCGGGCCTTCGCGGCGACGCCTGCGGCGACCTCGTCGTGAGCGTCGAGGTCGCCGAGAGCGAGCGCTTTGAGCGCCAGGGCGACGACCTCTACTGCACCGTGCGCGTCGACGCCCTGCAGGCGATCGTCGGCACTACGGTCACGGTCGACGGCATCCTCGAGGGCGAGCGCGTCAGCGTTCAGGTCCCGGCGGGCTGCCAGTTTGGCCAGCGCGTCACGGTCGCGGGGCGCGGCATGCCGCGCCTGGGCATGGTCGCGCGTGGCAGCCTCGTCGCGGTCGTCCAGGTTGAGACCCCGACCGACCTCTCAAGCAAGCAGCTGCTCGACGTCGCGGCCTTGGTTGCCGAGCGCTCGGGCGACGCCGCCCCGTCGGCGGGCGAGAAGGAAGCCGGGCCCGAGGGCTTCTCCGCCGCGGCGGAGAACGCCGCGGAGCACTTTGCCAAGGAGCGCTGGCACGCGCCCAAGAACCCGTTCAAGGGCGGTCGCAGGTGAGCGAGCTCCGTCGCGGCGTCGCCCTCGTCAACCTCGGGTGTCGCGTGAACCGCGTCGAGCTTGACCGCATGGCGCTCGAGCTCGAGGCGGCCGGCGCCGAGCTGGTTTCGGAGCGTGCGGCCGACGTCGTGATCGTCAACACCTGCGCCGTCACCGGCGAGGCCGAGGCCAAGACCCGCAAGGCCGTCCGCCATGCGGCCGCGCTGCCGGGCGCCCCGCTCGTGATCGCGACGGGCTGCGTCGCCAACCTCTTTGCCGACGAGCTCGCCGCGCTCGCCCCCAACGTGCGCGTCGAGCGTGACAAGGCCGCCGTCGCCGCGCTCGCGGCAAGCGCGCTCGAGCTTGACGCGGCAGACGCCGCGGGTTCGCTCGTCACCTCGCCGACGCCGACCGGCCGCACCCGTCCCGGGATCAAGATCCAGGACGGCTGCGACAACCGCTGCACCTACTGCATAGTCTGGCGCGCCCGCGGCGCAGCCCGCTCCCTGCCGCCCGAGGAGGTCCTCGAGGCGGTGCGCGCGGCGCAGGCCCGCGGTGCGAACGAGGTCGTCCTCACGGGCATCAACCTGGGGAGCTATCGCGCGGACGACGCGCACGGACGCGAGCTGCGGCTGCCCGCCCTTCTCGACCTGCTGCTCTCGCGCACCGACGTCGGCCGCATCCGCCTCTCCTCGATCGAGCCGCCCGACGTCACGTCAGAGCTCTGCGCCACCATGGCGGCGGCGGGGGAGCGCGTGGCGCCGTTTCTGCACGTCTGCCTGCAGTCCGGCTGCGACGAGACGCTGCGGCGCATGGGGCGGGTCTACCGCACGGCGGACTTCAGGCGCGTGGTCGAGACCGCGCGCGAGCGCCTGCCGCACCTTGCCCTGGGCACCGACCTGATCGTCGGCTTTCCCGGCGAGAGCGACGAGGACCTTGCGCGCTCGCTGGACTTCTGCCGGGACATGCGCTTCGCGAAGATGCACGTGTTTCGCTACTCGCGCCGTCCCGGGACGCCGGCCGCGACCATGGACGGGCAGGTTGACCCGCATGTCATGGCGGAGCGCGGCGAGCGGGCCCGCAGGCTTGCCGACGACCTGCGCCTGGCCGAGGCACGCCGGCTGGTGGGCGAGAAGGACCTCGTCGTGGTCCAGTATCCCGGGCGCGGCGTGACGGGCGGGCTCTTTGACGCTCTTCTCGACGCCTCCGCGCCCGTGGACAGCCTGGTGCCCGTCAGGATCGCCGACGTCCGCGACGACGCGACGCTGGTGGCAGAGCCGCTCTAGCCCCGCGTTCTTCTCGCCGTGCCGTGCGCCGCGTTTTGCAAGGTTTTGCAGATAACGGCTTCCCGTGTCACGCCGAGGGCGGTTTTCAATGCGTAAGTGAGGGTTTTGGGAATCAAGTTTTATGTTCTCGGGCCCTTTGGCCTTCTCGGTCAGGGAATTGGGCAACATGGTTTATGCAAAACCTCGCGCGGGCGAGAAGGTCATCAAACTTGTTGCCCAAAACCGAAGGGGAAACCCGCGCGGCCTACCGATGGGCTATCATCTGAGCCGTATCCGTCACAGGAGGAACATGGAGCCAACGCAGGTTCGTCTCACCATTCCCGACTCGGTCGACCCCACGGCCCTCATGGGCCCGGCCGACGCGCTGCTCCGGCGCATCGAGTCCGCCTTCGACGCCATGATCTCGGTGCGCGGCAACCTTGTGAGCGTCTCTGGTCCGGCGGACGTGGTGGACCAGGTCACCTCGGTGTTCTCCCGCCTCATACGCCTCGTCGAGGTGGGGGAGACCCCGACCTCCGAGGAGGTCGACGTGATCGTCGACCAGGTGCGCCACGGCGCCGAGCGCGTCCTCGTCACGGGTGACGACATACTGCTCACCTACCGCGGGCGCGCCATTCGCCCCAAGACCGCCGGCCAGAAGCGCTACGTCGACTCCATTCGCAGGAACACCGTGACCTTTGGCCTCGGGCCCGCCGGCACCGGCAAGACCTATCTCGCCATGGCCATGGCGGTCGCCGCGCTCAAGCGCCGCGAGGTCGGGCGCATCGTGCTCGCGCGCCCGGTCGTTGAGGCGGGGGAGTCGCTCGGCTTTCTGCCGGGGACGCTGGCCGAGAAGCTCGACCCCTACGTGCGCCCGCTCTACGACGCGCTCTTTGACATGACCGACATTGAGAAGGGCAACGTGCTCATTGAGCAGGGCATAATCGAGATCGCCCCGCTCGCCTACATGCGCGGGCGCACCTTCAACAACGCCTTCGTGATCCTCGACGAGGCGCAGAACACCACGCCGGAGCAGATGAAGATGTTCCTCACGCGCCTGGGCTTCTCGTCCACCTTCGTGGTGACCGGCGACGCCTCCCAGCGCGACCTGCCCGGCGAGGGCGGCCTTGAGTCCGCCCGGCGCGTGCTGGAGGGCATGGAGGACGTCTCCTTCGTCGACTTTGACCGAAACGACATCGTCCGCCACGCGCTCGTCGCGCGGATCGTGGACGCCTACGAGCGCGACGCCGCCGAGAGGGGGCACAGCTGATGGAGAACGAGTACGACGTCATGTGCGAGGAGGGCGTCACCTGCCCGCTCGACGAGGCACAGATCGCCGCGATCTGCGACCGCGTGCTCGCGGAGGAGGGCGTGGGGCGTCCCTGCCTGGTCTCGCTCTCGCTCGTGAGCGACGAGCGCATTCGCGAGCTCAACGCCGAGTGGCGCGACGTCGACCGCGCCACGGACGTGATCTCGCTCGAGTGCGAGCGCCCCGACGACCCCGCGCTCGCCCCCGGCGAGCCCTGCGAGCTCGGCGACATCGTGCTCGCGCCCGCCTACGTTGCCCGTCAGGCCGCGGCCTTCGGCACCACCGAGGCCGACGAGTGCCGCCTTCTGCTCGTGCACGGCCTTCTGCACCTGCTCGGCCACGACCACCTCGACGAGGCGGAGGCCGTCGCCATGGAGGCGCGCGAGGACGCGCTTCTCGCCCTCCTTCCCACCGACGGCACGCTCGACCGCGTCGTGATCACCCGGCACCGCGAGGAGGAGGGCGCATGATCCCCGGATCCAACAGCGACCACCCCGGCTTTCGCAAGAGCTTCCTCTTTGCGATTCAGGGCTTTCGCACCGCCGTCGCCACCGAGCGCAACATAAAGGTCATGCTCGCGGTGGGCGCCTGCGCGGTCGTTGCGGGCCTCGCGCTCCAGCTTGACCTCCTGAGCTGGGCGATCGTGCTGCTCTGCTGCGGCGTCGTGATCATGGCGGAGCTCCTCAACACCGCGGTGGAGACCGTCGTGGACCTCGTGTCGCCGGAGTTCCACCCGCTCGCTGGCCGCGCCAAGGACATTGCCGCCGCCGCGGTGTGGGTCCTCTCCGTGATCGTTGCGATCGTGGGCGTGCTCGTCTTCGCAAACGCGATCCTCGCGCGCCTCTAGCCGTTCCAAGGAGTTATTAATGAGTGAGAAGAACGTGCCCTTCACCAGCGGATTCGTCGCGCTGGTGGGCCGCCCCAACGCCGGCAAGTCAACGCTTCTGAACGCCATAATGGGCGAGAAGCTCGCGATCACGAGCCCCGTGGCCCAGACCACGCGCCGCCGCATGCGCGCCGTGGTGAACACCGACCACTCCCAGCTCGTGATCATTGACACGCCCGGCCTGCACAAGCCCAAGGACGCCCTGGGCTCGGAGCTCAACAAGAGCGCTCTCGGCGAGCTTGCGGACGCCGACGTGGTGGCGTTTCTCGTGGACGCGACCAAGCCGGTGGGCCGCGGCGACGAGTGGGTGGCCAACCACGTGGCCCGCGCCGACGCCGGCTACAAGCTGCTCGTCCTCACGAAGGCCGACGTCGCCAAGCCCGATCAGGTGGCAGCGCAGCTCGAGGCCGCGCGTGCGCTCGCGGGTTTTGACGACGAGCTCGTGGTCTCGGCCACGGAGGGCTTCAACGTGGACGCGTTCGTCGAGCTGGTCTCCGCGCACCTGCCCGAGGGGCCGCGGTGGTTCCCGGAGGACATGGACGTCGACGCCTCGCCCGAGGAGCTCGTCGCGGAGTTCGTGCGCGAGAAGCTCTTCTTGCACCTGCGTCAGGAGCTGCCGCACTCCGTGGGCGTCCTCTGCGACGACATAGACTTCACAGACGACGACCACGCCACGATCACGGCCACGATCCTCGTGGAGCGCGAGGGCCAGAAGGGGATCGTCGTCGGCCGCGGTGGGCACATGATCAAGCAGGTGGGCACCGAGGCGCGCCGCGACATCGAGCGGCTGCTGGGCTGCAAGGTATTTCTCGACCTCACGGTGCGCGTCTCGCCCGCGTGGCGCCGCGACGCGCGGCAGATCCGCCGCCTCGGCTACTCCGTGGAGGAGTAGCGTGGCCGGACGCCGCACCTACCGGACGCGCGCGATCGTGCTCGACCGCACCAAACTGGCCGAGCAGGACCTCATTCTGACGCTCCTTGCCGCCGACGGGAGCCAGGCGCGCGCCGTCGCCAAGGGCGCGCGCAAGCCCGGCGGGCGCCTCGCTGCGCGGGCGGAGCTCTTCTGCGAGACGGACTTCCTGCTCGCCGTCGGCCGCTCGCTCGACGTGGCGAGCGAGGCGCAGACCGTCGATCCGCACGCGCGCCTGCGCGGGGACTACGAGCGCGTGGCGGCGGCAAGCGCCGTCGCCGAGGTCGCGCGCCTCACCTGCTTCGAGGACGCGCCGGACCCCTTTCTCTACCCGATCTGCTCGCGGGCGCTGCGCGCGTGCGAGGAGGCTGCCGACCGCTCCCACCTCGACCTCGTGGTGGGCGCCTACGTCTGGAAGGTGCTCGCGCACGGCGGCTGGCGGCCGGAGCTCGCGGGGTGCTGCGCCTGCGGGGACGCGGACGTGGCGTACTTCTCGGCCGCTGCCGGAGGCGTGCTCTGCGCGAGCTGCGCCCGCGAGGTCGCCGGGGCGCAGGAGGTGGGCGCCGGCCAGCTGGCGTGGCTCCGCGCGCTTCTCGCCAGCACCTTTGACGGGCTTCTCGCCGCGCAGGTGGACGACGAGACGGCGCTCTTCCTGCTCGGGGCCGCCCACGTCTGGGCCGCCACCCACCTCGACGCGCGCCTGCGCGCAATGGAGTTCTACCTCGGCGCGTAATACCTACTCCCAGGTGTGC
>CASEQJ010000041.1 GCA_949290055.1 uncultured Olsenella sp. | reverse complement strand
ATCTGCGTCCGGGCGGCCGCGGCGCGCTCGGCGGAGGCGGCGCGCCTCTGGGTGACCTGCGCGCGCTCGGAGACGGAGTTGGCCAGCTGCGCCTCGAGGCGGCCGCGCTCGGCGGTCGTCGACGAGAGCTCGGCGCGCATGCGGGCGACCTCGCCCTTCGCGGCAGCCTCCCCCTCGCGCGCGGAGGCGAGCTCGGCCTCGGCGTCCTCCACCCTCGAGGCGGCGTCGGCAAGACGACCCTCGAGCTCGGCCATGCCGGCCGTGAGCTCGCGAATGCGGCGCTTGCGCTCGAGCGCGCCCGACTCGCTCGAGGGCGCGGAGCCCACGCGGACGCGGCCGTCCGGCAGCACGACCACGCCGTCGTCGGTGACGTAGGTCGCACCCGGCGCCGCGGCGTGGGCGCGCACGGCCTCCTCGGCGGAGCCGACCAGACGGACGTCGCCGAGCAGGGCCTCGAGCAGCGGACGCGCCTCGTCGGAGACGCGAAGGCGCGAGACGAGCGGCGTGCCCGGGGCGCCTTCGGCCGCTGTCGGCCGGCCGGCGAGCGCCGCGGAGACGATCGCGGCCCGCCCGTCCTTCTCGGCAAGCGAGCGGGCGCGGTCGAGAAGCGCCGTGACGTCGTCCGTCCCCTCCACGACGAGCGCCGCCAGGTCGTCGCCGATCAGGCGCTCCACGAGCGACTCGACCTCGGGATCGGCGTCCACGAGGTCGGCAAGGCGGCAGCGCACGCGCTCCTCGTCGGCGGCGAGGGCCGCGGCGAGCGGGCTCGAGGACTCGACGTCGGTGTCGACCGCGCGCAGCGCCTCGAGCGTGGCGGTCGCCGAGGAGAGGGCGCGCTGAGCCTCGGCGTGCTCGGTGCGGGCGGAGCTGAGCGCCCCCGAGAGGGCGGCTATGGCGGTGGCCAGCGACTCCTCGCGCTCGCGGGCCTCGGCGAGCGAGGCCTCGAGCCCGTCCATGCGCTCGGTCCGCTCGGCGACGGCCTCCTCGGTCGTCGCCACCACCTCGTCGAGCTGCTCGAGGCGCGAGGCGAACATCTGGTCCTCCACCTCGGCGTTGGAGATCTGGTCCTCGAGCTTGGCGTAGGCGAGCGTCTCGCGGTCCGCCTCGGCGCGCGCGGCGCGCTCGCGGGCGGTAATCTTGGAGAGCTCCTCGTCGATCTCGCGGCGGCGGGCGCTCGCCTCGCGAGACATGCGCTCGAGCCCCTCGACGCCCTCGCTCAGGCTCGCCTCGCGGACGCGCGCGTCGGAGAGGTCGCCTGCGACGCCCTCGCGCTCGGCCGCGGCGTCGGCGCGCTGCTTCTCCATGGAGGAGAGCTGCATGCGCATGTCGGAGAGGCGTGAGACCATGTTCTTGCCCTTCTCCTCCAGAAGGCGCATGTCCGCGTCCATGCGGCCGAGAAGGTCCTGCATGCGGCGGCGCTGCTCGCCGAGGTCGCCCACGAAGAGGCCCTTCTGCTCGAGCAGCGACTGGAGCTTCTCGAGCTCCGCGCTCTTCTCGTCCAGCCGGTACTGAGCGAGCTCGCAGGCGGCGTCGGCCTCCTTGCCGCGCGCCTCGAGCCGCGCGTAGTCCTGCTGCAGGCGCCTCAGGTCGTCGACGGCGAGCTGGATCTCCAGCTCCTTCAGCTCGTCCTCGAGCTGGCGGGCGCGCTGGGCCTTGTCCACCTGGCGCTCGAGCGGGCGCAGCTGGCGCGCGATCTCGCGCGAGAGCACCTTGGCGCGCGCGAGGTTCTCGTCCATGGAGACGAGCTTCTTCTGGCTGCGCTCCTTGCGGCGGCGGTGCTTGGAAATGTCGGCGGCCTCCTCTATGAGGGCGCGGCGCTCCTCGGGGCGGCTCGAGAGAATCGAGTCGAGCTTGCCCTGGGAGATTATCGAGTGGGTGTCCTTGCCGAGGCCGGAGTCGTGGAGAATGTCCTGGACGTCCATGAGGCGGCTCGGCGCGCCGTTGATCAGGTACTCGGACTCGCCGGAGCGGTACATGCGGCGCGTGATCCCGACCTCGGTGAAGTCGATCGGCAGGGTGTGGTCGGAGTTGTCGAGCACGAGCGTGACCTCGGCCACGCCCACGGCCGAGCGCGCCGAGGAGCCCGAGAAGATCACGTCCTCCATGGCCTGGCCGCGCAGCTGCTTGGCGCTCTGCTCGCCCAGGACCCAGAGAATGGCGTCGGAGACGTTGGACTTTCCGGAGCCGTTGGGGCCCACGACCACGGTGAGGCCGGGGTCGAAGACCATGTGGGTGCGGTCGGCGAACGACTTGAACCCCTTGAGTGTCAGCGACTTCAGATACAACTTCTCGTCCTTTGCGCTAGTTGGTGGTTCCCGCGCCCTCGAAGTCGCCCGCCTCGGCGTAGCCGAGACGAACGAGGGCGTCGACGGCGGCGGCGCTCTCCGAGGTCTTCTTCGACGGGCCGGAGCCGCGCCCGACGCGGCGGCCCTCCACGAGGACGACCGAGGTGAACGTCGGGTCGTGGGCGGGCCCCTCCTCGGAGACGAGCTTGTACTCGGGGCCGCAACGCAGGTCGCGCTGGGTGACCTCCTGCAGGCGGGACTTCGGGCTTATGGGCTTCTCGGCCAGCGCCGGAGAGACCTCCGGGCCGAGGGTGTCCGTGACGAACGCATGGGTGACGGCGTAGCCCGCGTCCAGGTAGAGCGCGCCCACGAGCGCCTCGTAGACGTTCTCGAGGGCGGAGTGCATGCCGCGCTCGCCGGTGCCGCGCTCGGACTCCCCCATGACGATCAGCGGCGCCAGACCCAGCCGCTCGGCCACGCTCGAGAGCATCTTCCCCGAGACGAGGCTGATCTTTGCCTGCGTGAGGGCGCCCTCGTCCATGTCGGGAAAGCGCTCGAAGAGGTCGGTGGCCACAATGGCGCCCAGAATGGAGTCCCCGAGGAACTCGAGGCGCTCGTAGGAGGCCGACACGGGGCGCCCCTCGGCGGCCGAGGGGTGCGTGAGCGCGGAGACGATAAGGTCCTGGTTCTCAAAGTGGTGGCCGCAGACCCGTTCGGCCTCGGCCACCCGCTCGTGCATCTTCAACGATCGAACCCCCGCTACTGGGCGGCCGCAATGGCGTCGACGACCTGGCCGACGGTGGCGATCGTGCCCACGGCGTCGTCGTCGAAGGTCATGGAGAACTCGTCCTCGAGCGCGGTCACGAGCTCGAGCAGGTCAAACGAGTCGGCGCCGAGCTCCTTCAGGTTGGTGCCCTCGTCGAGCGTGACGTCGGAGCCGAGCGAGAGCGTGTCGTCAACGACCTCAATGACCTTGGCGAGAATTGCGTCGCGGTCCATGGTTCCTCCTAACGTTGGCGGTATCCCTTTGATTCTACCCGAACGGGACGAAGGGGCGCTCCCCTTTGTCTCAAGAGAGCACGCAGGCCTCGGCGATCTTCTCGGAAAGGCCGGAGCGGGCCGCGCGGGCGGCGGCGAGCGTCCCCTTGCGGACGGCCTGGGCGCTCGTGGCGCCGTGGCCCTTCACGACCGGCGCGCGCAGGCCCAGGAGAATCGCGCCGCCGTACTCGTCCCCGGACATCTCCGCGGCGAGCGACTTGAGCGAGCCGGCGAGCAGCGCCATGCCGATCTTGTTCTTGAGCGACGACTCCATGGCGGCCTTGAGGCGCTTGAGCACGAACTTGCCGGTGCCCTCGATCGACTTCAGGGCCACGTTGCCGGTGAAGCCGTCGGCCACGATCACGTCAAAGGTACCAGCCAGAAGGTCGGTGCCCTCCGCGTTGCCCGCAAAGCCGCAGTTGCCCGCCTCGAGCGCCGCGTGGTAGGCGAGCGCCATGTCCGAGCCCTTGGTGTCCTCGGAGCCGTTGCAGAGAAGCCCCACGCGCGGCTCGGCCACGCCGAGGACCGCGCGGGAGTAGGCGCGGCCCATGTGGGCAAACTGCACGAGCACCTCGGGCTTGACGTCGGCGTTTGCGCCCATGTCGAGAAAGACCGTGGGCTTGCCGGAGACGCCCGGGAAGGGCAGCGAGAGCGCAGGGCGCTTGACGCCCTTAATGCGACCGACGCCGAAGGTGGCCGCGGTAAGCACGGCGCCGGTGGAGCCGGCCGAGAACAGGCCGTCCGCCTCGCCCGCGTGCACGGCCGCGGCGGCGCGCACAATGCTCGCGTCCTTCTTCTGGCGCACGGCATTGGCCGGGTGCTCAGACATGGTTATGACCTGCGTGGTCACGAGCGCGCGGGCGCGGTCGTGCGCGGCGGCGAAGGGCTCGACCACGTCGGCGTCACCGGCGACGAGCACCTCGAGGTCGGAATCGTCAGCGAGCGCCTGAGCGACGCCCTCGAGCAGGATCGCGGGCTCCTTGTCCGCGCCCATGACGTCAACGCAGATAGTGGTCATGTCTCCCCTTTCGCACGTTTTTCTCCGCTCTCCATTATGCCACGCCGCGCGGGCCGCCCGTTCTTCTCGGCCTGTCGTTCTTGGAATCGCCGCCCTTGTCGCGCAGGCGTCTAGGAATCGCCGCCCTTGTCATGCGGACGCCTAGAAAACGCCGCCCTTGTCGCGCGGACGTCTAGAAAAACGCGCCCTTGCACGGCAAAGCCACTGTCCAGCCAGACAAGGCCCGCATTTCTTAGAAGGGTCGCAAACAAGGTCCTCGATTCCTAGAAGCAGCCATGACAACAGCCGCATTTCTTAGAAGGGTCTCAAACAAGGTCCGGGATTCTTAGAACGCCGGGCAACAAGGTCCGCGATTCTTAGAAGCAGCCACAACAAAGTCCGCAATTCCTAGAACGCCGCCCGAGAAGAACGCGCGCTCGGCACCAAAAAGGGGGCCGGACCCAAAGGCCCGACCCCCGAAGCTTCGTCTGTGAGCGGTGCTACTCGGTGACGACGACCTCGCGGTCCTTGTAGTGACCGCAGTTGGGGCACACGTGGTGCGGGAGCTTGGGGGCGCCGCACTGCGGGCACACGGAGCGCGCCGGAGCGGCGAGCTTGCTGTTGGCCGAACGACGGGAGTGGGTGGCGCCGCGGCCCTTCTTTTGCTTGGGTACTGCCATGTCAAACCTCTCTTGTCACGAAGGCGCCCGCCGCTCGCCCACGGAGGCGCTCATTACCAATTCACGCGAGGAAACACTATAGCACGAGTCCCCAAAAAGGGCACGTGCTCACAGAAATGATACGAAGGGCGGCCCTTCGCGTCACTCGTCGGGGAGGTTGAGGTCGGCAAGGGCCGAGAAGGGCGACGACGCGCGGCGCTCCGCCTCGCGCTGCTCCGCGAGCTGCGCGGCGTGGCCGCAGTCCCCTTCGTTCAGGTTGGCGCCGCAGACCGGGCAGAGGCCGGCGCAGTCCTCGCGGCACAGCACCACGAACGGCGTCTCCATGACCAGCGCCGAGAGCAGCGCCGCGGAGAGGTCGATCGTGTTGTCCGGCGCCACGAGCTCGTAGTCCGCCTCGTCCTCGTCCTCAGCCAGGCGCTCGGGCTCCTCGAAGAGGTAGTAGCCGTCGACCTCGGCCGCCACGTCAAACTCGGCGCTCTCCAGGCAGCGGTCGCACGTCCCCACCACGTGGGCTCGCACGAGACCCGTGGCGAGGATCCCCTCGCCCGCGTTGGTGAGCACGAGGTCGTAGTCTATGCCGTCGGGCAGCGAGAACTCATGGTCGCCGAGCTCGTAGCCGGCCTCGTCGAGGTGGCCGGCAACCGGGCAGGTGTCGCCCGCCGCCGCAAGGCGGTCGTCAATGGCAAAGGGCAGCGGCTGCATGGCGGCGGCTACCAGGGCACGTTGTTGGTGGTGTTGCGCGGGCCGGAGTTCTCGTCGAGCGTCTGGCGCACGCGCGTGACGGAGCTGGTGAGGCTCTTGAGGTTCTCCTCGAGGTGCGCGAGCACGGTGTCGGCGTACTCCTCGGCGTTGTAGCGGGTGTCGCGCTCGTACTGCGCGGCCTGGTCGCGAATGCCGTCGGCCTGCTGCTGCGCGAGGCGCACGACCTCCTGGTCGCCCGCGAGGATCATAGCCTGTTGCTGCGCGTCGGCAATGATCGAGCTGGCCTGCTGCTGCGCGCGGTCCAGCATCTCCTGCTCCTCCTTGAGGATGCGGCGCGCGTCGGAGAACTCCTGCGGGAAGACGCGACGAATCTCGTCCAGGATCTCGTAGACGTCCTGGGCGTCGACAATCTTCTTCTGACCGTTGTCCATGATCGGGGACTTGGCCTCGTTCACGATCTGCTCGAGCTCGTCCACCAAGCTCTCGATTTCCTCACCTGGCTGCATATATGGTTCCTTTCGCGTGACTCATCGGTTGGTGGGCGCAGAGGCACCATCAAAGAGCATGGTAGCAGATTGCGCGTGCCGAGATAAAGGCACGGTTGACGAGTGGCGCAGGTTGTGGCGGTTTCGCGTCGGCGCGCGCGTTCCAGGAATCGCCGACCTTGTCGCCAAGCCGTCTAAGAATCGCCGTCCTTGTCGTGAGGTCGTCTAAGAATCGTCGCCCTTGTCGCCTGGCGCTCTAGAAAAGTCGGCCCTTGTCACGCGAACGTCCAAGAATGGCGGCCCTTGTCACGCGAACGTCTAGAAAAGCGCGCCCCTGTCCTGACAGAAGACGTCCCAGCAGGACAAGGTCGGCAATTATTAGAACGACTCGCGACAAGGTCAGCGTTTTCTAGAACGTCGGGTGACAAGGTCGGCGTTTTCTAGAACGACTGTCGACAAGAACGGCGTTTTCTATAACGCAAGGTGACAGGGGCCGAGATTCCTAGACGTCACCAGGACAAGACCCGCAAAACCTAGAACGCGCCGGGCGAGAAGAGCGGCGAGAAGGACGCGCGTCCGCGGCCCTACCGCCCGTAGCGCTCGAGCAGGCGCGCGTTGACGTTGGCAGGCACGAGCGTGCTGACGTCGGAGCCCATGGAGGCGATCTCGCGCACGATCGAGGACGAGACGTAGCCGTACTGCGGGTTCGACATGACGAAGACGCTCTCCAGATCCGGCGAGAGGTGGCTGTTGAGGTCCGCCTGCTGGAGCTCGTACTCAAAGTCGGTCATGGCGCGCAGGCCCTTGACGACCCCGCCGGCGCCGAGCCCCTTGGCAAACTCGACGAGCAGCCCGGTGAAGGGCTCGACCTCTATGTCGTCCGGCAGCCCCTCGCACACGAGCGCCTCGCGGATCATGTCAACGCGCTCCTCGAGCGAAAACGTCGTCCCGCGGCCGTGCTTGTTCGCCGAGGCCGCCACCGCGACGGTCACGCGCGGGAAGAGCCGGCGGGTGCGGCGTATGACGTCAATGTGGCCGAGCGTCACCGGGTCGAAGGTGCCCGGGACGACGACGTGGGTAATGAGGTCGCTGGTCATTGCGCCTCCCGTTCGTCGCGTGCGATCAACAGGTCAACGGCGGTTATGCCGCGCGCCCTCGTGCGCTGGGGCTCGAGCGCGGCGCAGGCGAGCGCGCCCGCGTCGGCGGCATGCTCGTAGACTACCACGGCGCCGGGCGCGAGCTGGCCGGAGGCGGCGAGCGCGTCCACCAGCTCGGAGACCCGCTCCGCCGAAACCGCGTAGGGCGGGTCGAGAAACACGACGTCGAAGGGGGCGCCCGCCAGACCGCGCGCGGCGAGCGCGAACACGTCGCCGGAAAGCGCGGCGACCTCGCCCTTCCCCGCCCCGAGCGCGGAGGCGCTGCGGCGAATGCGGGCGACGGCGCGTCGGTCGCGGTCCACGAAGGTCGCGCGCGTCGCGCCGCGCGACAGCAGCTCAAGTCCCATGGCCCCCGAGCCGGCAAAAGCGTCGAGCACCGAGGCCCCCGAAAGGTCGAGCCCGCGCGCCGACAAGATCATGGACGCGATCGCCTCGCGCGTGCGGTCGGTCGTGGGACGCGTCACCCCGCGCCCCTCCGGCGCCTCGATCTGACGGCCCCGCCACTTTCCCCCGACGATCCTCATGCGCGCTCCAGCTCCTCGAAGTAGGCACCAAACCTGTCGCGCACCTCGATCGCCAGGGCGCGGTGCGCGGGCGAGGCGAGGCGCGGGTCGGCGTTTGCGACCTCGCGGGCGTCGGCGTGGGCCCACTCCACGAGGTCGCGGTCCGCCTCGAGGTCGCAGACCTCGAGCGAGACGCCGCCGCTCTGGCGATACCCCAGAACCTCGCCCTCGTGGCGCAGCCGCAGGTCGAGCTCCGCGAGCTCGAAGCCGTCCGAGGTCGCCTCGAGCGCCGCCAGGCGCTCGCGCGCGCGGCTGCCGCGCTTGGCCGCGCAGCTCAGGTAGACCGTGCCCGCCACGTCCCCGCGCCCGACGCGCCCGCGCAGCTGGTGGAGGGTCGCCAGGCCAAAGCGGTCCGCGTCGAGCACGACCATGACCGTGGCGTTGGGCACGTCCACGCCGACCTCCACGACCGTGGTGGTGACGAGCACCTGCGTGGCACCCGTGCGGAAGCGCTCCATGGCGAGGTCCTTCTCGGCCGGCGACATGCGACCGTGCAGGAGGTCGCAGGCAAGGCCCGGCAGAATCTGCGTGCGCAGCTGCTCGAGGGTGGGCACCGCGGCGCGCGGGCGGGCGTCGGAGCCGCGCAGGGCCTCTGGCACGTCGTCGAGCGCCGATCCGTCGTCCGCGTCGTCGACGAGCGGGCAGACCACGTAGGCCTGGTGCCCCGCCGCCACGGCGTCGCGGATCGCGCCCCAGGCGAGGTCGAGGTTGGTCGGCGAGGTCACGTGCGTGGTGACGCCCGCGCCGGCGCGCGGCCGGCGGCGAATGCGCGAGAGCTCGACGTCGCCGTAGAGCGAGAGCGCGAGCGTGCGCGGAATGGGCGTGGCCGTCATGGCCAGCAAATCGGCGCCCGCGCCCTTGCGCCGCAGCGCCGCGCGCTGATCCACGCCAAAGCGGTGCTGCTCGTCGATCACCACAAGCGAGAGCGCGGAGAACTCCAGCGCCTCGGAGAGCAGCGCCGTCGTGCCAAAGACCACCGTGAGCTCGCCCGCGGCCGCGGCGCGCTCGGTCTCGGAGCGCTCGAGCGCGGGCGTCGCGCCCGTGACGAGCGCCCAGCTCACGCGCGCGGCGTCGAGCACGGGGCCGATCTTGTCGGCGTACTGGCGCGCGAGCACCGAGGTCGGCGCCATGACGGCGGCCTGGGTCCCGGTGTCGGCGCAGGCGGCGAGCGCCACGGCGGCCACGGCCGTCTTGCCGGTGCCGACGTCACCCAGAAGCAGGCGGTTCATGACGCGCGGCGCCGCCATGTCGGCGAGGATCTCCCGCACGGCGGCGTCCTGCTCGTCCGTGAGCGTGAAGGGCAGCGCGGCGAGAAGCGCCTCCACGTGCGGCCCGTCGGCCACGTGGGCGCACGGCGTCGCGCCGGAGAGCTCGATCTGGCGGCGCGTGAGCAGCGCGAGCTGCAGGCAGAGCAGCTCGTCGTAGGCAAGCCGGCGCCGCGCGCGACCCGCGCTCGCCACCGTTGCGGGAAAGTGCACCTCGCGCAGGGCGCGAGCGAGCGTCATGAGCCCGCGGCGGCAGGCGAGGTCGGCCGGCAGCCAGTCGCAGACGTCGCCGGCGTCGGCCAGCGCCGCGGCCACGATTCGACGCATCCAGCTCGCCGAAAGCCCCTCGCTCACGCTGTGGACCGGCAGCACGCGCGCGTAGTCGCCCGCGCCGCCGGACGCGGTCACGACCTCGTAGAACGGGGCCTTCATCTGCCTGAACCCGCCGCCAAAGGTGACCTTGCCGGAGAGCGCCACCACGTCGCCCTCGTGCACCTGCTCGGCCACCCACGGCTGCCGGAAGAACGTGGCGAGAAGAACGCCCGTCTCGTCCATCGTCGAGAGCTCGACGATCTGCATGCGCCGCGTGCGCGCCACGCGCTTCTCGACGCGGTCCACCCGCACCACGACCGTGGCGTCGCTGCCGACGTCGGCGTGGGCCACCTTCACGACGCGCGTGAAGTCCAGGTAGCGGTGCGGCACGTGCAGCAGAAGGTCGCGCACGCGGCGAATCCCCAGGCGCTCGAGCGCCTCGGCGCGGGCGCCCTTGACGTAGCGCAGGCGCGACACAGAGTCAGAGAGGGCGCAGGTTCGCTGCACCCTCTCTGCGGCTGACGGTATGGCGGGGTGCTCCCCCACTGCCTACTCGATCGAGAAGATCACGGGGTAGAGGGGCTGCTCGCCGCGGTGCGGGTCGACCTCGAGGTCGGGCTGTGCCTCCTCTATGGCGGCCACGAGCGCCTCGAAGGCCTCGTCGTCCATGTCCTGGCCGGCGAGGATCGTGAGGGAGTCGCCCTCCTCCTCGTCCTGCATCTTCGCGATGAGCTCGAGCGTGACCTGCGTCACGTCGGAGCCCACGACGTCAATGGAGTCGTCCTGAATGCCCATGACGTCGCCGGCGTGGATCGGGCTGCCGTCGGCGGCCTGGGAGTCGCGCACGGCGGTGGTGACCTCGCCGCCGCGGACGTCGGCGATCGCCTCGGTCATGGCCTCCACGTTGGTCTCGAGGTCGGCTTCGGGGTCGACGGCGAACATGGCCGAGAAGCCCTGCGGCACGGTCTTGGTGGGAACGACGGCGACCTTGGAGTCCTCGCAGGCGGTCGCCGCGGCCTCGGCGGCCATGCGAATGTTGCCGTTGCCGGGCAGCACGATCACGTTGTCGGCGTTGGCGGCCTCGATCGCCTCGAGAATGTCGGCCGTGGAGGGGTTCATGGTCTGGCCGCCGGAGACGACGACGTCGACGCCCAGCGAGCGCAGGATCTCCTCCTCGCCCGAGCCGGCCGCCACGGCCACGAAGCCGAGCGCCTTGCGCGGGCCCGCGCCCTTCTCGCCCTCCGCCGCCTGGTCCGCGGCGATCTTGGCGGTGCGGTCGTGGGACTCCATGTCCATGTTGTGAATGAAGACCTCGTAGACCTGGCCGAACTGCAGCATGTACTCGAGCACGCGGTTGGGCTCGTTGGAGTGCACGTGCACCTTGAAGTCGGGGTAGGCGCCCACGATCAGCTCGCAGTCGCCGAGCGTGGCGAGGTAGGCGAGCGAGGCGTCGACGTCAAAGTCCTTCTCGGCCTTGAAGAGGAACTCGTTGCAGTAGCGGAACTCCGAGCCCTCCCAGTCGTCGTTGAGCTCGATCTGCACCTTGGCGGAGACGTCGGCCTTGGCGTCGACGGTGGTCTTGAAGTCGGTGAGCTCGCCGGCCTTGCCGGTGGCGGCGTTGACGAAGGCCTCCATGAAGACCGCGAAGCCAAAGGCGCCGGAGTCCACGACGCCGTTCTCCTTGAGGACGGGCAGCAGCTCCGGGGTGCGCGCCACGGACTCGTAGGCCTCGACGACGAGGGCGTCGAGCATGTCGCTCGTGGCGAGCTCGCGGTTCTTCTCGAGCTGGTCGGCCTTGGCGGAGACGTCGCGCAGGACGGTGAGGATCGTGCCCTCGACCGGCTTGCGGACGGCCTTGAAGGCCACCTTCACGCCGCGACGGAACGCGTGGGCCACGTCTGCGGGCGTGGCGTGCTCGGGGTTCTTGGCGTCCGTGAGGCCCTCGGCAATGCCGCGCAGGATCTGGCTCGTAATGACGCCGGAGTTGCCGCGCGCGCCCATGAGCGAGCCGTGCGTGATCGCCTTCGAGACGTCGTCCATGGTGGCCGTGGCCGGCAGGGCCTCGACCTCGCGGACGACCGTGTTCAGCGTGAGCGACATGTTGGTGCCGGTGTCGCCGTCGGGAACGGGGAAGACGTTGAGCTTGTTGATCTCCTCGGCGCGGTCGGCCACGACCTTGGCGGCCACGGGGAAGCACGTGCGGACGACGGAAGAAATCATCTTCGAGGACCTTTTCTCTTTGGGCCTATGGTGCGAGAGGTGCTAGCGCGCGTTGCGCAGGCCCTCGATGTGAACCCTCACGTCCACGTTCTCAAGCTCGGCGATCTGCTTGAGCAGGAACTTGACGGAGCTCGTGAGGTTGCCGACGACGGAGGACATGTTGACGCCCTGCTCGACGATCACGTGGAGGTCCACCGTGACGCGGCCCGCGGAGGCGGCGACGTCAATGCCCTTGCGCAGGCGGAACGACGGCAGCAGGCGCGCGACGCCGGCCTGCTCGTCGAGCTCCGCCATGCCCACCACGCCGTAGCACTCGAGCGCGGCGTAGCCGGCGAGGTCGGCAATGCAGTCGTTGGAGACCCTGAGCGTTCCCGGAACAACTCCTGACATGCGAACTCCTCTCAAGTAGGGAGAGATGTCTCAGTGAAAACGATTATAGCGCAGGCTGGCGAGAAGAACGCGGGGGCGGCGGCGCCACAGAAAAAGGGGGCCGTCCGAGGACGACCCCCTGCTCACGCGTGTCGCGGCGACTAGCTGCGGGCGATCTTGCCGGACTTGAGGCAGCGGGAGCACACGTTGGCCTTGCGACGGTGACCGTCGACGACCACGGTGACGCGCTGAATGTTCGGCTTGAAGGTGCGGTTCACCACGCGGTGGGAGTGGCTAATGGAATGACCGGCAACGGCGTGCTTGCCGCAGAACTCACAGACCTTGGACATGCTTACCTCCTCGGGGGCGCGGCGCTCTTCTCGCGCCCGCTTTTACACAGCTCGCCAACTATAGCACACGCCCGGGCCGCCGCAACAGAAAATGTCAACGTATTGTGGCGGTTTTGTTTGCGTGCCCCACCCGTGGTGGCTATGCGTCGAGCAGGAAGGCCGCCACGGCGCCCGCGCGGCAGGTGACGCACGCGTCCGGCGCGGTGACGACATTGGAGATCCCAAGGTCGTCGAGAAGGCCCATGGGGTGGTCGCTGAGCTCCCAGCGCATGCCCCTCTCGTCCACGCGCGTGTCGGGCGCCACGGCCACGGCCGAGAACGTGCGGCCGACCGCGCCCGGCCCGAGCTCCCAGGCGCCCTCCCCCGCCGCCGACACAATCCGCATCTCAAAGCCGTCCTCGACGAGGCGCGCCGACGCGCACGCCGCGCGCGCGAGCTGGCCCACGACCGCGAGCGCGTGGTCGGGCCGGCCGCCCGAGGCGCACGTGAGCGTGAC
>CASEQJ010000040.1 GCA_949290055.1 uncultured Olsenella sp. | reverse complement strand
AGGCCGCGCAGTCGGCGCAGCAGGTGGCGGACAAGTACATCACGGGTGCCGCCGCCACCACGCTCGCGCCTGAGCAGGAGGCCACCGCGCAGGTGGTCAACAAGGTGCTCCAGCTCGGCATCCCGCAGGGCGAGAAGGGAGACAAGGGCGACCCGGGGGAGACGCCGGACACGAGCGGCTTCCTGAAGCTGACGCACCCGAATAAGACCGGCACCAGATGGGAGATAGCCAGAAGCGACGGGACCGCGAAGATCTACGCTGAGACTTCCTCGTCTGGTTCAACAATGGGCATCAAGGACGAAGCCACGAACGACGTCATCTACATGAAGTGCGCCTCCGGACAGGCATACTTGCATATCAACGGCAAGCTCGCTACCGGCTTCGTGGACTCCTTCACCGCCTCCACCAGAGGCGACCTTCTCCCCACCGTGCTCTGCCTGCGCAATACCCTCATGGACTACCCAACCACCACCGACCTCACCCAAGCCGTCTCCGCCGAGTCCTCCGCCCGCTCCAAGGCCGACGAGCTGCTACAGGCCGACGTTGACGGCAAGATGGCCCCGGACGACATCGTGGCGGGCGAGAACGTGAGCGTGTCCGTGGGTGATGACGGGAAGGTGACCATCAGCGCGGAGCCGGGGCTGGCTGTGGCGATGGCTGGCGCTGGCAGCTCAGCCCTGTCGGCGTACCCGGTGGGATCAATCTACCTGAGCGTGTCGAGCACCAGCCCATCCACCCTCTTCGGCGGCAAGTGGGAGCGGATACAGGACCGCTTCCTGCTCTGCGCGGGCTCGACCTACGCGGCTGGGAGCACCGGCGGCGAGGCGACGCACAAGCTGACCGTGGACGAGATGCCGTCGCACACGCACGCGCTGTACGAAGGAAGTGGCGGGAGCACCTCGAGCGCCGTCAAGGAGTCCGGAAACATCGCGACTCAGACGCAGCCTGCCGGAGGGAGCAAGCCGCACAACAACATGCCTCCCTACATCGCGGTGTACGTCTGGAAGAGAACAGCGTAAGGAGAGCCAATGGCAACAACCGATGACCACGAGCCTAAGCAGCCCCGCATTCTTCGGCATCAAGTAACCGGCCCCGCAAGGGGCCTTTTTCATGTCCACGGCACCCTGCGGGGTGCCTTTTTCGTGCGAAGGGAGCACATATGAAGCTCAACGAACTCACGCTCGGCGGCTACTCCGCGCGCGGGGACGAGCTGACCGTGAGCCTCGCCGCGACCGTGGAGGAGGCGGCTGCGCTCGACGGCGAGAGGCTGACCGTCTTCAACGACGACGGCGAGGAAATCGAGGTCTTCGAGGGCTACGTCGTGGCGTCCATCTCCGTGTCCGGCGAGTCCGTGCGCGTGCGCCTCATCCGCAGGGTGGAGGAGAGCGCCGAGGCGGCTATCCGAGCGCTGGAGGAGAACGTCCGCCTCGTGAGGGAGACCGCGACCGCCACGCAGGCGGTGGCTAACGAGGCGAGGGCCAACGCCAACCCCCAGCTCGCCACCTTCGCCGCGCTAACCCTCCCGACCATCGGCACCGCCCTCACGGACGAGCAGGCCCTCAGCATCGACACGCTCTGGCCCGAGTGGTCCTCCACCGCCCACTACAAGGTGGACGAGGTGGTCAGGTACTCCGGCCAGCTCTACCGCTGCGAGCAGGAGCACGACGCGCAGGCCGACTGGACGCCGGACGCCGCCGCCTCGCTGTGGTCGGCCATCACCATCGCCGGGGACGGCGTGGACGTGTGGGTGCAGCCGACCGGCGCGCACAACGCCTACAACACCGGGGACCGCGTCCACTACCCGGACGCCGACGGCCCCATCTACGTGTCCACCATCGACGGTAACAAGTTGGCACCCGACGCCTACCCGCAGGGCTGGACTAAGGAGGCATAACCATGCTCGACCACTTTCTCCATGACGATAGCACCGAGATGCGCCTCGCGCGCTCCGTGGTGCAGGGCCTCCTGTCGGTCCTCATCGTCGCCGTGCCGCTCGTGCTCGGCGGCGTGATCGAGGACGCGACGTGGGCCTCCATCGCCACCGCCGCGATCATGTGCGTGCTGTCGCCGCTCATGGCGATGATGCGCACCGGCAACCCCGAGGACGGCACCGTCGACATGGACGGCGACGGCGAGTAGGAAATCGAGACAAGCAAACCGATGACGGGGCCGCAAGGCCCCTTTTTCATGAAAGGACGGCACATGCTCACAGTACCGGAGCGCGCGGCGGAGATCGCGCGCCACATCGCGAAGCACGCGGAGCACGGATACAGCCAGCCGAACCGCGCGGGCGTCGGCACGGGCGGCGGCGCGACCGAGAAGGTGACTCTATCCGACGGCACCAACGTCCGCATCGCGCCGGGCGACCGCGACTGCTCGTCGCTCTCCATCGAGTGCTACGCCGCGCAGGGCGTGGACTGCGGCGGCGCGTGGTACACGGGCGACATGAAGCAGGACATGGTCGCGTCGGGGAACTTCCGCGCGCTCAAGGCGAGCACGTGGAAGAGCCCGCAGCCAGGCGACATCCTGCTCGCCAGCGGAAAGCACGCGGCGGTGGCCGTGGACGGCGGGAAGCTCGTGGAGGCGATTTCCTCCGAGAAGGGCACCGCGCACGGCAAGCTCGGCGACCAGACCGGAAATGAGATCCGGGTCCGCGACCTGTACGACGACGGCTGGGACTGCGTGCTGCGCTACTGCGGCCCGGACGCGGCGGCTGGTGGTGGCCTTGACGGCATCGACATCTCCGGACACCAGGTCGGCATCGACCTGTCCGCCGTGCCGCTCGACTTCGTGGTGATCAAGGCGACGCAGGGCGCGGATTACAAGTCCGACCAGTACGCCGACCAGATGCTACAGGCGGCGCGCTTGGGCAAGCTCTACGGCGTCTACCACTACATCGACGGCTCGGGTGCGAAGGCCGAGGTCGACCATTTCCTGAAAGTGGTCAAGGCCCGCATCGGCAAGGGCATCTTGGCGGTCGACTGGGAGAAGACGCAGAACAGCGCATGGGGCGACTACGGCTACCTCGATGACGTCGTGTCGCGCATCATCGACAAAGCCGGCATTCCGCCGCTCATCTACTGCCAGCAGTCCGTCATGGCGAAGGTCAAGAAGGTCGCCGACAAGCACGGCTGCGGCCTCTGGATCGCGCAGTACGGCGATATGGACGAGACGGGCTATCAGGCGAAGCCCTGGAACGAGGGCAAGTACGCGTGCGCCATGCGCCAGTACAGCTCCAACGGGCGTCTGGACGGCTGGGACGGTGCGCTCGACCTGAACAAGTTCTACGGCGACGCGGACGCTTGGAAGGCGTACGCCACCGGCGGCAAGCCCGCGCCCGCGCCCGAGCCTGAGATCTGGCAGATCGAGGAGGACGGTCTCTGGGGCCCGGAGACCACGGCGCTCGCGCAGGCAGTCGAGGGCATCGCCGTCACCGGCAAGGTCTACCGCCAGCCGGTAGGCAACCGCGAGCTGGTGGCCGTGGGCGGCCAGTGCAGCGCGTTCGTCTGGGTGGACGAGATGCCTGATGAGGGCAGCCTGCTGATCAAGCGCATCCAGAACGACACCGGCACGCCGTGGAGCAAATGCGACGGCATCTTCGGGCCGAAGACGTCGCGGGCTTTCATCGAGCATTGGATTGAAAAGCCCAAGAGCACCACGAAGCTGGGCGACCCCAGCGGCGCGGTCAAGAATTGGCAGAAAGATCTAAACAGGCGCGCACGCGAGATGGGCATCGCCCGCGTAGACTACTAACCGCCTCGCTCCACCCCCTCTCCGCTTCGGCGGGGAGGGGTCTTTTTTCATGCAGCGATGGCGAAGCCTCCCGGCCACGGGATGGGTTTGGACGGTTTGGGGAGGCTCCGGTTTGGCCTACCAAACCCATTTTCCCAAACTCCCGCATCGGGGGTTTGGGTTTTTTCATGCGCATTTTCGCAGGTAGAAGGCTCGTAGAGGTTGAAAGTCACGAGGCACTCGCCGTCATCGCCGATGATGACGCGCGAGACCAAGCCTGAGACGACGGCGGCGGGGCCGTCGCACCGGCGGGCGCGCCAGAGCATATAGCGCACCATATCCGGCTCGATGCGGGGCAGCCCGCGCTCTAGATCGGCGATGTCGGCCTCAAGGGCCGGACGCTCGTCCTCTATGGCGTCGAGCCGCGCGGCGATTCGGGCGGTCGCGCGCGTGCGGGCGGCGAGGTCGATTAAATTGTCCTGCTCGCGGTCAAGCTCGGACAGTCGGCGGCGCGCGGACTCAAGCGCGGCGAGGGCGTCGGCATTGGCGTCGCGCCACGAGTCCATGACGGCATCGACGATTGCGTCCTCCAGCGCGGGCGTGGAGTCCAGCAGGTCGCCGAGCGCCGCGCAGACGCGGGCCTCCACCTCGTCCCTGCGGACCGATGCGCCGGTGGCCTTGCAGCGGTAGTAGTAGTACACGCGCCCGTCCGGCTTGCGCGAGCAGTTGCTCTCGAAGCGGTTGCCGCGCTCGTCGTAGAGCTTCCCCGTGAGGATGTAGTCGGCGGGCGTCTCGGTGCGCTTCCTCCTCCCGGCGCTCGCCACGCGCTCATGGGCCGCGTCCCACTCCGCCCGCGTCACGATCGCGGGCATGCCGTGCTCGACGCGGACCTTCCCCCATGAGTAGGTGCCGACGTACTTCTCCTGCCGGAGCATCTGCGAGACGGATTCGATGTTCCACTTCCGCCCCCGCACGGTGCGGTACCCCGTGGAGTTGAGCGCGGCGGCTATGTCCGCCTTTCGCGCGCCCTCGCCAGCCATGCGGTAGGCCATGCGGACGCCCTCCGCCTCGCGCTCGTCGATGGTATACGTACCATCCGTGGAGCACTCGTAGCCGAAGACCCGCACGCCGTTGTGGCGGCACTTGAGAGCGTTGCCCTCCATGCCGCGCCGGACATTCTGCGCTAGATTCGCCGAGTAGTACTCGGCCATGCCTTCGAGCACGCTGTCAAGGATGATGCCCTCCGGACCATCCGGCACGCCCTCCGTGGCGCTCACGACCTCCACTCCCGCGCGGCGCAGCTTCGCGCGGTACGTCGCGGAGTCATAGCGGTTTCGCGCGAAGCGGTCGAGCTTGTAGACTAGCAGCACGTCGAAGCGCCCCTTGCCCGCATCCTCCACCATGCGCAGGAACTGCGGGCGGCGGCTGGCGTCCGTGCCGCTGCGGGCCTCGTCGGCGTACGTCGCCGCCACGTCCCAGCCCTCGCGCATCGCGCGGTCGGTGCACACGCGCACCTGGTCGGCGATGGACTCCTCGCGCTGGCGGGAGCTTGAGAAGCGGGCGTATATGGCGGCGCGGGTCATTTCTACCCTCCCTTATAGCAAGAGATGCGGCACGTAGTTGTCGTTGATGCGGAATCCCTCGTCGGCATCGACGCATGGCGGTATCACGAACACGTAGTGCTTGCGAGATGTCGAGAGTCCGCGCTCCGCTACCTTCTCTGGTGGGATCTTGCCTATCATCTCGCCGTCATGGAGCACCACGACGCCACCGCGCTCGACCTCCCAGCCATCCGGCACATTCGCGCGCGTCTGCTTCCTTAGCGTGACCTCCACGCGGCGGAACGGCTTGATGCGCGCGATTTCGTCCTGGAAGTACATGAAGGCGCCGAGCTTGATGGAATCGAGTGCGGAAAGAGCCTGCACGACGAAGTAGGGTACAGATGAACCGCCGCCGCTGGCCATGAGCCTGGCGATTCGCTCGTCGCGATTGGCCACTTCGTACTTCCTCATCGCGCGCTCGCCGTCAAGCTGGCGCTGGAGATCATCTACCATCGCTTCCAGCTCGCCGATGCGCCGCTCGCGCTTTCCCGTGAAAACTCCCATCACCCATTCACCACCCTGTCATACGACGCGGAATCTCCCGCGCGCTCTTCCGAGAAAGCCCGCCGCTCGCGCACGTACTGCGCCGCCTCGCGCTTGCGCTCGGGCGTGCAGGCGCGGTAGTCGGCGAGGACGCGGCGCTCGTCTTCTTGCGTTGATTCTGGTGCGCTGAAATGCCTTCCGCCCAGCTCATCTAGTGAAATGTCGAGAAGGTCGGCGATTTCCCATGCGACCGCCAAATCGAGCTTCGAGCGCCCCATCTCGTATTCTTGATACTTCGTTGGCTTCATGCCAAGAGCCTCGGCGAATGCCGCGCGGCTCTTATATCCAGCTCTCTCGCGGAGCATCTTGATTCGGTCGCCAAGCTCCTTTTTCGATGGGCAAGCATTCATGGTCGCTCCCTTCTCTGCCTCCATTTTAGGGCATTTCCCAAAAAAGTTTTAGCAGACCGATAAAAAACGTTGACATTTAGGTAAATACCCTTATTATGGATTACAGATTAGGTAAATCACCTAAACGAACGGAGGTGATCATGGCATTTTCGATTGACCGCATGGCTGCCGAGCTGCGAGGGCTGCGCGGAAAGAAGCACGTGAGCCAGCAGGAGGTCGCCGATGCAGTCGGTGTCGAGCGGGTGACCATCAAGAACTACGAGAACGGCTTGACCGTCCCGTCTTACGAAACGGCATGGAAGCTCGCCGATTACTACGGAGTGTCGCTCGACACCATCGGCGGGCGCTCCTAGCCCCACCGACCTGCCCACCTCCACCGGAGCCGTCCGCCGTTACCTTTCAGCGCCGGATGCGCATCGGACGGCCCCGACGGGGGCGGGCGCGTACCTTCACAACCGGATACTCCACGCAGCCGCTCATGCCGGAGCTACCTTCTCAGACTCCCGGTGTGTCCAACGGCGAGGTGGAGGGCGCAGGGCGCACGCTAAGAATATGCGTCACGGGCCGGTGCGATGCCGGTCGACAGGACAGCCCCGCCCGCGTCGGCGGCGCGAAGGGCCGGAAGGCCGACACGGACATGCTGAGCAGACTCCTTTCTGACGAACCCCACACCACCCTTTGCACTCCTCTCATACAGGCGATACCGCGCCGCCGATGCGGAGGGGGCTGTCCCACGTAACAAAAAAGCCGCTGCGGGGCTGGAATCCGGGCAGCGGCGCGACCAAAGGAGGTCAGAAATGATTCTAGCAAAGGAGGACGGCCATGAGCGCGACCGTCTCGCCGGTGGCGTCCGCAGCCATCCGCGACGCCCTGCTCGACGCCATGGCGGACCCGTCGTGGCGCGAATCGTACGAGAGGTGGAGGGAGAGACGCCGCTCGGCATCGCCCTCTGCGCCGTCGCGTCAGCGCCGCTCTGGGCGCTCGCGTGGGCGTGGGCGTGGGTGATCTCGTGACGAAGAGGCTGATATGCGACCCGTCGGGCGTCTGGTCCGTCGTGGAGCAGCAGGAGGGCTTGACCTACGCCCCGACCGGCTACGCGCGCAAGGTGCGACGCGTGCCGGTGGAGCCCTTCGCGCCGAGGGAGACGGCGCGCTACGTGGCCCGGATGATGGGCCTGCTCGATAAGGAGGACGAATGAAAACCATCTATATCGTGAACAATTCCACCTACCGCCCTGCGGTGGCTTTCGAGGATAAGGAGCGCGCCGAGGCGGTATGCGCCATGTGCGGCGGCAGCGTCGAGGAGGTGCAGGTCTTAGACGCAGCGCCGTCCATGGTCGACTTCCTCAAGGACATGGACAAGGCGCTGGAGGAGCGCAAGGCGTGCGGCGCGTGCGACGGGGAAGAGGGCGAGAGCGATGGCGTATAGCGGCTGGCGCTTCTCCTGCGACCGCGCGACGATGGAGCGCTGCGCGGGTGCGCTTGAGATCAGGGCGGAGGAGATGGCGAACGCCCAGCCGCACGCGGGATCGTACCTGCGCGGCGCTGCGGCGGCGCTGCGCGCCATCCTCGCCGACGGCGACGGCATCGAGCCGACCGAGTACGTCGGGCAGGTCATGAGCAGGGGGGGGTGGAGTAGATGGGCGAGATGTGGCGGGACATCCCCGGCACGGACGGCCTGTACCAAGCAAGCGATTCCGGTCGAATCAGGAGTCGAAAGAAAGGTCACTACCACGTCCTGAAGAATAAGCACAACAAGATGACTGGATACGATTACGTCATCCTGCATTTCCCATCAGGACCTGTAACTCGATCCATTCATAGGCTCGTTGCCATGGCGTTTATCGACAACCCCGATGAACTGCCGGAGATTAACCACATCAATGAAGTCAAAACTGACAACAGGCCCTCAAATCTCGAATGGGTCTCATCCCATGCGAACAACGAGCACAGCAAATGGAAGCGCCAGAAACCCGTCGAGATGTTCACCGTAGACGGCGAATACCTTGCCACATTCGCGAGCGGTGCTATAGCCGGTCGGTTGCTCGGTATTGGCAAATCTCATATCTGCAAGGTGCTGAAGAACGAAGGGGCCACTTGCAAGGGTTTCATCTTCAGATATGGAAAGGAGAAACCGAATGAGTATCCCGGTCTTGATACTCGGAGAGCCGGGTAGCGGAAAATCATCGAGCATGCGCGAGTTCACCGAGGACGAACTGGGCGTAATCCAGACCATCGCCAAGCCCCTGCCATTCAGGAACAACCTGAAGGTTGCCCGCTCGCGCAACTTCGAGCAGGTAAAATCATGGCTGCTCGCGACAAAAAAGTACCGCGCTATGGTGGTCGATGACTTCGGCTATCTCATCACGGACACCTACATGCGCTACAGCTACGGCGCTGAGAAGCTGCGGGATCAGTACGAGGTCTACAAGATCATCGGAGGAGAGGTCTACAACCTCATCAACGCGCTGAACGAGGACGGCCAGGACGACCGGATCGTCTATCTGACCATGCACATCGAGCGCGACGACATGGGCAATATCGAGCCCGCCACGGTCGGGAAGATGCTCAACGAGAAGGTCAAGCTCGTCGGAATGTTCACCATCGTGCTCATGGCGACGAGCACGGGCGGCGAGTACAGGTTCATTACGAACGGGCAGCCGCTTAAGTCTCCGCAGGGAATGCTCCCGCAGGAGATGGAGAACGACCTCAAGCAGGTCGACACGCTCATTCGCGATTACTGGGGCATGAAGCCCCTCACGGACAAGGCCGCGCCCAAGCGCGGCGGAAAGGCCAAGGATGAAGGCAATTAGTAACTGGGACGGCATCACCGCAAGCAACGGCGGGCAGGGCATCCTGCCGGAAGGCGGCTACGCCGTCCGCATCGACGCGGTGGAGGACCACACGGACGAGAGCCAGCCGTACATCGCACTCATCTGCAACCCGTACATTCAGGACGAAGGGAGGTTCTTCTACGGTGCGGACGTCGCCGACTGGAAGCGAGAGCTGAGAATCTACCTCACCACCGACTTCGGCTGGCAGCGCTACAAGATGCTCGTGGAGTGCATCGAGCAGAGCGAGGGCAACGCCGGCTTCAAGTACGACGCCTCGCGCGACGGGGCGGAGCAGACGCTCGCCGGGAAGTGGGTCGGCATGGTGCTGCGACACCGGCTTTACACCGGAAAGAAGGGCAACGCCAAGGGCAAGGACCGGACCGCCATCGACATCCAGCACATCTGCACGGTGCAGGCCATCAAGGAGGGGGACTTTCCGGGCCCCGTCACCAAGGACGACCGCGACCCCGCTGCCGTCGCCGCGAGCGCTCCCGTCACGAACGCAGACCTCGCCGGTTTCGACTTGCCGTTCTAGCGGGGCCGTCATCTACGAGGACACGAGGCAGCAGCGCGGGCGGCATGCCATCAAGCACGCATGGTGGGTCGCCCACGGCGTGGCGGTGGAGCGGCGCAAGCTCGAAACCGGCGACTACTGGGCCGATGGCTCGCGCTACCTCGTGGACACGAAGAAGGACGTGCAGGAGCTGGCGGGGAACGTCGGGCGCGACCACGACCGATTCGTGCGGGAGCTGGACCGCGCCACCGCCGAGGGCAAGGTGCTGGTGGTGCTCGTGGAGGAGCACCCGGAGTACGAGAGGCCCGAACTGATAGAGACGTGGGTGAGCGGCGTGTGCCGGAGGTGCCGCCGGTGCAACCCGCTCACCGACCCGTGCCGCGCAAAGCGGCGAAAGCCCATGAACGGACCGCAGCTCCGCAAGATTTTGGACGCGCTGCACGAGCGGCACGGGGCGCGGTTCATGTTCTGCGACCGGCGCGAGACCGCCCGGATCGTGAGCGACCTGCTGGGCATCGAGTACGAGGAATGAGGTAAAGCCCATGGAGACGAAGCGGAAGGCGAACCACGAAGGCTGCTACTGCCCGGTTGCGAGCACCGCGAGCGAGCTATTCTCATGCAGCGAGATCTGTGAATGGTACGTCACCGAGAATAACGACGATTACAGCGGCTGCGCCGTGCCGAAGATTCTGGCGACGCTCACGTCGGCGTATTTCAAAATCGACGACATCGACGCTCGCCTGATGCGCCGGAAGGAGAAGTGATGCCATGGCGTCCGAGTCGTTCAAGTTCTGGGACAGCTATTACGACGCGCTCAAGTTCCTAGGGACGGACGAGCTCCGGGGCAAGTTCGTGATGGCGCTATGCCAGTTCGTCTTCGATGGGACGGAACCGGAATTCGATGATGAAACCGTCGAGTTCGGATTCAAGCTCGTCAAGACCTCAGCCGAGCTGTCAAAGGACATCGCAAACAGAGCGCGTGAAAACGGCAGCAAATCCGCTGGCAGGCCTAGGAAAAAGACTGCAAAAAAACCAACCGCTAAACCCACGGGTTTAACGAAAAGAAAAGAAGGGAAGGGAGAAGAAGGGACTTATTTACCTTCTTCTCCCTCTTCTAGCGTCGCTCCCGCCCCGCCTGATGGCGGGCGGGGCTCCGCTGGCGGAGGGCGGCCCAGCGCCGCAGAAATCGACTACGGCGCGATCAGCGCCGAGAACGCGAGGATGATAGTGTGAAGGCGCATGAGTCAATGATGCGTCCGGCACCGGCCTTCTGGAACATCGGCGAAGACATGGGCCGCTACCTGTCGGCCTACACGAGATCGAAGACGCCGGTCCAGTCGACCGTCCCGCAGCTCGACAGGATGCTGCGCGGGGGGTTCCGGCCCGGCGTGCACTTCGTCGGGGGGAACACGGGAGCTGGCAAGAGCGCCTTCTGCCTGTGGCTCGCCGAGAGAATCGCCCAGACAGAGGACCCCGACACGGGCGAGCCCACCGGCGTGACGTACGTCTCGCTCGAGCTCGGCATGCCGGAGGTGCGCGCCCGCATGGGCTCGCGGCTCTCCTACGCCCTCGACCATCTGGAGCCGTGGCGCTGGGCGGACTTCGAGGAGCTGGGGCGCAAGCAGGCGTCGGCGATGGCCGACGGGACGTACGTGCCGGACCGCGACCCCGTGTACGTCTCCGACCTCGAGCTGGTCGCGAGATGCCCCAACCTGCGCATCGTGGACGCCATCAGCGACGGCGGGGCGTCGGGCCTCACGCGCATCTGCATGGAGGTCGCCGAGTGCGGCGCGCACGGGGGCCGCGTGCTCTTCATCGACTACCTCCAGTGCATCGACGCCCCGCCGGGGGTCGACGAGACCGAGGCTCTGCGCGACTCCGTGCGGGCGATCAACCTGGCCGCCATCCGCGCGGGCGTCGCCGTCATCGCCATCGCGGCGGTGAGCCGTGCCAAGGGGTCCGAGATGCGCAAGGGCAAATCGGGAGACAACCCCGGCGCGGACATCTTCCGGGGCTCGTCGTGGATAGAGTACACGGGCCTCACGGCCTTCGCGCTCGTCCGCCGCGACGCCTCCGTGCAGCGCGGCGAGTGGGCCGACGTGGAGCTGTGGCCGGTCAAGAACCGGCGCGGCACGATCGACGGGCCGGTGAAGATGGCCTACAACGGCGCGTACGGGGAGTTCGCGTACTGAAAACAATTCAAAACGATATGAGGAGGCGATACGCCATGGCCGAGCGCAGCAAGGGCGCGCCCGAGCCGCCGCACATCTGCCGGTCGCTGGCGCGCGTCGCGCTGGCGTCTGGGGACGCGAGGCAGCGCAGGCTCGGCCTCGCCATGATGGACGAGCTGGACGAGATGGAGAAGCGCGTGGCCGTCGCCGAGGCCGAGAGGGACGCGGCGGAGGCGCGCGCCCGAAGATTGGAGGGGATGGGCCATGGAGCTTGACGGGCAGGGACGCCCCGCGACGGGGACCACGGTGTCGAGGGCCGAGCTGGCCGAACTCGACGCCTTCCGGTACGCCGACGGCTCGCGCGTGAGGCGCGGGGACCTCGTGCGGGTTCCGTCCGAGGGCGACGGGCGGACGTACCGCGTCATCGGGTTCGACACGGGCCGCGCCGCCGTCGTCGCGCTGGACCCGCTGGGCCGCAGGCGCGACATTCCGCGCGACGCGGTGGCGAGGGAGCTGTGATGGAGATTATCGGAAATGCCGTCCTGCGGGCATGTGATGGGCCTAGAAAGCGCGACGGCGCATGGGCCGGACCGAGTGCCCATGGCGCGGCGCGTAGGGCCGCAAAACGGCTCTCAGCGCATCACCCCCACGTGGAGGGGACGCGCGATGCCTAGCGGCCGCCGCTACCGCGACCCGCTCGCGGAGATAGGGCGGCAGCTGGACGAGCTGGAGGCCATGGCGGACCGGCTCATGGCCCGCGGACCGGCGCTCACCGCCCGCGTGCGGTGCGAGACCGTCCGGGACGCGGCGGGCCAGCTCGCCGGAAGCGCAAAGCGCGAGCGGTCGGCGCGCGAGAGGGCTGAGCGCGGGCGCGACGCCATCGCGGCGGAGTACCGCAGGGCGTCCGACCGGCTCAGATGGTACGAGGAGGGAGTCATTTGATGATGGAGCTGGACGCCATCCAGCGCGCCATGGACGAGGGCGTGCCCGACGGGCCCGACGCCCGCTGCGGCACGTGCGCGCTGTGGGACTACCAGATAGACGTATGGGGATTCGGAAAGAAATCGGTCGCGGTCGGCGTATGCGAGAAGAAGGCAGACGAGATCGCCGGAGACGACCGGTTCGACGGCGGCTTCGATACCGCGCTGTGCGCCGCAACCGGCGAGTGCGACGGGGAGGACTGCATCTATTGGAGGGAGTACGAGTGATGAAACCTGCTGAGATCATCGGGAAATTCATCGCGTGGATCGTCGTCTGCGCGGGCATCTTCGGTGCTCTGTGGCTGCTCGCCACGGCGATGGGGTGCGCGGCGGATGCCGTATCCGCGCTCGCGATATGAAGGGGGATGAGTATATGACCGGAATCGAGCGCCTGCGCGAGATTGCGAGTGCTGTTCGCGGTTCGGTGTGGGCGAACACCGACGTGCAGTTCTGCCGTGAGCACGGGTTGACGGTCGATAACGCGGGCGGGCGGATGGGGGACGAGCTTCGCTCCATCGCCGACCAGATCGAGGCCGAGCAGGAGGAGCGCATCACGCGCCGCTTGGAGGACCGCGAGGCCGCCGAGTGGGTGCGCGAGCGCGGCGGCATCGCCTACGTCAGGGATGCGTGGCGCGTTCGCAGCAGCCTCGACCGCCAGCTTGAGAAGGCGCAGGCAAAGGTCGAGCGCCAGCAGCGCCACATCGAGAGCATCCAGCGCCTGTGCCGTGAGCGCCGCGAGCGCATCTGCGAGGAGCTGAACAAGCTCAAGCGCGCCTACGTCGACGCGCTCAACGGCGTGTGCAAACGCCTCGGCCTCACGGACGGCACCGGCCTGCCGGACATGCCGGAGGTCATCTGGACGGAGCTGGACCGCCGCCTCATGCCCGAGGGCATGGCGTGGCCGCGATTCGACACGGGCGAGCCGGTGCGCATCGGGGACGAGGTGACGATTACCGTGCATGACGAAGATGGTGACTTCGACCGCACGCTCGCAATCCGTTCCATCAAGTACAAGCAAGACGGTGTGCTGCTCGAAGGCACCAAGAACGAGATGGTAATGCTTTCCCATGGCGAGCGCGTCAAGCGCCCCGCGCCCAAGGTGCTCGACGCGGACGGCGCGGAGATTCGCATGGGGGATAGCGTCTGGGACAATCGCAACTGGGACGCCCTGATCGTGCGTTCAATCGGCGACGAAGGAAACACGGTCGCGTGCCGGTACGTCGATGTTGATGATGACGCGATTCCGGTGCACGGGATGTGGATGCCCTCGACGCTCACCCACCGCGCCCCCGTCATCGCGGCGGACGGCAAGCCGCTGGAGGTCGGGCAGACGGTGTGGCCTAAGTATCCTAGCGCAAACAGGAACGCACAGGTCAAGCGTGCGAAAGTTGTCGGCATTCAAGCCGAGTGTGGGCGCGTGGATGTGCAGACGACTTATGCAACAGGGTTGAGTTTCCTCGAGCAGGTAGGCGCCGACCGGCTCACCCACCGCGCACCCGTCCCCGCGGCGGACGGCAGGCCGCTGCGCGAGGGGGAGACGGTCTATCTGACTGACTCGCCCACGGCATTCGTCGTCGATGACATCATGACCAGAGAGGACGGCGCGACCGTCGTGCATCTCAAGGACGGCGCATGGAATCTTCCGCAGTACCTCACTCACGAGCGCCCCGACAGCTGGAAGCGCATCGAGGAGGACGCGAGGAAGCTTGCCGCCGATTACTGGGGATGTTTCAATTTCGATTGCGACGATTGCCCCGCAGAAGTTGATGGGGAGCGTCCGAACGAGCGTTTCGATACGGGCGGCTGCGGCTACGCGCAGCAGATAGACATCGTGCGCCGCGCCAAGGCGCTGGCAAAAAAGGAGCAGCGATGATAGAGGAGTGGAGGCCCGTAAAGGGTTTCGAAGACCTCTATGAAGTCAGCACGTTTGGAAGCGTGCGAAGAGTTGGATCTAACCATGCGCTAAAGGGGGGCATGGCGAACGGCAGAAGGACCATAGACCTCTGGAGAAACGGCAGTCGCAAGAATTATAAGGTCCATCGTCTCGTTGCTGAAACGTTTATTCCGAACCCAGATGACAAGCCGGAAGTCAATCACATAAACGGAGATCCGCTGAATAACTGCGTATGGAATCTTGAGTGGGCAACAAGGTCGGAAAACCAGCTCCATGCATATGCTCACGGACTTGCTGGTTACTCGACAGCAAGACGAAAGAAGATTTCAGAGCGTCAAAGAGACCGAATGAAGCCTGTGGTTAGGAGCGACGGGAAAATCTTCGAGAGCATAAGTGCTGCAGCAAGGTCAGTTGGATGCAATTCCGGCTCAATCTCATGCATTCTACATGGGATTAGGCCAAGCGCGAAAGGCTTCTCGTTTGCATTTCTCGATGAGAAGGGAGCGTGATGCGTGATGTGCTGCGTGTGCGAGACGGCCGACAGCTTCGGCCCGAGGGTGTCCGACCCGGAGTTCTTCGAGGCCTACGCCCAGATTGAGGACGGGCCGTACGTGTCCGACTTCGTGGTGTATGACGCGGCGAGCAGCGATGAGGTGCGCTTTCAGATTCGCTACTGCCACATATGCGGTCGCAAGCTGACGGAGAGGGGGCAGTGATGGACGATAGGCAGGAATACCTTGAAGGCAAGGAGTTCATCTTCGTGTACGGCGTCAGTCGCATCCTCCCGCCAAGCGAAAAGACCGGCGGACTCTTCGCGACCGAGCAGAGAGCCTACCGACGCGAGCGCGTCGTGCGGTGCCGGGACTGCGCGCGCGCGGAGCCCATGCCGCTGACATTCAGCGACCGCCTGATATGCGCGTTCCTCGATGATATGTCGGTCGAGCCGGACGGCTTCTGCTCGTGGGCGAAGCCGATGGAGGAGGACTCATGAGCGTCATTGAGATCGGTGAGGCCCAGAGCTTCCCGTCCGTGCTCAACGTCAGGCGCGGCCCTGAGCTGAGGCGCTACGTGCCGGAGCGGACGTGCCGCATCGTGAGCGCGAGCGAAGCGGGCCGCACGGGCTACGCGCCCGCATGCTCTTCGTGCGGTTGGCAGTCCGCCGCATGGCATCAGTACGATTACTGCCCGCACTGCGGCGCGAAAGTGGAGGAGTGAAAATGGAACACATCATCTCTATGGGAATCAACATCGACGACGACGCAATCCGCACCGCCGTCGAGCGCGATGCCAAGAAACAGATCGTGGAGTCGATCAAGGCCGACGTCGAGAAGGAGATGGGCATCGAGCGAAATACCGGCCGCTATACGTACAGCAGCCGGACGTACAGCGCCGACAAGGTCATCGAGACCATCATCGAGCGCATCTGCGAAAGCTGCCACGACCGGATCGTCGAGATGGCCGCTGAAAAGCTCGCCGAGAAGGCCAAGCGCCAGAAGTGGTACCGCGACGCCATGACCGAGAAGGTGTCGCGATGACGCCTGAGGAGGCGCGCGACCGGATTGAGGAGGTCCGCATAGAGCTTCGCAAGTGCATGCGTTCCGTGAGCATCCCAGACGTGGACTGGGACGAGGCGGACCGGTGCGTCGCCGGGGTGCAGGCGCTCGTGACCGACATGCGGGCGCAGACGCTGATGAAGGCATTGGAGGACAAATGACCGTGACGAATGAGGAGCGCCGCCGCGTCGCATTGGAGCTGCGGGAGGCCGGTAAGAGCCATGACGAGTTCGACGGCGACATGATCGGGCGCTCGATATACGTCTACCTCACGCTCATTAAAATCGCGTGCGACCCTAAGCTGAGGATGAAGAAGGGCATATTCGATTCGCTTGCTGACCTCATCGAGCCTACTCCGAAATGCTCCGAAGCTGCTCCGAAGATGCACCGCCTGTCTGTGCACGTCGACGGCAGGAGCGTACTGGAGCTTGATGCTGTGCGAGTTGAGGTCAAGCCGGATTTTGAGATAAAGCCGCACATCAGCCCGTACATCGACCTCAGCGGTTTCGAGGAGGTCCTGCCCAAGTACTTCATCACCGCCGAGCTTCCGGGCGAGATAAGATTCAGGGAGCATGCGTAGACACCTGCCCCGTCGGGTACGCCCCGGCGGGGCTTTTTCATGATGAGACTATCGTCTATATATAAAAGCAAAAAAACACTTGACTACATATAAGCGCTACCATACAATAGAGATGAAATAAAGGAAGCACCATACAAGGGAGCGCAAAATGAGCCAGTACGCCAAGAGCACCACCACCGTGACCGACGAGAGCATTGCGGTCCTCGTCTCCTGTGGCATCGCCAAGCCGTGGACGAACCCCCGCACGGGCAAGACGCGCTATTACATCGATGAGGAAGGCCTCGGCCGCCTCATCGGCCTGAGCGTCGAGCGCTACGGCACCGGCTGCGTATCCGGCTGCTCCTATGCCGACGCCGAGGGCGAGGAGGTGACCGTCGCGCATTCTCGCGCGTGGGGCGCTTACGATAAGTGCTACATCGAGGACGGCACCGTGTGGTGCACGTGGCAGCCCTACGGCGAGAATATCGCCGAGCTGGTCGCCTTCCGCATCTCCGAGACCGAGCAGGATGAAGGGGAGGCCGAGGTATCAGAGCGCCCCATTGATCAGAATGCCGCGCTTCCCTCCGATGCGGAGTCCATCCGCGCCGAAATGGTCGCCAAGCTAGAGGCCGAGGCCGCGCGCATCTCGTCCGAGCCGGTGCAGGCCCGCCCTGATCGGAAGTTCCGGGGCTTCACGCTCAATGGCGCCACGGTCGAGGAGGTCAGGGCCGAGCGCGAAGAGCGCATCGCCCGCATCGGTTCCGATATCGAAGCTCTTATGGGCTTCGATGACCCAGCGTGGTTCATCGACAACGCCCGATATGCGGGAGACGGGTGGGGCATTCCCGCGCTCTCTAAGCGCATACGGGCGCACGCCGAGTACATCGAGTCAAGGAATAGCCGATAGGGAGGCAGCCATGAAGAAGATCATCGATGGACGCAAGTACGACACGGATACTGCTACCGAGCTGGCCGAATGGAAGATGGGCTGGCCGCGCGAGATGTCGCGCATGCGCGAGACGCTGTACCGCAAGCGCACCGGCGAGTACTTCCTGCTTGGAGAGGGAGGCCCTGATAGCCGCTACGCCGATCAGGTGGACCTCACGACCTTCTCGGAGGGATGGCGCATCATGCCGTACACCTACGAGCAGGCGCGCGCGTGGGCCGAGGACAGGTTGAGCGCCGATGAGTACGAGGCTATTTTCGGTGAGGTCACGGAAGGCGACGGCGGAAAGGTCGCCGTATCCATGAGCATATCCGAGCAGGCGCGCGCAAAGCTCAGGCGCGAGAGCGAGCGCACCGGCGAGAGCCAGTCCGATATCGTCGACCGTCTGCTGCTGTCGCTGTGATACGATTGCGCTGCACCTGTTCCCCACATTCGGTGGGGATGATCCTTGATACATGTTCGCAAACGAGTGCTTCCCACATTCGTGGGAATGATTGGCGGGTGCCCAAATGTGTGCCGTGGCCTTTCGGTCGCGGCCCTTTTTTCATGCCCATGCATTGAAGCGCTTCAACTACAATATACGGAGCCTATCGGAAGGGGCTCCACATTGACATCACGAGAGTACTTCGACGCGGCGGCGTCCTCGCAGCGCCGCATAGACGGGCGGCTCGCCGCCATCGCATCAATGCGAGAGCGCGAGGGCGCGAGGGCGCAGCGCTACGGCGTCGGCGGCGGCTCCGGCACATCCGACCCCATGCGGGCCGTGGACGCCCGGATGGACGCCGAGCGCGAGGCCGAGGCCGAGCTGGCGTCCCTGCGGGCCGACGTGGAGGACGCGCGTCGCGTGTGCGCGGGCATCCGGCGCGCAAACCCCTCGCAGCCCCTGTGGGGCGACGCCATCGAGCTTCACTGGCTGGACGGAAAGACGTGGTTCTCCGTGGCGCTCGATCTCGGCGTGAGCGAGCGGTGCGCCCGCACTGCTGCCTACGCGGCGCTGGACTGGGTTGATATGGTGGGGATCGCAGCCGCCCGCGAGGGGTGCGGGCAGGCGGCGCTGTTCTAGGGGGTACGCGATATGCAGACGGCTTTCATGATCATCGTCATGGCGTTCATACGGGACTGGTATCTGGACCGCGCCATGCAGCTTGGCGATGGGAAGCTCCGCGACGGATGCCGCGAGAGGGCCGACGATATACAGAAGGCAATCGAGTCTATCAAAGCCATATAGCGGCAGCCCGCGTCACAGCCCTCGGAGGTTCTCCGCCGGGGGCTTTTTTCATGCCGCGACGTGCCAGCATCTGCCAGCATCTGCCAGCTATTGCCAGATGGTGCCATCTTATGCCAGCTCCTGCCAGCCCGTGCCAGCACCACATGCGATATAACTACCGTAGCGCGACAGCGCGAAGGGCGGGCCTTCCGAACCGCCCGAAGCATGTGACGGGGCCGCTTCGCGCGGCCCTTTCCCATTTCCCACCCACCATTGGAGGGGGCGGCGCATGGCCAAGCCCAAGCCGAACCCGCGCCGATCGTACCGGCGCGACGTGCTGTGGCGTCGCGTGCGCGCGCTGGGTCAGCCGTGCTGGATATGCGGGCTGCCCATCGACTACGGCGCGCCATCCAAGACGCCGCTCTCGTTCGAGCTTGACGAGCTGGTGCCCGTCTCCAAGGGCGGGGACCCGGCGTCGCTCGACAACACCGCGCCCGCCCACCGCTGCTGCAATCAGTGGCGAAGCGACCGCAGCGTGTCCGCCGTCGGGCGCATCCGCGCCGAGGTCCGCGCGCGCTTCGGCCCGTGGCCCTCCGCGCTCGCCTTCTGCGAGGCCGCGAGAGCCGTCTCACGGGGCGCTAAGGGCAAGTCGGCACAAGTACCCGTGCGGCATCCCAAGCGGCGCTCAGGCGCGCTCTGAGGGGCCGTGGGGGGCATCCCCTCCCATGGTTTCGCTCCGTAC
>CASEQJ010000039.1:553-14161 GCA_949290055.1 uncultured Olsenella sp. | reverse complement strand
CGCTCATGCGCGAGCACGGCCTGGAGCCCGCCTGCGCCGCCCGTGCCGCCTGCGCGCTGCGCCGAGCGGGGGTCGCGCTTGACGGCGCGCCCCTCACGGCCGAGGAGCTCGCCGAGGCGATCGCACGGGGAAGGGGGCTCGCATGAGGTCGGCGGGCGGATACGTCTGGGCGGACTCCCCGCTGCACCGGGCGCCCGCGGCGGCAAAGCTCGCGGGGCTCGTCGCCGCGGTCGCGCTCGTCGTGCTCGCGTCCTCGCCGCTCGAGCTTGCACTCGCTGCCACCGGCGTCGCCGCGCTCGTCGCCGTCTCGTGTGTCGGCTGGCACGCGGCGCTGCGCGCGCTCTGGGGACTCCGCTGGTTTCTGCTCGTCGTCCTCTGCATGAACGCCCTGTTCTTCTCGGCCTCCGATCCGCTGCTCTCGCTTGGGCCCGTACACCTCACGCTCGCCGGCGCCGCCCAGGGTGCGCGGGTGGTCGTCCGCACGGCGCTCGTGGTGGTGCTCGGCACGCTGCTCACCGCGACCACGCGCCCGCAGCAGCTCACCTCCGGTGTGCGCGAGCTTCTGCGTCCGCTCGCGCGCCTCGGCGTCCCCACCGAGGTCGCCGCCCTCGCGGTGGGCGTCACGGTTCAGTTTGTCCCCACGCTGCTGCGCGAGAGCCGCCAGCTCATGCGCGCGCAGGCCCTGCGTTGCGGGGGCGTTCGCTCCGGTGGTATTATGCGACGCGCCGTCAGTTACGTCCGACTACTCGTTCCCGTCTTTGTCTCCGCGTTCCGGCGGGCGGACGAGCTCTCGATCGCCATGGAGGCGCGCGGGTACCGCATTGGCGGCCGCGACGCGCGCCCCGAGAGGGAGAGGCGCCCATGAGTCCCGTCAAGAGAGTCGTCGTTGCCGCCGCCTGCGCCGCGCTCGGCGTCGTGCTGCCCATGGCCTTTCACGCCGTCCCCGGCGCCGGCAACGCCTGGCTGCCCATGCACCTGCCCGTCATGGTCTGCGGCCTGGTGGCCGGGCCGGTGCCCGGGGCCGTCGCCGGTCTTCTCGCCCCCGTGCTCTCGAGCCTGCTCACCGGCATGCCCGCCGCGCCGATCCTGCCGTCCATAACCTGCGAGCTGGTGACCTATGGCCTCGTGTCCGGTCTGCTCTCCGCGCGCGTGCGCACGGGGCGCCTGCCGCTCGACCTCTACGTCTCGCTCGTCAGCGCCATGCTCTGCGGCCGCGTCGTGGGCGGGGCGCTGCAGGCGCTGATCTTCTCGGCAGGCTCCTACTCGCTCGCCGCGTGGGTGGCGGGCTACTTCCTCACGGGCCTGCCGGGCATTGTGCTGCAGCTCGTCGTCGTGGTGCCGGTCGTCGTTGCGCTCGAGCGCGCGGCCCTGGTCCCCGCCCGCTACGACAGCGAGCCGTAGCCGCCCGCCCCTGCCGGGCGCGGCGGCGCGCAACCTAAACCAGAAGTGCACCTACCCACTCGTTGAGACCGTCTTGGCCGGTTGGGGAACGCCCCCCGTATAATGGGGCGGCGACAAGAACGACGAAAGGGAAGCGCATGACCGACCTCCGCCCCATTACCCGCCGCCAGGCCCTCGCCTCGGGCGCCACACTTCTTGCCTTCGCCCTCGCGGGGTGCTCGGGCGCTGCGGGCTCCGCGCCCGACGACGAGCGCGCGACCGTGACGGACACGCTCGCACCGGGCGCCTCCGACGCCGAGGAGGACCCGCTCGACGCCGAGGTCAGCGCCGCCGTGGACAAGCTGACGCTCGAGCAGAAGGTCGCGCAGCTCTTCATTGTTCGCCCTGAGGCCGTCACGGGCGTGGGCCAGGTCACCGCCGCGGGCGAGACCACGCGCGCGGCGCTCGCGGAGATGCCCGTTGCCGGCATCTGCTACTTCGCCGACAACCTGCTCGACGCCGACCAGACGCGCGAGATGCTCTCCAACACCATGTCCTACGGGCGCGAGGCCAACGGCCTGCCCATGTTCCTGTGCGTCGACGAGGAGGGCGGCACGGTCTCGCGCGTGGGCGGCAACCCCGGCTTTGGCGTGGACAACGTCGGCGACATGTGCGACGTGGGCGCCACCGGAGACGCCGACCAGGCCTACGAGGTGGCCAAGCACATAGGCACCTACCTGGACTACCTGGGCTTCAACGTGGACTTTGCCCCGGACGCCGACATTGCCAACAACCCGGACGGCACCATGGGACGCCGCTCCTTCGGCTCCACGGCCGACGTGGTCGCGCCCATGGTGGCGGCGCAGGTGCGCGGCTTCGAGGACGCGGGCATGCTCTGTGCCGCCAAGCACTTCCCGGGAATCGGCGGGGCTCGCGGCGACAGCCACGACACCTCGATCTACTCCGAGAAGACCCTCGACGAGATTCGCGCCGAGGAGCTGCGCCCCTTCGAGGCGGCGATCGAGGAGGACGTGCCGTTCGTCATGGTGGGGCACCTCTCGCTGCCCAACGTCACCGGGGACGACGACCCCGCCACGATCTCGAGCGAGATCGTCACCGACCTCCTCAGAAACGAGCTTGGCTACGAGGGGATCATAATCACCGATTCCATGGGCATGGGCGCGGCGACCGAGGCCGTGGGCGTGGAGCGCGTCGCGGTGGCGGCCCTTCTCGCCGGCGTGGACATTGTGCTCATGCCGGCCGATCTGCAGGCTGCCTACCAGGGCGTCCTCGACGCGCTCTCCTCGGGCGAGCTCACGGAGGAGCGCGTCGACGAGTCCGTTCGTCGTATCGTTCGCACCAAGCTCGCCAGACTGGAGTAGCATCGCGCTAGGGGCCCGCGAGGGGCCCGAGGCAGACGAGAAGGACGTGGGTGGGCTATGCGCTGTGTGAGCTGCGGGCACGAGAACAAGGACGGGGCCAAGTTCTGCACGGGCTGTGGGGCGGCGCTTCCCGCTGAGAGCGAGTCGTCGCCCGCCGCCGCTGCCGCGCCGAGCCGTGGCCCGCATCCCCTCGCGATCGTCGCCGCCGTGGTGCTGGTCGGCGGAATCGCGCTCGGCGTCATGTACGCGCAGGGCACCGGTCCCTTCTCCGCGCCCTCCCCGCAGGCGGCGTCGCAGCAGGACCCTATGACCTCCGTCGAGCCCGAGGAGCCTCAGGCACAGGTCAGCGTGCCGGCATCGGAGCCCGAACCCGAGCCCGAGCCCGAGTACGTCACCGTCAGCCACTACCAGCTCGTCCACCAGTGCATGACCTGGGACGAGGCGCGCCGCTACTGCGAGGAGCGCGGCGGCCACCTCGCCACGCTCTCGAGCGCCGACGAGCTGAACGAGGTGCTCGCGCAGCTTCCCGCGGAGGGGTTCGTGTCCTGCTGGCTCGGCGGCTACCGGACCTCGGGTGGCGGCTGGGCCTGGGTGGACGGCTCGGAGTTCTCCTATGCCGCCTGGGCCTCCGGCGAGCCCAACAACGAGGACGGGACCGAAAACTACGTGACGCTTCTCAAGGTCAACGGCTCGTGGGCCATGTATGACGTTCCGGGTGACGTGAGCAGCTACTACAACAACGCCAAGATCGGCTTTGTCATGGAGACCGAGGAGCAGGTGGCGCTCTCCTAGTCGCTGCCGACGCGCATGCAGCGCATGGCGTTCAGGATCGCGATTATGGCCACGCCCACGTCGCCAAAGACCGCGAGCCACATGTTGGCGACGCCGAGTGCGGCGAGCACGAGAATGAGGAGCTTCACGCCCAGGGCGAAGACAATGTTCTGCCAGACGATTCGCATGGTCTTGCGGGCCACGCGCATGGCCTGGGCGATCTTGGAGGGGCGGTCGTCCATGAGGACGACGTCGGCGGCCTCGATCGCGGCGTCCGAGCCCATGGCGCCCATGGCCACGCCCACGTCCGCGCGCATGAGCACGGGGGCGTCGTTGATTCCGTCGCCCACAAAGGCCAGGCGCGCGCCGTCCTTCTCGCCCGCGAGCAGGCGCTCCACGGCCTCGACCTTGTCCTGGGGCAGCAGCTGTGCTCGAACCTCGTCAATGCCGAGGCGCTCGGCGACGGCCTGCGCCACGTCCTGGCGGTCGCCGGTCAGCATGACGCAGCGGCGCACGCCCGCGGCGTGAAGGTCGGCGATTGCCTCCGCCGCGTCCTCCTTCACCACGTCCGCGATCACGATGTGGCCCACGTATTCGCCGTCGACCGTGACGTGCAGAATCGTGCCCGTGAGGCCGCAGTCGTGCCAGCGGGAACCGTGCTCCGCCATGAGCCGGTCGTTGCCGACCATGACCAGGTGCTCGTTCACGCGCGCGCTGACGCCGTGGCCGGACTCCTCGCGGACCTCCGCGATCTTCTCGCGGTCGATCTCTCCGGAGTAGGCGGCGCGCACGGAGACGGCGATCGGGTGGTCGGAGAACGCCTCGGCGTAGGCCGCCATGGACAGGACGTAGTCGGGGTCCACGTTTGCCTCGGGGTGCACGGCCACCACGTTGAAGGTGCCGCTCGTGAGCGTGCCGGTCTTGTCAAAGACCACGGTGCCTACATGGGCGAGAAGCTCGAGGTAGTTGGAGCCCTTGACGAGGATGCCCAGGCGCGACGCGCCGCCGATGCCGCCGAAGAAGGAGAGCGGCACGCTGATCACGAGCGCGCACGGGCAGCTCACGACGAGGAAGGTGAGGCCGCGCAGGATCCAGTCGGACCAGGGGCCCAGGCCCGCGAGCGGCGGGACCACGGCGAGAAGGACCGCGGATATCGTGACGACGGGCGTGTAGACGCGGGCGAAGCGCGTTATGAAGTTCTCGGTGCGGGCCTTCTTCTCGCTCGCGTTCTCAACGAGCTCGAGGATGCGGGCGACGGTGGACTCGCCGTAGGGCTTGGTCGTGCGGACGTGCAGGACGCCGGTCATGTTGACGCAGCCGGATATGACCTCGGCGCCCGGCTCCACGTGGCGCGGGACGGACTCGCCGGTGAGCGCGGCGGTGTCGAGCTGGGACGTGCCGTCCGTGACCACGCCGTCAATGGGCACGCGCTCGCCGGGCTTGACCACGATCGTCTCGCCCACGGCCACCTCGTCGGGGTCGACCTGCGCGAGCTCGCCGTCCTTCTCGACGTTGGCGTACTCGGGCGCGATGTCCATCATGGCCGCGATGGAGGCACGGCTCTGGCCCACGGCGTAGCTCTGGAAGAGCTCGCCCACCTGGTAGAAGAGCATGACTGCGGCACCCTCGGCCATGTGGGGGTCGGTGTCGGGGAAGAAGACCATGGCAAAGGCGCCGAGCGAGGCCACCGACATGAGGAACGCCTCGTCGAAGGCCTCGCCGCGGCGTATGTTGCGCGCGGCCTCGAGCAGGGTCTTGTAGCCGGCAATGAGGTAGGGGACGAGGAAGAGGGCAAAGCTCGCGTAGACGTCGCCCGGCGTTCCAAAGAGCGTGGCGAGAAGCCCGCTCTGCTCGACGGCGAGCACGGCGAAGAATATGACGAGGGCTATGACGATGCGGTTGCGCCAGCGGCGCTGCTTCTTGTTCATGATGGCGACCTCCTGTGAATTGGGGACAGTCCCCAATTCACATAAATCTTTTCTGTAAATTGGGGACTGTCCCCAATTTACAGAGTTAGCGGACGATCTCGCAGTCGGGCTCGACGCGCGCGGTGAGGGCGACGACGCGGTCGAGGACCTCGTCGAAGCGCTCGTCGGCGGCGGTGAGCGTGAGCTTCTGCGTCAGGAAGTTGACGGACACGGCGTCTACGCCGTCGAGTGCGGCGAGCTCGTCCTGCAGCTTGCGCGCGCAGTTGGCGCAATCGATCTCGTCGAGCCTGAATGACTTGCGCATGGGGTCTCCTTACTCGCAGATGTGGGACATGCCCTGGCTGAGCATGGTGTAGACGTGGTCGTCGGCGAGCGAGTAGAGCACGTTGCGCCCGTCGCGCTGGAAGCGGACCAGGCGCGCCTGCTTGAGGGTGCGCAGCTGGTGGGAGACCGCGCTCTGGGTGCTGCCGGTCTCCTTGGCAATGTCAGCGACGCAGAGCTCACGGCCCATGAGGGCGTAGAGGATCTTTATGCGTGTGGTGTCGCTGAACACCTTGAACAGGTCGGCGAGGTCGTAGAGCAGCTCCTCGTCCGGCATCTCGGTTGGGCTTGGCTCCTCGGGCATGTGCGCTCCTCTCGTTCGTATGTGAGTATGATTATATGAGCATACGTTCATATGTCAACGGTTATTCTCGTCTGTCAGTCGTCCGATACGCGGTTTCCAACGGAATCAGGGCCAAAAACGTAGGAAATCGCGTATCGCCAAATGCGGGTACGCGATTTCATACGAAATAAACCCCGGAAATGTTGGTTTTCGCGTATTGCGACAGGGCGAGAAGAACGCCCGCCCGTGGCGCCTACGCGAACTCGATCCTTCCGGTCGCGGCGTCCATGGACTTCACAATGGCGAGCGACTCCACCTGGTAGCCGCGACGACGCAGCTCGTCGCCACCCGGCTGGAAGCCCTTCTCTATGGCGATGCCGATGCCCTCAACGACGACGCCCGCCTCGTCGCAGATCTGGAGCAGGCCGTTCATGGCGCAGCCCATGGCCATGAAGTCGTCAATGATCAGTACGTGCTCGCCCGCCGTGAGGAAGCGCTTGGCGACAATGACCTGGTACTCGCGGCCCTTGGTGTAGCTCGTTATGTTGGTGCGGTACTGGTCGCCGTCGAGGTTCTTGGACTCGGTCTTGCGCGCAAAGACCACGGGCACGCCGCCAAAGTGGGTTGCCGCGACGCACGCGATGCCGATTCCGGAGGCCTCGATCGTGAGGATCTTGTCTATGCGCTTGCCGGCAAAGAGGCGCGCCCACTCGGCGCCCATGTGGTCGTAGAGCGCCACGTCGCACTGGTGGTTGAGAAAGTTGTCGACCTTGAGGACGTTGCCCTCGCGAACGATGCCGTCCTGGCGGATGCGGTCCTCAAGCTCCTTCATGCGTGGCTCCTCTCGGCCCTCGGTGGCGTTTCGTCCATTATGCACGCTCGGCGCGCTTTGTGAGAAGAGCGGCGCGCTCATATTGTCGATTGGGGCCTCTGTCACGGCTGCGAGCGCGTGGCAGACGAGCCCGAGGGCCGACGGCAGGGACGCCGCTCACCGAAACGTGGTTCCCGTAAGCGTGTTACCGCTAACTTGCAGGTAACTCCCTACGAAAAGCAAAGCTTCTGACGTCCTTCTCGCCAAAATTCGTTGAATATATCAAGAGTTGTTCATTATGCGTCAACGAGGACGGCGCGCCACACGTGAAAGAATGCCTCCCACGAGAGGGGGCGCCATGAGCGAGAAGGTCGAGCGGGAGCTGCAGACGCTGTTCGCGGAGGCGGAGGCACGAGGTGCATGCCTGAGGCCGCCCGAGGAGCGCATCCGGGCGGCATGTGCCCGTCGCTCGGGCGAGGACGGGGAGCTCGTCTCACCTGCGTGGGGGCTCTATGCGCGTCGCGCGTGGTGGAGCGAGCTCGGCTATTCAGGGCAGACGCTCGCCCTCATGCGCTCCCTGCAGGCGGCACACCCCGACTGGGTCTTCTGCGGCCCGTCTGCCGCGCTCGCGCTCGGCTGCGACGTCTCCTATTCTCAGCAGCGCCCGATTCACGTGGCGCTCGAGAGCGGGTCGGTCTCCGCCCCGACGGCGCTCGTGACGCGTCACAGGCTTGCGCTTGACCCAGACAGCGCTGACGAGAGGCCGCTTTGGGTGCGCGGCCTGCGCGTCACGCCGCTTCTCCGCACGACCCTCGACAGCCTGCGGTGGATGAGCTTTCGCGAGGGCATGGTGGTCGCGGACTGGGCTATGGGCGCGCGCGGGGTGACGTGGCTGGACTTCGCTGAATACGCCTACCACTGGATCGGCTCCTGTCGCGGCGTCAAGTCCGCCCTGTCGACGTTCGTTCGCGCCACCGGGCGCGCCGAGAGCGGCGGCGAGTCGATCGCCCGGGCCGTTATGATCGAGCGGAGCTACCTGCTCCCGGCCCAGCAGGTCGAGGTGCCCGACCCGCTGCACCCGGGGCGGACGTTCCGCGTGGACTTCGTCTGGGTGCGCGCAGACGGACGCGTGATCGTGGGCGAGTGCGACGGCCTGCGCAAGCTGCTCGATCCCGAGATGGCGCGGGGGCGCACGCCACAGCAGGTTCTTCTCGACCAGCGAAAGCGCGAGGGGCTCATTACCGCCTACGACGTCTCGGTGCTGCGCTTCACCTACGAGGAGGCAGCCGGGGTGACCGAGCTCGTCCAGAAGCTCGACCTCTACGGCGTGCCGCGCCTGGGCTCGCCGCTCGCGCCCGCCGGTCCGATGCCGCTGCCGGACTGGGGCAGGCTCCTGCGACGGTAGGCGTGATCTGGCAGTACGCGATTTCCGACGAAATAGGGCCCTGAAACGTTGGAAATCGCGTACCGCCAATCGGCGATACGCGAAAACCAACGGAATCAGGGCCAGAAACGTTGGAAAACGCGTATTGCGGGCGGGCGAGAAGAACGCGCGCTAGGGACGCTTGCGCCCAAAGAACGGCAGGATCGGCAGGCGTCCGCGGTAGGGGCTGACGAAGTCCTCCTCGCCTATTTGCTCGGCCTCCTCGACCTCGGGCGAGACGCTCTCCACGACGCCGTTGGGCACGTCGGCCACGGGCATGTCGGTTATGTCGGGCACGACGGTCGCGACGGGCGCCCCCTCGCCGGCGGCCTCTGCGGCGGCCTCGGCCTTCTCGCGGTATCGGACCATCATGTCGCGCTGCAGCTCGACGACGCTCGGCGGCGCCCAGATCAGCGCGTTTGCACCGGCGGCGACGGTGGCCGCCGCGGTCTCGTCGTCGCGCCCGCCGGTGGCTATGATCGGCAGCGCGGGGAAGGCGGCGCGCAGCTTGGCGATGACCTCGGGCGTGCGGCGCCCGGCGGCGACGTTTATGACGCGGGCGCCGGCCTGGATCTTCTCGGCCGCCTCGTTGTCAAAGCGCGTGATCGTGGCGATCACGGGAATGTCCACGGTGGAGGCCACCTGTGCGACCATTTCCGGCGTGGCGGGGGAGTTCAGGACCACGCCCGCCGCGCCCTGCATTTCAGAGACGGCGGCAAGCTCCGCCGCGCGCCGGCCCGTGGTGGTGCCGCCGCCCACGCCCACGAAGAGCGGCGCCTCGGCCACGGTGAGCAGCGCCTGCGTGATCGCGGGCTGCGCCGTGAACGGGTAGACGGCAAAGATCGCGTCCGCGTTGGAGTTGCGGATCGCAGCGACGTCCGTGGAGTAGAGCAGGGTGCGTATGCGGCGGCCGAAGAGGGTAAATCCGCTGCACTCCTCGTAGTTCTCTGGCACGCGCAGCGGCGCCTTGCGCAGACGGCCCTCGATCGGCGCGGGACCGTCGGCTGCGGGCACGAGCTCGTGCGGCGCGTGCCCCACCTCAAAGATCCCGGAGCGCAGGGCCCCAGAGACGCCCTGCTCAACCACTTCGCTCTTCTCGACGTTCGTATCCTCCACGGTCCCTCCCGGGTCTCGCACGGTTTCAGCCACTCTTTTGTTCCCCGTCAGCGGGGTTCGTATACGCGCGGCGCGCTACTCCTTGGCGCCGGCCTCAAACTCCGCCGCCACCTCGCGCAGAAGCTCGCGGATCGGCAGGTGCTGCGGGCAGGCGCGCTCGCACGCGCCGCAGCCCACGCACTCCGAGGCCAGGCCGTGCCCGTTGCCGGTGTGCGTGGTGCGGTAGTAGTACTTCGCGGAGTCCTCGTTGTAGGCGCGCTTGGCGTTGAGGCACGAGAAGAGCTCCGGAATGTTGATCTTCTTGGGGCAGCCGTCGACGCAGTAGCGGCAGGCGGTGCACTCCACGGCGTCGCGGCCGCGCAGGATCTGCGCCACGCGCTCCACGGCGGCGCGCTCCTCGCCCGAGAGTGGCACGAGCGGCGAGAAGGTCCGCACGTTCTCCGCGACCATGTCGGGCGTGCCCATGCCGGAGAGCACCATCTCCACGCCCGGCAGGCTCGCCGCAAAGCGCAGCGCAAAGCTCGCCGGCGAGCCGCCGCCCGCGGCGGCCAGAACCTCGCGCGCCTCGTCGGGCAGGTTCACGAGCATACCGCCCTTGACCGGCTCCATGACGATCACGGGCTTGCCGTGGGCGGCCGCCACCTCGCAGCAGGCGCGGCTCTGGATCACGCCGCTCTCCCAGTCGAGGTAGTTGACCTGCAGCTGGACGAACTCCATGTCCGGGTGGTCGGCGAGGATTCGGTCGAGGAAGGCCGCGTCGCTGTGGAACGAGAAGCCCACGTGGCGCACGAGGCCGGCGTCGCGCGCGGCCAGGGCCTCGTCGTAGGCGCCGCAGCGCTGGTACTTGTCGTAGTTGCCCGGTCCCTGCGAGTGCATGAGGTAGTAGTCGAAGTGCTCCACGCCGCACGTGCGCAGCTGGTCCTCGATCAGCGGTCGTATGTCCTCGCGGCGCTCGAAGTTGCCGGAGGAGAGCTTGTCCGCAAGGAGGAACTCCGAGCGGTCGTGGCGCGCGGCCAGCGCGGCGGCGACGGCGGGCTCGGAGTTGCCGGAGTGGTAGGGGCGGGCGGTGTCAAAGTAGGTGAGGCCGCCGTCGAGGAAGGCGTCGACCATCTCCGCGAACGTCTTCAGGTCGACGGTCTTGTCGTCGTTTGCGGGCAGGCGCATGCAGCCAAAGCCGAGCTTGCCGCGTGCGGACTCAAAGGGCGCGCGACGCGCGGCGCCCTGGTCTGTGTTGGTCATGACGCTCCTCTCCCTCGCTACCGGACCATTGTACGCCCGGCGCCGGACACTCGCGTCAGGGCGAGAAGAACGGCGAGCTCGAGCGCCGCAAAGGCGAGGCGCGCCGGGTCCGCCAGGCCGGAGAGGCCCACGAAGAGGCAGCAGGCGGTCGCGAGCGCCGGGGCCACGCGCCCGCGCAGCCGCCCCGCCTGGCCCGAGCGGCGCATGCGCCAGGCTGCGGCGAAGTAGGGGAGCATGAGCAGCATGGTGAGGCAGACGCTCACCTCGGAGACGTCGCCGTTGGGAATCAGGCCGCCGGCCTGCACGAGCGCGTGGACGCCGTTCCAGGCGAGCACGCAGAGCGTGGCGAGGACGGCGCCGAGCAGGGTCGCCCCCGACCCTCCCGCCTCGCGCAGGAGACGGCGGCCCCCGGGGAGGTCCCCGCGCGCCGCGAGCGCCTGCGGGAGGCGCTGCAGCGAGAGCACGAGGCCGTTTCCGGTCCCGAGCACGGCAAGAAACGCGATGAGGTTGGGCCACGCCGCCGCACGCTCGCCGAAGAGGCGCGTGAAGAGCAGCGCGAGGCTGCCGTCGCCGGCCTCCATGACGGTGGCGGGACCGAGCGTCAGCGAGATTCCGACGAAGTAGGCGAGGTAGAGCGTGAGAATGGCGAGCGGCGCCACGACGAGCGCGATCGGCAGGTTGCGCTGGGCGCGGCGCAGCTCTGGGGCGATCGAGGTCGCGGCGGGCCAGCCGTCAAAGGAGAAGGCGATAGGTGCCGCGGCGGCGAGCCAGGCAAGGCCTCTGGCGCCCGCGGCCGCCGCGCCCGCGCCGCTCGCCTGCGCGCGCCCGGAGAGCACGGAGACAAGTCCGACCAGCCCCACTGCCAGAAGCGGCGCGACCTTGACCACGGTGAGCGCGTTCTGCGCCCAGCCCGAGAGCCGCGGCGCGAGCGCGTTGACAAACGAGCAGGCAAGCATGAGCGCAAGGCCGATTCCCAGCTGGTTTTCGAGCGTGGGCGGCAGACCGAGCACCATGCACGCGTAGACGCCGGCGACCCAGAAGATCACCGCGGAAATGGACGGCAGGTAGACAAAGGCGTAGTGCAGGGCGATCAGCCGGGCAAAGCGCGGCGAGACGAAGCGCTCCGCGTAGTCGACCAGCCCGCCGGCGCCGTCGGTGCGCGCGGCAAAGAGCGTGAGGCAGAGGCCGCCAAAGACAATGTAGGAGGCGGCGAGGCAGAACATGGCCACGCCGGCGCCCACGCTGCCGCCGGTTGCCACGAGCACGTTGTCGGACTTGAAGAAAATGCCCGAGCCGATGCAGATTCCCATGATCAGGCAAATTGCGGTCGCGAGCGAGTAGCGACGTCGCTCGTCCTTCTCGGCCATGGTCGCGCACCTCCTCTCGTCACGCGGTCGGAACATGGTACCCGCTCGGAGTGCGCCCGTGTCGCGCGGTCGTCCGGTTCCCGCAGAAACTTCTAGGTTTTGGGCAAAAGGGTTGATACCCTTCTCGACTGCATATCAAAGTTTCTCCCCAAAACATAAGGTAGGGTGGCGGGACGAGAAGAACGGGCAGGTCGAGAACACCTCGCGGGGTCCAGTAATTGGTTTGACATACGGTGTTTGCCCCACAACCTTGAAATTTCTCTCAAAAAGAGGGCCCTCGCGAGCGCGCGGAGGGCAAAAACTCAAAAGTGCGGTTTTTATGACAGCGGGACCGCACCCCGCCGGCTCGCAGATTCTCGCGCGCGGCACGCGGGAAGACGGATAACCTTATCGACGTCGGAGAGGGGAAACGCATGACGCAACCGAGAAGACCGCAACCGAGAAGAGCGCACCCGAGGACGCAACCCGCCAGACGTCGCCGCAGGCGCCCGGTCGCGCCGCTGGCCATTGCCGGTGTCGCGGCGGTGCTTGTCGTCGGCGCGCTCGCGTGGGGCGTCGTCTCGCTCGTGGGCGCGCTCTCGGGCGACGGAGCGCACGTCGAGGCCGCAGAGCGCCCCGTCGTCACCGACGCGGCCGTCTCCGGGCCCGGAGAGGTCGTGATCGGCCTCAACGGCGACGCGGACACCGACGTGCTCGCCGGCGAGGAGTACCTGGAGGCCGGCGCCCACGCCGCGGAGCCGACCGACGGCATACTCAACGACAAGATCGAGGTCAGCGGCGAGGTGGACACCTCGAAGGCGGGTGACTACGAGGTTACCTATCGCGTCTCGGACTCCTCGGGCCACACGGCGGAGGCGGTGCGAACCGTTCACGTGGTCGACGAGATGCAGACCATGCAGGGCGGCGTCCCCATTCTCATGTACCACTACGTCTACTCCGCGGACAATCCGCCCGAGAGCCTCGACGGCAACTACCTGCTCGACACCAAGCTCGAGGAGCAGCTTGCCTACCTTGTGGAGAACGACTTCTACTTCCCGTCCTACCCCGAGCTCAAGGCGTTTCTCGAGGGCACGCACAGCCTGCCCGCGCGAAGCGTCGTGCTCACCTTCGACGACGCCGAGGCGGGCTTTCTCAACGTCGGCATTCCGATTCTCGAGAAGTACGAGGTGCCCGCCACGTCGTTCGTGATCTGCTCCGCGTCCGGCTCGGACCGGGTGCCGATCGACCACCGCAGTGCTTACGTCTCGTTCCAGTCGCACTCCTTCGACCTGCACAAGGCGGGCGGCACGGTGGGGCACGGCGGCGTGATCAGCGCGCTCACTACGGACCAGATCGTCGAGGACCTGACGCACGCGCAGGAGACCCTGGGCACCACGGAGGCCTTCGCCTACCCGTTCGGCGACGTGACCGCCGACGGTCAGCAGGCCGTGCGCGAGGCGGGGATCCTCTGCGCCTTCACGACGCAGAACTCCTGGGCGCACGTCGGCGACGACGTCACGGCGCTGCCGCGCGTGCGCATTTCGGGGGAGTACGAGCTCTCGGGCTACGTGTCGCTCGTCAACGGCTAGCGCCTCAGTAGAGCCCGAG
>CASEQJ010000039.1:0-544 GCA_949290055.1 uncultured Olsenella sp. | reverse complement strand
ACGACGTCACGGCGCTGCCGCGCGTGCGCATTTCGGGGGAGTACGAGCTCTCGGGCTACGTGTCGCTCGTCAACGGCTAGCGCCTCAGTAGAGCCCGAGGGCGCTCTCGAGGGCCTCGTCGAGCGACTCCTCGTCGACGGTCCAGGTCTCGCCCACGCGCGCGAGCTCGACGCTGACGAACGCGCCCTCCGGGGACGCGGCCCGCTCGCAGGCGTCCTGCCAGAGCGCGGCGACCTCGGCGCGCTGCTCTTCGCTCAGCGGGGCCGGCTCCTCGCCGTCCCGGACGGAGAGGCCGTGCTCGCTGAGATAGTCGTAGAGCTCCGTGTCCGCCTCGCTGATGATGCTGTTGAGGTTGCGCGCCTCGGTGTCGAAGTAGGCCGAGCCCGTCCCGTCGTCGTAGGCGTAGACGCTGCTGAGCTCGTAGGTGACGTCCGAGAGCGCCCACGTCGCCCAGGCGTCGGCGTCGATTCCGAGCTCGGCGGCCGTGTAGCCCTCCCAGCGCAGCAGCTCCTCGTCGAGGTAGGCCACGACGCGCTCGTGCAGC
>CASEQJ010000038.1 GCA_949290055.1 uncultured Olsenella sp. | reverse complement strand
CACCTTGTCGGCGGGGATCCGCCCCTCGCGTATGCCGCGGGTGATGGATCCCTCGTGCTCGCCGGTCACGTCGGCGAGCTGCTTGGGGGTCATGAAGTAAGGCAGTTCCTCGAACCTCATCTCTCGCTCCTTCTCGTCTGATTTGCCTCTGGACCGGACACGCGACCGCGCCGTCTGTCAGGAAGTGGCACGTTCCGTCGCCTTGCAGCGGTAGAATATCACAGGAATTGTCAGATAGTGAGATTGTCTGCAAGATTTGGTGTAGAATGACCTTAGAACGTTGAACAGCTTGTCAAGTAGTGATAGAATCTGTTGCGAAGCGTAAGAACGAGAGCAGGACGGCGGCAAGCGCCGCTCCACAAGTTGCACACATCTCGAGAAAGGCGGACGCCATGGCAAGCAACCTCTTGGAGCTCCGCAGGGCGGCGGGCTTCCGCAACGCCAACGACTTCGCGGAGGCGCACGGGATACCCTCGTCCACCTACGCGCGCTACGAGTCCAACCCCGACAAGATCCCCATGGAGCGCGCCTGGCAGCTCGCGGACATCTTGGGCACCACCATCGACGCCATCGTGGGGCGCGAGACGCCCGACCCCGCCGGCGCGCGCGGCGAGGTGCAGCTCGAGTACGACGGCCTCACGCCGGAGGGGCGGGCGCTCGCGGACGAGCTCCGCGAGTTCGTGCTCATGAAGGACGAGCGGATCCGCGCGCGCAAGCGCCGCGAGGAGGAGCGCCCCTTCGAGGCGCTCTGCTACCAGTACGAGCAGCAGATGCTCTCCCAGATGCGCGAGGGCGCCGGCTTCGGCGAGCTCGTGGCCTTCGAGAGCGCGGATGCCGCGCGCTCGGCCTTCGAGTCCTTCCTCCAGGAGCAGGCGGCGAGGAAGCGCGGCAGGTTCTCGACCAAGCTTCAAGAGCTCAACGACAACGCCACCATCAAGAAGATCATGGCGGCCTACGACCGCACGCACGGCGAGTACGACTTCGAAGGCATGCACGTGCTCTGGAGCACGGTCGACCTCGGCGCCGCCCTCGAGTACGACTCCTCGGCGAGCAGAAGGGACGGTGGTGCGAAGGCATAGGAAGCGAAACGAGTTGAGCCCGCGGGACTGGTCCTCCCGCGGGCTCGGTGTCCGGTCCAGAGGCAAATCCAGAAGGGACGGTGACAAGTATATGTCATCCCTCAACCCCGCTCATACCCCAACGTGCCGCATCGGCGGCAAAAGAACACTCCAGCGCCTCCGCCGCCAGGCGGGCTTCCGCTCCGCGAAGGACTTCGCCGAGGCGCTCGGCATCCCCAGCTCCACCTACGCCCGCTACGAGCGCGCCGGCGACGGCGCCGACTGCGGCATACCGCTGCCCGCCGCCTGGCAGATCGCCGACAGGCTCGGCTGCTCCATCGACCTCGTGGTCGGCCGCGAGGACATCGACGCGCCGGAGCCCGAGGGCATCCAGCCCCGCTACGACGCCCTCAGCGCCGACGGCCGCGCCCTCGTGGACAGCTACCTCGCCTACGTCGAGCTCGGCGAGCGCGCCGCCCGCTCCCAGGGGAGGAGGTGACCACCATGACCAAGGCAGAGAAGAACCTGCGCGTCGTGTCCTGCTTCGCCACGGACGCCGCCGGCAACGAGTTCCCCGTCGTCGTGCTCGCCGCAGCGGAGCCCGGCGCCCCGCTGCGCCTCGACGAGCCCTGGCAAAGGGAGCTCGCGTCCGACCTCGCCTGGCACTACCGCCCGCCCTACGTCCCCGCAAAGGACGGTGAGTAGCCATGGCGAACGTGGAAGGCGGCGGCTACATCGTCCAGCGCGACAAGAGCAAGCCCAAGAGCAAGTGCCGCAAGTGGGAGCTCCGCGTTCCCGTGGGGCTCGACCCGAGAACGGGAAAGTACAAGACAAAATCGCGCCGCTTCAACGGCACCTACACCGAGGCCAAGAAGGCGCTGCGCGAGTTCGTGGACGAGATCGAGCACGACAGGGTGCAGGGAAAGACGTCGTACACGTTCGAGGAATACTGCGAGCGCTTCCTCGAACGGCGCGCCCTGGGAAAGGAGGTCGCCGAGACGACGCAGAAGCGCCAGAGGTGGCAGTTCAAGGCGGCGAGCCGCCACATCGGCAAGGCGAACCTCGCCTCCATCACCCCGGCGATGCTCGACGACATGTACATCGCCATGCTCAAGGGCGACACGCTCTCGGGCAAGCCCTCCAGCGGCAGCTACGTAAACCAGATCCACGACAACATAACGCTCGTGTTCGAGCAGGCGATCAAGGAAGGGATCCTCGTCAAGAACCCCTGCGACGGCGCCAACCCGCCGAAGATGGACACCAAGGAGAAGCGCGCGCTCAACCCCGACCGCGCCCACGTGTTCATCGCCATGCTCGACGAGAAGAACGATCGCGAGTGCGCCTACCTGCTCGCCATCACCATGGGGCTGCGGCGCGGGGAGATCTGCGGCCTGTCATGGGGCGACATCGACTTCGAGCGCGGGATCGTGGGGACATCAGCCACTCCTACGACACCCTGGGCAACCTCAAGGAGACCAAGACCAAGGCGGGCATGCGCCTTTTGCCCCTGCCCGAAAACGTGGCGGAGGCGCTCAAGATCCACAAGGAGGCGCAGGCGGCGCGCTACGCCAAGACCAACTCGTACCGCAAGCCGTACGAGGGCTACATCGAGCAGACCGACGAGTCGCCCGTCGTGTCCGACAAGTACGGGACGCGCCTGCTGCCCAGCACGCTCAGCCGCTGCGAAGTACGGGCTCGAAGGATGGTGCCTCCACGAGCTTCGGCACACCTACCTCACCATGCTCGCCCTCTCCGGCGTCCACCCGAAGGTCATGCAGGAGCTCGCCGGGCACTACAGCTCCCAGATCACGATGGACATCTACACCCACGTGAACATGGACGCGAAGCGCGACGCCGTGGCGGCCGTCTCGAAGGCGTTCGCATGATGGCGGCGGCCACCCGCGAGACCCGCCCTTACGTGGCAGGGATTGGCCGCGGTATAATTTGTGGCAGATTTGTGGCAGGAGGGTCAGCGATGAACCCCACCCGATAAGAAACACCCACTCTGACCTGCGGAGATGATGATATGAAAAAACCCGAAAACCGCCCCGTCACTATCGAGTGGGAGTGACGGGTCCGCGCGTTCTGTGAGCTGGTCAAACTGCGGAGTCGCGGGTTCCTCGCGGCTCCGCTTTTCTGTCTGTTGCCATATTTGGCGCGTTATGCACGTTTTTTCTTCCTCAGTCTGTCTTGCGACGCCTTGCGGCGAACATAATCGCAGATGGTCCTAATTTCGAAATTAATAATTAGGGCGTCGCGGACTTCAAATCGTTCACAGGGCGGCTAATTTGGCAACACCTTGCCGAACTGCGGGCGATAAACGCCTCCTGCCGTGCGATAGACTGGGCACAACGGTGTCTGAGCGTGAGAAGAGCGGAGTCAAAATGGACCTTACGGAAGTGCGCCAGCGCATGGCTGACGGCAGGCTCTACGCCTGCAACAGCCCGGAGCTCTTTGCGGAGCAGGAGCGCCGCCGTGACGTGCTGGACGCCTACAACGCGCTGCCGTTCAGCAGCTCGGAGGAGCGTGACGTGCTGCTGCGCAAGCTCGTCGCGGAGGTGGGCGAGAACTGCATGATCGAGCCGCCGTTCCACGCCAACTGGGGCGGCGCGAACCTGCACTTGGGTAACAACGTCTATGCCAACATGGGCCTCACGCTGGTGGACGACGCCGAGATAGTCATAGAGGACGACGTCATGATCGGCCCAAACGTCACCATATGCACGGCGTCGCACCCCGTCTCGCCGCGGCTGCGCGCCAAGGGCCTGCAGTACAACAAGCCCGTCCGCGTCTGCAGGGGCGCGTGGCTCGGCGCCGGGTGCGTGGTGCTGGCTGGCGTGACGGTGGGTGCGGGCTCGGTCGTGGGCGCGGGCAGCGTGGTCACGCGCGACGTGCCCGCCGGCGTGGTTGCCGCGGGCAACCCGTGCCGCGTGCTGCGTGAGATCGGGGAGAGCGACGAGCGCTTCTATGACCACGACAAGCCCGTCGAGAAGCGTTGGCTGGACGCGTGAAGGCTCTTGCCTCGTTCAAGACGTATCATAATAATGATATGATTTGACTACCCGACGAGAAGGGAGTCAGCATGGCACCCGACATCAGGCCGTCCTCTGACCTGCGCAACCACTACGCCGAGATATCCCGAGCCTGCAGAAGCGAGCGCCGTCCGACCATAATCACGGTCAACGGTCGCGGCGACACCGTGCTCATGGGCATAGAGGAGTACAACGCCCTCATGGCGGAGCGTGAGCTGCTCGCGTCTCTCGCCACTGCGGAGCGCGACGTTGAGGAGGGGCGTGTTGCCCCCATGAGCCAGACGCTCGACGCCCTCCGTGCTGAGCTCGCCGGGTCCGACGACGAGCGAGTCGCCTAATGTCCGTCGAGGAACCCTATGAGGTTCTGCGTGCGCAAACGGCAGAGGACCAGCTGCGTGACATAGTTCTCTACCTGAGGGACGTATCGGGTGGCAGTGGACCCGCGCTGCGTCTTCTCGACCGGGTCGAGCAGGCGATGACGCTTCTGTCATCGTTTCCGAGGCTTGGTGTCGTTCCTGGCAGCCCAGCTCTCGCGCAACGCGGCTATCGCATGCTCGTGGCGGGGGAGTATCTCGTTTTCTACCGGGTCGACGACGAACTCAGAAGGGTCATCGTAGTCGGCCTTTTCTACAAGAGCCGGGATTACGAGCGGCTGCTGCCAAAGGACGAGCCAGAGTAGGCCTGCCTACGGACGGAACCGGCGCCCCTCTCGCTAGCGCAGCATGTAGCGCTGCAGGCCCTTGCGGCTCTTCACGCCGAGCTTGTCCATGGCGTGCGCGAGGTGGCGCTTCACCGTGTTGATCGAGACGCCCAGGTGGTCGGCGATCTCCTGGTTGGCCCAGCCGCGCGTGGCGAGCATGGCCGTGGCGAACTCGGTGGTGGTGAGGTCGTCTGCTACCTCGTCGCCGGTGACGGGGTTGTGCACGCGGCGCCACCCGGCGGAGAAGAGGTAGGTGATGTCGATGATGCGCTTGAAGTCCCCTGGCCACTTGGGCTTGATGACCGACTCCAGCATACCGCCGAGAAGACCGTGGTGCTCGCCAAAGGGCTCGATGAGGTCGTCCGGGCGGGCGAGCTCCCACGCGGCGAGGAGGTGCTCGCGCGCCTTATCGACGTTCTTGAGGCTCATGTAGTCCATAACGGCAACGAGGCGCAGGTAGATGGCCGGAATGGGGTAGGCCGTGGCGCCCATGAGCAGCGTGGCCTCCACGATGCCGGCGCTGATTGCGTACTCGCCCTTGAGGTAGAGCAGGTGCGCCTGCACGTAGAGCGCAAAGGTGCGCAGGCCGCGGGGCAGAAGCGGCAGGAGCGCGCCGGCGTCGGGCAGCTCTTGGGGGAGCGGCAGGTGGAGCAGGACGGCGGCGGTCGCGGAGGCAAAAGCGGAGGCGGCGCCGAGCTGCGGCGAGCGCTCGCTTGCTTTGGCGAGGATTGCGTTCATCTGGTCCAGCAGAGCCTTGGCCTCGTGCGCCTGCCCGAGGGGCAGGTTGGCGTAGGCGCAGATCAGGCAGGCGGAGAGCCGCGCGGTGACGTCTGGCGAGTCGAGGTAGGGGGCGGCCGCCGCGAGGGCCTGCTCGGGCTGGCTGCTGAAGTAGTAATACTCGGCCTGGGCGATATCGCGCTGGGAGCCCGGCGCCATGGCCTCGATCGCCTGAAGGTGCGTGCCGGGGGCAAACGGCGTGTTCATGAGGGGCATGAGCGTTTTGGTGGCGAAGGGCGTGCCCTTCGCGATTGCGTTGTCGTGCGGTGCTGTGTCACTCATGCGTTCCCCTCCCGTTGACCCTTCCATTTGACCCGAGATTCAACCGGTTTTCAAGGGCGGAGAGACTGTGCGCCGCGCTGATTTGTTCCGACAGCGAGCTCCCCATCACCCAAAATCGCCGCGAAACGGGTGATGCGCAACCCTCCCCCCTCGCTGAAAATGGGTCCACTACGTGCGCCTTCCCCTCATGCGGGACGGCTTGGGCGAGAAGGACGGTGGGCCATGGGAAAGAGACTTGCAACGTTGGTTGCGTTCGTGTTCGCGGCGGCGATGCTCGCGGTGCCCACGCCGGCGCAGGCGGCGGCATTGGCCGATGGGATCGTTGTGAACGGCGTCGACATCGTCACCGCCCCTAACAACTACGTGCAATGCGGTGCCGGCTACGCCAGCTACAACCCGTCCACAGGCGTGCTCACGCTGCATGACGCGGAGGTCACCCAGAAAACGGGCTTTGAGACGACCGAGTGCGCCATTGAGGCCGGGACGGACATGAACCTGGACATCGTGCTCGAGGGTCACAGCACGCTGAACGCTGCCATGGACGTGCGATCCGCTGACGGTCAGGCCGGCGGCAACATCACCATTTCGGGGAACGGCAGCCTGACCATTACGAGCGAGGAGCTCGGCCCCACCGCCATCCACGCTGCCAAGGATATCGTTATCGATGGGGCGACGGTGACGGTTGACGCGTACAACTCGGGGGCCATCTACGCCCAGGGGGGATCTCTGACGATCAAGGGCGGTGCGCAGGTTGACGCGTATGCTGCGGGGCAGTCCAACCATTCGGTTCGCGGCAAGACGGGCGTGTTCATCTCCGGCGAGGGGACGTACCTTGAGGCAGAGCTTGCGCTGAGCCGTGCACAAGAGGGATTCGGGTCGATTCTCTCGGATGTCGATTTGACCGTCTCAGACGGTGCTGAAGTGGTGGCAACGGGTTACGTGGTCACGCAGGGAGACGTTCTTGTCCAGAGCGGGGGAAGCCTTACTGCCACTGACGCGGTTGGGTACTACGGTATCTACAGCGTGGGTACGCTGACCGTCGATGACGCGTCGCTCACTTCCCAAGGGCCAGGCGTCGGTGCTGTGGTGATGGCGGGATTTGCCGTCACGGGCGGAGACGTCGAGGTGAGCGGCGGCGTGAACCCGGGCTTGGACTGCCGCGGTGACGTCTCCATCAGCGGCGGCGAGGTCTCGTTCAGCTCTGACGATCACTACGCGTTGTACGCGGCGGGCACAGCGAGCCTGACGGGCGGCACCATCACGATGGACGGCTCGCCCGCACTCTCCGCTACCAAGCTCGACCTTGGCAGCAACCCCGAATGGTACCAGTGGGCCACGTCGTCCTCCGGCGCGGTCACGGCGGCTGCGATCGAGCCGTACGACTTTGACTCGCCTTCCGGCGACTACCTTCGCATCGAGCCTGCGGGCAGCTACGTCCTCACCGTTGAGGGCGGGGAGGGTAGCGGCACCTATGCCGCTGGCGAGAAAGTCGCCGTCTCGACGGGGCCCTTCGGCGCGGCCGGCCACTTCGTCGCATGGTCAGCAAGCGACTCTACGGGCACCGGCGTCATCGCCGATCCCTCCGCGCTTGAGACCACCTTCACTATGCCCGCCGAAGACGTGACGCTCTCTGCCTACGAGCCGCATACCCTGACGCGCCACGACGCGCAGGCTCCCACCTGCACCAAGGCGGGCTGGGAGGCCTACGACGAGTGCGCCTGCGGCTACGTCACCGCGCACCAGGAGCTTTCCGCGACCGGCCACGCGTACAAGGACGGCGTCTGCACGACCTGCGGCGCCGAGGACCCGGACTACGTGGCGCCCGAGAAGAACGAGGCCCTTCCCGCGGCGGGCGACGCGAGCGCGCTCTTCTCGGCCGTGCCCGCCCTTGCCGGCGCGTGCGCGGTCGCTGTCGGCGCGCGCCTGAGGCGCCGCCACTAGCCCCAGCCCGACCGCTCGCTCATCGAGACGGAGGAACGTGCCAGAACTGGTCCTCTGGGAGCCCGTTTTTGGCACATTCCTCCGTTTCGCTGTCGTGTCGCGTCCAGAGTCTCGTCACTGGTGAGCGCCCCATCACCCGATAAACCTGTCGGACGGGTGATGCGCAACCCCCCCTTCGCTGAAGATAGGCCAAATACGTGCGCGCTCGCGGCGCGCTCCGGTTTGGCGAGAAGGACGGTGGGCTATGGGGAAGAAAATCGCGGCGCTGCTGGCGTGCGTGTTCGCAGCTGTGCTGTTCGCAGTGCCGACATCGGCGTTGGCGCAGAGTTTCACGCCGACCCCAGACGCTACGCTTGACAATAACGGCGTACTGCACTGGGACGCTGAGGGGGAGTATTACAGCCGGATCGATCTCGGCGACCTGATGTTCGGACCAGATTCTTCCGATGCGTGTGAGAAGCCCGTGAACGGGGAGTACACCTACGACATTGAGAATCTCTTCCAGACTGCGGAGCAGCTCTACGGCAGCATCGGCGATGGGGATGTTTCAGGCTTGAACGGTGGCCACTCCGTCACGTTTGTGTACTACGAGCGGCAGTCGAACGGCACCATGAAGGAGGTCGGCAGGGCGCAGGACGCTTTCACCTACACCTACACGACCGGACGGCTCGTGCAGCTCCTCACGCCCGGTAACCTTTCCTGGACGGGTGACGGGTTCACCGCCAGCTGGGATACCGTCGAGCACGCCGAGGGGTATTGGGTGAGGCTCTACGAGACGACGTCGGGCGGCACGAGCGTAGTGAGCACCAAAACAGTTGAGGGAAGCACCTTCCAGCTCACCTCTTTCGTAGCCACGCCAAAGGATGGCGCTACGTATGCCTTTGAGGTTCGCGCCATAGGGCCCGCGGGCGATGCCCAGTATGTCACCAGCGACTGGAGCACAAAGAGCGAGGAGAGCGTCGCTTGGAAGACCCCGGTGGTCGAGTATGGCCTGTTCGTCGGCGGCACTGAGGTAACGAGTGCGAACGCAGCGGACGTGCTCGACGACGGCACGGTGTCATACGACCCAGACACGCAGACGCTTACGCTCACGAACGCGACGATTTCGAACGTGAACGTGACGGGCTGCAGCATTGAGGTAGACCCCGGAAAGACGCTCCCGCTCACCATTGCGCTCGAGGGCACGAACTCGTGCGGTCCCATCATGACCCAAAAGGGCACCATCACAATCTCCGGTTCTGGCACCCTTACGGTTACCCAGCCACTCTCGGGAACTGGCCAGACGGGCATCAGTGTCCAAGACGACCTTGTCATCGACGGTGTGAAGCTCACCGTGAACTCCAACGAGTCCGGTGTGCACACCAACGTGGGTAACGTCACCATCAAGAATGGCGCCCAGGTCGAGATCACCACAAAGACCGACATGGCATACGTTGCCCTGTTGTCAAGTGGTGACCTTACTGTGACGGGCGCGGGTACGAGCCTCAAGGCGACTACCGAGCGGAACGACCCCGACTACGAACTCTCCATCCACTGCCAGGGGAAGTTCCTGATAGAACAGGGTGCTTCGGTTGAGACGTCGGGAAGGATGATCTCTGCTGGCGAGCTTCGCGTTCAGGACGAGGGATCTCTGCTGAAGGCAACGGGAACCGAGGCGAGCACCAACGCCGTAAGCGGGCAGGACTCCGTCATCATCAGCGACGGCGCTACGGTGGAGGCAACAGGACGGCTTCTGGGCAGGAACGGGATAACCGTTGAGGACAGCACCCTGGACGTCGAGTCCATCGGCACCGGGATGGCGGTCTACTCAAATTATGGGGCACTGTCCTTCTCTGACAGCACGGTTACGGTGACGTCTGCCATGAGGTACGCTTTGTACGCTAGCACTGGCGTTTCGATGGACGGCGGCACCATCACGCTCGAAGGCGCGCAGGGCGCCATCTATGTGAACAACGGGAACGTCAGCTTTGGCAGCGATCCCACGTGGTACCAGTGGGCGACCTCACCCGCGGGCGCGGTCAAGCTCGCCGCCACCGACCCGTACTCCTATGCGGGTGACGCAAGCACGTACCTGCGGTTCGAGCCTGCTGACACCACCTATGAGCTTACAGTTGAAAATGGCACGGGCGGCGGCTCCTACGCTCCCGGAACCCAGGTGCCCGTCTCGACAGACAGCTATGACGAGGACGGTCACTTCACGGGCTGGACGATCGACGACCCCACGGGTGCGGGCGTTCTGGCTGCCGACAATGCTGCTTCGACTACCTTCACCATGCCCGCCGGCAACGTGACGCTCACTGCGAACTCCAAGAATCATGTCTTCACACACGTCGAAGGCAAGGCTCCCACCTGCACCGAGGCGGGCTGGGAGGCCTATGACGAGTGCGCGTGCGGCTACACAACCGCCCATAAGGAGATCCCTGCGACCGACCACGCCTGGGGCAAGCCCGCGTGGAGCTGGAACGATGACTACACGGAGTTCGTGGCGACGTTCACCTGCGCCAACGACAAGAGCCACGTCGAGGTGCTGACAGCGAAGCCGACTGTGACGATTCAGGCCGAGCCGACCTGCACGGAGCCGGGCACGATGCTCTACAGCGCGTCCGTCGAGTTCGGGGGCAAGAAGCACGAGGCCATCGTGATGGCGTCGATCCCCGCGATCGACCACACGTACAAGGACGGTGTCTGCACGACCTGTGGCGCCGAGGACCCGGACTACGTGGCACCCGGGAAGCCCAAGCCCGCTGGCGAGGAGGACGACGGCTCCATCCCTGCGGCGGGCGACGCGAGCACGTTCTTCTCGGCCGTGCCCGCCCTTGCCGGCGCGTGCGCGCTGCGGGCAGGCGTCGTCCTGAGGCGCCGCCGCTAGCGGCAGGGCAAGAGGGCCTTAGACGGGGCGGGCGCTTGGTGACGGGCGCCCGCTCTATGCCATCAATCGCCCGTTGAGGGGCAATCGGACGGTTCTTCTCGGCTGGTATTCTTAGCTGCGGATATTCAGCAGCCAACCACCACGCAAGGGGGACCAATGCTCAAGGACAACGCCATCTGGATGGGAGTGGGCGCCGAGCCCGCGAGCAAGCCCGTCAGCCTGCTGCTCGACCAGGCCAACCGTCACGGCCTCATTGCCGGCGCGTCCGGCACGGGCAAGACCGTGACGCTCAAGGTCATGGCCGAGGGCTTCTCCAAGGCGGGCGTTCCCGTCTTCATGGCCGACGTCAAGGGCGACATCACCGGCATGTGCTCTCCCGGCGAGGACACCGAGGACATGCAGAAGCGCATCAAGAAGTTTGGCCTCGAGGGCTTCGCCTACGAGGGCTGCCCGTGCCGCTTCTGGGACATGCTCGGCGGCCAGGGCATCCCGGTGCGCATCACGGTCTCCGACATGGGCCCCACGCTGCTCTCGCGCCTGCTCGAGCTCACCGAGGTCCAGGAGGGCGTGCTCGACATCGTCTTCCGCATTGCGGACGACAAGAACCTCCTGCTGATTGACCTCAAGGACCTGCGCTCGATGCTCAACTACGTGGCGGAGAACGCCAAGGAGTACGAGACCACCTACGGAAAGGTGTCCAGCCAGTCCGTGGGCGCGATCCTGCGCCAGCTGATCTCCGTCGAGGACCAGGGCGGCGACGTCTTCTTTGGCGAGCCGGACCTCGACCTCTCCGAGTGGTTTGCGTGCGCGCCGAACGGCCAGGGCTACGTGAACGTGCTCAACGCGGCCAAGCTCATTCAGAGCCCGCAGATCTATGCGATGTTCCTGCTGTGGATGCTCTCGGAGCTCTTTGACACGCTGCCGGAGGCGGGCGACCTGGAGAAGCCCAAGTTCGTCTTCTTCTTCGACGAGGCGCACCTGCTCTTCAACGACATGCCGAGCGAGCTGCTGGACAAGATCGTGCAGGTCGTGAAGCTCATTCGCTCCAAGGGCGTGGGCGTCTACTTCATTACACAGAGCCCGAGCGTCATCCCCGACGAGGTGCTCGCCCAGCTCTCCAACCGCGTGCAGCACGGCCTTCGCGCCTACACGCCGGCCGAGCAGAAGGCCGTGCGCGCCGCCGCGCAGTCGTTCCGCGAGAACCCGGCCTTCAAGAGCGAGGACGCGATCCTGGAGCTGGGCACCGGCGAGGCGCTCGTCTCGTTCCTGAACGACGACGGCCAGCCCGAGGTCGTGGAGCGCGCCAAGATCCTGCCGCCCCAGTGCCTCATGGCCGCCGCGCCCGAGGCCGACCTCAAGGCCGCGCTCGACGCGCAGGCCGACCTCATGAAGAAGTACGGCGAGGCCGTGGATCGCGAGAGCGCCTTCGAGCAGCTCACCGAGCAGGCCAAGAAGGCCGAGCGCGAGGCCGAGAAGGCCGCGGAGCGCGAGGCTCGTGCCGCCGAGAAGCAGCAGGAGCAGTTCATGAAGGGCGTCAGCAAGTTCGCCGGCCAGATCCTGGGCACCTTTGGCCGCGAGGCCACGCGTCAGATCACCCGCAACCTCTTCGGCGGCCGTCGCCGCTAAACGGGACGGGCTGTCTCTCTCGAAGATTCTTGGACGGGCCCGGGCGTGCGCGGACGAGGCGCACGCCCGGGCCATTTTCCGTCCGGTCGCCTTGGTAGCCTTCCCATACGGGTGGCTCTGGGATCGGAGGGCTGCATGGCACAGGGCGAGAAGAACGGTCTGGTGACTGCAGGCATCATGCCGGAGGGATTCTACGAGCACGTCTCCGGCGTGCTGTATGCGGCACGGCGGCGCGTCTACGCGGCGGTCAACTACGCCATGGTGGAGGCGTACTGGGAGATCGGCCGCAGCATCGTCGAGCAGCAGGGCGGCATGGAGCGTGCCGAGTACGGCGAGGCGCTGCTCAAGGAGCTCTCGCGCCGCCTCACGGGGGATTTCGGGAAGGGCTACGACGAGCGTAACCTCCGCTTCATGCGGCAGTTCTACCTGGCCTTCCCAATTCGGAACGCGCTGCGTACCGAATTGAGCTGGACGCACTATCGGCGACTCTCCCGCATTGCGGACCCCGAGGCTCGCATGTGGTACATGAACGAGTGCGCCGAGAGCGGCTGGAGCACGCGGCAGCTCGAGCGGCAGATCAACACCATGTTCCGCGAGCGACTTCTCGCGAGCCGGGACAAGGAGGCCGTCGCGTCGGAGGTCTTCGAGAAGGAGCTGCCGCGGAGGCCCGAGGACGTCATCCGCGACCCGTACGTTCTCGAGTTCCTTGCCATCTCGCAGGACGAGAAGTTCCGCGAGACGGACGTGGAGTCCGCGCTCATCACGCACCTGCAGCGGTTTCTTCTCGAGCTTGGGCGCGGCTTCACCTTTGAGGCGCGGCAGAGGCGCATCACGATGGACGGTCGCCACTTCTTCATCGACCTCGTGTTCTACAACTATCTCATGCGGTGCTTCGTGCCCGTGGATCTCAAGACGGGCGACCTCATGCACCAGGACCTCGGCCAGATGCAGATGTACGTGAACTACTACACGCGCGAGCTCATGAACGAGGGGGACAATCCGCCCATCGGCATCGTGCTGTGCGCGGACAAGAGCGACTCGCTGGTCGAGTACACGCTTCCCGAGGACAACGCGCAGGTCTTCGCGGCCAAGTACCTTGCGCACCTGCCCTCGAAGGAGGAACTGGCCCGCGAGCTGAGCGCCGAGTACCGGGCACTCGACGAGGCCGGAATGGGGTGATCTGGGGATGAGGCCCGTCCCCGTCAAGGGAGATTCGTCGTCTTGCGGATCCACTCGCGGAGGAGGGTTCGGTAGCGAGCGGCATAGCGGCTGCCGCGCTGCCATATGAGGGCAAAGTCGTGCTCTATGGCAAAGTCCGCCGGCGTGACGTCTGCCAGCGTGCCGTCCGCGAGTTCCGATTCTGCCGCGACTCGGTACATGAAGCTCACTCCCGCGCCGGCAGCGACGCAGGCCTTGATCGCGGGAATGCTCGCGAGCTCAATGACGCCGGCGAAGTCGCCTATGGACAGCTCGCGTGCCGCAAGGTGACGCTCGAGGATCTCCCGCGTGCCCGAGCCCGGCTCGCGCAGCACAAGGCGATGGGCGAGAAGATCGGTGATGGTCGCGGGCCGCCCGCCGCCGGCCGCTATGGCCACGAACGGCTCGCGCGCGTAGGTCACGCTCTCGAACGCCGTCCGGTCGCACGAGCCCTCCACTAGTGCGAGGTCGATTTCTCCCGCGTCGATGAGCCCCACGAGCTCGGCGGTGTTTCCCGTGCGCATGAGGATGCGCTCGTCGGGATGGCGTCTCACGTGCCCTGCGAGCAGCCTTGGCGCCACGTAGTCGGCGATCGTGCGCGTGCAGCCGAGGCGCAGCGGCGGGCGCCCGCTCTTCTCGCCCTGCAGCGTGTCGAGCTCCGCACGTAGCCTGACCTCGTCGTTTTCCGCCACGTCGAGCGCGCGATAGAGCAGGAGCCCTGCCGGGGTGGGCTCCACGCCGCGACCCGTCTTTGAGAAGAGCGCGCACCCATAGTGTGCCTCGAGCTGCCGTATGTGCTGCGAGACCGCCGGCTGGGTGACGTGCAGCCGCTCGGCGGCGCGCGTGAAGCTGCCGGTACGGCACACGGCGAGGAACGTGTGCGTGCGGTAGTCGAGCATTCGCACCACTCCAAACAATTACTTATAGGAACATAAGCAACTAACAAGACACAATTATAATCGCAGGACGTAGGCTCTATCTTGCTGAGAGACTCGAGGAGGGAGCCTACGCATGGAACTCATGAGGGACTTTGGAAAGACGTGGCGAGGCGTGCTGTTTGCACTGGCCGTCGCCGTGCCGGCATGGCTTCTGGGCAAGCAGTTCGAGGTCGTGGGCGGCCCGGTGTTCGCCATCCTCATTGGCATGGTTCTGGCGCTTCTGGTGCCGGGCGAGAAGGGCGAGCCGCTCGCCGCCGGCGTCAAGTTCACGTCCAAGAAGGTGCTCCAGTGGGCGGTGATCCTGTTGGGCTTTGGCTTGAACCTTTCGCAGATTGCGCAGGTCGGGGTGACGTCGCTGCCGATCATCGTCTCCACCATTGCCACGTCGCTCGTGGTGTCCTACGTGCTCTGTCGTGCGCTCAACATACCGGGCAAGATCTCTACGCTCATTGGCGTGGGGTCCTCAATCTGTGGCGGCTCCGCCATTGCGGCCACCGCCCCCGTGATCGAGGCGGACGACGAGGAGGTGGTCCAGGCCATTAGCGTGATCTTCCTGTTCAACGTGATTGCGGCGCTCGTGTTCCCCACGCTGGGCGGTGCGCTCGGCCTCACCAACGAGGGCTTTGGGCTCTTCGCGGGCACGGCGGTGAACGACACCTCGTCCGTCACCGCCGCCGCGGCCGCCTGGGACGGCATGCACCCCGGCGCCAACACGCTCGACGCCGCGACTATTGTGAAGCTTACGCGCACGCTGGCCATTATTCCGATTACGCTGGCGCTCGCGTTCTGGCAGCTGCGTCAGGCCCGTCGCGCGGGCGGCGAGGCGAGAAGCACCTTCAGCCTGCGTCGCGCGTTTCCGACGTTCATTGTCTTCTTCGTGCTGGCGAGCGTGGCGACCACGCTCTTCTCGCTGCCCGCTGCCGTGACCGCGCCCATCAAGGAGCTCTCCAAGTTCCTCATTGTCATGGCCATGGCAGCGATTGGATTCAACACCGACCTCGTCAAGCTCGTGCGAACGGGCGGCAAGCCGATTCTCATGGGCCTGTGCTGCTGGGTGGCAATCGCGTGCGTCAGCCTGGGCATGCAGCACGTTCTCGGCATCTGGTAGCGACCGATCCCGCTCTGAAACGGCGAATCAGAGGAGCTCGATGCACTGCTTCCCGGTGACGTGCTCCAGCGTCACGTCGATGATTGCGGTGCGTGGGAAGCGGGCGATCTCCGCCTCGGTTGACTCCTCGGGAAGCCCGGGACAGTACTTGGCCGCGAGGGCGCGCAGCGCGGCATGACGGGCCTCTCCGTCCTCGACGAGGCGTGCCCGCCCAAAGGCGACGACGCTTTTGAAATGCGTGGTGAACTCCTCGGGGACCACGTCTCCCTGCGAGATCACGCAGACGCTCACGCGCGGGTCGGCGGCGATCGCGTCGAGTTTGGCGCCGACGGGTGCGCAGTGAATGAGCAGGTGAAGAGTGCCGTCGGAGTCTTCACGCACCGCGTAGTTCACGGGCACGGCGTACGGGAAGCCGTCCGTGGCGTCGCTCCCGGCGAGCGCGAGCACGCACTCGCGGCTCCGCGTGAGGATCTCGCGGCACGCGGCCTCATTGAGCTGCTGCTTGCTTCGACGCATGGGCTTCATGAGGGCTCCCTTCGCGCGTGGCTGGAGGCTCCCATTGTACGGCGGGCTTGCATGAAGCGCCTTGCCACCAAACGACAGGTTTTGGGTTTCTCGGCCTCGCGTGTTTCTCGGAAGGCCGATTCCTAAACGATTCCCTGGGTTTTGGGCAACACGTTTTATGCGTTGCCCGTTCTTCTCGGCTTTTGTATAAGGTCTTTTGCCCACAACCGAGAAGAACGTGGCAATCCGGCCAATTTCCGCGCCCTTCGGTTTGGAGCGCATCAAAGATGTTGCCCAAAACCAAGGAGAAGAGCGGGGCGAACCTGCGAGACTATCGTGTCAACCCCTCCGCCCAGGAGCGGAGGTCGCCCGCGTCCAGGCGACCATTCAGCAGCCGTCCCTCGAGGACCGTCGCGCCCGGCGCAAGCGTCGCCATGCGCTGTGGGGCGCGCCCAAGGCCGGAACCGCCGCTGGTGGCAAACGGCACGATGGTCTTGCCGGAGAGGTCATGCGCCTCGAGGAACGTGTCGACAATGCGCGGCTCCACGTACCACCATATCGGGAAGCCGAGAAACACGGTGTCGTAGCGGCTCATGTCGGGCGCGTCGCCCGCAACGGCCGGACGGCACTTCTCGTCCGCCATCTCACGCGAGCTGCGGCTGTTCTTGTCGTTCCAGTTGAGGTCAGCGGAGGTGTAGGGCTGTGCAGGCGCAATCTCGAAGAGGTCCGCGCCGATTGCCCTGGCTAGCTCGCGCGCGGCTCGCGCGGTCGTTCCGGTGGCGGAGAAGTAGGCAACGAGGGTGCTCATGAGGGTCTCCTTCCAATAGGTGACGTAACGTCACTAACTAGGATACCCTTTTGGCACGGTTCCTATTTCTGCAATGACTGCGTTTTTCTAACAAGCCTTCCACCTGCAGAAATGCGAATAACCGCAGGTAAACGCCTTGTATCAGGTGCTTAGAAAACAGCGGTCGATGCACGTTCCCGCCGCAGGGCCGCGCCTAGCGAGTCATGAAGAACAGCGCGATGTTGCTCAGCAGCGAGAGCACCGGCGTGAGGAAGCACAGCAGCGTGCCCGTGATCGAGCAGAGCATGCCGATTGCGGTCGTGAGGCTCTTGCGGTAGTCGGCCTTCTTCGCACGCCGCGCCAGCACGATGCCGGCGATACCCACGAAGCCGCCCACGACCTGCAGCCAAATGAGCGGCGTGAACGCAGTTACAAGAGAGAGCGCGCCGAGCACGATGGACATGATGTCCATGGGACCTCCCCGAGAGTGTGAACGATTCCATACATCATACGCCATCAAGGGCTCGGTCTTGGATGTGTAAATTGGGGACAGTCCCCAATTTACATAGACCTCGCTGCTCTGTGAGTTGGGGACAGTCCCCAACTCACACACCGCGGCGCGTTTTGGTTACCCCTCGTAGTCGTGGAGCACGGCCTCGATGTTGTTGCCCTCGGGGTCCAGCACAAAGCACGCGTAGTAGCCGGGGTGGTAGTCGCGCGGGCCAGGCGCACCGTTGTCCGTGCCGCCCTGGAGCGCGGCGTCGTAGAAGGCCTGCACGTCGTCCGTGGTCTTGGCGAGCCAGGCGTAGTGGCCCGGCGACGGGGCAACGCCCTCCTTTGCGGGGGAGATCCAGACGGAGTCGCCGTCCTCGTCGTTCGCGAACTGCGTGCCGCCGGGGCATTCGACGCTCTTGTGGTAGCCGAGCGTTGCCATGACGCGCTCGTAGTAGGGGACCATGACCTCGGGGTCGGACACGCGAATGATCAGGTGGTCGAGCATCGGGGGCTCCCTTCTCGCGGGCGTATCGTGGCCCCATTGTGCCGGGGTGGCCGCGGCGCTGGCGGCGTCCTTCGGCCGACGGAGCGGGTCGCTTCGCGTGCGCCCGTGCGAGAATCTACGAGAGGAGGTCACATGATTTACGTCATCGACTCGCCGGAGCACCCGCTTGACGTGGCGACGGCCGCGGAGGGGCTGCGCTCGCGCGTGGTGAGCGTACCGGTGGCCGATTGGGGCGACGCGCTCACGCCGTGGCCCGCTCCCGCGCTGCGCTCGGGCGAGAACGGCTCCCATGCCGTCTGTGGCTACTCGCTCGGCGGGCTTTTCGCGCTCTACGCGTTCGCGCGGGAGCCGCGCTTCGCGGCCTGCGCGTGCCTCTCGGGCTCGGTCTGGTACGAGGGCTGGGTCGACTGGCTGCGCGCGAACGCGCCAGATTGTGCCGGACGCTACGCGTACTTCTCGGTGGGGAAGAAGGAGAAGCGCGCGGGCCTGCCGTTTCGCCACGTAGAGGAGGACCTTGCCGCATGTGCGGAGATTCTCCGCGGCCGTGGCTGCGCGGTGGACGTGACGCTTGGCCCCGGCAGCCACATGCAGTACGTGACCGAGCGCCTCGCCGCGGGGCTTACCGCCCTCGACGACGCCATTCTGTAAATTGGGGACTGTCCCCAATTTACAGACGCATGTAGAGCAGAGGGTAGGGGCGTCCCTCCTCGTCGAGCTCGGTGCGGCGGTACGTCCTGAAGCCCAGGTGCTCGTAGAATCCCACCGCCTGCGGGTTCTGCTCGTTGACGGTGAGCTCGGTCACGTCGAGTCGCTCGACGCCGTGCTCCAAGAGTCGCCGGCCGAGGCCGTGGCCGCGCTCCGCGGGATCGAGAAAGAGCATCTCAAGACGCCCGTCCTGCACGCCCATGAAGCCTACGGGCACGCCGTCTTTTTCGGCCACGACCAGCGTCTCTACGCCCGTCAGCGCTTGTGGGACGAACGGCTTGATTTCGGCGACTTCCGCCTCGGAAAGGAACGTGTGCGTGGCGCGCACGGAGCGCTCCCATACGTTCACGAGCTGCCCTATGAGCTCCGGCGTGCGGCTGGAAACAATGCTGAGGTTTGCCATGAGCTCTCACATTCCCTTGAAGTCGGTCTGGCGCAGGGCCTCATAGAGCACGATGGCCGCCGCGTTGGAGAGGTTGAGCGCGCTGATGCGGTAATCGTCCGGGTTCACGAAGTTGCCGCAGACGTCTTGGGCGAGCAGGGCGACGTGTTCGGGGGCATTACCCGTGCCCCAGCTTGCCGCGTTGTCAAGTGACGTGGCGTCCGGGAGCATGGGAATGCGCTCGCAGCGCTGCGCGTGCGCGGCGAGCAGCTCCTCGGGCAGGCCTACGCTCTCACAGCCAAAAATGAGGTAGTCTCCATCCCGGTAGCTCGCCTCGGCATAGGTGCGACGCGCCTTCTTGGTGAGGAGGTGCAGTCGTGTATCGTCCGCGACAAGGTCGTTTTTCTCGACGAACTCGCTCCAGTCCCCATAGACGGTGACGTCCAAGCTCTCCCAGTAGCCAAGCCCGGCTCGGTGCAGCGCCCTCTCTTCTAGCGAAAAGCCGAGTGGCCCCACAAGGTGCAGGCTCGAGCCCGTGACGACGCAGGTTCGTCCTATGTTTCCCGTGTTGGCCGGAATCTCCGGCGTCACGAGCACGACGTTGAACATGGTGAGTCCCCTCATTTTGAAAATGCCGTCGGAAGGCGGCAAGCGTTGGCAAAATGGCCTCTCGTGCGACATTTTGACTATTCTGGAAGCAAAACGCCCGCTCGTGTGATATGAATTTCCCTCCCGCGGCGCAAGCGCTCAGGCGGCGGGCGGCCTTTGTCGAAGTTTCCGCAGTTGGCGAAAAGATACGAAGTCTTATTCCCACGCCAAGGGCCAAAAACCTATCACACGAGAGGCGATTTTAGACTCAAGCCGGGCAAAGCATCACACGAGAGTTCGTTTTGCGCTCCGGGGACGTTTCTCTCGGGCCCGCTATACTGTGTGGGTGTGACAAAAGTCGACTTTTGCAAAGGAGCCCCATGATCAAGGAACTGGTCCACGACGAGGCCGTCCTCTCCACTCCGTGCGAGCCCGCGACCGCCGAGGACGCCGACCTGGCGCAGGACCTCGTTGACACGCTCGCGTCCATTGACGACGCCGTCTGCCTTGCCGCCAACCAGGTCGGCGTGACCAAGGCCGTTATCGTCTACCAGGACGACAACGGCACGCCGCACGTCATGTACAACCCCAAGGTGCTTGCGGGCTTTGCCGCGGCCAAGGTCGAGGAGAGCTGCCTCACCCACGAGGAGCCCGTGCGCGTGACGCGCTTTGCCAAGATCAAGGTGTCCTTTGACGAGCTCGTGGACGGCCAGCTCAAGACGCGCCGCCGCGATTACACGGGCTGGACGGCGCAAATGATTCAGCACATGGCCGACCACTGCAAGGGCAAGCTGGTCTAGCATGTCCGCGCGCGGCGGGACCGCGGCGCCCGACCACATTGAGGTGCGTGGCGCTCGCGTGCACAACCTCAAGGGCGTGGACGTAGACATCCCGCTGAACGAGCTCGTTGGCGTGGCCGGGGTCTCCGGTTCCGGCAAGAGCTCGCTCGCGTTGGGCGTGCTCTACGCCGAGGGCAGCCGTCGCTACCTGGAGTCGCTCTCCACGTACACGCGCCGACGCATGACGCAGGCGAGTCACGCCGCCGTTGACGACGTCCGCTACGTGCCCGCTGCGCTGGCGCTCCACCAGCGTCCGGCGGTCCCGGGCGTGCGCAGCACCTTCGGCACCATGTCCGAGCTGCTCAACAGCCTGCGTCTGCTCTTCTCGCGCGTGGCCAGCCACCGCTGTCCGCACTGCGGCGCCTATGCCCCGCCCTCGACGGCGGTGGCCACGGACCAGCCCATTACCTGCCCCGCCTGTGGCGAGAAGTTCTTTGGCCCCGGCGCCGAGGACCTTGCGTTCAACAGCACCGGTGCGTGCCCCGCCTGCGGCGGCACGGGCGTGGTGCGCACGGTCAATGAGGCCTCGCTCGTGCCCGACGAGTCCATCTCCATTGACGACGGCGCCGTGCTGCCCTGGGGCAGCCTCATGTGGGACCTCATGAAGCAGGTCTGCGGCGCCATGGGCGTGCGCACCAACGTCCCGTTTTGCGAGCTCACTCCCGAGGAGCGCGACATCGTCTTCCACGGTCCCGCCGTCAAGAAGCACATTCTCTATCACCCCAAGAAGGGCGACGACTTCGCCGAGCTGGACTTCACCTACTTCAACGCGGTCTACACCGTGGAAAACGCGCTCGCCAAGGTCAAGGACGAGAAAGGCCTCAAGCGCGTGAGCCGCTTTCTCACGGAGGGCCCCTGCCCCGACTGCGGCGGCACGCGCCTCTCGGAGGCGGCGCGCGCCCCGCGCGTGGCGGGAATCGGCCTTGCCGACGCTACGGCCAAGACGCTCGACGAGCTGGTTGCGTGGGTCGCCGCCGTGCCCGCGGGCCTGCCGGACGACGTGCGCCCCATGGCCCAGAGCATATGCGAGTCCTTTCAGCACACGGCGCAGCGCCTGCTTGACCTGGGCCTTGGCTACCTCTCGCTCGACCGTGCGGCCGCCACGCTCTCCACGGGCGAGCGCCAGCGCGTGCAGCTGGCCCGCGCGGTGCGCAACCGCACGACGGGCGTGCTCTACGTGCTCGACGAGCCGTCGATCGGCCTGCACCCCGCCAACGTGGACGGTCTTCTCGGCGTCATGCGCGACCTTCTGGCGGACGGCAACTCGGTCGTCATGGTGGATCACGACGCGCGCATACTCGCCGAGGCGGACCACCTCATTGAGCTGGGCCCCGGCGCCGGTGCGGACGGCGGGCGCGTGATCTGTCAGGGGAGCGTCGCCGAGGTGGCGGCGGATCCGGCGTCGCGTGTCGGCAGCTTCCTCACGGGCGAGAAGGACGTGCTCTCGCGGCCGCGCGCGGGTGCTGAGGAGATGTTCGATCTGGGCACCATTTCCATGGAGGCCGAGGCGCTGCACACCGTGCGGCCGCTCCACGTGGAGGTGCCACGCGGGCGGCTCGTGGTGGTGACGGGGGTCTCGGGCTCGGGCAAGACCACGCTCGTGCTGGAGACGCTGGTGCCAGCGCTTTCCGCCGTGGCGGCGGGGGAGCGGCCGCCCGCACACGTGCGCTGGGTGGACGCCGAGGGCGTGCGGCGTGCGAACCTGATCGACGCCACGCCGATTGGAATCAACGTGCGCTCCACCGTGGCCACCTATGCCGGCGTCCACGACGAGCTGCGCCGCGCCTACGCCCGCACCGACGAGGCCCGCGCCGCCGGCTACAAGGCCGGGGACTTCTCATACAACACGGGGCGCCTGCGCTGCCCCACCTGCGACGGCACGGGCGAGGTCTCGCTTGACGTGCAGTTCCTGCCGGACGTGGACATACCGTGCCCGGACTGCCGCGGCTCGCGCTATGCCGCGGCGGCAGACGCCGTGCACCGTCCGCGCAAGGGCGAGCCTGCGGGCACGGGACTCACGCTGCCGCAGCTCATGGGTCTTTCCGTTGACGAGGCGCTCGACGCCTGCTCTGACCTGCGGCGTGTTGCCGTGCGGCTCCAGGTGCTGCACGATCTGGGCCTGGGTTACCTCACGCTCGGCGAGGCCACGCCCGCGCTCTCCGGCGGCGAGGCGCAGCGCCTCAAGCTGGCGAGCGAGATGGGCCGCGCGCAGGACGACGCCGTCTTCGTCTTTGACGAGCCCACGATCGGCCTGCACCCGCTCGACGTGCAGACGCTGCTCGCGGTGTTCCAGCGGCTTGTGGAGGCGGGCGCCACCGTCATCGTGATCGAGCACGACCTCGACGTGATCCGCAACGCCGACTACGTGATTGACATGGGTCCCGGCGGCGGCGAGGCGGGTGGCCGAATCGTCTGCGCCGGCACCCCCGAGCAGGTCGCCGCCTGCCCCGACAGCATCACCGCCCGCTACCTGTAAATTGGGGACTGTCCCCAATTTACAGACATCACGTTGGCTAGCAGCGGTGGGCGCTGGGGCATATGTCCTCGAGGACACAGCCGTTGCAGCGCGGGCCGCGCGCCACGCAGGTGTCGCGGCCGTGGCGAATCCACTGGTGGTTCACCGGCCCCCAGAGCTCGCGCGGCAAAAGGCGGAGCAGGTCCTGCTCGGTCTTGAGCGGCTCCTTCTCGTGCGTCTTGGGCGAGAGCGCAAGGCGGTGCGCAATGCGGTTGACGTGCGTGTCAACCGCAATGCCCTCGACAATGCCAAAACCCACGTTCATAACTATGTTGGCCGTCTTGCGCCCCACGCCGGGCAGGCGCGTGAGCTCCTCCATGGTGTGCGGCACCTCGCCGCCAAACTCCGAGACGATCATCTGCGCGCACTCCACGCAGTGCCGCGCCTTGGACTTGTAGAAGCCCAGGCTGTGAATGTACTCGGCGACCTCCTCGGGCGAGGCGGCGGCCATGGCCTCGGGCGTGGGGAAGCGCTCGAAGAGCGCGGGCGTCACCTTGTTGACCTGCGCGTCCGTGGTCTGCGCTGAGAGCAGCACGGCAATCGTCAGGCGAAACGGGTTCGCGTGGTCGAGAAAGCACTCGACGGGACCGTACTTCTCGTCCAGACGGCGGCACACCTCCACGGCGCGCTCGACCTTGGCCTGCTTGGTCTCTCGCGGCATACGCCCTCCCTCGTTGGAATGCCTCATTGGTCGATGATAGGGCGACCGGTCGGGGGAGAAAAGAGGGGTCCTGGTGCGAGTGGGGGGCGTCGTGTGGTAGCGTCAACGTGACCCGGGCCTCGAAGGGGGCGAGAAGAACGGGCGAGAGGAGCGAGTATGTTTTGTCTGAAGTGTGGCGCCGAGAACAAAGACGGCGCGAAGTTTTGCTCTGCGTGCGGCGCGTCGCTGACCGAGGTGACGTGGTCCGTTCCGGAGCCCGCCGTCGACGCTGCGGCGCCTGAGCCTGTTCCCGAGCCTGAGGGCGTACCGGCCCCGGCGCCCGAGCCGGTTGCCGCGCCTGCCCCGACCCCTGAGCCGGCGCCCGAGCCGGTT
>CASEQJ010000037.1 GCA_949290055.1 uncultured Olsenella sp. | reverse complement strand
CGAGTGGTAAAAACAGGGCGCGAGATTTAAACACATGAGGAACGGCCGCCTGCCTGCGCAGACGGCCGTTCCGATAGCACACTTTTTGTCCTATAAGCCGATAAGAACGTCCGTCTGCGGCCCGTCTCGCATTTGTGCAACAATGGGTGGGTCTTTTTGGACAGACCACCTGGAGGGGTTGCGATGAAGTACTTTGGCACCGACGGATTCCGCGGCGCGGCCAACGAGGGCCTGACCGTTGACCACGCGTTCAAGATCGGGCGCTACGTGGGCTGGTACTACGGCGCGCGCCAGGAGCGCAAGGCCCGCGTCGTCGTGGGCAAGGACACGCGCCGCTCGAGCTACATGTTCGAGAGCGCGCTCGTCGCCGGCCTGGTTGCCTCGGGCGCCGACGCCTACCTGCTCCACGTCATTCCCACCCCCGGTGTTGCCTACGAGACCGTGGACGGCCGCTTTGACTGCGGCATTATGATCTCCGCGAGCCACAACCCCTATACCGACAACGGGATCAAGCTCGTCAACGGCGAGGGCTACAAGATGGACGAGGACGTCCTCGAGCTCATCGAGGCGTTCATCGACGGCGAGGTCGACGTGCCGCTGGCCACCGGCGACGCTATTGGCTGCACCGTGGACTACATGCAGGGTCGCAACCGCTACATTGCCCACCTCATTGCGAGCGCGAACTTCTCGCTCCAGGGCGTGAAGGTCGGCCTCGACTGCGCGAACGGCGCGGCGTCCTCCGTGGCCAAGCCCGTCTTCGACGCCCTCGGCGCGGACGTCCGCGTGATCAACAACGCGCCCGACGGCTTCAACATAAACGTCGACTGCGGCTCGACCCACATTGACCGTCTGCGCCGTCACGTGGTGGAGCAGGGTCTCGACGTGGGCTTTGCCTACGACGGCGACGCCGACCGCTGCCTGGCCGTGGACGAGCGCGGCAACGTGGTCGACGGCGATTTGATCCTCTACATTTGCGGCGTCTACCTCAACAAGCACGGCCGCCTCACGGCCGGCACCGTGGTGCCTACCGTCATGAGCAACTACGGCCTGTTCAAGGCGCTCGACGAGGCGAGCCTATCCTACGAGACCACTGCGGTGGGCGACAAGAACGTTTATGCCTGCATGCGCGAGAACGGCTACAGCCTGGGCGGCGAGCAGTCCGGCCACATAATCTTTGGCGACATAGAGTGCACCGGCGACGGAATCATGACCTCGCTGCGCGTCATGGAGGTCTACCGCGCCGAGCGCGAGAAGCTCTCGCAGCTCGCCGCGCCGGTGAAGCTCTACCCGCAGGAGCTCGTGAACGTCCGCGTGGCGGACAAGGACGCGGCCATGGGCGACGCCGGCGTGCTCGACTCCGTCAAGCGCGCCGAGGAGTTCCTCACCGGCCAGGGCCGCGTGCTCGTGCGCGCCTCCGGCACCGAGCCGCTCGTGCGCGTGCTTGCCGAGGCGCCCACCGACGAGCTCTGCAAGCAGGCCAACGCAATCGTGCTCGAGGCGCTTGAGCCCCACCGCGCGTAGGGAGCGCCCCAGGAGGAGGTCACATGTGCGGAATCGTAGGCTACACCGGTAGGGACCAGGCCGTGGGCTACCTGATCGAGGGTCTGCGCACGCTCGAGTACCGCGGCTACGACTCTGCCGGCGTCGAGGTCCTCGGCGCCGACGGGGCCCTGCACGGCGTCAAGTGCGCCGGGCGCGTGGCCACGCTCGCCGAGCGCTGCGAGACGGCCAACCTCGTGGGCGGCACCGGAATCGCGCACACGCGCTGGGCCACCCACGGCGCGCCCACCGACCGCAACTCCCACCCGCACCGCGACTGCACGGGCCGCATCGCGATCGTCCACAACGGCATAATCGAGAACTTCCGCGAGCTCCGCGGCTACCTGCGCAAAAACGGCCACGAGTTCGCGAGCGAGACGGACTCCGAGGTCGTGGCGCACCTGATCGAGGAGGCGTGGGCGGGCCCGGCCAAGGGCGACCTCGTCGCTGCCGTGCGCAACGCCTGCCGCCGCCTCGAGGGCTCCTGGGCGCTCGCGGTGGTCTGCGCCGACGCGCCCGGCGAGATCGTGTGTGCCCGCAACGGCTCGCCGCTCGTGGTGGCCTCCACCGAGGGCGGCGCCTACGCCGCCTCCGACGTGACGCCGCTCGCGAGCGTGACCTCCCACGTGATCCAGCTCGAGAACGGCCAGATCGCCCGCCTTGAGGCCTCGGGGCGCGTGAGCGTCTTCGACGGCGACGGCGCGCCCGTGGAGCACCCCACGACCCTCGACATAGACTGGGACGCCTCCGCTGCCACGCTCGGCGGCTACTCGGACTTCATGGCCAAGGAGATTGCCGAGCAGCCCGAGGCCATAGAGCGCCTCCTCGCCGGTCGCCTGGGCGAGAAGGGCATTTTCCTCGACGAGCTCTCCATGACGAGCGAGGAGCTCGCCTCGATCGACCTCGTCTACCTCATTGCCTGCGGCACGTCCTACCACGTGAGCCTCATTGCCCGCACGCTGATCCAGACCTGGGCGAAGGTCCCCGTGATCTGCGACTACGCCTCGGAGTTCAACTACGAGCAGGACGTCATCGTCACGCCCAACACCCTCTGTGTCATCATCACCCAGTCCGGCGAGACGGCCGACACGCTCACCGCGGCGCGCCGCATGAAGGGCATGGGCTGCAAGGTCTTTGCGATCACCAACGTGCTCGGCTCCACGGCGGCCCGCGAGTCCGACGGCACCCTCTACGTGCAGGCGGGCCCCGAGGTCTGCGTCGCCTCCACCAAGGCGTACACGGCGCAGATGGTGGCGAGCGCGCTTCTCGCCCTGCGCCTCGCCGAGGCGCGCGGGGAGATGGAGCGGGTCGAGGTCGAGCGTCACTACCGCGACCTCTGCGCGATTCCCGACCTCGTCCGCGAGGTGATCTCGCGCTCGTGGCAGGACAAGCGCGCGGCCTCGGTCTTCCGGCGCGCGCACTCTGCGCTCTTCCTTGGCCGCGGCGTCAACTCGACGACCGCCTACGAGGGGGCGCTCAAGCTCAAGGAGATTAGCTACCTGCACGCCGAGGCGTACCCCGCGGGCGAGATGAAGCACGGGCCGATCGCCCTTCTCGAGCCGGGGTTCCCGGTGGTGGCGATTGTCCCCGAGGACCGGGTGCACGACAAGACCGTCTCCAACATTCAGGAGGTCATAGCCCGCGGCGCCGTCTGCGTGGCCGTGGCCACCGACGGGGACGAGGCCGTGGCCTCGCTCGTCGAACACGTCCTGTGGATCCCGCCGATCGCCGACGAGCTGCTCGTCCCGATCGTGGCGGTGGTGCACCTGCAGATGCTGGCCCGCTACGTGGCGCGCGCCCGCGGCTGCGACGTCGACAAGCCGCGCAACCTCGCCAAGTCCGTCACGGTGGAGTAGGCATGGCGACGGCTGGGATCGGCGTCGACATGCTCGAGATTGCGCGCATGGAGCGCGTGCTCGAGCGCAGGCCCAACTTCGCCCGACGCGTCTTCACCGAGGAGGAGCGGGCGTACTGCGAGAAGTGCGCGCGGCCCGCGGAGCACTACGCCGCGCGCTTTGCCGCGCGCGAGGCCGTGGTGAAGGCGCTCGGGACGGGCTTTGCCGACGGCGTGAGCTTCCGCGACGTGTCGGTCGGGCGCGACGAGTCGGGCCGCCCGCGGGCGCTGCTCTCGGGACGTGCCGCCGAGGTCGCCCGGGAGCTGGGCGTTCGCGAGATCGCGCTCTCGATCTCGCACACGCACGACGTTGCCGTGGCAAACGCGATCGCGGTGACCGACGAGGTGCGCCCCGCCCCGGACTCGCGCCGCGAGGCCGAGCGCGCGCTCGCCAACTCGTTCAAGGAGGCGCGCGCCGTGCTCGACGAGCTGGAGCGCGTGCAGGAGGCTGAGCTGGAGGAGCTGGAAGGCTCGCAGGAGGAGTAGACATGCAGCCTGTGCTGAACATTGACGACGTCAAGCGCGTCGAGGTGGCCCTCACCCGCGAGGGCGTGAGCGTGGCGGAGCTCATGCACCGAGCCGGCTTTGCGGCCGCGCGCGAGGCCCTGGAGTTCGGCGGCGCGGACAACGTCGTGGTGCTCGTCGGCCTGGGCAACAACGGCGGGGACGGCTGGGTCGCCGCCGAGGCGCTCCACGAGCGCGGCGTGAACGTGACGGTGTCGAGCCCGATCGAGCCCGACGCCCTTTCGGGCGACCTCGCGCGCCAGGTCGCGCAGAGCGCCGTGCGCGCCGGGGTGTCCGTGCTCGTGGGGCCGTCCCGCGACGAGCTCGAGGCCCTTCTCGCCACCGCGGACGTGGTTCTCGACTGCATGTTCGGGACCGGCTTCCATGGCGAGGTCCGCCCGCCCTTTGACATTTGGATCGAGTGCGTGAACGCCTGCCCGGCGCGCGTGGTGTCCGTCGACGTCCCGAGCGGGCTGTCGGCGGAGACGGGCCGTGCCGAGGGCGCCTGCGTGGTCGCCGACATGACGGTGACGATGCTCTCCCTGAAGCCGGGGCTGCTCGCCGACGACGGCCGGGACGTGTGCGGGGCCATAGTCGTGGCGCCGCTCGCCGAGCAGACCGAGCGTCTCGTGGTCGACGAGGACCCTGTTGCCTGGCGCGCCGACCTCGCCGACTACCTTGACGCCCTTGTCCCCCGGACGTCGGCGGTCGACAAGTACGCGCGGGGCTCGGTGCTCGTCGTGGGCGGCTCGCGCCGCTACCCCGGTGCCGCGATCATGGCCGCACGCGCCGCGGCGCGCATGGGCGCCGGCTACGTGACGCTCGCCATGCCCGCGTCCGCCGCGGCGGTGGCGCAGACGCACCTGCTGGAGATTCCGGTCGTGCCGCTTCCCGAGGACGCGAACGGCGCCTTCACCGCGCAGGCCGTCGACGTGGTCCGCAAGCTCGCCGAGCGCTCCAGCGCGGTGCTCGTGGGGCCGGGAATGCGCGTGGGCGGCGGGCCCTCCGCGCTCGTCTCGGCGCTGCTCGAGTGCGACGCGCCCCTGGTCGTCGACGCCGACGGCCTCAACTGCCTGGCTCGTCTCACCAGCGGCGGGCTCCAGAACTACCCCGAGGTCATTCGTCGCTCCGCGCCCCTCGTGCTCACGCCGCACCGCGGCGAGCTCGGGCGCCTCGTGGGGCGGTCCGCCGCCGCCGCGCCGGCGTCGCTCGTCGAGCAGCTCTCTGCCGCGCGGGAGATCGTGTGGTCGGACGGCGGCTCCGGCCTCGTGGTCGTGACCAAGGGGACCGCCACCGGCTGCGTGAGCGTCGAGAAGGCCGTTCTGCCCAAGCCCGGTCCGGCGGCGCTCGCGACCGCGGGCTCGGGAGACGTGCTCGCGGGTATGATGGTGTCGGCGCTCGCCCAGCACCATGGGGAGGACGTGGACCTCACGCTGCTCGCCGCCTACGTCTGCGAGGTGCACGCCTATGCCGGCTCGCTCGCCGTCGAGCGCGTGGGCTCGCGCGCCGTCATGGCCGGCGACGTCATTGACGTGATCGGCATCGCCTCCGATGCCGTTGACGAGCACGTTGCCTATCCGGACGATTCGCCGGAGCGCTAGGTCGGAGGGAGCGTCAAGTTGGAGAGGGTTCAGGGACCGCAGAGCCGCTGGTCGTGGGTTGAGGTCAACCTCGCTGCGCTGAGGAGGAACACGAGTGCCTTCAAGCGGCAGCTTGAGCGCGGCGTGCAGCTCATGTGCGTCGTCAAGGCGGACGCCTACGGGCACGGCGCCGTGCCGTGCGCGAAGGTCATGCACTCCGCCGGCGCCAGCCAGTTTGCCGTCGCGACCGTGGCCGAGGGCGTCGCCCTGCGCGAGGCGGGGATCGAGTGGCCGATTCTCGTGCTCTCCGAGCCGCCCGTCGACTGCGTGGGCTCGCTCGTGGAGCATGACCTCATGCCGTCGGTCTACACGGCGGACTTTGCGCTCGCCCTCGGGGAGGCGGCCGCCGCCGCGAACCGCGTCGCCCGCTACCACCTGGCGATCGACACCGGCATGACGCGCATAGGCGTTCGTCGCGCCGACGCCGTTGAGCTGCGTCGCACGATCGACTTCCACCGCGGCCTGGAGTGCGCGGGCACCTTCACGCACTTCGCGACCGCCGACGTCCCCGACGACTGGGACTTTGCCCTGCAGCTCAACCGCTTCCGCGAGACCGTGGAGGCGCTGCGCGGCGCCGGTCTGGAGACGGGCCTCGTCCACTGCGACAACACCCCCGGCACGATCATGCACCCGGAGTGCCACTTCGACATGTGCCGGGTGGGCATTGGCCTCTATGGCCTGCACCCCGCCGAGATCACCCGTGCCTACCTGGACCTCGAGCCGGTCATGAGCGTGCGCGGCCGCGTCACCCGCGTCATTTACCCAAACGTCGGCGACGGCGTGGGCTACGGCCTCACCTGGCGCGTGCCCAAGCAGAACATTCAGGTCGCCACGGTGCCCATTGGCTACGCGGACGGCCTCGCGCGCGAGCTCTCCAACCGCATGGAGGTCCTCACCGGTGGCATGCGCTGCCGCCAGGTGGGAAACATTTGCATGGACCAGTTCATGTTCGCCGTTGACGTGAACCCCACGCGTTCTTATCGCCCGACGCGCCCGGTGGAGTATGGCGACGTGGTCACGATCCTGGGCGCTGACGACGACGAGCGCATAAGCGCCGAGGACATGGCCGCGCTGCGCAACACGATCAACTACGAGGTAGTCTGCGACTTTGGGATGAGACTTGAGAAGATTTACACGTAAGGGGACCGCCGCCGAGAGAAGGGGGCTCGACCTCATGTCCGTCATGCACATACCCGGCCACGAGCACCAGGGGCCGCGCGAGGTCGCGCTGCAGGAGATTCGCGAGCTCATGGGCAACTGCCAGCTCTGCCCGCTGGGTGCCACGCGCACCAACCTCGTCTTTGGCGTGGGCAACCCGCACGCGCGCGTCATGTTCGTCGGCGAGGGCCCCGGGCGCAACGAGGACCTGCAGGGTGAGCCCTTTGTGGGCGCCGCCGGCCACAAGCTGGACGCGCTTCTTGGCTGCGCGGGCCTCACGCGCGACGAGATCTACATTGCCAACGTGGTCAAGTGCCGTCCTCCCGGAAACCGCAACCCCAAGCCGGAGGAGATCGAGGCCTGCGCGCCGTTCCTGCGCGAGCAGATTCGCTCGATCTGGCCTGACGTGATCGTGTGCCTGGGCAACTTCGCCTCGCAGTTCGTGCTGCGCACGAACGCGGGCGTGACGTCGCTGCGCGGCAAGCTCTACCAGGCTGGGCACTTCACCGTGTGCCCGACCTTCCACCCTGCCGCCTGCATTTACCACTCCGACTGGCAGCCGCTGCTGGAGGCGGACCTGCGCATGGTGGGGGAGTGGCTCGCGGAGCACCCCGCCGGGGCGGAGGCGTAGATGGGCGAGAAGAGCTTTCGCACGGGCTCGCGCGAGGAGACGATCGCGCTAGGCGAGCGGCTGGGGCGCGCGCTGCGGGCGGGGGACGTGCTCGTGCTGACGGGCGACCTCGGGGCGGGCAAGACGCAGCTCACCAAGGGAATCGCCGCCGGCATGGGGGTGACGGACGACGTCACGAGCCCCACGTTCACGATCGAGATGGTCTACGAGGGAGCGGAGCTGCCGCTCTACCACTTTGACCTCTACCGTCTGGACGACCCCGACCAGCTGGAGGACACGGGGATCTTCGACGTGCTCGGCGCCGACGGCGTGTGCTCGATCGAGTGGGGCGAGCAGTTTGCCGACGAGATCGGCGACGCGCGCGTGGACGTCTTCGTGACGCGGCTGGACTCCGAGGCCGCGCCCGGCGAGGAGCCGCCGCGCGAGGTTCGCCTGGTCGCGCACGACGCCCGCGGTGAGGAGCTTCTCGCCGCGCTGTGACGGGCGCGAATCGGGGTTCTTCTCGCTTTGTGCTGTACTGGACTGAAACAACGCGCACAGATTGCCGTGCGCGTTATTTTTTATCTGCAGGTATGTGAAATCGAAGCAAATCGTGCGCGTTAATTCAAAATCGAGAAAAATTCTCAGTTGATACAGTATCTCAATATGCTATGCTGTTCCCAGACCAAAGGGAGGTGGGGGACATGCCAGCAAGGAACACCGTACAGCGCCAGATCATTGCCGACGCGCTGCGCTCGCTTGCCAACCACCCCACCGCTGACAAGGTCTACGAGGCCGTTCACGTGGAGCATCCCAGCGTGGGACGGGCGACCGTCTATCGTACGTTGGGAAGGCTCGCCGACGAGGGCGTGATTGGCCGCGTGCGCATCAACAACGGGGCCGACCGCTTTGACCACCAGACGTTCGCGCACTACCACGTGCGCTGCGTGCGGTGCGGTCGCGTGGACGACGTCATGGTCCCCGTGCTCGACGAGCGCGTGGAGCGCATGGCTCAGGACGCGTCCGGCTATCGGATCTGCGGCCACACGCTGCAGTTCGACGGCGTCTGTCCCGCGTGTCAGGCGGCCGAGAAGAACGACGAGGCAACAACGGCGTAAGCCGTGTGCATAGGAGAGGGGCGGGGCCGCGGCTCCGCCACCGACGAACAAGGAGGTTTCACCATGGACAAGTGGGTCTGCAAGGTCTGCGGTTACATCTACGAGGGCGCCGAGCCGCCGGCGGAGTGCCCGGTCTGCCACGCTCCGGCCAGCCAGTTTGAGAAGGTCGAGGGTGAGCTCAAGCTCGCCGCCGAGCACGAGTACGGCATCTACGCCAAGACCGTCAAGGACAACCCCGACATCTCCGACGAGGACAAGGCCTACATCCTCGAGCAGCTCAAGGCCAACTTCACCGGCGAGTGCTCCGAGGTCGGCATGTACCTCTGCATGGCGCGCATCGCCCACCGCGAGGGCTACCCCGAGATCGGCCTCTACTGGGAGAAGGCCGCCTACGAGGAGGCCGAGCACGCCTCCAAGTTCGCCGAGCTGCTCGGCGAGGAGCTCGAGCCCAACATGAAGGCCTCCACCAAGGAGAACCTCGCCTGGCGCGTCGACTGCGAGTTCGGCGCCACGCAGGGCAAGGTGGAGCTCGCCACCTGCGCCAAGAAGAACAACCTCGACGCCATTCACGACACCGTTCACGAGATGGCCCGCGACGAGGCCCGTCACGGCAAGGCTCTCAAGGGCCTGCTCGAGCGTTACTTCGGCTAATGGCTGGCAGGCCTAGGAAGAAGGCCGCCGGATCGAAGAAGGTCAAGCCCTCGGGGCCCGTGCCGTGCGCGGTGCTCTGGGGGCTTGACCCTTCTTCCGAGAAGGGCGCGGCGGTCCGAGCGGTGCTGAAGGAGACGGACGTGGTTGCGCGCACGGTGCTGCCCGAGCGCCTGGGCGACCCGGTCGGTGCGTTCGCGCGGCTGCCGGGGTTCCGGCCGGCGGTGGTACCGTATGCGGGGCCGACGCCGGCGGTGGAGGAGTTCGTACTGCTGTGCGGCCTTACCGACGCGCAGGTGAACGAGTTTCTCGCCCGCTCGCGCGAGGCGGGGTGCGTGGTGGGCGCGAAGGCGCTGCTCACGAAGGCCAACCGCGCGTGGCCGCTCGTGCGGCTCATTAGCGCCGTCGCCGCCGAGCACGCCCAGCTGGCCGAATGACATGAAGGAGGCGGTCCTTCGTGTCATTTTGCTGGCGAGGGCGCCCTTGGGATGGCTTGAGGCAGAATTCTGCCTAGGCTGTGTCACTTCGGGGCTCTTCTGAGGTGATTGTGGGGCGCGGTCTAACTGGGAGGCGCTCGACGGGGCAAGAAATCGCAGGTGGGTTGGCGGCCAGTTTGCCCAAGCGTGATTTGCCCCTAAAGAATCCTCGCACGTGAGCAAAATAGTGACACAAGGCGGGCGGAATTCCGCCTTGAGCCCCCGGGGGGACGTCCGTCGCGGAGACGAGGAAGTTTGCCGGGGCGCCGAGGGCGCGCGTCGACGGTGCAATTTGACTACACTAGACGAGTTGAAACTACGAGCGAGAAGAGCTGCGAATGGCCGAGAAGATCATCCTTGCGCTGGACACGTCCACGGACATGCTGGCCTGCGCCGTCGGGCGCGTGGGCGCGGGCGGCTCCGTGACGGTGCTGGCCGCGCGCGACCACATGTGCCGCCGCCAGGCCAACGTGGAGCTCGTGACCACGGCGCAGCAGGCGCTCGCCGACGCGGGCCTTGCGATGGGCGACCTCGACGCCGTGCTCGTGGGGCGCGGTCCCGGCTCGTTCACGGGCGTGCGCATTGGAATCGCCACGGCCAAGGGCCTCGCGTGCGGCGCGGGGCTTCCGCTCTTTGGCACCTCAGCGCTCGACGCTATGGCGTGGTCGGCGCACGCCGCCGGCGCGCGCGGCACGCTCGCCGTGGCCGGTGACGCCATGCGCGGCGAGGTCTACCCCGGCATCTACGAGCTCGACGAGGCGGGCGCACACCGCACCTTCCCGGCCGAGACCGTGTCTAAGGCCGACGCCTGCGTGGCCGAATGGGCGGAGCGCGCCGACGCGGCCGACCTCACGCTTACGGGCAACGGTCTGGTCAAGTACCGCGCGCGCTTCGAGGCCGCGGGCCTCGCGTCCTTCTCGGCCGAGGAGGCGTGGTACCCCACGGGCGAGGGGCTGCTGCGCGCGGCGGTGGAGGCCGGCGTCTTTGACGAGCAGCCCGGCGACCCGGCGCTGGTCCTGCCCATCTACACCCGCCTCTCGGACGCCGAGGAGGCAGAGCGCACGCGCCTCGGCCTCAAGAAGCCGGCGTCCGTGGAGCTCACCGGCGTCGACGACGCGCTCGCAGGCATTCACCTGCAGCTGCGCCCCATGACCGTGAACGACACCGCTGCCGTGGCGGCGCTCGAGGCGGCGACCTACGCGGGCGTGGCGCACACGCCGTGGACCGAGCGCATGTTCTACGAGGAGCTCTCCCAGCCCGGTCGCAGCTGGTGGGTTGCGCACGACCAGGGGACCGTCATCGGCTTCGCGGGCGGCGTGCTCGCGGGGGCGGACTTTGAGGTCGAGGAGGTCGTCGTGGACGCGGCGCGTCGCTGCGAGGGCATTGCCACGCGCCTCGTGGCCCGTGTTGCCTACGACGCGCAGATGCTCGGCGCCTCCACGATCTCCCTCGAGGTGGACGAGAAGAACGAGCCTGCCCGCGCCCTCTACGGCGCGCTCGTCCTCGCGGAGGAGGGCCGTCGCCCGGGCTACTACGGCGCCGGCCACGACGCGCTCATTCTGCGCGCCCCGCTGCCGCTCGCGGCAGACGCCGTAATCGCGACCGGCCGCCCTGAGCCCGCGCCCTCCATCCGCCCGTGGCCGATCGTGCCCGGCGAGCGCACGCCCGAGGCGCGCGCCGCGCTGGCGGCTGCCGGCCCGCTTATCCTCACAATCGAGTCCTCCTGCGACGAGACCGCCATGGCCGTGACCGACTCCCATGGCGTCGTGTGCGCGAGCGTCGTGGCCACGCAGATCGACTTCCACGCGCGCTTTGGCGGCGTGGTGCCCGAGATTGCCTCCCGCAAGCACACCGAGGCCATAGTCGGCGTCTTCGAGGAGACGCTCGCCCGCGCCGGCGAGCACTTCGGCGTGGACACGCTCGCGCCGGCTGACCTGGCCGCCGTTGGTGTCACTGCAGGACCTGGCCTCGTGGGCGCGCTCGTGGTGGGCGTCGCCTTTGCCAAGGGCCTCTGCGCGGCCGCTGACCTGCCGCTCATTGCCGTGCACCACCTCGAGGGTCACCTCATGGCCAACCTCTTCGAGACGCCGGACCTCGAGCCCCCCTTCGTGGCGAGCATCGTCTCCGGCGGCAACACCATGCTCGTCCACGTGCGCGCCTGGGGCGACTATGTGCTTCTGGGCGCCACGATCGACGACGCGGTGGGCGAGGCCTTCGACAAGGTGGCCAAGGCGCTCGGCCTGGGCTATCCCGGCGGCCCCGTGATCTCCAAGCTCTCCGCGCAGGGCAACCCCAAGGCCATCCACTTCCCGCGCGCGATGATGCACAGCGGCGACTACAGCTTCAGCCTCTCCGGCCTCAAGACCGCCGTCATAACCTACATCGAGGGCGAGAACCGCGCCGGCCGCGCGATCAACCTGCCCGACCTGGCGGCGAGCTTTGAGGCTGCGGTCATTGACGTGCAGGTCGCCAAGGCCGTGACCGCGGTGGAGGAGACCGGCGTTGCCGACTTCTGCGTCGGCGGCGGCGTGGCGGCCAACCCGGGCCTGCGCGCGGCGTACAAGAAGGCGCTGGCCCAGCGCGGCGTGCGCGTGACCGTGCCGCCCATGCGTGCCTGCGGTGACAACGCGGCAATGATCGGCATTGCGGCCCTGAGGAGCTACAACGCCGGGTCCTTCTCGCCGCTCACCCTGGACGCCGACCCCAACGCCGCCCTGGGCACCTGGGCCACCCCCAACGCCCCGGTCCCTCCCACTTGGGAGTAGGATGCGCGTCTGTGACTACGAGTCCCCGCACGGGCGGATGCTGCTCGCGGCCGACGACGCCGGGCTCACGGGCGCGTGGTTCTACGGGCAGCGCTACTTTGCTAGCGGGCTGGAGGGTGCCGAGAAGAACGCGGAGACTGAGACGCCCGCGCTGGTGGCCGCGCGCCGCTGGCTGGACGCGTACTTCGCGGGGGAGCGTCCGGACGTGACCGACGTCCCGCTGGCGCCGCGCGGCACCGCGTTCCAGCGTCGCGTGTGGGACGCGCTTCTCGCCATCTCGTACGGGGAGACCCGCACGTACGGCGAGCTCGCGGCTGAGTTGGGATCGTCGCCCCGCGCCGTCGGGACCGCGGTGGGCAGGAACCCCATCAGCGTGATCGTCCCGTGCCACCGCGTCCTGGGCGCGGATGGCTCCCTCACCGGCTACGCCGGCGGCCTTGCTCGTAAGCAAGCCCTCCTCGAGTTAGAGCAGACTACCAGCCAAAACTCCATCCCAAGGCGCCGATAACGCCACCCGGAGCCTTAGCACGCGCCGGACCCGCACATGAGCTCGATGATCGTGCGGTCCGTCTCGCGCATGCCCTGCGCCGCGAGCACGCCCACGTTGCGGATCGTGTTCTCCACGCCCTTGACCACGATGCCGTCGCCGCCATAGAACTGCTTGCCCTGCTGCTGCATCTGCATGCCCAGAAGGCCGGCCTCCACCGCGCTCGCGATTTTGGCCGCGCAGCTCGCCTTGGCGCCGTCGCAAACCATGCCGGAGTCGATGGCGATCGCGTTGACCACGGTGTGCGAGATTTCGTCTGCACGTCCGCCGTAGAGGTAGGTGATGCCGGCCGCCGCGCCCGCGCCGGCGCTCGTGGCGCCGCAGTAGGCGGAGAGTCGGCCGATGCCGGTCTTGAGGTGGATGGTCACGAGGTTGGACACCACGAGCGCGCGAAGCAGCTCCTCGTGAGAGACGCCCAGCTCCTGGGCGTAGACGATCACGGGAACGCTCGCTGTGAGACCCTGGTTGCCGCTGCCGGAGTTGATGACCACGGGCAGCTCGCAGCCGCCCATGCGCGCGTCGGAGCCGGCGGCCGCCCACGCCTTGGCGCGATTGGCCACGCCGTCGCCGTACGCGGAGAGCAGCACGCTGCCGATGTTGGCGCCCCACTCACCCTCCAGCCCCTCGCGGGCGATGGCCATGTTGCAGGCTATCTGGCGGCCGAGCAGCTGCTTGACGTCATCCAGGTTCACCGTGCCGGCAAACTCGACGATCTTCTCGATGGAGAGGCAGCTGCGGTCCGTGCCCGCGTCCTTCTTGCCCACGGCCTCCTCGAAGGGCTCGCTGAGAAGAACCTCCCCGTCGCGCTCCACGCGAATGACGTTGGTGTGCGAACCGGCGATTTCGCAGAACGCCTCGTGGCCGTCGCCCGTGACGCGCACCTGAATGTCAAAGATCCACGGGCGCTCGCTCGGCGCCACGGTGACGTCGTGCGTGGCGAGAAAATCGCGCATTTCGGCGATCTGCTCGTCGGTCACGCCGGCCAGGACCTCGAGCTTGGCGTCCGCGTTGCCCGCGACCACGCCCGCCGCCGCGGCGGCCTCAATGCCGCGCGCGCCGCCCGTGTTGGGCACGACGACGCTCTTCACGTTCTTGATGATGTTGGCGGACGCCGCCACCTCCACGCGCTCTGGCAGCGCCCCGAGTGTCTGGCGTGCGAGCGCGGCACAGTAGGCCACGGCAATGGGCTCGGTGCAGCCCATCGCGCAGACGAGCTCCTCCTCGAGAATGGCGACGTAGGCGTCGTAGACTTCCTGGTCCATGAAGGCCTCCTGGACGACCCGTTACGGCGGTGTTTCCCACGATGGTATCAGCTCGTGGTTCTTCTCGCCCCGCGGTATCCTGCCGACGTGCGCGTAACTTTCTCGCATCGGGTGCGCCCGCTTGCAAGGGGGAGGGGAATGGGTCCCCTCCGGTTGCGTCGCGCGGAAGGGGATTACTCAAAAAGGGAAAGGAACCACCATGAAGGCCACCCCGCGCGTTCTTGTATCTGACAGAGTCTCTCGCCGCGACTTCCTCAAGCTGTCGAGCCTCGTGGCGGGCATGGGAGGCGTGATGGTCCTTTCCGGCTGTGGCCCCGCCGCGCAGGAGCCCACCACCGACGATGCCGCCGACGCGGCCGACGAGCCCGCTGCCGACACCACCGAGGCCACTCTCGGCGACGGCACGACCCTGCGCGTTGGCATGGAGGCGGCCTACCCTCCGTACAACTGGCAGGTCCAGGAGGAGTCCGAGTTCACCATCCCCATTGACAACGTCGACGGCGCCTTCGCCGACGGCTATGACGTCCAGGCCGCCAAGATCATTGCCGAGGGCCTGGGCATGGACGCCGTTGCGGTGAAGCTCTCCTTTGACGGCCTGATCGACGCCCTCAACAACGGCCAGATCGACATCGTCTGCGCCGGCATGTCCGTTACGCCCGACCGCGAGGCCTCCGCGGACTTCTCCGACTCCTACATTGACGATGACATTGTCATGATCACCAAGTCCGACTCCTCGTGGGCCGGCGCCAAGACCTTCGCCGACCTGGCGGACGCCGCGATCATGGGTCAGGCCGCCACGATGTACGACGACGTGATCGAGCAGATCGTCGAGGCCGAGCCCAGCGTCACGCACCTCACGCCCGCCGAGACCGTCCCCATGGTCGTCGAGAACCTGAGCAGCGGCGCGGCCGACATAATCACCTACTCCATGCTCTCCGTGCCCAAGCTGCTGGAGACCCACCCCGAGTTCGTGGAGCTTGAGATGGACGAGAAGTTCGAGGGCTCGGTCATGCCCGACAACGCCGCCATTGCCAAGGGCCAGGACGCCGCGCTCGAGAAGATCAACGAGATCATTGCCGGCATCCCCGAGGACGAGCGCCAGGAGATGTGGAACGCCTGCATGGACCGTCAGCCGGCGTAAGGGGCGAACCCAGACCATGAACGACCGCCGAGCGGGGCGGGGGCGGCTTGGCCCTCGTCCCGCTTCGGGGCGAGAAACACGAGGAGTCTGAATGTCAAAACTGCGTGACTTCGTAACGCGCGACCACCGCTACGTTCTTCTCGGCACGAGCACCGTGGCGTTTGTCGGCATGCTGCTGTCGAGCTCGGCGCGTCCGCCGATGAGCTTTCTTGCGCAGGCGTTCACGGTCGAGCTGGTCATGTACTACGTGCTGGCGGCGTGGCTGGTCGTGAGCGCCCTCGCGCTCGTGTTCAAGCTCACGCACTGGAAGAACTACGCGGAGACCTCGCCCCTCGTGCGTCCGGCCGCGCGCCGCGCGCTGCGCTATGCGTCCTACGTCATTTGGGCGATCACGCTCGTGCTCGTCGTTGACCGCCTGGTCATGGGCCTCGCCTCGGCCTGGACGGCGGCCGTCTCGGCAACCGATCGCCCCGCGGACGACTTTCTCCAGAACATACTCTGGATGTTCTGGGTGAGCCGCAGCACCTACGTCACCGGCGTCACCACCACGATCGCGCTCGCCGTCTTTGGCACCGTGATCGCGTTCTTCCTGGCGCTTCTGCTCGTCTTCTGCCGCATTCAGGCCGTTGACCGCCCCGACAACGACTTCGTCCGCTTTTGGAAGGTCGTGGGCACCGGGTTTGCCAAGGTCTACAGCACCGTGGTGCGCGGCACGCCGATGATGGTCCAGGCGATGATCGTCTACTACGGAATCCTGGGCATAATCCGCGCGACGGGCGACTTCAGCGGCGCGGAGCTCAACCAGATCTGGTCTGCGTTCAACGCCGGCTTGGTGACGGTCTCGCTGAACTCCACCGCGTACATGATGGAGGTGCTGCGCGGCGGCATCGCGGCCGTGGACAAGGGGCAGATGGAGGCGGCGCGCTCGCTTGGCCTCTCCCAGTGGCAGGCCATGCTCAAGGTGGTCTTCCCCCAGGGCATTAAGAACTCGATTCCCGGCCTCTCCAACGAGCTCGTCATTAACATCAAGGACTCCTCGGTTCTCTCGATTATCAGCGTCTTTGACCTGACCTTCGCGGCGCGCACCATTGGCGGCAACTACTACGACTACTTCCCGGCGTTCCTGATCGCCGCGGCGATCTACCTCGTGCTCACGATGGTGGCGACGTGGCTGCTCGGCCGCTTTGCGCACCGTTTCAACGTCAAGACCGAGGCCGTGGGCAGCACGTCCGACACGCCCGTGAAGGTGGAGGAGTAAGCAATGAGCGATAAGAACGTGAACGTTGTGGCCTCCGCCGGAACTGCCGGTCTCACCGCCGAGCCCATGGTCCGCATTGAGGGTCTGCGCAAGAGCTTTGGCGACCTCGAGGTCCTGCGCGACATCAACCTCGACGTCATGCCCGGCCAGGTGGTCACGATCATTGGCGCCTCCGGCTCCGGCAAGTCAACGCTTTTGCGCTGCATCAACCTGCTCGAGACGCCCGACGCCGGCCACGTGTGGTTCCACGGTGCCGACCTCGCGGCCGAGCACGTGGACGTGAACCGCCTGCGCGAGAAGATTGGCATGGTCTTCCAGGGCTTCAACCTGTTCAACAACATGAACGTGCTCGACAACTGCACGCTCGCACCCGTGACGCTCAAGAAGATGAACAAGGCGGAGGCGCAGGAGGTCGCGATGCGCCACCTCGAGTCGGTGGGTCTCGCGGACTTCGCGCGCGCGGACGTCAACAACCTCTCTGGTGGCCAGAAGCAGCGCGTCGCCATCGCGCGCGCCCTCTGCATGCAGCCCGACCTCATGCTCTTCGACGAGCCCACTTCCGCGCTCGACCCCGAGATCGTGGGCGAGGTCCTCGAGGTCATGCGCCGCCTCGCGGCCGAGGGCATGACCATGGTCGTGGTGACGCA
>CASEQJ010000036.1 GCA_949290055.1 uncultured Olsenella sp. | reverse complement strand
CCCCGAGAAGGTCCGCGACCGCGACGTCTACCCCGACCCGGACTGGGAGCGCGTCCACCGCGAGCTCGCGCGAGAGGGCGTGACCCTCAAGCGGCTGCACGCGGAGTACCGCGACGCCCTGCTTGAGAGGGGCGAGCCGTCGATGTCCTACGACCGGTTCTGCAAGCGCTACCGCGAGTTCACCGTTCGCAAGCAGGTCACGAGCCGCGTCGGGCACAAGGCGGGAAGGGTCACGGAGGTCGACTGGGCCGGGCCGACGATGGCGCTCGTCGACCCGGTCACGGGCGAGGTGTCGAAGGTCCACCTGTTCGTCGCCTGCCTGCCCTTCAGCCGCCTGTCCTACGTCGAGCCGACGTTGGACATGAAGCAGGATACCTGGCTGCGCTGCCACGCGCACGCCTTCTCCTACTTCGGCGGCTCCACGCCCTGCGTCGTGCCCGACAACCTCAAGGCCGGCGTCAAGCGCCACCCCAGGGAAGGCGAGGTCGAGCTCAACGACGCCTACCGGGAGATGGCGGCGCACTACGGGTCGGCGGTTATGCCGGCGCGCGTGAGGTCTCCCCGTGACAAGCCGAGCGTGGAGAACGAGGTCTGGCAGGCGGCGACCGAGATCGTCGCGGCGATGCGCGACACGGTCTTCACCGACTTCAACGAGCTCAGGGCCGCGGTCGCCGAGAAGCTGGAGGAGCACAACTCGCGCCCCTTCTCCAAGCGCGAGGGGACGCGCCGCCAGGTCTTCGAGGAGCAGGAGCGCCCACTGCTGCGCCCGCTGCCGGCCGCGCCCTACGAGGTGTGCGAGTGGGTGTACGGCCGCAAGGTGCAGCGCAACTGCCACGTGTCCTACAAGCGCAACTTCTACTCGGTGAGCCACCTCGCCGTGGGCAGGTCGGTCGACCTGAGGGTGACCGAGTCGACGGTGGAGGTCTTCTTGGGCGGCGAGCGGCTGGCGACGCACCCGCTGTTCCCGGCCTACGCGCGCAATCGGTACTCGACCCACGAGGCCGACCTCCCCGACGGCGGGTCCTACTCCGACTGGGACGCCGGGCGCATACGCCGCTGGGCCGAGAGGGTCGGACCGTCGTGCGCCGGCGTCGTCGAACGCATCTTCCAGTCGGTCGAGTTCGAGGAGCAGGGGTTCAACGCGGCGCTCGCGGTTCTGAGGCTCTCGCACAAGTACTCGGCGCAGCGGCTCGAGAGGGCGTGTGGGATGGCCCTCGCCACGGGGAGGCGTTCCCCCCGCTACCGCGACGTCGAGCCCATCCTCAAGGGAAACCAGGACAGGCTCGCCGACGCCCGGGCGGGCGACGACGGCGGGCCGGGCGAGGACGGGGCCGGCTACGTGCGCGGCGCGGGCTTCTACGGGGAGGTGCGCTGAGATGAACCTCTCCGTGGAGACCAGGCGCAAGCTGCGCGACATGGGGGCGGCGGACCTGCTCTGCGCCCTCGAGGCGCAGGACGAGGGTATGTGCATGGGGATGACCTGCGCCGAGCGCGTCCAGATGGCCGCGGGCGGGGCGCACTCGTCCTTCGTCACGCCCAAGGTCAGGAACCCCGTGAAGCGCGCGGGCCTGCGCTGCCCGGAGGCCGACGTCCGCTCAATTGACTTCGCCGAGGAGGGGGGCTTGGACCGACTGCTCGTCACCGAGCTCGCCACCTGCGGGTTCGCCGAGCGCGGCCAGAACGTCGTGCTGCAGGGGCCGACGGGCACCGGCAAGACCTACCTCGCCTGCGCGATCGCCAAGGCCACGTGCCAGCGGCGCATGCGGGCGTGCTACATCCGGTGTCCCGACCTCGAGGACCTTTGGCGTGAGTCGCGCGAGCGGCCGGGCGGCGAGCGAAAGCTCGTCCGCAAGTACGCCGCCTTCCAGGTGCTCGTGCTGGACGAGTGGCTCCTCGACCGCCCTGACGAGCTGTTCCGGGGCTTCCTGCTGGAGCTCATGGAGGCGCGCTACGGGGCCCGCTCCACCGTCTTCTGCACGCAGTTCCGCCAGAAGGACTGGCACGCGAGGCTTGGGGGCGGCGTGCACGCCGACGCCATAATGGACCGCATCGTGCACGGCACCGCATGGGTCGAGATGGGCGAGCTCAACATGCGCCAGAAGCTCGGATCCGAGGCTGGCTAGCGGGGGAACGACCCGGGTGCGGTGCCCACGCGCGTCGCACCCGGTGCCGAACCGCGATTCAGACGGTGCTGAATCGCAATATCGGGTGGTGCTCAATGGGGCAAATACTCAGTCTCGTCTATCGCCCCGTGCGAATCGTCGCTCTCCGGCTTCTACTCGCGTTTCGTCTCAGGATGACAATCTTGACAGTGATGAGTCCAGCAAAACTCACCGCGAACAGGGCTATGCCCGTGCTGTAGGCAGCATCCTGGTACACGAGCTCAATCTGATGCTTGCCGTCCTCGATCTCAAACCCAATGAACGCATAGTCAGCTGAGAACGCATCTTGCTCGATGCCATCAACATAAACGTGCCATGACTCGCTGTATGGGATGGGCACAAAGAGGTATCCTGCTTCGGGGGCATCAACTTGGGCCACTATAGAATCGCTTGTATAGGAGGTTATTTTGGAATCCGCCGCGCGCCTCTTCGTACAGCAATCTAGGTAGTAGTCCACATATGCGTCCGGAACCTCTTCAACGCGGACATTTTCAAGAGTGGCGTCGTCGCAGGCGTTTGTCGTTGATATTGCGACGGTTGCCCGCGTGAACCCGTCGTTTGGAACGGGTATATAGATGCTCTCGTTTCCGGCGGCAAGATAGAGCGGCACGGTAACGGGGTCATGGCATTCGGATGAGTCATAAAAACTGGCAGTTATGCGCAGGTTACCGCTTGCCGTAGAAGTGGCTGTCAAGTTGAAGCATAGGGCAAGGTAGTCGCTCTGCGATGAGCTGATTTCAAAACTAAGCTCATGGTTCTTGTCAACGCTTCCGGAGGCGCTCCCGAGCACCCGTCCTCGTCCCATGGCTGAGTTGAGCTCTTGTATGACTTGGCTGTTCGAAGGAGAGCCAATATCCTCCGGGACCATAACTGCGCTAAGCAGGAGCTCCTCGCGAAGCTCCCTTGGGGTAGACAGATAGGCGTCTTCAGTAATGGATTCATCTTCGCTAAAGAAGGAGAAGAATTCAGGAGTGGTTGTGTTCACGAGAATGCGATGGTTGATGTCGGAAGAAGCCTCCTCATAGCCGAGTGGAACATAGTGGTTGTCATTGGCGGGATAAACCACATAGCTAACACCCAGGAGGGCATTGATATATGGGTCGCTAAAGCCATACGTGTAACGGGAATAGCCGAGTGTCTCGATATAGTCGTTGCCAATAGTGCTCATGAACTCAGTGACATTTGCATATGACCCTACGCCGCCGATATAGGATTCAGTACCCCTGTAGGTATAGGCCATTGGGCTGGTAAGCAGATCGGTTTGATAGTCTACGCGCGCGAGTCCGCTGTCGGCGCCCGTCTCATTGAGCAATTCGGAGAGCCCGCTGTTGAATGTTTGCTCATAGCTTTCCCGGGTTTGGGCTGGTACACGATTTACAAACTCAAACCCCTGTACGAGTATTTCTACGGGCACGAGGGCTGCAATGGTAAGCGCAAAAATGATATTACCCGTCCTGCCGTGTTTGAGGAGGAGTGCCGTATATACAACAAGGAGTGCGCATGCGGCGATAACGCGCAGAGGACGATAGTGGCCTGGGAGGCTCAGGCAGGCAACTGCAGAAAAGATAATAAGTGCGATAGTCCAGAACAATAACGGGCGAGATGTGCGAAGCTTCCAGAGCTTATCGAGTCCGAGCGCTCCAATAAGCGCAATGACAAAGATTACCCACGTTGAGGACATGCGGAAACTGCTGGCCTCAATTGATCCTCCGCTTAGGAGAAACCTGAGGCCTGGGAACACAATATACGCGAGAGAGAAGAGACTAATGACCGTCAACCAGATATTCTGACGACGTGAATTGTCTTTGAAGGCAAAGGGCAGGCCTACGAGAGAAAGTAGGCCGCAGTAAAGGTAGGGTGTGTCTAAGAAGCCCATATAGCCAATGGGGTCATTCATGAATCCGGAAGCGGCGGGGCTGACGGCCTTGAGGTATGCCTCGCTGAGCACGCGCGTGTCAGGCGCCTCGGCTAGGCCCAAGAGCATTGAGCCGAGCGACACGTCCTGTGAGACCCGGGCGCTGTGCGCGTAGGAATCAAGATAAACGAGCAGGGAAGGCATAGAGAGTAGGACGCCGCACAGATACAGGAGGACGATCCTGCCGATTGCGCGCGAGAGGGCCCGCTGGTTCAAATCATCGTGATGAAACCCAAGACTGAACGCAGTGTACACGGCAAGAACGAGCGTGTAGAGCACAAGACCATACACGCTCAGGGTCATCACGACGAGGGCGAATGAGATGGGGAGGGAGATAATCTTTCTAGGGTTGGAGAGCGCGCGCTCTACGCTCCAAAGAAGTGCCGCGAGAAGCGTGACCTCTGCGGTGTACGCGGTCCAAGGGGCGAGCGCGAGCATTCTTCCACAGAACGCTATTCCGAGGCTTGATGCGACTTGGGTCTCGGGGCGCACATCGAAATACCCGATGAATAGGTAGAAAAATACGCCGGCAAGTATGACCTTGAGCATTTGTGAGACTAGCATCATGGTCGGGACGGCATCGCGGCCAAACCACGAGACGATATATTCTGGATTGAAGAGCTGAACAGTGGTCGTTCCCAGAAACTGTGATGGGTTCCAGGTCGAAAAGTTCAGCTCCGAGAATCTGCTTGCGGCATTTAGGAAGAAAGGCACGGACTGCCCGATGCTATCCGAGCCAACGTCATAGTAGATGAGATATCTGTCGCAGACGAGAAACGTCGCATACATGACGAGAGTGAGCAGAACGAGCAGGGTGAGGAAAAACAGGAACCTTCTTCTTCTCTGGCGAGACGAATCGAGCGCCAGGAACTCGTTCCTCTTTTGCTCTAGGAAGGAACATACGTGAGCAACAAAACTCATGCGACTCCTTTTGGATAAAGTATTCCACGAAAGGGATTGCCGACCGCGTCGTGTTATCTACGCGAATTGAGCCTTATAAGCCTTGAGCACGTCCCCCACAAGACCGTCCATGCGTTGCTCGCCTTTCTCGATCCAGATGGCGCGCTGGCAGATGCGTTCGACCTGCTCCATGGAATGGGAGACAAAGAGCACCGTCACGTTGCCGGAGTCAATGAAGTTCTTGATGCGCTTCTCGCACTTTTCCTGAAAGAAGACGTCGCCCACAGAAAGCGTCTCGTCTACGATAAGAACGTCGGGCTCGGTAACCGTGGCGATGGCAAAAGCGATTCTTGCCACCATGCCAGAGGAGTAGTTCTTGAGTGGCATATCCATAAAGTTCTGGAGCTCAGCAAAGTCGATGATTTCCTGGAGATGCTCGTCGATGAAGTCGTTGGAGTAGCCGAGCAAGGCGCCGTTGAGGTAGATGTTCTCGCGAGCCGTGAGCTCTGGATCAAAGCCGGCCCCAAGCTCGATGAGTGGCGCTATGTTGCCTCGTACGAAGATGTTGCCCTCAGAGGGCTCCAGCACGCCGGCGATGCACTTGAGCATGGTGGACTTTCCCGATCCGTTGGTGCCTACAAGCCCCACCACCTCTCCGCGGCGTACCTTGAAGTTCACATGTTTGAGGGCGCGAAATTCTTTGAAGAACAGCTCATGCCGCACGAGCTTGATGAAATACTCTTTGAGATTGTTGAGCTGCTCTGAGGCAATGTTGAAAACCATCGAGACGTCGTTGACTTCAATGACGTACTCAGGCATAGCGGTGTCTGTCATGCGATTCCTGCCTTAGATGTAAAGGATAAACTTATGCTCGGTCTTGCGGAATACGAGTACGCCGATGACAAGCGCCAGAATTGCCCACAAAACAGCGAGGGTGATGACCGTAGAGCCAGGGGAGGTCTGATAGACAATGGCGCAGCGCATCATGTCTATGTAGTTGTACATGGGGTTGGCCTTGACCACCGCAGTGACGATCCACGGGGCGTTGGAGTTAGTGAGAAGCGACAGGTCCCAGAAGATGGGGGTTAGGTAGGTCCATGCGGTGAGCAGGACACTCCAGAGGTGGATTATGTCGCGGAAAAAGACCGCGAGCGCACCGATAAGCAGGGAGATGCCCGCGCAGAAGACCATGAGCAGGAGCAGCGCCGGAATCATCCAAGCAAGGTGCCAGGTGGGCGCGATGCGGAAGAACAGCATGACAATGACGACCGCAATGAGCGAAAGCGCGAAATTCACCACTGAGGAGAGCACTTTTTGGATGGGGAAGACCCAGCGGTCAACCCTGACCTTTTTTAGGAGCGGAGCTGCGTCGATTATCGACCGCAGGCCTGTGCTGGTCGCCTCGTTCATGAGACCGAAGGTGACGTTGCCCACGATGAGATAGAGCGGATAGTTCTCAACGTTTGACCCGCGCAGGAAATAGGAGAAGACGAAGCTCATAACAATCATCATGAGCAAAGGGTTCAGAACGCTCCAGACGACGCCCAGAACCGAGCGGCGATATCGAAGCTTGAAATCCTTGTTCACAAGCTGCTGAAGAATGAAGCCATCTTTGGCGTAGTGGCTGGCAAGATGGGGCATCTCGGCTTTCCGAGCTCTATTTTGGGTCAAGGTTCCTCCAAGTCCCCTCTACTCCTCTGGGATAGAATGCTATCACAGCTGACATAAGGCCATAGAATCGGCAGAGGCCGGGCGGGCGCCCCTGGCGAGGTGCGGGTCTGTGCTTGCGTGCCGGTGACTTGTGTTTTGGATGGATTGGATCAGAAGAATCTAATATGGCAAAGGAACGCCTGAGCCAAGGCTCACGAGGCCTTCAATGTTATCTCTGGGGCCAGAGTGGGCGGTTCGGCGATTCTTACTATCTACAAGAAGATTGCGCGACAAGGGGATACATATGGCCGACGTGCTAACGCCGAGAATTGCAGTTTTTGTTTCCACGCACAGACCGGTCGCTCTTTTCGATAGCGAGATTCTCCGTCCCGTTCAAGTGGGAAGCGTGCTCGCCGCGGAGCGCTATCCCTGGGCGTTTCATGACGACGACGGGGAGAACATCTCCGACCAAAATCCCCTGTACTGCGAGCTCACCACCCAGTACTGGGCATGGAAGAACATTGAGGCCGACTACTACGGTTTCTGCCATTATCGGCGCTACTTTGACTTCTCGCCTGAACGGCACCGTGAGAACCCCTGGGGCGAGATCATGGCGGACTATATCAACGCTCGCTCCCAAGCGGAGTATGGTCTCGATGATGCGACGATTGCCTCGGTCATAAAGGGTTACGATGTCATCACGACCGAGTTCAAGGATCTGCGAAGATTTCCAGGGGGCGTGAGTACGCCGCGTCACCACTTCGAGCTGGCCGAGCGCCTGCATCCCGAGGACCTCGACCGCGTCCTTGCGATTCTCAGGGAGATGCACCCTGACTACGCTCAGGATGCCGACGCGTTTCTCAATAGTCATCGCTCGTGCTTTTGCAACATGTTCATCATGCGTCGCGAGCCCTTCTTTGCATACTGCGCGTGGTTGTTCCCAATCCTTGAGCGTTTTGTCGCCGAGACGGACATGAGCGACTATAGCGTCGAGGCGCTGCGGACTCCTGGGCACCTTGCGGAGCGCCTGTTTAACATATATTACGCCCACCAGATGCGCGTCGGCGCAGGCTGGCGTACACGTGAGCTCCAGTGCGTTCACTTCTTGCATCCGGAGCGCTGTGACGTGTTTGAGCCGCTTTCTGCTGCCGGGCGAGTGGTGCCCGTGGTGCTTGCCTCTGACGACACCTATGTCCCCATGCTTACCACGACGATTTTCTCGATGCTTTCCAATGCATCCAACGAGCGGCACTACGACGTTGTCATCCTTGAGAGAGGCATCTCCGCAGAGCACAAGTCGCTCATGCGCAAGTTCTTCGGGCGGTTCCCAAACGCAACGGTGCGCTTCAGCGATGCGGGCTCGCTTGTTGATGGCTATAGCCTCACGACCAACAACGCGCATATCAGCATAGAGACGTACTATCGGTTCCTGATTCAAGAGGTGCTTCCGGGCTATGACAAGGTCCTCTATCTTGATGCCGACCTTATCGTTGAGGGGGACGTTGCCGAGCTCTTTGACGTTGATCTTGGTGAGTCTGCCCTGGGGGCCGTTCGAGACATCGACTTTGCGGGCAACGTGGGCTACCGGGATGGCAAAAGAAAGGCCTACGCTCATGACGTGCTGGGAATGAGTGACCCCTACGGCTATTTTCAAGCGGGGGTCCTCCTGCTCAATACCGCTGCCATGCGTCGACTCCACTCGGTCGATGAGTGGCTGCGCCTCGCTGGTAACGAGAGTCTCATCTACAACGACCAGGACGTCCTCAACGCAGAGTGCGAGGGGCGTGTGACCTACCTCGACGCCTCGTGGAACGTCATGACCGACTTTTCTGGCAGAGCGGAGCGCGTCTTCTCGTTTGCCCCCGCCTGGGCTTTCAAGGCATACCAGCAGTCAAGGCAGGCTCCGCGCATCGTGCACTACGCCGGCGTTGAGAAGCCGTGGAACGCCGTTGGGACCGACCAAGCGGAGCGCTACTGGCGTTACGCCCGCAAGACACCATTTTACGAGGAGCTTTCCGCAAGGCTCATGGGCTCCCCTGTCAGGGCCCGCGCGTCGTCACCCCGCGCCATAGGGGAGAACAGTCCTCTGCGCAAGGTCGTCGATCCGCTGCTGCCGATTGGATCGCGTCGTCGCGAGTTGGCGCGCGCGATTGGTCTTGCCATTAGCGGGAGGAGCTAGCTGCCTCGTCCTTCTCGCCCCACCGGCGGGGAATCGGCCGCCGGCGGATTGTCGCGTATGAGGGAGGCGTTTCGGGGTAACATACCCCTTGTGGCATTCGCCACGGGTATCGCGCGCAAGCGCAGCTTTTGCCCCGCGGGGCGTAAGAAAGAAAGGCACGACATGGCTCAGGGTACTGTTAAGTGGTTCAATCCGGACAAGGGCTACGGCTTCATCTCCCGTGAGGATGGGGACGACCTGTTCGTTCACTACTCCGAGATTCAGATGGACGGGTTCAAGACGCTGGACGAGGGCCAGGCCGTCGAGTTTGACATCACCACCGGTCAGAACGGCAAGCTCCAGGCTTCCAACGTTCGCAAGCTCTAAGCGTTAGCGACAGCGACTTGGAGGGGCTCGGGCTTCGGTCCGGGCCCCTTTTGCGTGAGCGCGCTTTTCTCGCCCACACCCTTCTCGCCCGCGCGTCTCTTCACCGAGGCGGAACAATTACGTAAAAGCGTCTAAGAATCGCGGCTGTTTTCCGCAGATGCTCCGCCTCGGCGCGCGAGGGTCGACGCCGCCGGCGTGCCACGGCCGACTTATCTATTCCTTTGACGCAGTTCAGCATTGAATCGGCATATCTCACTAGAATAATTGCGGATAAGCCGTAAAATTCTGCCCAGAGATACATGAGAGAAGGGAATCCCAATGCTCACGTCCTTCTCGTTCAAAAACTATGGGCCCTATCGCGAGGAGACTCGGCTCGATTTGCGTGCCGCTCCTGCGTATAAGGAGCACGAGTACAACTTGGTAGAGTCCTCTATGGGCGAGAAGCTCCTGAAGGTCGTCGCCATCTATGGGGCAAACGCCTCTGGGAAGAGCCAGCTGATAAGGGCCTATCAGGCATTCTCGAGAATCGTCACGGAATCCTTTAGCCAGGTGGACGAGCAAGCTGCGAGTGTTTCTGGCGACTATCTCGCCAGCCGCAATGAGTCCGCCCTTGCGCGGCACCACAATCCCTTCAAGTTTGCCTCTGACAACGTAGGCGAGACTGAGTTTGAAGCGACGTTTGACGAGGATGAGGGCGAGATCAGATACGGCTTCTCTACTGACGGCAAAAGCGTGCTCTCTGAGTGGCTCTACCTGGTTAAGGCGTCCACTAGGCGACTGAGCGTCCTGTTCGAGCGCGAAGGACGGGATATCGAGTTCGGCTCCTCCATCCGCTCCGAGTGCGACAGGTATGCTGAGAACATTTCGGAGGAAACGCTCGTGCTTTCGTTCATGAGCGGCATCGCCCTCAGGACCCCGTATTTCAGGCTTGCCAAGCGCTGCATCTCGAGAACGCTGGCCTTTACCAGTATTTCCTCTGGACTCGTGGACGATTTCCTTGAGGATGTCGCCCTTGAATATGCAAACGAAGACAAGCACGCTCGCCTTCTTGAGTTCCTCAGGGCCATCGATGTCTGCATCGAGGACATCTCCGTGGAGAAGAATGGTGACAATGTACTCGTGTTCACGCACCATCGAGGTGTCGACGGCGGGGACTACCGCGTTCCGATTTCGATCGAGTCCGAGGGAACCAAGAAGGCAATCGTGCTCTTTTACATCATGAGCGCGGTGGTCGACGCAGATGCGACCCTACTCATGGACGAGCTCAGCTCGGCGCTTCACCCGCTGCTCGTCCGCGCGCTTATAACGCAGTTCCACCGCGAGGGCGTTAAGGGTCAGATTGTCTTCACCACGCACGACACCTCCATGCTGGATAGGCGATATCTGCGCAGGGACCAGGTGTGGTTCGTGGACAAGAACGAGTGTGGTTCTTCCGAGCTCTACTCGCTTGCCGACTTCAAATTGCGTAACGACACCAACTACACGAAGGGTTACCTCTCCGGAATGTTCGGCGCCATACCCAACCTCAGGGAGTTCGTGCTCGGGGGTGACGAAAGTGAGGGATAGCGGGAGGCTCAGAAATCGCCGTAGGCAGAGGGGGCCTCGAACGATTGAGACGAGGAGGCCTCGGTGTGAGACCTTTCTGATCGTCTCCGAAGGGGCCAAGACCGAGCCCTACTATTTCGAGGGCCTTGTTAGGTCGCTTGTCGGGACCATGCCCGAAGAGGTAGAGATTGAGGGCGCCGGACGCGTTACCACCTCGCTGGTTGAGTGGGTTGCGAAGAAGGTAAACCGATCCCCGCGGAACTACGACAACGTCTGGGTGGTATTCGATCGAGATGACTTCAAGAGCTTTGACGAGGCCGTTTTCGCTGCGGAGCGGAACGGGTTCCATGCTGCATGGAGCAACGAGGCGTTTGAGTACTGGCTTTGTCTCTATTTGGGGCGCTACGACTCGGCGCTGTCCAGGGGCGATTGGGTCGGCATCCTCGACGCCGCGTTCCGGAAGGCGGAGCGCGGCGGGTTCGAGAAGAACCGCGAGGACATCTTCTCCGTGCTCGACGAGCTGGGCGATCACGAAATGGCAAAGAGGTTCGCGAAGAGCGTACGAGAGCAGTATGAAGCGGAAGAGCCACCTTCGAGGCGCAACCCATGCACAACGGTTGATTTGCTCGTCGAGCAACTGGAGAGAGCGCTGATCGACTGACTCCGTGTCGTAGTTGCTCTTGCGCGCCCTTCTCGCCCGCGCGTCTCTTCACCGAGGCGGAGCAATTACGTAAAAGCGTCTAAGAATCGCGGCCGTTTTCCGCAGATGCTCCGCCTCGGCGCGCGAGGGTCGACGGCGCCGCCGACGCGCGGCCCCCGCCCCTTGACAACAATCCGAAATCGGACTAATCTGGCACCCCGCAAAACCAACCGGAACGAAGGGGGAGCGGTGCCAGACCAGGGCCAGCTCACGAGCGCGCGCGTGATCGACGTGCTCTACCGCGAGAGCGACAAGCTCTACTACGAGCTCGCGCGCGACTGCGGCCTCTCGGAGACCGCGTACTGGATCATGTACGCGCTCGAGGTCTCCGGCGGCAGCGTCACGCAGCGCCAGATCGCGAGCGACTTCTCGTACTCCAAGCAGACCGTCAACTCCGCGCTCAAAACGCTCGAGGCGCGCGGCCTGGTCGCGCTCGCGCCGTCGGCGGACGACCGGCGCTCCAAGCTCGTCTCGCTCACGGCGGCCGGACGCGCCTTTGCCGACGAGCGCATTCGCCCGGCGATCGCCGCTGAGGACCGCGCCTTCACCAGCCTCGCGCCCGTCGAGCGCGCCGAGCTCGTGCGCCTTGTGCGCGCCTACGCCAGCGCGATCGACGCCGAGGTCGCGCGCCTGAGAGACGAGAGGGGGCAACAGTGACCGAGAAGAACGCCGCGCCGCGACGCGACTACTCCAAGCGCACCTCCGCGCGCCTGCTCGTGAGCCTCATGGCGCCGTACAAGGGCCTGCTCGCCGCGATCTTTGTGGCGTCGCTCTGCGACATGTCCGGCATGCTCTTCATTCCCACGCAGCTTTCGGCCATGATCAACGTGGCCGTGAACACGCGCGACATGTCCGCGCTCATGGGCCACGGCGTGGCCATGCTGATCGCGGCCTTCGTGGGCTCGGGCGGCTACCTCACCACGGTCTACCTCACGTCGCGCCTGTGCGCGAAGGTGGGCCGCGACCTCCGCACCCGCATCTACGAGGCGTCGCTTGTCTTCTCCGCCTCCGACTTCAACGCCTTTGGCACGGGCTCCATGATCACGCGCACGCTCTCCGACGCCAACGTGGTCCAGCAGACGCTGCTCATGTCGATCCTCATGATCTTCCCGGTGCCGATCGCCTGCGCCATTGCGGTGGCGCTCGCCTTTGCCACGGACGTGGTCATGGGCTGGGTGCTGCTCGTGGTGACGCTCACGGTCATTGGCATTTGCGCGGCTGCCGTGGCGCGCTCCGCGCCGATCTTCACGCGCCTGCAAGGCTTCATAGACAGCATGAACACGCGCCTGCGCGAGTCGATCACCGGCGTGCGCGTGATCCGCGCCTTTGGCAAGGAGGCCCACGAGCGCGCCCGCCTCGACCGGACATTCTCCGACTTCGCCACCAACGCGATTCGCGTGAACGTTGTCTTTGCGCTCACCGACTCGATCACGTTCTTCCTCATGAACGCCGTCGAGGCCGCGATCATGTGGGTCGGCGCGGACCGCGTGGGCGCCCACGCCATGCAGATCGGCTCGATCAGCGCGCTGGTTGAGTATGCGATGCTCATCATGCTGTTCCTTATGATGGCGCAGTTCGCGATCCTGCAGGTGCCGCGCGCGCTCGCGTGCCTCACGCGCGCCGCCGAGGTGCTGGGCGTGGAGCCTGAGATCGCGGACGACGCGGCCCCCGCGGCGCTTCCCGCGGCCGAGAAGGACGCCGAGGTCGCGCGCTTTGACCACGTGAGCATGCGCTTCTCGGACGCCGATGAGGACACCCTGCACGACCTCACGTTCTCGCTGCGCCGCGGCGAGGTCACCGCGATCATAGGCAACACCGGCTCGGGCAAGTCCACGATCGCGCGCATGCTGCTGCGCTTCAACGACGTCACGGGCGGCAGCCTCAGCTTCGGCGGCGTGGACGTGCGCCGGCTCGCCCAGGCCGACCTGCGCCGCCGCATAGCGTACGTGCCCCAGAAGGCGTGGCTCTTCTCGGGCACCATTGCCGAGAACCTGCGCCACGGCGACGCCGAGGCCTCGGACGAGCGCCTCTGGCACGCGCTCGACGTCGCGCAGGGCGGTTTCGTGCGAGATCTGCCGGACGCGCTCGGGACGCGCGTGGCCCAGGGCGGCACGAACTTCTCGGGCGGCCAGCGCCAGCGCCTGGCGATCGCCCGCGCCCTCGTGCGCCACGCGGACCTCTACGTCTTTGACGACTCGTTCTCCGCGCTCGACTACAAGACCGACGCCGCGCTGCGCCGCGCGCTCGCCGGCGAGCTCACGGACGCCGCCACGCTCATAATCGCCCAGCGCGTGAGCACGATCCACGACGCGGACCAGATCGTGGTCCTGAAGGACGGCGCCGTCGTGGGCCTGGGGCGCCACGACGAGCTCATGGCGAGCTGCCCCACCTATCGAGAGATCGCCGACTCGCAGACGAGGGGAGGCTCCGCCAATGAGTAGCGAGAAGAACCAGGAGCTCGACGCCGCCGTCGAGCTCGAGCGAGGGGAGGCCGCGCCCGCCGCGGAGGCCGAGCTCGAGGTCCCGACTGACGCCCTCGGCACGGCGCGCCGGCTCTGGGGCGCCGCGCGCGGCCAGCGCTGGCGGCTCGTGGTGGCGGCGCTGTGCTCGGTCGCCTACGTGGCCGGCTCGCTCGGCGCCACCGCCTACAGCGCGCACCTGATCGACCTGCTCTGGACCAACATTCAGGCCGCCTTCGCGGCGGGGGAGAGCTTCGTCGTGGCCGTGGGCAACGGCGGCGAGGAGATCCTCGCGTTTCTCGGCATATGGACGACCGCGTGGCTCTTCTACACCGTGCAGGTGCTCGTCATGGCGAGCTTTGCCGAGCGGCTGAACCTCGGCCTGCGCGAGCGCATAGCCGAGAAGTGCGCGCGCCTGCCGCTCTCCTACTACGACGCGCACCAGCCCGGCGACACCATAAGCCGCGCAACCAACGACCTCGACAAGGTCTCCGAGGTGCTGCAGCGCGGCCTGCTCCAGCTGCTGATCGCCGTCACCATGGTCGGCGGCGCAATCGTCATGATGTCGACGTACAACCTCATGCTGACCGGCGTCTTTGTGACGTTTGCCGTGGTGGCGACCGTGGCGACCAAGGTTGTGACCGGCGCCACGCTGAGGCTCGCCGCCGCGCGCCAGGCCGCGCTCGGCGAGCTCACCGGGCGCGTCGAGGAGGCCTACTCCGGCCGCGCCGTGATCAAGGCGTTCGGCCGAGAGGAGGCGAGCCTCGCCGACGTCGCCGAGGCCGCCGAGCGCCTCGCCGAGACGAGCGGCACCGCCGACTTCGTGACCAACGCGATCGCGCCCGCCATACGCTTCCTCATGCGTCTCTGCCAGGTGACCGTGGGTCTTCTCGCCGGCGGCATGCTGGTCATGGGGCAGATCTCCGTTGGCGTGTTCCAGGCGTTCTTCCAGTACGTCATGCAGGCCTCGGAGCCCTTCACGCAGCTCTCGCTCACGGTGAACATGCTGCAGGGTGCGCTTGCCGCCGCCGAGCGCGTGTTCCGCCTGCTCGACGAGGGCGAGGTCGTGCCCGACCCCGTCGAGCCCGCCGCGCTGCCGGAGGTCGTGGAGGGCCGCGTGGCCTTCGAGCACGTGCGCTTTGGCTACGCGCCGGACCGCCCGCTCATGCGCGACGTGTCCCTGGTGGCCGAGCCGGGGCAGAAGGTGGCCATTGTGGGTGCCACGGGTGCCGGCAAGACGACGCTGATCAACCTGCTCATGCGCTTCTACGAGGTGGACGGCGGCCGGATCACGCTCGACGGCGTGGACACCCGCGAGCTCACGCGCGCCGAGCTGCGCCGCCAGTTTGGCATGGTGCTGCAGGACGCGTGGCTCTTCGAGGGCACGATCGCCGACAACATTGCCTACGGCAAGCCCGGCGCCGCGCGCGAGGAGGTGGAGGCGGCCGCGCGCGCCGCGCACGTGGACTTCTTCGTGCGCACGCTGCCGCACGGCTACGACACTCTGCTCTCCAACGACGCCGAGAACATTAGCCAGGGCCAGCGCCAGCTGCTCACCATTGCGCGCGCCATGCTCACCGACCCCGCGATCCTCATTCTCGACGAGGCGACCTCCAGCGTGGACACCCGCACGGAGCAGGCGATCGTTCGCGCCATGGAGGCGATCATGGAGAACCGCACGAGCTTCGTGATCGCGCACCGCCTCTCGACGATCGTGGACGCCGACCTCATTCTCGTCATGGAGGCGGGCACCATAATCGAGCAGGGCACGCACGAGGAGCTGCTCGCCGCGGGCGGCGCCTACGCCGAGCTCTACCGCTCGCAGTTCGCGTAGCGCCGCAGCCGGGCGTCCTTCTCGCCCGCCCTTCTCGCCCGACGCCTTTCCCGCCCCCCAGTTCGCCGAGACGGAGCATTTGCAGAAAACGTCTCCATTTTCTAGACAATTTTCTGCAAACGCTCCGCTTCGGCGCGCAATGGCTCGGGCGAGAAGAACCTCAGACGTGGGCTCTCGCGCGTATGATGCGCAGCTGGCCCGACGCGTAGTCGAGCCGCGAGCTGCGCGTGACGACCTCCGGGGCGACGGTCGGCCAGCTGTCCGACCCACGAGGCACGCCGAAGCGCTCGAGCAGCGCGCCCAGCCGCGCCGGGTCGCGCGCGTCGTCGTAGGAGAAGTGCATGATGGCGGGGTGGAGCGCTGTGAGGTGCGACTCGCGCAGCCGTTCGTCCTGCATGACGCGCAGCGCGCTGCGCCCGCCCATGAGCTCGGGGCGTTGTGTCTTTTGGCGCCCGTCGAGCTCGCCGATTATGAGGCGGCCGTCCGCGGTGAGCCACAGGAAGTCAACGCGGAACCACTTCCCGGGTTCCACCGGGTCCTCGATCCACACCTGCAGCTCCGGCATCGCGAAGCCGAGTTCGCGCATCGTTGCGCGCGCGATCGACTCGCCGCCGCTCTCGGCGCGCGCGTCCGCGAGCACGGCGGCGCGAATCGCCCTGCGGACGCCGCGGCGGCCCCGGTACTCCTCTTCGAGAAAGCTGACCAGCCCGCTGGCCGTGGTGCGCCCCGTCTGCAGCGACGCGTCCGCTATGGCGAGCGCGTCGGGGAGCTCGAACGTAGCCAGGCAGTCGAACACGGTGCGCCAGAACGGCACGAGCGGCAGGTCGTCGTGCACCTGCACGGCGTCGTCGGCAATGTGGTGCCGGACGATCCCGGGGCACGAGCGATAGCTCGCACCCGAGGGGGCTGCCACGTGCACGCTGGAGAGCAGGTCCCACGTCACGGGCAGCCCGTAGGCAACGGCGGCCGACGCGCCGCAGAAGCGCCATGTGGGGTGGAGGGGCGCGAGGGCACGCATCAGGTGCAGGGTCTTCTCGGGTGGCTCAAGGCGCTCCCAGGCCTCGCGCCACAGGAAGAGGCCCTTGACCGGTTCCGCAATGTCGGCGCTGCGGTACCGCATGGCGTCGCGCAGGGAGCGGCTGTCCGGGGAGCAGCAGCGTCCTTCTCGCTGGGCCTCGTCCAGCAGTTCGATTACGCGATTGTAAGTAGACATGCCCATAGGTTGCCCCCTTCATATGAGACATTATCGCATATGAGGTTAAATGCAACGCAGCACGTAATCGCACAAACTCTGCGGGACGTTGCCCCGTCTCGGTGGAAGAATCGACGAGACGGAGCAAATGCGGAAAATCGTCTAGAAATTGGCGACGTTTTCTGCAAACGCTCCGTCTCGGCGAAAAGGGACGGGTTTGGGCGATTTTGCGGGCGGTTTTGGGACGCGGCGCTCGGCGGGCGAGAAGAACGCTCTAGTCGCAGGCGCCGCAGGACTCGCACTTCTCGGGCTTGGGCGTGGAGCCGCTCCCGCGCTGGTCGGTGTTGTAGAAGCCCGAGCCCTTGAAGACGATCCCAGAGGGGTCGAACACGCGCTCGGCCTCGCGGCCGCAGCTGGGGCAGGTCACGGTGGGGTGCGCGCTCATGGGGTGCTCCACCTCGAAGGTGATCTCGCAGCTGGGGCAGTGGTAGTCGTAGCGCGCCATGGTTTCCTCCGGAATGTGCTCGTGTTCAAACGTCTGATACTTTACCCAACCTTGTGGCAAATTCTTCCGTGATTGTCGAACTATCATGTCCTTCGTGACCTAAGGAGGGGCAATGGAGATAGCGGGTGCGATCTTTGACTGCGACGGCACGCTCGTCGACTCAATGGGCATGTGGGTGGGCGCCTTTGGCTGGCTGTGCGCGCGCCACGGGATCGAGGAGGTGCCGCAGGAGCGCGTGGAGTCGCTGTCGCTGCGCGACGGCTGCGCGCTCCTGCACGACGAGTACGGCGTGCGCGCGTCCGTCGACGAGCTCTACGAGGAGATCTGCGCGCACGTGCGCCACGCCTACGAGCACGAGGTCGCCCTCATGCCCGGGGCTCGCGCGTTTCTGGACGAGCTCGCCGGCGCCGGCGTGCCCATGGTCCTGGCGAGCTCCACGCCGGTGCGCGAGCTGCGCGCGGCGCTCGCGGCCCACGGCCTGACGGGCTACTTCCAGGACGTTGTGAGCACCGAGGACGTGGGCGGGCGCGACAAGGAGTTCCCCGACGTCTACCTCGAGGCGGCGCGGCGCCTCGGCACGCCGCGCGAGGCGACGTGGGTCTTTGAGGACGCGCCCTTTGGCGTGCGCACGGCGCGCCGGGCCGGCTTCGCTGTGGTCGGGCTCTTCAACGACCACGACGGCCGGCGCGAGGAGGACGTGCGGCCGTGGTGCGACGTCTTCGTCCACGGCTTTGCCGAGCTCTCGGTGCCGCTCCTGCGCGACTACGAGCGCCCCGCGGCCGCCCACGGCGCGCCGCTGCGCGCGCTGGTGGTG
>CASEQJ010000035.1 GCA_949290055.1 uncultured Olsenella sp. | reverse complement strand
TCCGAACCCGGAAGTTAAGCCCCCGAGCGCCGATGGTACTGCGGAGTCAGTCCGTGGGAGAGCAGGACGTCGCTGACCAACAAGGGGCATTTTCGTGTCGAAAATCGTGACTCTCGCGCCACGTTAGGCCACACTTTGACCTATTTGGCCGCTTTTACCGCTTTCTTTCACGAAACTCCTCCCATTCACCTAATTAAATAGAAAAACGTAATCAAGCGCCAGATTACTTCTGTTAGCGTTTGCCTTGTTCTGGGCTCAACATGTTCGAAGGGGGACCCATGGGCTCACCGTGCAAGACGACGACGGATTTCCTGAACCTGCCCAACGACCTTGTCGGCATTCCGCTCTTTGGGGACGACGGAACGGTCTCCGCGCGCATGGTCGCCGTGTGCGGAGAGCCTGGAATGGGCCTGGGCCCACTGGTCACCTCGGTTCTGTCCAGGGCGTCTGGTCTCGGCGTGCGCACGGTGTACCGCTCCTATGCGACGTCTTCTGCAGCTGCGGCCAGCCGCTCGCTCGTGCGACTGGCCAAGCAGCTCTCAGGTGCGCAGGGAGGCGTCGTGGTGGGGATCGACGACATTCCCCCCTCGGACGAGTCCTGCGTGGCCCGGCAGGCCCGTGCGCTTCGTCGCATGCGGGAGGACGGCGCCTCCGTGCTTATCGCCCTGCGCCCCGAGGCTCGCCAGCTGCTTGAGTCGCTGCCGGAATGCCAGGTCGTCACCTCTGCCGCGCTTCTTGCGCGACGTGCCTCGGCGACAGGCCCCGCTGGTGTGTCGCACGAGCTGTTCAGGCTGACGAGGGGCATTCCAAGCCTGCTCGAGGCGTTGGGCCCAGAGGCGTCCGTCACGTCTGGGGACGAGGTTCCGCTCGCATACTTTGACGCGCTCGGGCGCCTTCTCGAGCGGTCGCTGCGCTCCTCCCTGTGCGACGAGGAGCGCCGGCTGAGGCTGGCGCTCATTCTCTTTGGCCGCGGTCGCGTGGAGGAGCTTCGCGGCGTGCTGGGAACCGTGCATGACGACCTGCTGGCAGACGTGCGCGAGAACGCGCCCCTGTTTGGGATTTCGACCGACCTCGTGCTGTTCAACTGTCTCTCTTCGGTTGCTCCCGGTGCGCTCGTCTCCTGCCTGAGGCGCCTTGCTCCCACGTGTGCCCTGTATCCGGAGGTCGTGTCCGGCTGCATGAGCGCGCTGGTGGAGAGCGGCCGGCTGGCACGTGCTGCGGCGCTCGCCCTGCTCCCGGAGTGCCGCGGCTCGCTCGGCCTCGTGGTCGAGCGAGCGCCGGACTTCATTGACATTGGCGAGATCCGCCTCGTCCTTCATGCGGCCGAAATTGTCGAGGGGGCGGACGAGCGCGAGCTTGCGACGCTTTGCACGGTCGTCGCGTCGCTTGACACGCGCGGGCTCTGCGAGCTCCCGGACTCGAGCCGCAGGGCCAAGGGTGCCACGGACACGGCGTTGCTTCTGTTTGGCGAGGCGAGAAGGGCGCTTTGGGGAAGGGCGCCCACGGCGGGGGCCGAGGTTCTTCCCGAGGGCGACCTAGAGCGCCGTCTGGCGGCTCATGTGGGGGCGTGCTCGCTCATGCTGCGGGGCGCCTTCTCGGCGGCGCTCACGCTGCTCGTGGGGGTGGTGGACGAGGGCAGGGGCCCGTGCGTCTCCGGCGCGTTGCTCGCATTGGACGTTGAGGTGGCGCGTATTCTGACCGGCGGAGCTCCCTCGGCACGCGGGGAGGAGGTGGCCCGCGCGGAGGAGTTCCTGACGCACCACCCCCTGCGCGGAATAGCCGGCTACCTTGCGCTCCACGAGCTCGTCAGCGAGCTCGTGTGTCCCGCGGACGACGAGGAGCGGGGGCTTCGGGACGCGGTCATGAGGTACGAGAGCGCGAGCGACGCGCTGGTGCGGGTGGTGGCGCTCCTGGTGGGGGCGATTGCGGACCTCCGGGCCGGGTCCGCGGGCAGGGCTCAGGTCAGGGCGGAGCTCGCCGAGTCGGCTGCGCGTGGCTTTGACGGGGACTACCTCAGCCGACTCGCCCGGCTCCTGAGCGACGTCGCGCTCTACGTGCAGGGAGGCCGGCCGGGCCCCCGTGTTCCCGACGACGCCAGCGACGACCTCGACCAGGTCTGCACGCTTGTGTGGGAGGTGTTTCTCTGCGAGGAGAACCCGACGCTCGTCTCCGCGATCGACGAGAGGGTGCCGTGGGACGGCCTGTGGCTGCTGCGCGTCCTCTGCACGGGGCTGGGCGAGTTCTCGGCGCGCCTCGCGGACCGCATGCCCGCCCGCTGGAGACGGGCCGCGCCAAGCGCCTCGGGCGGCGGGCTGCTCCGACCCCTGCCCTCGGCCGAGCGAAGCCTGAGGGAGAGCGCGGGCACGCGTCCTTCTCGCCCGATTGCGCTCTCTCTGCTCGGGGGCTTCTCGCTGTGCGTTCATGGTAAGCACGTTCCGGAGGGCGGACTCGAGCGACGGAACATGAAGTCGCTGCTCGAGTACCTCGTGCTCCGCGGCGGCCACGCCAAGAGGTACCAAATCGTGGAGCAGGTCTGGCCGAACTGCGACTACGTGCTGGGCTTCAACCGCGCCTACCAGGCGACGAGCGCGCTGCGCTCCCTCGTGGCGAGCATGAGCGACGCGGACGCGCCGGAGTTGATCGTCGCGAGCCGGGCGAGCGGCGAGATCTCGGTCAACATGGAGGCCGTCACCTGTGACGTGAGCGAGTTCAGAGACGCGGCGCTCGAGGCGATCGACAGCGAGGACAGCGTCTGGTCGCTCGAGTGCGCCCGTGTGGCCGAGCGGCTCTACCAGGGAGACCTCTACATGCCGCAGTCCGACGCGACCGGCTTCATTGCAGCAATGAGGGCGGAGCTGAAAAACCTCTACGCGGACGCCATGGTCGAGGGAAGCCGGGCGGCCCTGGACCTGGGACATGACCGGACGGCCGCGCGCCTCGCCGAGAACGCGGTCCTGGCCAACGACATGCGGGAGGACGCCGTGACGGCTCTCGTGCGCGCCCTCCAGTCGTGCGGGCGGGGCGCGGAGGCCCTCCGCCAGAGAAGGGCGTTCGAGGGCCGGCTCGCGCGGCTGTCGCCGAACCCGTCGTGACGGGCGCTTGGGTGCGCTTTTGGTGAGCCCCGCCCGTTCTCGTTTCGGGCGCGTCCGCCAATGAGTAAAGTAGCGAACGAATGACTTTGCGCCCTACGCACGACAAGAGGGAGACCAATGCCCAACCTCCTTTCCAAGATTCTCTCCATGGGTGCCGATCGCGAACTCAAGGAGCTCGAACGCATAACCGCGAGCGTCAACGACCTCGAGCCGCGTTTTCAGGCCATGAGCGACGAGGAGCTTCGCGGGACGACCGCGCTGCTTCGTGAGCGCTACGCCCAGGGCGAGACGCTCGACGACCTGCTTCCCGAGGCCTTTGCCGCGGTGCGCGAGGCCTCTGTCCGAACTATTGGCCTCCGTCACTTTGACGTGCAGATAATCGGCGGCATTGCCCTGCACCGCGGGACGATTGCCGAGATGAAGACGGGCGAGGGCAAGACGCTGGTGTCAACCCTCGCCGGCTACCTCAACGCGATTCCCGGCAAGGGCGTCCACATTGTCACCGTCAACGACTACCTCGCCCGCCGAGACAGCGAGTGGATGGGGTCGATCTACCGGTTCCTGGGCATGTCCGTGGGCCTCATTCAAAACGGCATGCGCCTGAACATGAAGAAGCCCGCCTACGAGGCGGACGTCACCTATGGAACGAACTCCGAGTTCGGTTTTGACTACCTGCGAGACAACATGGTCACGCGCGCGAACATGCGCGTGCAGCGCGGCCACCACTACGCGATCGTGGACGAGGCCGACTCGATTCTCATCGACGAGGCTCGCACCCCGCTCATTATCTCCGGCGCCGGCACCAAGTCGGCGAGCACCTACAAGGACTTCGCGCGCGCCGTGCGCGGCCTTGTTCCCGAAGTCGACTTCGAAATGGACGAGGCCAAGCACACGATTGCCACCACCGAGCAGGGTCTCGAGAAGGTCGAGCGCTCCCTCGGCATTGACGACCTCTACGACGACCCGTCCGGCCAGCTCGTGAACCACCTCCAGCAGGCGCTGAAGGCCGAGTACATGTTCCACCGCGACCAGCAGTACGTGGTCGTGGACGGCGAGGTCAAGATCGTCGACGAGTTTACGGGTCGCATAATGGAGGGCAGGCGCTACTCCGAGGGCCTGCACCAGGCGATTGAGGCCAAGGAAGGCGTGTATGTGCGCGAGGAGAACCAGACGCTCGCCACCGTCACCCTCCAGAACTACTTCCTCATGTACGACAAGCTCTCCGGCATGACGGGCACGGCCATGACCGAGGACGCGGAGTTCCGCGAGGTCTACCACATTCCCGTCACGGTCATTCCGCCCAACAAGCCGGTCATTCGCGAGGACCACGACGACCTCGTCTACCGGACGGTCGACGCCAAGTTCAAGGCGGTTGCCGACGACGTCGTGCGCCGCAACAAGAAGGGCCAGCCGTGCCTGGTGGGCACCGTCTCGATCGAGAACTCCGAGCGCCTCTCGCACATTCTGAAGAAGCGCGGAATCAAGCACAACGTCCTCAACGCCAAGTACCACGAGCGCGAGGCGCAGATCGTGGCGCAGGCCGGCCGCGAGTTCGCCGTCACGATCGCGACGAACATGGCTGGCCGTGGCACGGACATTCTGCTCGGCGGCAACGCGGAGGAGCTTGCCGAGGAGGCGGTTCTCGCGCGGGACTTCGGCGTGGAGCAGGCGCTGGTGCGTCGCGTCTTCGCCGAGGGCGACCTCGCCAAGCTCAAGGTTGAGGACCTCGCCAAGCGTGGCCTCGAGCTGGAGCCCGAGGTTCTTCTCGCCATAAAGGACGCCTACGATAAGGAGCTGGCCGAGGCGAAGGAGCGCTGCGAGGTCGAGAGGCAGCACGTGATCGACGCGGGCGGCCTGTGCGTCATAGGCACCGAGCGCCACGAGAGCCGCCGCATTGACAACCAGCTGCGCGGCCGCTCCGGCCGTCAGGGAGACCCCGGCGAGACGCAGTTCTACCTCTCGCTTGAGGACGACCTCATGCGCCTGTTTGGCGGCGAGCGCATGGAGCGAATCTCTGCGATGATGCAGAGGTACGACATGCCGGACGACATGCCGATTCAGCACAAGCTGGTCACCAAGGCCGTCGAGAGCGCCCAGCGCAAGATCGAGGAGATCAACTTTGCCATGCGCAAGAGCGTCCTCGACTACGACAACGTCATGAACACGCAGCGCCAGGTCATATACGAGGAGCGCAACAAGATCCTCGACGGCAAGGACCTCATGGCGCGCATTGGCGAGGTCACCTACGACACCGTCCAGCGCGAGGTCTCGGGCTTCTGTCCCGAGGGGCGCGGCCACGACGAGTGGGACGTGCGCGGGCTGACGAAGTGGCTCGAGGAGCTCACCGGGCGCAAGGACGTGCCCGAGGTGGGCGACGACCAGGACGAGGGCGACGTTGCCGACATGGTCAACGAGTACGTCAGGCGCTGCTTTGACGAGAAGACCGAGCGGATCGGCGAGACTCCCATGCACGCTCTGGCCTCCCAGGTCATGCTTCGCGTCATAGACACCCGCTGGATGCTGTACCTGCAGGAGATGGACTACCTCAAGACCGGCATCGGCCTGCGCGGCTTTGGCCAGCGCGACCCGCTCGTGGAGTACAAGAGCGAGGCCTACGCCGCCTTCAGCGAGCTGGTCAACACCATGTACGAGGACTTCCTGCGCACGATTCTGCGCATAGAGGTCGCCGTGAGGCCGCCTGCGGCCGCCACGGAGGAGGAGCCCTCCGAGCTGCGCGGGGCCCGCTACTCCGGGCCTGCCGAGGTCGACGGCGACCAGGGTCCGCGTCGCGCGGCAGCCGCTCAGGGGGGTGCCGGCAGACCGGCGCTCGCACCTGTGGCTAAGCCGACCACCTACCGCAAGGAGGACGACCCGGACATCTTCGTCGGCGTGGGCCGCAACGACCCCTGCCCCTGCGGGAGCGGCCTGAAGTTCAAGAAGTGCCACGGCAAGAACAGGTAGACGGTGGAGACGACACGGCCCGACCTCGAGGCGCTCTCGTCGCGCCTCGCCGAGGTCGAGGGGTACCTGCACATTGACGAGCTGCGCGGGGAGGTCGCCGACCTCGAGGCAAAGAGCGCCGAGCCCGGGTTCTGGGACGACGCCGACGCCGCGCGCGACACCATGGCCCGGCTTGCGGCCGCGCGCGACAGCGTCGCGAGCATAGACGCCGCGCGCGCCCGGATCGAGGACGCGCGCGCGGCCCTCGAGCTGGGGGACGAGACCGGGGACGAGGACCTTCTCGCTGAGGCGTCCACGATTGCCGCGGCGCTCGAGGACGACCTCTCCGAGCTCGAGCTCTCGAGCTGGTTTACCGACGACCTCGACCACGGCGACGCGATCGTCACCGTCACACCCGGGCAGGGCGGCCTTGAGGCGCAGGACTGGTGCGAAATGCTCTTTCGCATGTACCAGCGCTACTGCGAGCGACGAGGCTGGAAGGTCACCGTCAACGACGCCGAGCCGGGCGAGGTGATCGGGCTCGACCGTGCCACGTTCACTGTGAGCGGGCACAACGCCTACGGCATGCTGCGCGCCGAGCAGGGCGTGCACCGTCTCGTGCGCATATCGCCCACCGACGCGAAGAAGCGCCGCCAGACCACCTTTGCGGGCGTCGAGGTGCTCCCGGTCCTGCCGGACGACGTCGAGGTCGAGATTGACCCAAACGACCTGCGCATTGACGTCTACCACGCCTCGGGCCACGGCGGTCAGGGCGTCAACACCACCGACTCCGCGGTCCGCGTCACCCACCTCCCGACCGGCATCGTCGTGACCTGCCAGAACGAGCGCAGCCAGCTCCAGAACAAGGCGTTTGCCCTGAGCGTGCTCAAGAGCCGGCTCTACGAGATGGAGCTGGCGCGCCGCGCCGAGGAGCTCGACGAGCTGCGCGGCCCCAAGCGCGACATAGGCTTTGGCAACCAGATTCGAAGCTACGTGCTCTACCCCTACCAGCTCGTCAAGGACCTGCGCACCGGCGTGGAGACGAGCAACGTGGACTCGGTGCTCCAGGACGGCGACCTCGACCGGTTTGTCGTCGGGTACCACCGCTGGGTCGTTGGGGGAGAGGAGACGGCGTGAGGCCCATTTCCTGGAAGGTGGCGGTGCGCGACGCCCTGCTCATAGTCGCGGGGTCGATCGTCTTCGCGATCGGCGTGGACGTCTTCGAGGTTCCCTACGGCCTTGCCGCCGGCGGCGTGACGGGCCTTGCCATGGTCTTCTCGGCCGTGGCGGAGACCTTTGGCGTCGCACTTCCCGTCGGTCTGCAGACGATCGTCATAAACGCGCTGCTCATGGTCCTCGTGGTGCGCTCGGGGAACCGCGGCTACATAGCGCGGACCGTGGCGGGCATTGTGGCCTGCGGCTTCTTCACCGACGCGCTCGTCCCCTTCCTTCCGGCGGTGGGCGGCGAGGGCGACCTGCTGCTCTGCGCGCTCTGGGGCGGCGTGGTCACCGGACTGGGCCTTGGCCTCGTCTTCCGGACGGGCGGCAACACCGGCGGCACCGACATCGTGGCGCAGGTCGTGGCGAGAAGGACCTCGCTGCCCGTGGGCACCTCCGTGATCATCGTCGACGGCGTGGTCATTGCCCTCTCCGCGACGGTCTTCTCCGTCGAGCAGGCGCTCTACGCCGCCGTTGCCATGTTCATTTGCGGCAAGGTGATCGATGCCGTGGTTGACGGCCCGCGCGCCGCCCGCGCCGCCTACATAATCTCCGAGAAGCACAACGAGATCGCCCACGAGATTCTCCACACGCTCGACCGGGGCTGCACCGAGCTCGAGGCGCGCGGCATGTGGAGCGGCGAGGAGCGACCCGTGCTCTTCTGCGTGCTCAGTCGCTCCGAGACGGTCTGGCTCAAGCAGGCCGTGGCGAGCTGCGACCCCAATGCCATTGTCGTGATCTCCGAGGTTCACGAGGTGTTTGGCGAGGGGTTCCGCCAGATTCGCGTCTAGCTGAGGTCCTTCTCGGCCGCCTCTTGCCCCGACCGCTCGGCGGAGCCGTTCCCGGAGCGGGCCCGTCTTTGCGCTCGCTCATGCGAAACTTGTCTCTGAGGGTGCGCGATTCGGGGAGGACACATGTTGTGCGAGCTTCTGGACGAGGGGCTGATCCAGCTCGGGGTGGAGGCGACGGACTGGGAGGACGCGGTCAGGAAGTCCGCGCGTCCGCTGGTCGAGCTCGGCATGGCCACGCAGGGCTACGTCGACGACATTGTCCGCGGCGTGAAGGTGCTCGGTCCCTACATTGTCATTGCGCCCCACGTTGCCCTTCCCCACGCGCGGCCCGAGTGCGGTGCGCTCAAGCCGGCGCTCGGCGTGGTGACGCTTGCGAGGCCCGTCACCTTTGGCAGCGAGGAGCACGACCCGGTGAGCTTTCTCTTCCCCCTCTCCGCCACGGACAACGACGCCCACCTCGGCGCGCTGCAGGCGCTCGTTGAGCTGCTGAGGTCGCCGGGGTTTCTCGCCCGCCTGAAGGGGGCGGCGGGACCGGCCGACGTCATGCGCGTCGTGCGCGAGGCCGAGGGCTCGATCATGTGACGAGAATTTGTCGCCGGGGCGCACGTCTGCCGGTGGCGGGAAAAACTCAGCACGTCGGGGTCGCCCCGTCGGGCGGAGGCCGCCTCGGATGGTATCTTTTCTGGGGGACCATTCGCGTCCCGCCGATCAGTCATGCGAGTTCTAAGGGGGAAACATGAAGTTCTTCATCGATACCGCCGACCTCGACGAGATTCGCGAGGCCCTGTCCTGGGGCTGCCTCGCCGGCGTCACCACCAACCCGTCCCTCTACGCCCGGACCGGCGGCAAGCTCGCCGACTTCGAGGGCCACATGCTCAAGATCGCCGAGCTGTGCGAGGGCCTGCCCGTCTCCGCCGAGTCCCAGGCCAAGACCACCGAGGACATGATCGCCGACGGCCGTCGCCTCTCGGCGCTCGCCCCCAACATTGTGGTCAAGCTGCCGATCTGCGCCGAGGCGCTCGCCGCGACGCACCAGCTCGCCTCCGAGGGCGTCCGCATTAATATGACGCTGGTCTTCTCCGCCACCCAGGCGCTTCTCGCCGCCAACGCCGGCGCCCGCTACATTTCTCCGTTCGTCGGCCGCTTCGACGACATTGCCGAGGACGGCATTTCCCAGCTCGCCGACGTCGTTGCCTGCATCGGCAACTATGACTGGACCGGCAAGAACGTCGACGACCAGGTTGAGATCATTACCGCCTCCGTGCGCACGCCCAACCACGTGACTCAGGCCGCCCTCCTCGGCGCCGACATTGCCACGGTGCCCTTTGGCGCGCTCAAGAAGTGCCTCAAGCACCCGCTGACCGACCAGGGCATGGCCGCCTTCGACGCCGACTGGGCCAAGGTCGTCGCGTCCCAGTAACGCCGTTCTCGCACACCGCGGCGGGGCAGCGCCCCGCCGCACGTTTTCAGAAAGGGAGGCACCATGACTGACGACGAGCTCAGGAAGGTTGCCAATGAGATTCGCAAGGGCGTCGTGACGTCCACGCACGCCGCGAAGTCCGGCCACCCCGGCGGCTCGCTCTCCGCAGCGGACATCTTCGCCTACCTGTACTTTGAGGAGATGAACGTGGATCCGGCCGACCCGCGCAAGGCCGACCGCGACCGCTTCGTCCTCTCCAAGGGCCACACCGCGCCGGGCCTGTACTCCGCCCTCGCGGAGCGCGGCTACTTCCCCAAGTCCGACCTCGAGACCCTGCGCCACATTGGCAGCCACCTGCAGGGCCACCCCAACATGAACGACACCCCGGGCATTGACATGTCCACCGGCTCGCTCGGCCAGGGCGTCTCCACCGCCGTGGGCATGGCGCTTGCCGCCAAGCACTGGGGCGACACCTACCGTGTCTACACGCTGCTCGGCGACGGCGAGATCGAGGAGGGCCAGGTTTGGGAGGCCGCCATGTTCGCCGGCAACCACGGCCTGGACAACCTCGTCGTGATCGTGGACCACAACGGCCTGCAGATTGACGGCACGATCGAGGAGGTCAACTCTGCGATGCCCATTGCCGACAAGTTCCGTGCCTTCAAGTTCCACGTGATCGAGCTCGCCGACGGCAACGACATGGCGCAGATCCGCGCGGCGTTCGCCGAGGCGCGCGAGGTGAAGGGTCAGCCGGTGTGCATCGTGGCCGAGACCGTCAAGGGCAAGGGCGTCTCGTTCATGGAGGGCCAGGTTGGCTGGCACGGCAAGGCCCCGAACGACGAGCAGTACGAGCAGGCCATGGCCGAGCTCTCGAAGGAGGCGTAAGAGATGGCAGACGTGAAGAAGGTCGCCACGCGCCAGAGCTACGGCGAGGCGCTTGTCGAGCTCGGCGCCGAGCACGACGACTTCGTGGTCCTGGACGCGGACCTCGCCGCGGCCACCCAGACCGGCAAGTTCAAGGCGGCGTACCCCGACCGCTTCTTCGACGCGGGCATTGCCGAGCAGAACCTCATGGGCCTTGCCGCCGGCGTTGCCTCCACGGGACACGTTGCCTTTGCGAGCACCTTTGCCATGTTCGCGGCCGGCCGCGCGTTCGAGCAGGTGCGCAACTCCATTGGCTACCCGCACCTCAACGTCAAGATCGGCGCCACCCACGCCGGTATCTCCGTCGGCGAGGACGGTGCCACCCACCAGTGCAACGAGGACATTGCCCTCATGCGCACCATTCCGGGCATGACGGTGATCGTCCCGTCCGACGACGTCGAGGCCAAGGCCGCCGTGCGCGCCGCCTACGAGTACGAGGGCCCGGTCTACATGCGCTTTGGCCGCCTCGCCGTGCCGGTGTTCAACGACCCCGACACCTACCAGTTTGAGATCGGCAAGGGTGTCCTGCTCCGCGAGGGCACCGACGTCACGATCGTGGCCTGCGGCCTCATGGTCCAGGAGGCCCTGGCGGCAGCCGAGACGCTCGCCGAGAAGGGCGTCTCCGCCGAGGTGATCAACATTCACACGATCAAGCCGCTCGACGAGGAGCTCGTCCGCGCGAGCGCCGCCAAGACCGGCCACGTGGTCACGGCCGAGGAGCACTCCGTGATCGGCGGCCTGGGCGACGCCGTGCTGGCCGCGCTTGCCGAGAACCCCGTGCCCGTGCGCAAGCTTGGCGTGAACGACGTCTTCGGCGAGTCCGGCCCCGCCGTCGACCTGCTGCACAAGTACGGTCTCGACGCCGCCGGCGTCGTCTCCGCCGTCGAGGCGCTTCTCGCCTAGTTGCCTACAAGGGGTCAGACCCCTTTGAGGCAAGTCCCGTCTGGTAAGGGCGGCGGCCTGCGGGCCGTCGCCCTTCTCGTGTGCATTGTGCGGCAATTCGGTTGAGGGCTGGTAGGTTTGCTAGACTACTTGCGTATTTGTCCGACTGTTTGCACATGAGAAGGAGCTTCTGTGGCCAGTCACTTTCGCAGCACTGAGCGACAGGGGTCGGAGGGCGACGATCTGCTTCAGCCCGTCGCGCCCGAGACGGCTCCGCAGGCAGAGACCCTGACGCCCGAGGACACCGGCGCCTTCCTGAAGGTTGCCGCCCCCGAGGCCGCCCCCGCCCCGGCGGTGGAGGCCCCCGAGGAGGTCCACGTCGTCACCGCCGCCGAGCCCGAGGCTTCCCCCGCGGCCCAGCAGCAGGTCTCCGAGAGCGTGTACTCGTCCCTGGCGAGCGACGACGCCCCTGTGGTCCCTCGGACCGGCACCCCGACCGTGTCGTTCAAAAACGTCACACTGATCTACCCGGCCCAGCCCAACAAGCCCGCGCTCGACGACGTCAGCCTCGATATTTACCCCGGCGAGTTCGTGTTCGTCGTCGGTCACTCGGGGTCGGGCAAGTCGTCGCTTCTGCGCCTCATTACGCGCGAGCTCAAGGCCAGCTCCGGCCGGGTCATTGTTGCGGGTCAGGACCTCACCAAGATGCGCAACAAGAAGGTCCCGTACCTGCGTCGTCAGATTGGTACCGTCTACCAGGACTTCAAGCTCCTGCCCGACAAGACGGTCTACGAGAACGTCGCCTTTGCCCTCGAGTGCATTGGCAAGCCCCGCTCCGTGATCAAGGCGCAGGTCCCCGAGGTGCTTCGCCTCGTCGGTCTCGCCGAGCGCATGCACCACTTCCCCGACCAGCTCTCCGGCGGCGAGCAGCAGCGCGTCTCCGTTGCGCGAGCCATGGTCAACCGCCCGCCGTTGCTCGTCTGCGACGAGCCCACGGGCAACCTGGACCCGGCGATCTCGCTCGGAATCATGAAGCTGCTCGACCTCATTAACCGCAACGGCACGACGGTCATTATGGCCACGCACGACCGTGAGATGGTCGACTCCATGCGCAAGCGCGTCATTGCGCTCGAGGCCGGCCACGTGGTCCGCGACCAGGAGAGGGGAGGCTACGGTTACTATGGTGCCCTCTAACTTTGGCTACTCCCTTCGCGAGGCCGGCCACCACTTCCGTCGCAACTGGACGACCGTGCTCGGCGCCATTGTCACGATCTTCCTCTCGCTGTTCATAATCGGCCTGTTCGTGCTCGGGTCCGTCATGATCTCGAGCGTGGTCGGCGGCGTGGAGGACAGCGTTACGATTCAGGCCTACCTCTCCGACGACGCCACCGACAGCGAGGTCGAGGCCTTCCAGTCCAAGATCGAGAGCTGGGACAACGTCGAGTCCGTGAGCTACAAGTCCAAGGACGAGGCGCTCGAGGAGTATCGCGACTCCATGTCCAACCGCAACGCGAGCGACGCGGTCGCCGCCCTCGACGGCGAGAACCCGCTGCCCGCCTCCCTGGTGATCACCCTCAACGACCCGCAGGAGGTCGCCGCGACGGCCGAGAAGATCATGGAGGACTCCACGTTCCTCGAGATTCGCGACACCGCCGACGACCCCGCGTCCTCCCCGGCCGACGACGTCGTCTACGGCCAGGGCACGGTGGATCGCCTCTTCGAGGTGACGAACTACATTCGAATCGGCGCGGTCGCGCTGGTCGTCATGCTGACGTTCGTGGCGTTCGTGTTCATTAACAACACCATTCGCCTCGCCATTACCGCGCGTCGTCGCGAGATTGCGATCATGCGCCTCGTCGGCGCCTCCAACGGCTTCATTCGCGGACCGTTTGTCATGGAGGGCGTGCTCGAGTCGCTCATCGCGGCCCTTCTCGCCATTGCGGCGCTCGCCGGTGGCATGCGGGTGCTCATGCCCATGCTGCGCGAGAACCTGTCCTTCCTCGCGTTTGACATTCCGAACGAGGTGCTTCTCGCCACGTTTGGCGGCCTGCTGCTGGTCGGCATTCTGATCGGCCTCTTCGGCTCGGCCATTGCCATGAGGCGCTACCTCAAGGTCTAGTCCGACCGATCGAGCTGACGGGTCCTGGGGCCCCGGCGTTCCACGCGAGAGTGTTCGCGCTTCGCGCTCAGAACTCTCGCTTAGGAACGCCGGGGCCCTCCGTGTGCGCTCGTCGGGTCGTGGGTTCTGGATTTGCGCTCAGAACTCTCGCTTAGGAACGCCGGGGCCCTCCGTGTGCGCTCGTCGGGTCTCCATCTGAGAGGGGGCATGTCCCCCTGTTTTGGGGTCTCCTCTGTCAAAAACCCGGCATGTCCCCCTGAAAAATGGGGGACATGCCGGGGTTTTCGTCCGGAGGGCGAGAAGGGCGTGCGGCGGCTTTGTCCGGTCGTTCGGGTAAGCTGAACGTGAGGCGAGAAGGACGGAGGGCTCCATGGGTCGCAGCAGGCCGCACCGCGGCAACAGGAGGCGTGGGCGCAGCGGCGGGCCGCGCAGCCGCGCGCGCACCCTGACGGGGACTCTGGTGATCACGCGTCCGGGGGTCGGCTACGTCGAGACCTCCGAGGGCTCCTTCGAGCTCGCGCGCCACGGGCAGCGCGAGGCCATGAACGGGGACGAGGTCGAGGTCGCGCTCGTCGAGCAGCGCGGCAGGCAGCCGCGGGCGGTGGTTCGCTCCGTGGTGACGCGCGCCGTCGAGACCTTCCTCGGGCGTTTTGCCCCCGCCGGCCCGCTCGGCGCGGTCCGGCCGCTCGACGCACGCATTGGCCATGACTTCTTCGTCGTGCCGGAGGACCCCACGCCCGAGCGTCTTGGCGTGCGCGACGGCGACGTCGTGGTGGCGCGCGTCACCGAGTACCCCACGCGCCAAAGCGCCGCCGTGGTGACGATCGAGCGCCGCGTGGGGTCGGCCGACGAGCTCGACCTCAACGTCGAGGCCGTCATTGCCTCCTACGGGCTGCCCGGAGACTTCCCGGCGCCGGTTCTGGAGCAGGCCGAGGAGATTCGCGCGCGCGTGGACGAGGAGCTTGCGCGCGACCCCTCCCGCCGCGACCTGCGCGAGGCCCTCTGCGTGACCGTCGACCCCGTCGACGCACGCGACTTTGACGACGCGGTGGGCGCGCGGCGCCTGCCGGACGGGGGGTTTGAGCTCAGCGTCCACATTGCCGACGTGTCTCACTACGCCTTGCCGGACACCCCGATCGACAACGAGGCCAAGCGGCGCACGTGCTCCGCCTACCTCGTGGACCGCGTGATTCCCATGCTTCCCGAGCGCCTCTCCAACGACGTCTGCTCGCTGCGCCCGGGGCAGGACCGCCTCGCCATGAGCGTCGTCATGCGCCTTGACGCGCGCGGCAACGTCGCGGCGGCGCGCATGACGAGAAGCGCGATCAGGTCGGCGGCGCGACTTGACTACGACACAGTGGACGAGGTTCTTCTCGGCCGCCTGGACGCCCCGAGCGAGGAGGTGGGCGAGCTCCTGCGCACGCTCGACGAGATTCGCGCCCTGCGCGAGCGCGTGAGACGCGACCGGGGCGCCATTGACTTCGAGACCGTGGAGGCGCGCGTGACCCTGGACGGGGGAGGCGCGCCCACCGGGGTCTCGGTACGGCGGCGCACGCGCGCGACCGGGCTCATAGAGGAGGCGATGCTGCTCGCGAACGAGTGCGTGGCCGAGCGCCTCGCCCAGCGCGACGCGCCCGCTGCCTACCGCGTCCACGAGCGGCCCGTTCCGGAGGATCTGCGCACGACCCTGCCGCCGCTGCGCGATCTGGGCCTCGTCGACGACGGCGAGACCGCCTCGGGCCTGCTCGCGGGCGACCCGTTTGCCATTCAGCGCGTCCTCGAGCGAGCGCGCGGCACCGACGGCGAGCAGCTTGCGAGCGCGCTTCTGCTGCGCGCGCAGCGCCGGGCGGTCTACCTGCCGGTCAACGAGGGGCACTACGCTCTCGGCGCCCCGGCCTACTGCCACTTCACCTCGCCCATTCGCCGCTACCCCGACGTCCTTGTCCACCGGGCCCTCAAGGCCCTGCTCGACGGACGGATTGACGGGCGGGAGATGCGGGCTCAGGCGACGACGCTGCCGCAGCTCTGCCGGACCTGCTCCGAGCGGGAGCGCGCGGCGGACGCGGCGAGCCGGACGTCGCAGAGGATTAAAATGGCCGAGCTGCTCTCGGACCATGTCGGCGAGCGCTTCTCCGGCGTGGTCTCGGGCTGCGAGCGGTTTGGGCTGTTTGTGACCCTGGACGAGACACATGCCGAGGGGCTCGTGCCGGTGCGCGCTCTAGGGAGCGAGTGGTTTGCCTACGACGACGCGCGCATGACGCTCACGGGCGAGGAGTCCGGCGAGACGTGGGGGCTCGGGCGGCGCGTCCTCGTTGAGGTGACGGGCACGAACGTGCCGCGCGGGCAGATTGACCTCGCGCTCGTCCCGTGAGCGATTGGCTGAAAGCGGGGCGGCGATAATGGGAAGACTATGAGGTACGAGAACGACCGTGGGGGAGCGATGGAGAGAACGGAACTGACCGAGGAGCTCGAGCGTGCCGAGGGGCTGCTCCTGCAGGGCGAGGGCGAGCTTGCCGAGCGCCTGCTCGCGCGTCTTGCCGACGACGCGGAGGCCTACGTCGACGCCAACTGCCCAACGACCGACGAGCTCCAGTGGTTCGCCTTCCCCTCGCTCTTTGAGCGACTGGCCTACCGTCGGGTCGAGGGGGACCCGCGCGAGCTGCGCGACGTTGGCGAGCCGCTCTCTCGGCTCTATGCCGACCTCGCCCTGGCGCGCGTCCACCTCGAGGACTACGAGGCGGCAGCGGCGGCGCTCAGGAGCGCCATTCGCTGGAACCCCATGGACTGCGCGGCTCGCCTCAACCTCGCCGACCTCTGCCGGGCGACCGGCGACATCCAGGAGCACCTCGCGCTCTCCTTCAGCGTCTTCGAGCGCGCGAGCGAGGCCGCGCACCTGGCCCGGGCGTTCGTCAACTTTGCGGGCTGGTTCCAGGCAACCGAGAAGCCCCGTGTTGCCGCGGCGGCCCTGCGCGCGGCGCGCAACCTCGACGTGCGCGACGGCGTGCTCGCGGCCGCGCTGGAGCAGGCGGCCGGGACCGACCACGACCCCGACCTCGTGACGGACTCCGAGACGACCGAGCTTCTCGCCGCCGAGGGCCTGCCCGACGGGGCCAACGCCGAGATCGCCGTCTGCCTGCTCATGTGCGCGGCCGACGCCGCCGCGGCCGGCTCGCGCGACGTTGCCGCAACGCTGACGCTCCGCGCCCGCGACCTCGTGGGCGAGCCGGCGGCCAAGGCGCTTCTCGAGCTCATTCACGAGACGGACGAGGAGGGCGCCCATGGCGAAGAGTAAGGTCGTGCGCCAGGCGGCCGCGGCCAAGGCCGCCAAGCAGGGCGCCTCCGGCAAGAGGACCATAGCCAAGAACCGCTCCGCGCGCCACGAGTACTTCATTGAGGAGACCTTCGAGGCGGGCATAGAGCTCACGGGCACCGAGGTCAAGAGCCTGCGTGAGCGCGCGTGCCAGATCACGGACGCCTTCTGCCTCATTCGCGGCCGCGAGGCGTGGCTGCACGGCGTGCACATTCACCCCTACTCCAACGGCGGCGTGTGGAACGTCGACCCCGACCGCAAGCGCCGCCTGCTGCTGCACCGTCGCCAGATCGACTACCTCGACGGCAAGCTGCGCCAGAAGGGTCTCGCGCTCGTGCCGCTGGAGATCTACTTCGACGAGAACAACCGCGTGAAGCTGGCGATCGGCCTCGCGCGCGGCAAGAAGCTCTACGACAAGCGCGACGACATGGCGCGGCGCGACGTGGACCGCGAGATCGCCCGCGCCCTCAAGAGCCGCAGCAGGTAGGCCAAGGGGGAAAGCCCCCTTTGACCCCTCAGAAAGGAGCGGGACATGGACGTTAGTGCTCTGTTCAAGTTCTCGTCGGGACTCTACGTGGTCTCGGCGGACGACGGTGAGCGGGTGGGCGCCTGCCTCGTCAACACCGGCCTGCAGGTGACCTCGAGCCCGCTGCAGGTCTCCGTCACCGTGAACAAGGAGAACTTCACAGAGGGCGTCATCGAGCGCGCCGGGCACTTCTCGCTCGCCGTGGTGGACGAGTCCGCCGACATGCTCTTCGTGGGGCGCTTTGGCTTCCGCACCTCGGCGACGGAGGACAAGTACGACGGCATTTCCAGCGCCACGGCCACGACCGGCGACCCCTATCCCACCGAGCACGTCTGCTCCTACGTTGCGTGCAATGTCGTCCAGACGCTTGACGTGGGCACCCACGTCACCTTTGTGGGCGAGGTCGTTGACGCCGGCAACCTCTCGGACGTGGCGCCCATGACGTACGCGTACTACCACGGAACCCTCAAGGGCAAGACGCCGCCGAAGGCTTCCTCTTACATTGGGGTATAAGGTAGGGCAAGGGCGAGAAGCGCCTGCGCAAAACATTGAACAACGAGAGGAGTTTGGCATGGCCGAGGAGAAGACGTATACGTTCCGTTGCCTCGTCTGCGGCTGGGAGGTCACCGTTGACACCCCCGAGCTGCCCGAGGACTTTGTCTGCGAGGTCTGCGGCGTGGGTCCCGACCAGTTCGAGCTCGTCGAGGAGTAGCGCTGGGTCACAGGCACGGTCAACGGGGCGGCCCTTCTTGGAGGGCCGCCCGTTTCGTGTCGCTTGACCCAAAAAACGGGTAGAATACCCCCACGGTCGCGCGAGCGGCCCGTACGTTGACAGCCGCATGGTGGTGGTCCTTCTCGCCGCCTGGCAACCGGGGGTGACTGGTTTCGACAGGGTGGGCCTGAGATGGGCAGCAGGCCGTGGTCTCCTCGCCACGTTAAACAGGGGTACCGTCAAATTGAATTGACGAGAACAACTCTTACGAGCCTCTGGCTCTCGCTGCTTAATTAGATAGCGGCGCGTCAAACCGGGAATTGCTCCCGTTCCCGGGGCGACGTCATTTCAGGGAGATGCGCGCGCGGACGTGGCCGGTATGCCGCGCGCAAAGACCGAACCGGCTGGGACGCCAAGCGCGGGTGACCGGGTGCGCGGTGTCCGAGACCTAACCGGCCACTGAGCCTGGAGACACCTGTCAGGGGTTTGCTTTGGACCGGAGTTCGATTCTCCGCACCTCCACCATGTACGCTTCGCGGCCGCTGGCCCTACGGGGCCGCGGCCGCTTTCGGTAAGGGTCCTCAACCCTGTGCCGCGCGCTCTTCGCGCGGCATAGAAATCCACCCGCTCAGCGGGTGGACCCCACTTTTGCTACGCAACAGAAAACCTC
>CASEQJ010000034.1 GCA_949290055.1 uncultured Olsenella sp. | reverse complement strand
GTTGGCGCCCCGGTGCGCGAGGCCGAGGGCGGCGTGGCGCCCGCCCTCGCGCGTCCCCCTGTGCTCTCCGAGGCGCTGGGGCGGGTCTTCGAGCCGGGCGAGAGGCCCGTCGAGGCCACGGGTGCGCTGCGCGTCCTGCTGCCGGCGGGCCCCAGCGCCGAGCCGGAGCTCGTCGCGCGCGAGGTGCGCTCGCTTGCCGAGAGGGGCATGAGAGACGTCGTACTCGTCGCCCCCGACCCCGCCAGCGCCTGGCGCGAGCTCGCGCCGCGCCTGGTCGCGCGGGGCGTCTCGCTTGCGGCGGAGCTTACCGTACCCTTAGGCTCGCTCGAGTGTGGCCGCGCGTTTCTCGAGTTCGTCCGCGCGGTGGCGGACCTCCAGGAGCTCGCGCGCGACTGGCCCGAGAGCGTTCCCGTGCCGGACGCCCCCGAGCCGGACACCGTTCGCGTGAAGCTGGCCGACATGTCGTGGTGGCCGCCGCGCGACCTCGTCGACTTCGTCTGCTCGGCGCTCTGCGGGGCGGAGGCGGAGGCCATGTGGGACCTCGACGCCCGGTGGCGGAGGGACCGCCTGCTCACGCCGCCGACCCTGATCGAGCGTCTCCAGACGGACGACAAGCGGAGGAAGTGCGTTCCCCCCGTCGTCCGTAAGGCGACGAGACACCTGCTTTCGGGAGACGTCGCCGCGGCGGCGGAGGCGCTGTTCGACTCGCTCGTCGTCCAGGGGGGCGACGACGCGCTGGAGGCCCGCGCCGTGCGAGCGGCCGTCGCCTCTGCCATGGACACCCTGGCGAGCCTGTGGGACCGTTCCGACGGGGCCTCGCCCAAGGGGCGCCTCAACGTCGCCTGCGACCTGCTCTCGCGCACGAGCGTGCGGCTCAGGGTGGCGCATGACGCCCCCGGCGCGACGTGCGTCGCGCGCCTCATGTCGCCGGGAGGCGCGTCTCGCCTGCTTCCCTGCTCCGCCGACGCGCTCGTCCTGCTCGCACAGAGCACCTCCGAGTCCCCGGTCTCCACCCGCGACGACGTGCGCTCCGCGTTGCTGGCCGCCTACGGCGTCGAGGACGCCTCGGACCCGCTCGGCTCCGAGCGCGCCCGCTTTGCGGCGCTGCTGCGCGTTCCGCGCGAGCTTCTCGCCCTCGAGTGGGCCCTTCACGGCACCGACGGGAAGGAGCGCTACCCCTCCGTCATGGCCACCGAGCTTCTGGTCTGCTACGGGTACGTGCCGGCCGCCAAGGTCGACGACATCGTGGCCGGAGTCATGGCGGCGGTCGGCGAGGGGAACGTCGCGCAGCGCTCGGAGCTCGCGGTGGGCGAGAACGTCTCCTCCCGAGGCGTGGCCCAGGCCGTCTGCTGCCGCGAGACGCCCGCCCCCGCGGGCAGGATCGTCCGGACGGATCCGAGCTGCATTGAGCCGTCGGACGGACGCTCCCCCGCGGGCGACTCCCCGGTCTTTGCCGCCACCCCGATCGAGTCCTACCTCGAGTGCCCGTACAAGTGGTTCTGCCAGAGGCGTCTCAACCTGAGGGACAACGACGCCGGCTTTGGCCCCGCGGACATGGGGACCTTTGCGCACCACGTGCTCGAGGTCACGCGCCGGGAGCTCCTGGCGCGCGCCGTCGAGCGCGCGCGGGGAACCCGTGAGCTCGCGGACGCCCGCGCCGACGATCCGCGCGCCCCGCAGGGGGAGGAGTACCGCGCGCTGGTGGACGAGCTCGTCGCCGAGGCGCAGCGGCACCCGCTCGAGCGCTTCGAGGGGTCGTCTCTCGCCGACGAGGGCGCGCTCGCCGAGGCGCGCGAGATCCTGAGCGCCGAGTTCGACGCCCACCTCGAGCGCCAGTACCTCACCTGCGGTCGGTCCCAGGTCGGCGAGCCCCGGCTCGTCGCGCACAGCTCCTCCGACCATGGGGCCCTCGTGACCCTGCGGCGCGACCTCCTCTCCCTGCTCGACTACGAGTCCGGCCTGTTCCAGGGCTTTGAGCCGCGCTACATGGAATGGGACTTCGGGTACGGCGAGGACGTGGTCACATACGCTGGCGTGCGCCTCAAGGGAACCGTCGACCGGCTCGACGTCGACGCCCACGGGCAGGCGCTGATCATTGACTACAAGTACCGGAAGGCGAAGGGCTTCGAGGCGGAGCATGACGCGCTGCCCGGCGGCGACCTTGCCGCGGGGCTCGTTCTGCCCCGGCACGTCCAGAGCCTCGTCTACGCCCAGGTGGTGAGGCGCGCCTTCCCCGACCTCAAGCTTCGCGGCTCGCTCTACCTCTGCGGGCGCCGCGCGCACGCCCTTGCCGGCGCGGTTGACGAGAACCTCGTCGAACGCGTCTTCGGCAGCCATGTGCCCAGCCGCAGGCGCCTGGCACGCCTGGCGGTGGATCGCACGGCGTCCTTCGGCCGCGACGACGACGCGGGCATGAACGCCCTGCTCGATGCCTGCGAGGAGCTGGTCGCTGCGAAGATCGAGCGGCTGCTCGCCGGGGACATAGAGCCGAACCCCGTGGACAAGAACGCCTGCACCTATTGCCCGGTCCTCGACTGCGAGAGGAGAATCACGTCATGAGCACAGGGGTCGACCTCTCGAAGCTGAACGACAGCCAGCTCCAGATCGCGACGACGCTCGACGCTCCGCTCTTCGTTGCCGCCGGCGCCGGCTCCGGCAAGACCTCGACGCTCACGCAGCGCGTCGCGTGGGCGCTCTCCCCGGGGTCGGGCGAGGGGGGAGCCCCCTTCCTTGACGGCCTCGACCAGGTGCTCGTCATAACCTTCACCGAAGCCGCCGCCCGCGAGATCAAGGAGCGCGTGCGCGCCTCGCTGCGCGCCGCGGGCATGGACGCCGCGGCGCTCCAGGTGGACGAGGCCTGGATCTCCACGATTCACGCCATGTGCCGGCGCATTCTCGTGCGCCACGCGCTCGACCTGGGTCTCGACCCGACCTTCTCGGTCGTCGCGGACGCCCAGCGCGACGCCCTCTACGACCGTGCCATGGACGACGTCATGCGTGACGCCCGCGTCGAGGGGCGCATGGCTCCGCTCCTCGACGTCTACGAGCTCGGAACCCGCCTCCCCACAAAGGGCTATACCGGGCTCATGGAGGTCGTCGACGCCCTGGTCGGGACTGCGAACGCCCTGCCGCGCGGCTTTGACGATCTCTTCCCCGCCGCCCAGCCGCCAGAGGCGCTCTACGAGGTCATGAACGACTTCAAGATGCGGCTCGAGGAGCTTCTCGCCTGCGGGACCAAGGCCACGGAGGCGAAGGTCGCACCGCTGCTGGAGAGGCTCAGGGCGTTTCTGGAGCTTCCCGAGGCGCAGCGGACGGCGGCGGCCACGCTCGAGTTCCTCACCGACGAGGTGAAGCTTCCCGGCTCCACGGGAGCGGCGGCGAAGGAGGCGCTCGACGCCGCGAAGGCGGCACGCGCCCTCGCGCACTTCGAGGCCTGGCTGGGCAGGGGCGCCGAGCTCGCGCCGCTGGTCCTCGAGCTCGCCCACCACGTGGACGCGCGCTACGCGCAGATCAAGCATGACGCAAACTGCCTCGACAACAACGACCTCATTCGCGAGGCACTGCGCGCGGTCGAGGGCTCGGAGGAGATTCGCCGCGACTATGCCGGGCGCTTCAAGCTCGTCATGGTCGACGAGTTCCAGGACACCGACGAGCAGCAGCTCCGGCTGATCACGCTGCTCGCCGGGGGCGAGGGGAGCAACCTGTGCACCGTTGGCGACGCACAGCAGTCGATCTATCGCTTCCGCGGCGCTGACGTGGGCGTCTTCCGCGATCACGGGGCACGAGTGGGCGAGAAGAACACGGTGCGGCTTGACGTCAACTACCGCAGCCACGCGGATATCCTCGCCTTCGTGGAGCGCGTCTTCACGGGCCGCGGGACGGACGGCGTCCTCATGCCCGACTTCATGCACCTCGACCACAACCCCGGACGCAACGACAGGTATCGCGCCCGCGAGCTCCCGCGCGTCGACGTCGAGGTCACGCTTGGCTCCGGCAGCAGCAATGGGGGCGTCTCCCCGGCCATGAGGGCCACGGTGGCGGCCCAGATCGCCGACGCCCTCGCGCGCTACCGCGACGCGGGCGAGCGGCCCGGCGACATGGCGCTGCTGCTCGGCGCGGCGCCCAACGCCTCCGTCTACATTGACGCCATTCGCGCGCGGGGCATGGAGTGCGTGGTCACGGGCGGGTCCCTGTTCGTGAAGACCACCGAGGTCAAGATCATGCGCGCGCTGCTGCACGTGCTCGCCAACCCCAAGGACACGAAGTCCGGCCTCTTCCCGCTGCTCGCGAGCGAGGTGTTCGGTCTCGACGCCGACGACCTGTGCGCCCTGGGGACGGAGGGGGCGGCAAAGACGGGCGCCCCCAAGAAGCGCAACGTCTGGAGCGGCCTGCTCGACATGACGTTCTTCCATGATCAGGAGCCGAGCGAGCGGCTTCTCCGCGCACGCGAGGTGCTCGGGCGAGCCTGGGAGGACGTGCGCCGCCGGCCGGTGGCCGACGTCTGCGCCGACGTGGTGCGCGACTCCGGCTGGCTCGCGCGGCTCGAGGCCGCCGGGACCGAGGGCCGCGCCCGCGCCGCGAACGTGCTTCTCGCCATTCGGCATATCCGCGACCTCACCGAGGAGCTCGGACTCGGCGTCTCCCGTGCGGCCTACGAGTTCGACCGCTGGGCCGACGCCGTCAAGGAGTCGCCCGGCTCGCTCCATGACGTGGTGGGCGAGAAGGACGGCGGGGCCGTGAGCGTCATGACGATCCATGCCTCCAAGGGTCTCGAGTTTGACGTCTGCGCCGTCGCGGAGTGCTGGATTCCGAAGCGGGGCAAGGGCCCGATCGCGGTGATCAGCGAGCCGGACGGGTCGCACCAATTTGCGCTCAGGCTCCGGGAGGGCAGGCCGTCGACGAAGGACCTCGAGCGCATCGACCCCGAGGAGTTTGTGCCGAGCGCCGATCTCACGGCGAAAAGCCCGCTGAGGACGCTGTACATGCAGGCGGACCTGGAGAAGGGCATGGGCGACGCGCAGGAGCGCGTCAGGTTGCTCTACGTGGCGCTCACGCGTGCGAAGGAGGCGCTCGTCGTCGGGGTCTGCGCGCCGACGACGGCGAAGGGGGAGATCTCGTCCGCGCTCGCCGCGTCCACGCTCGACGCGATCACGGGTGGCTGGGAGACCGTCCCCGGCGAGCGCGCCCTGGACTACGGCGGCTCGGCGCCCGCCCGTCTGCGCTGCGTAATTGTGAACCGGGAGTCGAAGGACGTGGTGGTTGCCGACTCCGCCAAGACGCTCGCCGGCTTTGACGGCGAGCTGCCCGCCACCTCCGAGCAGATCGTCCGTCTCGGCCTGGAGCAGGAGGAGCAGAGCGAGGGGCCGGAGCCCTTCGACCTCTACGAGGCCGATTCCTCGGCGCACCTGGGGGCCCCGCGCACCTGGCGCCCGCGCGAGGGGGTCTTCAGCTACTCGAGCGTGCGCGCCGAGCAGGACGGCTCGTCCAAGCCGGAGCGGGAGCGCCGCGGCGCCGACGCGGACGTCGAGGAGGCTCCCCCCGTCGAGGACGCCGACCGCGCCACCGACGTGGGCTCGGCCTTCCACGAGCTCGCCCAGGCCATGGTCGAGCGCGGCGGGGCGGTCGACGACGCGCGCGTCTCGGCCCAGGTGCGCCGCTGGCACCTGCGCCCGCGCGGCGAGGAGCGGCTGCGCGCAGCGCTCGGGCGCTGGGAGCGCTCGGCCGTCCGCGCCGAGGCGCTCGCCTGGCCGCGCGTCCGCGCCGAGGTCCCGTTCTTCCAGCGCGTGGACTCGCCGCACGGCACCTATCTCGAGGGGGCCATGGACCTGCTCTGCACGGACGCCGCCGCGCGGCGGGCCCTCGTGGTGGACTACAAGACCGGAGACGCCCGGCTCACGCTCGAGGAGGTGCGCGAGCGCCATGCCATGCAGGCCGAGTTCTACGCCAACGTCCTTCTCGCCGAGGGGTACGAGCATGTGGACTGCGCGTTCGTATGCGTGGAGCGCGAGGACCCGGAGGCTCCCGGCGAGCCCCTCGTCGTCCGCTATGCCTTTGACGAATAGAGGTATAATTCTCGTAGAATTCTACCCTGATAGGAGCTTCCAATGGTCATCAAGTCCTCGACGGCGCTGCGCAACGACTACGGTGCGATTTCGAGCCTCGCGCACGAGACGCGCGAGCCCGTCTATATAACCAAGAACGGCGAGGGCGACCTCGTGGTTATGAGCATCGAGGCGTTCGAGGACATGAGGCGACAGCTTGACCAGCGGGCTCAGGTCCTCGAGGCGGAGGCGCAACGCCTCGGGGGCGAGGCGGACTACGGCGTCGAGGACGTTCGCGCTCTGCTCAAGGCGAGGTACGACCGTGCCTGCGCCTAGGATTCTTGCCGCCGCGCTGGAAGACATATCGTCGATTGCCGACTATCACCTCCGTCGCGTGGGTCCCCAGGCCGCGGAGGCCGTTACCGACAGGCTTCTCGACACGATTGCCCTTCTCGACACGGCGCCTTGCCTGGGGCCGCTGCACCATGACCCGGTTCTTCAGTCGATGGGGTATCGCAAGCTCGTGTGCGGTCGCTACGTCTGCGTGTACCGGCTCGTTGACGGCGTCCCCCTGGTGTATCGCGTCTTTCACGAGTCCCGGGACTATTCCGCGGCGCTGCCCGACGACCGCTGAGGTCGCCAACGTGACGCACATGTGTTCGTATTGAGAATTTTTCGAGCGCTGTACCTGCGGAAACGCAATGATTCGCAGCGTGGGTACGGTGCGTTGCCGACCGTTTGCGTCCGGCCGGTCGGCTATCCTTGGTTGCAGAAACCTGACGCGAGTCTCTCACCAAACTGACGGGAGCTGTGCCCCATGGCATTCGTCCACCTCCACAACCACTCGGACTTCTCGATCCTCGACGCTGCCACGCGCGTCTCGGACATGGTCAAGCGCGCCGTCGACCTGGGCATGCCTGCCCTCGCCCTCACCGACCACGGCTACATGTTCGGCATCCCCGACTTTGACATGGAGTGCCGCAAGTTCAACGACGCCCAGAAGGACATGGGCCAGTGGCGCCACGACCTCGAGTGCTTCCAGAAGGGCTGGGAGCTCGAGGAGCCCGCGCCGGACGCGCCTGACGCCGCACCGCACGACCGCGTCCATGCCCAGTGGGCCTCCGACGTGCGCGTCTGGGACCAGACCCACGACCTCGACGCCGTGCGCGCCAACCGCCCGAGTCCGCTGATCAAGCCGATCTTTGGCTGCGAGGCCTACTTCATTACGGACGACTGCATAGAGAAGGGCACCCGGCAGCACCGCTACCACCTGATTCTTCTCGCCAAGAACGAGACCGGCTACGTGAACCTCATGAAGATGATGAGCGAGGCGGCCTCGGGCGACATGTTCTACTACTACCCGCGCACCACCCTCGACATGCTGCGCCGCTACCACGAGGGCATTATCTGCACCTCCGCGTGCGTCTCGGGCATAATCCCGCGCATGTACTTTGACGGCCGCCCGGACGAGGCGCGCCGCTGGGCCCTCACCTACCAGGAGATCTTTGGGGACGACTTCTACCTTGAGGTCCAGGACCACGGCCTGGCGGACCCCAACTGGGGGGGCTTCACCGACCGCTCGCTCTCCGAGCAGATCGTGCGGCTCGGCCGGGACCTGGGAATCAAGGTCGTCGCCACCAACGACAACCACTACCTCACGCGCGACGACGCCCCCACCCAGGACGTCCTCTCCTGCATAGGCACCGCCTCGCGCCTGGACGACGAGAACCGCAAGCGCATGACCGGCACCGAGTTCTACCTCAAGAGCGAGGAGGAGATGCGCGAGCTCTTCTCGTGGTGCCCGGAGGTGATCGACAACACGCTCGAGGTGGCCGAGAAGTGCAGTTACGAGCTCGACTGGACGCACATGTACCTGCCCAAGTTCCCGGACCTCGAGCCCGGGGAGACCTCGGAGGAGCGCTTCCGGAAGGAGTGCGAGGAGGGTCTCGCGCGCCGCTACGGGGAGAACTGGCGCGAGCTCGAGATCGGCGGCGAGAACGTTCGCGAGCGCTTTGAGTACGAGTACAAGGTCATTTGCGAGAAGGGCTTTGCCGACTACTTCCTGATCGTGCAGGAGTACGTGCGCTGGGCCAAGCGAAACGGAATCGGCGTGGGCCCCGGCCGCGGCTCGGCCGCCGGCGCGATCGTGGCCTACGCCATGGACATTACCACCTTCGATCCGCTCGACAACGGCCTTATGTTCGAGCGCTTCCTCTCCCCGCAGCGCTCGGAGATGCCCGATATCGACATGGACTTCGACGACGAGCGCCGCCTCGAGGTCGTCGAGCACGTCCGCCAGCTCTACGGCCCCGAGCGCGTCTGCCACGTCATTACCTACTCCACGATCAAGGCCAAGCAGGCGATCAACGACGCCGCGCGCGTGCTGGGCTTTCCCGTCTGGCAGGGCCAGAAGCTCTCCAAAATGCTCAACAACGACCCCAAGCTCACGCTCGGCGCGGCCCTGCACAAGAGCGAGAAGCACCCCGACCAGTATTCCCCTGACTTCGAGGCGGCCTACAACGACGACGCCGACATGCGCCGCATAATCGACGCCGCCCTCTCGATCGAGGGCCTGCACCGCGGCGAGGGCGTCCACGCCTGCGCCGTCCTGATCACGCCCACGCCGGTGAACGACCACGTGCCCACCAAGGTCGACACCAAGGGCGGCGTGGAGATCACTCAGTACGAGGGCCACTCGGTTGCGGACATGGGCCTGCTCAAGATGGACTTTCTGGGACTTCGCACCCTCACGGTCATATCCAAGGCCCTCGCCAACATAAAGGCGAACCACGGCGTGGACATAAACGTCGACGAGATCCCCTTCGACGACCCGGAGATCTACAAGCTCATGCGCGAGGGTCGCACGGCCGGCGTCTTCCAGATCGAGTCCGCGGGCATGACGTCCACGATCAAGAACATGCGCCCCACGGAGTACAAGCAGGTCGTCGCTCTTATCGCCCTGTACCGCCCGGGCCCGCTCGGTGCCGGCATGGTCACGAGCTACATAAACCGCATGAACGGCCGCGAGGCCGCCGTCTCCTACGACCCGCGCCTCGACGACATCCTTGGCGAGACCTACGGCACCATGGTCTACCAGGAGCAGGTCATGAAGATCTCCATGAAGATGTCGGGGTTCTCGGCCGGCGAGTCCGACTCCCGCATTAGAAAGCCCGTGGCCAAGAAGAAGATCAAGCTCCTCACCTCCACCGTCTTCCACTGGGACGACGGCAAGGACGAGACCACCTACGACCACTGGATGAACGGGGCGGTCAAGAACGACTACAAGAAGGAGACGGCCCAGAAGATCTGGGACGACGTCCTGGAGTTCGCGTCCTACGCCTTCAACAAGAGCCACTCCGCGGGCTACGCGATCCTGGTCATGCAGACGGCCTGGCTCAAGGCCCACTACCCCAAGGAGTACATGGCGTCGGTCCTCACGTCCTACATGGGCAAGACCGACAAGATCGTCCACTACGTCACGGCCTACCGCCACGAGGGCGTCGCGATCCTGCCCCCCGACATAAACGAGTCCGGTCGCGACTTCACGGCCGTCCCCGAGGGCGTGCGCTTTGGCTTTGCTGGCATTCGCGGCGTGGGCGAGGGCGTGGGCGAGGCGATCATGGAGGAGCGCGAGAAGGGCGGCCCCTTCAAGAACCTCCACGACTTCGTCGACCGCATGGACACCTCCCAGGCCAACCGCCGCGTGGTCGAGGCGCTGATCTGCTCGGGCGCCTTCGACTCCACGGGATACACCCGCATGCAGCTCATGCGCTTCGTCGACAAGACCAACCCCGAGAACATAATCGACGCAGCGACGCGCCGCCAGAAGGTGCGCGCGAGCGGGCAGATCTCGCTGTTCGACCTCTTCGGCGACGTGGAGGGGTCCGGCTTCGAGGAGGTCGTCCCCGAGCCCGACGGCGTGGAGTGGGACCGCTCGGTCAAGCTCGCCCGCGAGCACGAGGTGCTCGGCCTCTACGTCTCCGACCACCCGCTGCGCCCCTACGAGTACGCGCTCGCCAAGAACCGCGACTACACGATCGCCGACATAGAGGTGGCGGAGGAGTACGCCGACCCCACGGGCGCCGTCCACGAGCGCTTCAAGGTTCCCGAGGGCAAGGTGATCCGCCTCGCCGGCATGGTCTCGTCCGTGCAGAAGAAGACCACCAAGAACGGCGACTCCATGGCGATCGTCACGCTCGAGGACATGGAGGGCGAGGTCACGCTCGTCGTCTTCCCCAAGCTCTACAAGAAGTGCGCCGCCACGCTCGCCGGGCAGGTGGACGAGGAGACGGGCGAGAGCGCCGGCGACGTCTTTGTGAAGGTGGAAGGCAAGCTCGAGCGCTCCGACCGCGGCAACCAGGTCATTTGCATGGCGGTGGAGCCGCTCGTGCTGGACGAGAAGGCCAACCGCCCCAAGGTCCTCGAGGTGAACATACCGGCGTCTCTGCTCACGCGCCCCTACATGGACAGCCTTGGCGAGGTGCTCGGCCGCTACCCGGGCCTCGACCGCGTGGAGCTGCGCGTGGAGGCCGCGTCCGGCGACGTCATGCGCATGGAGCTGCCCTGCCGGATCGACGCGCGCAACAGGGTCCTTCTCGCCGAAATGACCGACCTGGTGGGTCGCCAGGGCAAGGTGCTCGTGGCGTAGGGGCGGCCCGTCCGCGCGCCGAATCGTTTCGTCGCGCTCATGGCTCACGTATGGGGCCCCGCGTTGAACTAATCGATAGCTGACTTGCAGACCCTTACAAGCTCTGGCAGGTCGACCTCAATGGCGTCCCAGACAAAGTCGAAGTCAAACCCGCCATAGGGGTGGGCTATCTTGCTGCGCATTTTTGCGACGTCGGCCCAAGGATAGGTCGGGTCCGCCTCCTCGAAGACGCTGCGGTACTCGCTCACCAGCTCGCAGATGCGTAGCATGGGCATGGTGAGCAGGTCCTGGCAGTCGGTTGAGCGAGCATAGAGGTCCTTGTCGATGTGCTGCTCGTCAATGCGCCGCCAGATCATCTCAGCGTTGCGGATGACCTCTTGGATGATGAACGTCTTGGCGTTCTCGGGAACTGCGCGCTCACGCTTCATAGAGCACCACACCCTCGGCGGCAACGGCGTCACGGACGAACGGGTAGAGGTTCTTCTCGCCAAAGATGACGTCGACAGGAACGCCGAGCGCCTCTTCGAGCTCTCGGTAGATGGCGCCGCGTGCGAAACCGAGCGGCCCCGACGACTCGACGACGAGGTCAACATCCGAGTCCTCGCTAGCCTCGCCTCGCGCATAGCTGCCGAACAGCGTGACCTTTTCGAGGCCATGTTCAGTCGCGGTCTTTCTTACCGCGCGTCGTATGTTCCCAAGGTTGAGCACACTTCCTCCTTGGGGCAAGTATACCCATTGGTCGCCAGGGCAAGGTGCTGGTGGCGTAGGGGCGCTGCTGGCGGGGTCCGCTTAGGAATTCGGTGCCGTTGCGTCTCCCCGAGGCCGCTGCGCTTAGAAATACGGTGCGGTTGCGATTTGCCTGGGGTGCGTCATCTCCTCACCTGCGGTTTTCCTGCCGAGAAGAACGCTCGGGGGCGCACGGCTCCGGTTTTCCAAGCGACTTTCGTCGCCGTGCCTGCAACCGCCCCCAAATCCTAAGCACGCCCCTGCCGGCGGGCTGCAACCACCCCGAATTTCTAAGCGTCGCGCAGGGTGCGCAGCCAGGCGAGGTAGGCGGCGGCGCTGGCCTCGAGCTCGTCGTCGGTGAGGGCGCCCTCGGTGCCAAAGAGCGTGAACGGCTCAGCCACGCAGGTCGCGCCCACGTAGTTGGCGGTCGCGCGGAAGGGGACGATCACCTCGGCGGGCGTGAAGCCCACGGTGCCCTCGCGGCGGTAGTTGGCCTCGACGTCGCCGGCGCACATGGCAACGGCAAAGCGCTTGCCCGCGAGCATGCGCCCGGGCTCGCCGGGCGCGGCCGCCTCTCCGCCGTAGGCCCAGCCGAGACCGTAGACCTCGTCGGTCCAGGTGCGCAGCAGCGCCGGCGCGCTGTACCAGTAGACCGGGAACTGAAAGACCACCGTGTCGTGCGCGGCAAGAGCCTCCCGCTCGGCCTCCACGTCCTTCTCGCCCAGCGTGCCCGTGGGGTAGAGCGCGTAGAGGTCGCGGGCCACGAACTCGTCCGGGTGCGCGGCGAGCTCGCGGGCCCAGCGGCGGTTCACGCGGCTGGTGCCGGAAAGATCTGGGTGGGCTACGATCACGAGCGCGCGCGGGTCTGCGGCCATGGGTCCTCCTCCTTGGCGTGTGGGCGTTCGGTACCGTTTTACCACCTCGGGCCCGCGGGCGCGCTTCTCGGCTTAGGGGCGCGCCGGGAGGGGTAGGAGAAGAGCAGCGGGCGCAGACGGCGCCCGACCCCTTGAGAGAGGACCTGCCATGGCCGAGGTCAAGTTCTACCGCTGCAACCATTGCGGCAACATTGTGGCCGTCGTGAAGGACGGGGGAGTCACGCCGAGCTGCTGCGGCGAGCCCATGGAGCTGCTCGTTGCCGGCTCCACCGACGCGGCGACCGAGAAGCACGTGCCCGTCGTCGCGCGCGACGGCAACCACATCGTGGTCTCCGTCGGCGAGGTCGCCCACCCCATGACCGAGGAGCACTACATTGAGTGGATCGCGCTCGTGACGGACGGCAAGCTCTGCCTGAAGCACCTGGCGCCCGGCGACGAGCCCAAGACCAAGTTCGGCGCCTGCTGCTCCGAGGGCGGCACGGTCTACGCCTACTGCAACCTGCACGGCCTCTGGAAGGCCGACGTCTAGCGGGCGCGGCGCAGCTGACTTGGCGGGGCCCCGGCGACGGGGCCCTTTCGTATGTGTCGCGTCGCTGTGCCACAATGGGGGACGAGAAGAGCGAGAGGGGAGCGCATGAGAATCGGCATAGCGCAAATGCGCACGCGGGCGGGCGACTTCGACGGGACGGCGCGACGCATGGCGGAGGCCTCCCGCCGGGCGGCGGAGGAGGGCGTCGACCTGCTGGCGTTCCCGGCGGCGACGCTCGCCGGGGTCGCCCCCGTCTCGCTCTCCGACCGCGAGGGGTTTCTCCTCGACCTGATCGAGTGCCTCATGGGGGTCATCGACGACCTCGCGTGCCCGTGCCTCGTGCCGCTGCTGGTCGACACCGGCGACGCCGTTCTCCCCGAGGCGCTCCTCATAGACGGCGAGGACATTCGTCCCGTCCGCTTTGCGGCGCGGCTCGAGGCCATGTCTGCTCGCGGCGCGGACGAGGGCGTCGTGGACGCCCTCCCCGAGATCGCGTTTCGCGGGGCGCGCCTCGGCGTCGCCTTCACCTACGAGGACCTGAACGCCTACGACGACTACGAGTACAACGTGGATGTGATCGTGTTCCTCTCCGGCTACGGCTTTGCCATTGACGACCCCTCCAGCGCGCTCGGCTCCTCGATCACCGAGGGGCGCTTCCTCTCCGACGCAGAGACGACGGGCGCCTGGATCGTGGGCGTGGGCTCGCTCGGCTGCTACGCCACGCAGGTCTTCTGCGGCTCGAGCTTCGTGCTCGCGCCCTGGGGCGAGCTGGCCGCCCAGTCGCCCTCGTTTGAGGACGACCTGCTCGTCTATGACGTCGACCCCTCGGCGGAGGGTCCGCTCGCCGAGCCGGTGACGCCGGAGGTCTACGACGGGACGCTCATGCTGTGGGGCGCGCTCGGGGCAGGCCTCTCCTCCCTCGTGGCCGACGCCGGCTCGGACGGCGCGTGCGTGGTCGTGACCTGCGACCTCGCGCACATGCTCCTGGCCGTGCTCGCCGTGGACGCCCTCGGCCCCACCAACGTGGGCGCCGTGGTGGCGTGCGGCGCGGGTGCCGAGAAGGACGCCGCGGTCCTCGACCTGGTCCGCTCGCTTCGTCTGGACGAGGGAAGCGTCGAGCGCGTCGACGTCGGCGGCACGGCGGATCCCGCGGCGGCGGGCGACCTGCTCGAGGCCCGGCTCGCGGCCATGGCGCGCGCGACGGGGCGCGTCCCCCTGGGCGCACGCGACAAGACGGCGCGGGCGGTCGAGGAGCGCGCCTCCAGTCTGAGCGCCGCGCGCATTGAGCCCTTCGCCGACGTCTACCGCTCGGACGTGCTCGCGCTCGCGGGCATGCGCAACACGATCTCCCCGCTCCTGCCGCTCTCCCTGTTCACCGACCTCGGTCCCCTCATGCTCGACGAGCTCGTCTCCGCGGCCGAGTCGCCCCAGGCCCACCTCGACTTCGTCGACTCGGTCCTCACGCGCTTCGTCGAGTGGGAGCTTCCCGTCTCCGACATAGTCGCGGAACTGGGGCATGCCGACGACGTGGTCGCCGTCGTCTCCCGCCTGCACGACCTCGAGGCCGTGCGAGGGCGCACGGCGCTTGCGCCCACCGTGTCGTCGCGCACCCTCGACGAGGCCCGGCTGCCCGTGGGTCTTGCCTGGAGGGACCGCGCGCGCGACGCCTCCGAGCGCCTCGCGTCGCGCCTGGGGGAGTTCGCGGGGGAGCAGGACGGCGACAAGGGCGCCGACGCGGCGCGCCCCGGCGCTGACGGCGGCGCCGCACGCCCCCGCGAGGGCGAGGTGCGCGACCTCATGGGCTACCTTCGTGACTTCTCGGCGGGAGGCGCGTTCTCCTCGATCGGGGGCTCGCGGGGGTCGGGCCGCGACGACCGCCACGACGGCACGCCGCCCTCCTCGTCGGAGCTGTGGAACGGGCCCTTCTCCGAGAACTGACGCCGCCTCCGCTTGTGCTATCATAGAACGAACGTTCGCATGAGAGAGGGGCGCATGGTCATTCTCGGCATAGATCCCGGTCTTGCCCACACGGGCTGGGGCGTCGTGGAGACGCGCGGGACCGTCTGCCGCGCGCGGGCCTACGGCTGCGTGACCACCACCGCCAGCGAGCCCATTGACCTGAGGCTCGGGAGGATCTGCCGCTCGCTTGCCGAGGTGATCGAGAAGTACGGTCCCACCGAGCTCGCCATTGAGAGCATTTACTTTGGCGAGAACACAAAGTCCGCCATTGCGACGGCGCAGGCGCGCGGCGCGGCGATCGTGGCGTGCTCGGCCGCGGGGCTCACGGTGGGGGAGTACACCCCCATGCAGATCAAGCAGGCCGTCGTGGGCACAGGCGCGGCGGACAAGCACCAGGTCACGTACATGGTGCGCAGCGTCCTCGCCCTCGACCACGACCCGCGCCCCGACCACGCGGCGGACGCCCTGGCCGCGGCCGTCTGCCACGCCAATGTCTCCCGGACGAGACGCCTCACCGAGAAAAGGAGTGCCCTCACGTGATTGTCCAGCTGACCGGAACCCTGCTCGAGGTGACGCCCTCCCGGGTCGTCTTGGACGTCGGGGGCGTCGGCTACGAGCTCGGCGTCTCCTCCACGACCGCCGCCGCGCTCCCGCACGCGGGCGAGGCGGGCGTCACCGTGCTCGCCCGCATGATCGTCCGCGAGGACGCCATGGAGCTCTACGGCTTCGCCTCGCGCGAGGAGCGCGCCCTCTTCGACCAGCTGCGCGCAATCTCGGGCGTGGGTCCCAAGCTCGCGCTCTCCGTGCTCTCCACGTTCTCCCCGGCAGCGCTTGCCCAGGTCGTGACCGCCCAGGACGCCGCGCGCATGGCGCAGGTCCCGGGTGTCGGGCGCAAGAAGGCGAGCCGCCTGCTCGTCGAGCTCTCGGACGTCTTCTCCAAGAACGCCGAGCTGCGCGGCCTGGTGGGGCTCTCGGAGCCGGACGCCGTGCTGCCGCTCTCCGCGGCCCCCTCCGCCGGCGTCGCGGCCGAGGCCGCAGAGGCGCTGCTCTCCATGGGCTTCACCTCGCAGGAGACCGAGCTCGCGCTCGAGGGCCACGAGGAGGCGGGCACCGTCACCATTGAGCAGGTCGTCGCCTACGCGCTGCGTCGTCTGGGGAGTGGTCGCTAATGTGGGAGGCAAGCGAGAAGGACCTCTTCGCCGTGCCCGCCGCGGGCGCGCGCACGTCCGCGGCGCGCGAGGTCACGGGAGAGCTCACGGTCGACGACCTCGACCAGGACCGCACCCTGCGCCCGCGCACGCTCGACGAGTACATAGGCCAGGAGCGCGTCCGCGAGAACCTGCGCGTGCTCATTCAGGCCGCGCGCGGTCGCGGGGAGTCGCTCGACCACGTGATCTTCTCGGGCCCGCCGGGCCTGGGCAAGACCACGCTCGCGGGCATTGTCGCCAACGAGATGGGAGCCAAGATGCACACCACCTCCGGACCGGCGATCGAGCGCGCCGGCGACCTCGCCGCCATTCTCACCAACCTCGAGGAGGGCGACGTCCTCTTCGTCGACGAGATCCACCGCCTGAACCACCAGATCGAGGAGGTTCTCTACCCGGCCATGGAGGACTTCTTCCTGGACATTGTCATTGGAAAGGGCCCGGCGGCGCGCTCGATTCGCATTGACGTCCCGCACTTCACGCTCGTGGGCGCCACGACGCGCACCGGTCTTCTCACCGGCCCCTTGCGCGACCGCTTTGGAATCTCCTATCGCCTCGACTACTACACGCCCGCCGAGCTCGCCGTCATTGTGAGCCGCTCGGCGAAGATCCTGGGCGCGCAGATCGACGAGCGGGGCGCGGCGGAGATCGCGTCGCGCTCGCGCGGAACGCCGCGCCTCGCCAACCGCCTGCTCAAGCGCGTGCGCGACTATGCCCAGGTCAAGCGCGAGGGAACCATAACCGGGGAGGTGGCGGACGAGGCGCTGGAGTTCTTTGAGATTGACGCGCTCGGCCTGGACACCATGGACGTGCGGATTCTCACGGCGCTGTGCTCCACGTTCCGCGGCCGGCCGGTCGGTCTCACCACCGTGGCGAGCGCCGTCTCCGAGGACCCCGCCACGCTCGAGGACGTCTACGAGCCCTACCTGCTGCAACGTGGCCTCATGATTCGCACGCCGCAGGGGCGCCAGGCCACGCTCGCGGCCTTTGACCACCTGGGAATCGAGCCGCCCGCGCACTAGGCGCACCGTCCTTCTCGCCCCGCACGTCCAGGGAGTGGGATATGATAGGGCCTAGAAAATCGCCCCGTGCGATGCCATGAGCTTTTCGATGCAAAGGAGATTCACGTGAGCCAGTTCGTCAGCGAGAAGAGCGTCTTCGTCAACCAGAACCTCGAGTCGCGCGAGGCGCTGCTGCGCTTCGTCTCCGACAAGGCCGCCGAGTTTGGCGTCACCGACAACGCGGACGCCGTCTACGACGCCTTCATGGCGCGCGAGGCCATGGGCGAGACCGGCATGACCGACGGCTTTGCCGTGCCGCACGCCAAGTCCGACGCCATTAAGGACGCCGCCGTGATCGTGGTCAAGAACGCCACCCCGCTCGAGTGGCCGAGCTTTGACGAGAAGCCCGTCGACGTGGCGATCGCCCTTCTGGTCCCCGGCGGCGAGGCCGGCACCACCCACATCAAGCTCCTCTCCAAGACCGCCGTCCTGCTCATGAGGGACGAGTTCAAGAACCTCGTTCACGGCACGGACGACGCCGCGGCCATTGCCGACGCGATCAACGCGGGCATTGACGAGGAGTAGCGCCCTTTCACTCGTAGCTTTGGGCCCCGTCGGCGCGCGCTGGCGGGGCCCTCGTCATAGGGAGGCAGCATGTTCAAGCAGGCAAGTGACGCGCGCGTGGCCGTCTTCGTGGCGCCGGGCCTCGAGGAAATCGAGGGGCTCACGGTGGTTGACCTGCTCTTTCGCGCCGGCGTTCCGTGCGACACCGTGGCCATTACGCCCGAGCGGCAGGTCACGTCCTCGCATGAGGTGACGATCGTCTGCGACCGCTCGATCGCCGAGGAGGGCTTCTCCTTCGCCGACTACGACATGCTCGTGCTGCCCGGAGGCATTCCCGGCACGCCCAACCTGCGCGCGTGCGAGCCGCTCTGCGAGGCCGTCGCCGCGTTCGTCGCCGCCGGCCGTCCGGTTGCCGCGATCTGCGCGGCCCCGTCGATCCTCGCCGAGCTCGGGCTGCTCGCGGGGCGTCGCGCCACTTCCAACCCCGGCTTCCAGCACGTGCTCGCCGAGCACGGCGCGGAGCTTCTCGCCGACGAGCCGGTCGTTGTGGACGGCAACCTGATCACGAGCCAGGGTGCCGGGACCGCCATGCTCTTCGGCCTGGAGGTCGTGCGCCACTTCCTCGGCGACGAGGCCGTGGAGCGCGTCCGCGCCGGCGTCGTCCTGCGCTAGTTTCGAGCGCGCGTTCTTCTCGCCCGTCGCAAAGGTCCCGACCCTTGCGCCTCCATGAGCTTGCCGCGCGTAAGTCGGGTTTTTCGTCCGCTGCCAAGAATCCCGAGTTACGCGGTATCGTCGCTGTGCATGGGCCCGCGTAAGTCGGGATTTCTGGTAATGCCGACTTACGCGCTGCGGGGCGAGAAGAACGCGGGCCCGTGTCCCGCATGTGACAAGCAGGTGACGGCTTCTTGACTGCGCCCCCGGCGCGTGCGATTTTGGGCGTGTGAACACGCAACGGGGGAGGTAGACGCAATGGAGCGCGTGCGGGCATGTGTCGTGGGGGCCACGGGATACGCCGGGGTCGAGGTGTGCCGCCTCGTGCTGGCGCACCCCGTGCTCGAGCTCGCCATGGCCACGGACCGCAAGGAGGCCGGCACGCGCCTGGACAGCGTGTACCCGTCGTTGGCGGGCTGCTGCGACGTGGTGCTCTCACTGCCCGAGCCCGACGCCATTGCCGCGGCGGCCGACGTGGCGTTTCTCGCCGTGCCGCA
>CASEQJ010000033.1 GCA_949290055.1 uncultured Olsenella sp. | reverse complement strand
AGCCTGGCGCTGGCCGCCGGAAAGCAGGCCCACCGGCTGTTTCATGCGGTCCTCCAGCCCCAGGTCCAAAGCGGCCAGCCGGGCGCGGACGGGGCGGCTCCCAAGCGTCGGCGCCGGCGTCGCGGCGGCCGTGGTCGCGGCGGCAGCGGCGAGGGCGGAGCGCCCGCGGGCGAGTAGCGAGCGCGCGTTCTTCTCGCCCGTACTGCCATTAATCCCGACTTGCGCCCCCGCCCAGTGTCCAGGAAAGGACTCCCATGTACGGACTCAAGACCGAGTGGCACTTCGACTCCGCCCACTTCCTCGCCGACTACCACGGAAAATGCGAGAACCTACACGGGCACCGCTGGCGCGTGGTCGCGTACCTGCGCACGGACGCGCTCGGCGAGGCCGGCACGGAGCGCGACATGGTCATGGACTTTGGCGCGTTCAAGCGCGCGGTCCGCGAGGTCTGCGACGGCCTTGACCACACCTTCCTCGTGGAGGAGGGCACGCTCGCGCCGGCCACGGTGGCGGCGCTCGAGGCGGAGGGCTTTGCGCTCACCGTGCTGCCCTTCCGCACCACGGCGGAGAACCTCGCGCGCCACATATGCGGTGAGCTGCGCGACCGCGGGCTGCCCTGCGCGCAGGTGGACGTCTACGAGACCCCGCTCAACTGCGCGACGTACATGGCCCAGTAGCCGGCCGCGAACGCCGTGGCGTCCCTCGCTCCTGCGCCCCCTCCGGTTTTGGGCAACAAGTTTGATGCGCGTGCCGGAATCGATTCAAGAATTGATTACAAAACCTTGCATTAAGCAACAAATTGGCGAGAAGAACGTTCTTCTCGCCCCTCGAACATAAAACCTTCGCCCCAAAACAGCGAGAAACGCCTCGGAATCGGCGCCTCGGCGAGCACGCGAGCCTCCAAAACCCAGAACCTCGCGTTTCCTGGCGTCGCCACGACCACGCTCACGAAAAGAGATGCGCGCCGAGGGGAATAACGTCCGCCCTCGTGGCTATACTTGCCTTAGGTCGAGAGAAGCGGAGGTGCGTCATGGCGAGCAACGCTCTGCACGGGGTCAACCTGACGGGCTGGCTGACGCTCGAGTCGTGGGTGACTCCGGAGCTCTTCGCGGAGGCCGGCGCGCTCGACGAGGAGATGCTCGCGGTGACGCTCGGCCGGCGCCGCTACGCCGACTACGTGCGCAACCACCGCGTCACCTTCGTCACGCGCGACGACTTCGCGCGCATTGCCGCGCGCGGCTTCAACGCCGTGCGCCTTCCCGTCCCCTGGTACGTCTACGGCGAGGAGGGCCCCGAGCCCGGCCCCTACGTGGGCTGCATCGAGCTTGTCGACGAGGCGCTCGAATGGGCGGAGGAGATTGGCCTCAACGTGATCTTTGCGCTGGCGATAAGCCCGGGCGCGCCCCACACGGACAACGGGATCTCGCCGGACAACGCGGACTGTCACGTCACGCGTGACGAGGTGCTCGACGTGCTCTTTGCGCTTGCCAAGCGCTACGCCCACCGCACGGGGTTCTTTGGGCTCGAGCTCGCGGACGCCCCCGTCGTGCAGACGCGCCGCGGTCTCACGCTTACCGAGGGCGTGCCGCTGCACCGCATGCGCAACTACTACCGCGAGGCCTACGAGCTCGTCCGCAGCGCCGCCGGCGAGGACGTCGTGGTGATCATGCCCGACGGCGGCGTCTCGGGCGGCTGGGGCCGCTTCATGGCGCAGCGTCACTACCGCAACGTCTGGCTCGACTGCCAGCTCGACCGGCCGTGCGCGCGCGTTGACGTCTCCGGTCCCGCGGGCGTGCGCCGCCTGGTCGACTCGCTCGACAGGCGCCTGCGCGAGGCGCGCCGCGCCGACATGCCGGTCATGGTGGGCAAGTGGTCGTCGTCGCTTCCCGTGGCGGACTCGCAGATGACGCCGGAGGGACGAATCGCCCTCGAGCGCGTCTACACCTCCGAGCAGCTGCGCGTCTACGAGAAGTGCCCGGCCTGGTTCTTCAATACCTGGAAGACCTCGGGCAAGCTCGCCGCCTGGGACGCCCGCGTGGCGCTCGCCACCTTCGAGCGCGGGATGATCGTCTGATGGCGGAGGCGCGCGCGGGCCTTCTCAGCGTCGTCGGCACGCCCATAGGAAACCTCGAGGACGCCTCGCCCCGCGTGCGGCGCGTGCTCGGCGAGGCCGACGTCGTGCTCTGCGAGGACACCCGCGTGACGGGGCGGCTCATGAGCGCCTTTGGCCTGCACGTGCGCCTGGAGCGCTGTGACGAGAACGTCATGGCCGAGAAGATCGAGGGGGTGCTCGAGCGTCTCGCGGTGGGGGAGCGGGTGGCCTTCGTCTCCGACGCGGGCATGCCGGGCGTCTCCGACCCCGGCCAGCGGCTCGTGGACGCCGCGCTCGACGCCGGCGAGCGGGTCGAGGTGGTGCCGGGCCCGAGCGCCGTGACGTGCGCGCTCGTGGCGAGCGGCCTGGCGAGCGAGCACTTCTTCTTCGAGGGGTTCCTGCCGCGCCGACGCGGTGCCCAGCTTGCGCGCCTTGCGGAGCTGGCGCCGGTCCCGGGTACCCTGGTGGTCTACGAGTCCCCGCGTCGCGCGGCCGAGACGCTCGCCAACGTTGCCGAGGTCATGCCCGGCCGTCGCGTCGCGCTCGTGCGCGAGCTCACGAAGCTCCACGAGGAGGTCGTGCGCGGCCTTGCCCCCGAGCTTGCGGACGAGGTCGCCGCCCGCGAGGAGGTGCGCGGCGAGTGCGTGATCGTGATCGCCGCGCCGGGTGTCGACGAGCTTGCGGCGCACCGCGCGGCCGCCGCCGGCCCCGAGCGCACGCTCGAGGAGGAGATCGCCGCGGGCCTGGCTGCCGGCGAGCCCAAGAGCGCGCTGGCCAAGCGGCTTGCCAAGTCCTTCTCGCTTCCCCGCGCCGGGGTCTACGACAAGGTGGTCGCCGCCGCGCGCTAGGGCGGCGCCCCGAGCCCAGGTTCTTCTCGCCCATAGGCCCGCACTCATGAGTGTCGGCTGTTGTGCATGTTCCTGCCGGCACTCCCGTGCAGATCCCAAAAACGAGCCGACACTCCTGCGCATAATCTGTCAATCTGGCCGACACTTCGTGCCGACACTCATGAGTGCCGGCAAATGGCGACCAGCGAGGAGGGCCGCCGCGCCCGCGCTCGTTGTCAGCAAGCGCTACAATCGACCCCGCATGCCAAGATCCGTCATGAGGAGTCGCACAATGGCAGAGAAGCCGTCCTACTTTGTCACCACCCCCATTTACTATGTCAACGCCGCCCCGCACCTGGGCACCGCCTACTGCACGCTGCTCGCAGACGTCCAGGCGCGCTTCCGTCGCGCGGCCGGCTACGACGTCAAGTTCCTGACCGGCATGGACGAGCACGGCGAGAAGGTCGCGGAGGCCGCCGCCGAGCACGGCATGACCCCGCAGGAGTGGTGCGACTCCCAGGCCCCGCTCTTCCAGGACCTCTGGCGTGAGCTCGAGGTCTCCAACGACGACTTCATTCGCACCACCGAGCCCCGCCAGAACCACGCGGTCCAGTACCTCTGGGACCGCATGCTCGAGTCCGGCTACCTCTACAAGGGCTCCTACGACGGCTGGTACTGCGTGCCGGAGGAGACCTACTTCACCGAGACCCAGGTCGAGAAGGCCGACGAGGAGCGCGGCACGAAGGGCGAGCACCTCTGCCCGGACTGCGGACGGCCGCTCGAGCGCGTCCAGGAGGAGTCCTACTTCTTCAAGCTCTCCGCCTTCCAGGACCGCCTGCTGGCGCTCTACGACGAGCACCCCGACTTCGTCCAGCCCGACTTCCGCATGAACGAGGTCCGCTCCTTCGTGGAGGGCGGCCTCACGGACACCTCGGTCTCCCGCACGACCTTCGACTGGGGAATCAAGGTCCCCTTTGACGACAAGCACGTCACCTACGTGTGGTTTGACGCGCTGCTCAACTACATGACCGCCGTGGGCTACAGCCTTGACGACCCCGCCTCGCGCGCGGAGCTCGCCCGCCGCTGGCCCGCCCAGTGCCACCTCATTGGCAAGGACATAATCCGCTTCCACTGCATTCTCTGGCCCGCCATGCTCATGGCGATCGACGAGGCCCTGCCCGAGCACGTCTTTGTCCACGGCTTCCTCACGGTGCGCAACGCCGAGACGGGCAAGGCGGAGAAGATGTCCAAGTCCCGCGGCAACGCGATCGCCCCGCGCGACGTGATCGACCTCTTGGGCGTCGAGGGCTACCGCTACTACTTCATGACCGACGTCGTCCACGGCGACGACTCCGCGATCTCCTTCGAGCGCATGGAGCAGGTCTACAACGCCGACCTCGCCAACAGCTGGGGCAACCTGGTCTCCCGCGCCCTCAACATGAGCGCCAAGTACTTCGACGGCAAGACGCCGGAGCTGGCCGAGGGCTGGGCCGAGAAGGACGGCGTGCTGCGCGGCGTTGCCGAGGGCATCTACGACCGCTACGCAAGCCGCATGGAGGTCTTCGACTACGCCGGCGCCAAGGACGTGGTCATGGAGCTCGTCCACGCCGCCAACCACTACATCGAGGACTCCGCGCCCTGGGCGGTGGCCAAGGACCCGGAGCGCGCCGGCGAGCTCGCCGACATAATCGTGAGCCTGCTCGAGTCGATCCGCATCTCCGCGCACCTGCTCGCGCCGTTCATGCCAAAGACCTCGGCCGAGGTCCTGCGCCGCATGTCCCTCGAGGACGAGGCCGCCACGGACGACCTGCGCGCGGCCTGCTCCTGGGGCGGCCTCTCGGGCGGCGTGGCCGTGACCAAGGGCGACGCGCTCTTCCCGCGCCTGGATACAAAGAAGTAGACAGGCGTGGGCGGATCCCCTCTCGCAAACCTCGGCGCCACCCGCGCCCTGCTCGAGGCATACGGCCTTGCGACCAAGCACAGCCTGGGCCAGAACTTCCTGGTCAACAACCAGGTGATCGAGAAGATCATGGACCTGGCGGAGCTTGGGCGAGAAGACCGCGTGCTCGAGGTGGGCCCCGGCATTGGCACGCTCACGCTGGCGCTGCTCGCCGAGGCGGGGCACGTGGTCTCCGTCGAAATGGACCGCGAGCTCGGGCCCGTGCTCTCCGCGCACGCCGCGGCGCACCCGAACTTCTCGTTCATAATGGGCGACGCGCTGCGCGTGACGCCGGGGGAGATCGCACAGGCGGCGGGCGGCGAGCCCGATGCCCTTGTCGCCAACCTGCCCTATAACGTGGCCGCCACGGTGATCCTGCGCTACCTGCAGGAGGTCCCGAGCCTGCGCCGCCTCGTCGTCATGGTGCAGGCCGAGGTGGCAGACCGCATATGCGCCGCGCCCGGCAACCGCACCTACGGCGCCTACACGGCCAAGCTCGCTCTTCTCGCCCGCGTGACCGGGCGCTTTGAGGTGGGGCCGGGCAACTTCATGCCGCCGCCGCACGTGGACTCCGCCGTCGTGCGCATTGACCGCGCCCCGCTCGTGGACGCCGCGCGCGCAGCCGAGGTGTCCGCCGTGATCGACGCCGCGTTCGCGCAGCGCCGCAAGACCATTCGCAACTCCATGTCCGCCTCGGGCTTTGCGCGTGACGCGCTCGACGCCGCCTTTGCCGAGACGGGCGTCTCGCCCGCCTGCCGCGCCGAGACTCTCGCGCCGGCCGACTTCGTGCGCCTGGCAGACGCGCTCGCAAGGATCGCTTCCAACTAAGGAGAATCCCCATGTCCGAAGAACAGATTGCCCTCGACGACCTCATGCTCGCGGACGGCGAGCTCTTCCACGACCGCAAGGGCGCGGTCTGCGACTGGCCCCGCCCGCTCGCGCCGCTCGCCGACACCCACGGCCACCTCACGAGCTTCCGCGCCCACGACCCGGCCATGGCGCTCGTGCGCGCGGCGCTCGCCGGCGTGCGCCTGCTCGTCGTGCCGGTGGACCCCGTGAGCGACATTCCCCGCAAGTGGGAGAGCGTGGGCGCGTTCACGTCCTGGCTCGAGGGTCAGATCGACCTCGCGCGCGTCTGCCTGGTCGAGGCGCGCGAGATGGGCCTCGAGCCGCCTGCCTTCGAGGGCTACGACGCGCCCGAGCTCCTGGACAACGTGCGCATCGTCGCCGGCGTGCACCCTTACGGCTCGGCCGAGGTGGACGACGCCGCGCTCGAGCGCCTGCACGAGCTGCTCGCCAGCCCGCGCGCCGTGGGCGTGGGCGAGTTCGGCCTGGACTACGGCCCCTACAACAAGGTCGCCCCGGACGTGCAGGAGGCCGCCTTCCGCCGTCAGCTGCGCGTGGCCCACGAGCTTGAGCTGCCCGTCGAGCTGCACATTCGTGACGCCGCCGTGGACGTGCGCGCCAACGCGCACCGTCTGGCCGCCCAGGTCCTGCGCGAGGAGGGCGTGCCCGGATCGGGCTGCGACCTGCACTGCTTCACCTCGGACCTCAAGGTCATGGAGGACTTCACGCGCCTGGGCTGCCACGTGGCCTTTGGCGGCGCCGTCACCTTCACCCGCTCCGACGACATTCGCGAGGCGGCCACCTACTGCCCCGAGCGCTACCTGCTCACCGAGACCGACAGCCCCTACATGGCGCCGGTGCCCCTGCGCGGCGAGGAGTGCGAGCCGGCCATGGTGGCCTACACGGCCGCGGCAATAGCCGACGTCCGCGAGGCCGCCGGCCGCAGCGGCCGCCAGTCCACCTACGACGCGCTCTGGAAGAACGCCTGCTCGTTCTTCGGGCTGTAGGGGAGAAAGCGCGATGTACGCCTGGCTGGCCGTCACCCTTCTCGCCGTTCTGGCATGCGTCATCGTCATGGTGGGGCTGTTCGTGGCGGCATGGCGACGCACGCTGGCGCAGGTCGAGGCCTCGGGACTGCGCTATCGCATGCGATGCGAGACATGCGGGCATGAGTTCGACCTCTCCCCGCGAGAGTTCGCGCGGAGCAAGTTCCGGCGCTCCCGCTCGACCACGCGGACGCGCGTGAAGGGCGTCGCGCTCGTGAGCGAGCCGCACTACCACTACGTGGCCAAGCGCTTCGACTGCCCCGCGTGTGGCGAGAGGACCTGGTGCGAGAACCTCAACGCAAACGAGGCCCAGGACATGGTCAACCCGATCGCGCTGCGCAACTTCGGCGCGGCGCTCGCGGTTCTCGTGGTAATCGGCTTCGTCCTGCGCGCCGTGCTCGCCTAGCGCGGGCGGCAGGTGAGCCGCGCGTAGCGTGACGGGCGCACGTACTTCTCGCCAAATGGCCGGTGGGCGAGAAGGGCGACCAGCAACTGGTCCACCGCCTCGGAGACGCGCCGCCGGGCCCAGCCCATGCGCGGGCGGCGGGCCATCTGCCGCAGGAGGCCTGCGTCGCCCACCGCGAGCCCGCCCATCCAGGTCAGCCCGAGCTCCCCGCAGCGCTCCTCGAGCGCGGCGAGGGCGTGCGTCGCGACTCTCGGGTCATCATCCACGCAGAGCAGCGCGTAGACGTGCGCCCCGGCGGGTGCGTAGCTGAGGGGCAGTTCCTCGACGCGCGCCGCGGCGGAGCCCAGCGTGAGGGCGAGAAGGACCGTGTCGCAGCGGGCGACGTCCGCGCCCGCGGCCGCGCGCACGAGCTCCGGCGCGGCAACGCCCGAGAGCCGTGCGTAGACGGGCAGCGCCTCGGCCGCGTCCGCAAGCAGCGTTGACGTCGCCGCGTTGCTGTCTGCGCCCACGAGCGCGACGCCTCTGGTCGCCGTCTTGTTGCTGGTCTCGCTCATCTGCCCTCCCTTCTCGCCTTCCATTGTGCGGCAACTTCGGTCTCGTCGCGGACTCTGTCCGGAAATCGCCGACCTTGTCGCGGTGCGTTCTAGAAAACGCCGTCCTTGTCCGCTTGGAAGGCAACGCTTCCGTGCAAGGTCCCAAATACTTGGATTTCGTGCCGACAAAACCGTGCTTTTGCAGACGCCGCCGGACAAGCTCCCGAGTTCCTAGAACGCCGCGCGACAAGGGGGCGAATTCCTAGAAGTACCTCAGACAACACCGCGGATTCCTAGACAGCAAGCACCTGCGGCCCATGCTAAAACGATGGGTGCGGTCCGAGGCAGGCAAGGATCGGGGGTGCGCATGCGTATCTCGGAGCTCGCGCGCCAGACGGCGGATGCGCTCGCGGAGACGCTCTGGCCCACGCGCTGCGTGGGGTGCGACCAGCCGGGCGAGCTGCTCTGCGACGAGTGCCGCGCCAGCCTGCCCTGGGTTGAGCAGCGCCTGGCCTGCCCGAGCTGCGGCGCCCCGTACGGGTTTCTCACCTGCACGGAGTGCGACGGAACCTGGGTGCCGCGCGCCACGGTCGCGGCGCTGGGCTTCCACGGAACGCCCGCCCAAATCGTCACGTGCCTCAAGGACTCCCACGAGCTGCGGCTCGCTCCCGTGATCGCGGCCGCCATGGCCTGCGCGCTCGAGGAGGCGTCGGCGTGGCCCGCCCGTGACGGCTCGGCGCGCTTCTCGCCCGTGTCGACGGACGCGATCTGCTTTGTCCCGGCAACGTCGGCGGCATACGCCCGCAGGGGGTTTGACCACATGGAGCTCGTGGCCCGCGCGCTCTCGGCGGAGCTCGGCCTTCCGCTCGCGGACGTGCTCGCGCGCGCCGCCGCCCGCGACCAGCGCAAGCTCGGGCGCGCTGACCGCGCGGAGAACCTCTCGGGCACCATGCGCGCCGTGGACGACGTGGCGGGAGCGAACCTGCTGCTGGTCGACGACGTTGCCACGACGGGCGCCTCGCTCGCCGAGGGGACGCGCGCCCTGCTCGCCCGCGGTGCCTCGTCGGTCACCGCCTGCGTCCTCGCCCGCGTCTGGTGAGCGGTCCGCGACGCGCCCGTAATTCAACGTTTTCTCTCCTGGCGAGAAAAACGACGCGCTGGCAGGTATACTGAGACCGTCTCAACCCAGGTCTGTGGTTGCGGGCGGCGCGCCGCGCGTCTCCCCAGTCCATGCCAGACGAGGGCAAAGGGATCCACGTAAGTCCGGGCGCGCGCGTCCGGGCGAGCATGGCTCGTCCTAGAGGTAAGCCGCACCGCCCGTCATACGCATGAGGCATACGGCCTCGCGGGCGAGAGGGGCTCAAGTGGCGGCGCCGCGGTGCCGGAAGCGAAGCCCCCGGTGCGCGAGTGTGGGGTCAAAGACCAGGTCAGCTGGGTGAGACGACGAGACTTGACGAGAGAAGAGGTCTGGATATGAGGTTTCAGCGCACCTTTGCGCTCGCCACGGCGCTGCTGGTCTCCGGTGGGCTCGCGGGCTGCTCCCTTGGCCCGGTGGACCTGGGCGATTTCATAGGCACCCCCTCCGTCGAGGAGGCGCACGAGGAACGTCGCGCGGAGCTCGCGCCCGTGGTTGCCGACTCCTCCCTCAAGCAGGCGGGCACGCTCACGGTCGGCATTCCCGCCGACCAGACCGCGCCGCTCGCCATGACCATGTCCGACGGCGCCCAGTCCGGCATAGACATTGACGTTGCCCACGCCCTTGCCGACGAGCTGGGGCTCTCCTCGGTCACCTTCGTCGCGGTGGACGACGCCGAGTCGGCGCTCGCCGAGACGTGCGACGTCGTCATGGGCGTCGAGCCGGACGAGGCGGGGTCCGCGACCGTCGTGGGCGGCTACGTCCAGAGCGCGACCGGCCTGTTCACGCGCGAGGACGTCACCGCCCCGATCGACGCCTCCGCCCTGAGCGGCGCCACGGTCGCCCTCCAGGAGGGCTCCGTCTCCGCCGTCGCGGTCGACGAGTACGAGCTGAGCGTCGTGCGCACGCCCGTCACGAACCTGAACGAGGCGTTTGACGCCCTCGAGGAGGGCTCCGTCCAGTACGTGGTCTGCGACGCGTATGCCGGCGCCTACCTCGCCGCCGCCTACTCCGACGTCTCGTTCGCGGGCATATTCGACGAGCCCACCCTCGTGGGCATAGCCGTGAGCGGCAACGAGCTCCAGACCGCGGTCCAGACCGCGCTGGAGGCCGTCGAGTCCGGCGGCGTCGCCGACATTGCGCGCGCTCGTTGGGTGGGCGACCTCCCCACGCTCTCGAGCGAGAGCAGGATCACCGGCCTCGTCGAGCGCGCCGCGCCGTCGGCCGAGGCCGACGCGGAGACGCCCGCCGAGTAGGTGCGTCCGCTCGGGCCGCCCGGGGCTGAGGGTGCGCCCGAGTGGGTATGAGTGTCCTAGGGCCGGAGGCGCGCGTGGCCCCGGCGCGTTCACACGGTAAGGAGGTTCGCATGGTGGACATCAAGATCTCGGGTCGTAAGGTCGGCGTGTCTGACTCGCTGCGCGAGCACGTGGAGGAGAAGGTGGGCAGCGCCCTCAAGGTGTTCGACATAAAGCCCATGACCTGCGACGTGGTTCTCCGCGTCGACAAGAACCCCTCCAACCCCGAGCGCAAGGCCTGCGAGGTCACCGTCTTCGTCCGCGACAACGTCGTGCGCGTGGTGGCCAGCTCCGACGACATGTACGCCGCCATTGACGAGGCGGCCGACAAGGTCACCCGTCAGCTCCGCAAGTACAAGACCCGCGTGATCGACCGTCGCCAGCGCATGCAGCAGGCCAAGGCCGGCTCCGCCACCCAGGAGGACCTCGCCGCCCTCATTGAGCCCGGCCCCGACGAGACCGAGGACGACCAGCTGGTGCGCGAGAAGTACATCGACCTCGTGCCCATGACCGAGGAGGAGGCGCTCGTCCAGACCGATCTTCTCGGCCATGACTTCTACGTCTTCACCAACGCCACCACCGGTCTCACCAACGTCATTTACCACCGCAAGAACGGTGGGTACGGCATTATCAAGCCCAAGATCGAGGAAGAGAATGAGCAGTAGCCAGGACAGCGAGAAGAACATGAGCACCGGCGCCGCGCTCGAGGCGGGCGCCAACAACGCCCAGGCGTCGCAGGAGGCTGCGCGCCTGGGCCGCGCCTATCACCGCAAGGCCAACGTCAGGATAATCGTCGACTCCTGCGCGGACTTTGCGCCGGAGGTCGCCGAGGCCCTGGGCGTTGAGATCGTCCACTTCACCTACGTCATGAGCGGGCAGGAGTACGCCGACGACCTCTGGCAGACCATGAGCGCCAAGGAGTTCTACGACCGCATGCGCGCCGGCGAGGTGGCAACCACCTCCGCGGTGACGCCTGGTCGCTACCTCGAGGTCTTTGAGCGCGCGGCCGAGGAGGGCACGCCGACGGTATACCTGGCCTTCACGCGCGGCCTCTCCTCGAGCGTGGACGCCGCTCGCCAGGCGGCCGACATGGTCCGCGAGAGCCACCCGGACTTCGAGATCCACGTCATAGACAACGTCTGCCCGTCGGCCGCCGCCGAGCTTCTCGCCATAGAGGCGGTTCGCCAGGCGGCGAACGGCCTCACCGCGGCCGAGCTCGCCGCCTGGGCCGAGGAGGCGCGCTACTACGTCCACGGCTACTTCACGCTGGACTCCTTCGACGCGCTGGCACGCGGCGGGCGCATTCCGCCGGCGGCCGCGACGGTGGGCGGCAAGCTCGACATCAAGCCCGAGCTCTCCTATGACACCAACGGCGCCCTCACGCTGAGGGGCATGTGCCGCGGCCGCAAGAAGGCCCTGCGCGCGATCATTGCCGACTTCAAGGCCAACTACCTCGGCGCCGAGGGCGGCGACGAGAAGCTGCCCATGGCGATCGTCTCGGCGGACGCCGAGAAGGACGCGCGCTGGCTCGCCGACCAGGTGCGGCGCGAGCCCGGCTGCGAGGACGTGCCCGTGATCTACAGCTCCGTCGGCCCGGTCATTGGCGCCCACGTCGGTCCCGGCATGGTCGCGCTGCTCTTCTGGGGCAAGGACCGCCGCGAGAGCCTCTCGTTCACCGACCGCCTCGCCCGCAAGGTCCGCGGCCAGTAGCAGCATACGCCCGGCAGATTGATTCGAAAGGGGGCAGCCCCCTTTCGAATCATGCAGAAAGGAAACCGCTTGCAGATCAGAAACGTTGCCTTCATCGGCACCGGCATCATGGGTGCGCGCATTGCCGGCCACCTCATGGACGCCGGCTACGACCTCACCGTCTACAACCGCACGCGCGAGAAGGCCGAGGACCTTCTCGCCCGCGGCGCCCGCTGGGCCAACACGCCGGCCGAGGCCGCCGCGAACGCCGACGTCGTCTTCACCATGGTGGGCTACCCCACCGACGTCGAGGACGTCTACCTCGCCACCGACGGCCTCATCCGCGCCGCCAAGAAGGGCGCCTGGCTCATAGACCTCACCACGAGCTCCCCGCAGCTCGCCCGCGACATCCACGACGCCGCCGAGGTCGAGGACAAGCACGCCTTCGACTGCCCGGTCACGGGCGGCGAGCAGGGCGCGATCGACGGCACCCTCACGCTGATCATAGGCGCGGCCGAGAAGGACGTGGCGTCGGTGCTCCCCCTGCTGGAGTGCTTCTCGTCCAAGCGCTTCTTCTTTGACCAGCCGGGCGGCGGCCAGACGGCCAAGCTCTGCAACCAGGTGAGCCTCGCCTCCTGCATGGTGGGCTATGCCGACGCGCTGGCGCTCGCCGAGCAGTCCGGCATTGACGCCGAGCGCGTCCTCGAGGTCATGGCGTCCGGCACGGGCGGCTCCGGCGCGTCGCGCACGCTCGCGCCCAAGTCGCTCGCCGGCGACTACAAGCCGGGATTTCTTGTCGAGCACCTGCGCAAGGACATTGCGCTCGCGCTGCAGCGCTCCGAGGACCTGGACATTACGCTCCCCGGCGCCGAGACGGCCTTCACGCTCTTCGACATGCTCTGCCAGATCGGGGGGTCCCGTATGGGCACGCAGGCGCTCACCCTGCTCTACCAGGAGGAGGGCACCTGCGCGGCGGCCGGGCTCGACTGGTCGCTGCTCGAGGCCGAGGACGAGGGCGGGGAGCACGAGTGCTGCTGTGGTCACGACCACGGTGACGGTGAGCACGAGTGCTGCGGCGGCCACGGCCACCACCACGGCGAGGGCCACGAGTGCCACTGCCACGACGGGGAGGACGCGTAGTGACCGGCGACGTCGCGGGCCTCATATTTGCGCTCATGTTCCTTCTTTTTGGCACGGTCACGGGCGTCGGCGTGGGCGAGCGCCTCGTCGTTCGCTGCGTGACGAAGCGCGAGTACGTCATTGCCAACGTAATCGTGCTGCTCGTGGGCGCCTTTGCGTGCGCGGTTGCCATGCTGACGCCGTTTCCGGTGCTCGTCGTGCTCGTCATTGGCCTCATAGGCGGCACGGTCGCCGGGCTCAAGCTGGGCTTTGGCGAGTCCGTGGGCCCCTGGAAGGCGCATGACCGCTACTTCCGTGTCAACAAGGACCAGCTGCGCCGCTCCGAGACCGGCGAGCGCGCCGAGGCCGTGCGCCGCGCGCGTCGCGACGGCACCCCCGAGCCCGAGCTCATGAGCGTCGCCGACGACAAGAACGACAGGAAGAAGGGTGCCTAAAAGGGGTCTGACCCCTTTTAGGCAAGTTCTGAGAGCAGGAACATGAACACGACTGACAACCCGCAGAGCTCGATCGCGGTGCTCATAGACTTTGAGAACCTCGCTCTGGGCACGGGGCGCCGCAAGCGCAACGGCCACCAGGAACCGGGCCCGCTGCCCGACGTCAAGCTCATTCTCGAGCGTCTCGTCGACAAGGGCCGCATCACCGCCAAGCGCGCCTACTGCGACTGGCAGCGCTTCGAGACGGCCGTGACGCCCCTCCACGAGCTGGGAATCGAGCTCATAGAGATTCCGGACCGCGCCTATACCGGCAAGAACTCCGCCGACATTCGCCTGGCCGTGGACGCCATGGAGATCTGCCTCACCAAGGACCACATAGACACCTTCGCGATCCTCTCCGGCGACTCGGACTTCTCGCCGCTCGTCTCCAAGCTCAAGGAGTTTGGCAAGACCGTGATCGGCGTGGGCATGAAGGACGCCACGAGCAGCCTGCTCACCGAGGTCTGCGACGAGTTCATATTCTACGAGGACATAACCCGCGGCCCGGGGATCCCCGACTTCCAGGGCAAGGTGCCCAAGGACAAGCAGAGCTGCTACCAGCTGCTCTTCGAGACGATCGACGCCCTCCAGCGCGAGAGCGACTCCTTCATTCTGGCCTCGCGCCTCAAGGACACCATGAAGCGCAAGCGCCCGCAGTTCTCGGAGTCCAGCTACGGGTACCGTTCGTTTACGGCGCTTCTGCGCGAGGCGTCCAAGCTCGGCTTCATAGAGATTCACCAGGACCCCAAGAGCGGCACGGCCGTGGTCGACGGGTTCTGCGAGTAGCGAGAAAGGAACTGACTCATGGCAGAAGTTGACGACGCTCAGGTGGCGGGTCTCGTCGAGGAGCTCTCCGGCGCGAGCCGCCGCAGGCGCCAGGACGTGGCCCACCAGCTCGCCCTCGCCGCGAAGGCGCACCCCGAGGTCATGCTCGCCCACGTCGAGGCCCTGATCGACGCGCTCTATCGCCCCGAGGCGCAGACGCGCTGGGAGATCCTCGACGCGCTCACCGCCATAGCCGGCGTGAACGCGGACGCGGTCGTGGACGCCTACGACGGCGCGGAGGCGTCGCTCTTTGACGACGGCTCCGCCACGGTGCGCCTGGCGGCCTTCGTGTTCCTGTGCCGCCTCGGCGCGAGCTCCGCGGAGCGCTCCGACCAGGTGTGGCCGCTCGTGGACGAGGCGATCCAGTGCTACCACGGCGACGCCGAGTACCGCGACATGCTCGCGGCGCTTCTCGGCCTGGCACGCGGCGCGGCGTCCGACGCCACGAAGGCGGCGCTCGCGGCGCGCGTGCGCTTTGACGCCGAGAGCGGCTCGGGCTACATAAAGAGCTTCTCCGCGGAGATCCTGCAGGCCGCCGAGTAGGCCCGCGGACGGACGTCACGAGCTTTGGGGGGAACCATGGGCAAGGACGAGAAGAACGTCGAGAAGAACGCCGCGCTGCGGCTCGAGCTGCCGACCGCGGCCTGGGTCGTGATCGCCGTCGCGGCGCTCGCCATAGGCGTGGCTGCCGGACACTTCCTGCTCGGCGGGGTCGGCACGGTCTCGCTCTCGGGGCGCACCACGCTCTCCGTCGGCGAGCTCGACAGCACGATCGCGACCTACACCGTGAACGGCACGACCACGCCGATCACGGCGCGCGAGGTCCTCGAGGAGGCGAGCGGCTCCTCGAGCCTCACCGCCAACGAGGACGGCACCTATGACGTGCCCTCCGCGAGCTCCGTGCTCACCTACGCGCAGAACCAGATCATTCTCGCAGACGCCGAGGCGCGCGGCCTTTCCGCCACCGACGAGGAGATCGACGAGTTCGTCTCCACGAGCCTCGGCTCCGACCTGTCCACGCTTGCCTCGAGCTGGGGAATCACCGAGGACGAGGCCCGCTCGATCGTCGCGGACGCCGTGACCATGCGCAAGCTCCAGGACGAGGTCGCCACGGTCGAGCTCCCCGAGCAGCCCACCCCGCCGACCGAGCCCGCCGAGGGGGCCGAGGATACGCCCACGGCCGAGTATGCGCAGTACGTGATCTCCCTGCTCGGCGACGAGTGGGACAGCGACGCCAACACCTGGGCCCGCACGGACGGCACCTACTACGCCACGCTCTCGGGCTACGAGATCTCCAACGACGCCGCCACCTATGCCGCGGCGAGCGCCGCCTACAGCGTCGCCTCGAGCGTGTACGAGGAGGCCTACGCGCAGGTCTCCGAGGAGCTGGGAGCCTACACTGACGGCCTGCTCTCCAGGGCGACCATTCAGATCGGCTCGCTGGCGGAGTAGCCATGCGCGTCGCGATCAGCGCGTGCCTGCTCGGGGCGCCCGTCCGCTACGACGGGGGCTCCAAGCCCGTTGCCGAGGTTCTCGAGCTCGCCGAGAAGGTCGACGTCGTGCGCGTGTGCCCCGAGACGGCCTCGGGCCTGCCCGTCCCGCGCCCGCCCGCGGAGCAGCGAGAGGGGCGCGTCCTTCTCGCCGACGGTCGCGACGTGACGGCCGAGTTCTCCCTGGGGGCCGAGCGCTGCATGGACACCGTCCGCCGCCCACCGGTCTCGTTGGCCGTCCTCAAGGCAAAGAGCCCGTCGTGCGGCGTCGGGCTCGTCTACGATGGGACGTATTCCGGAAGACTCGTCGCGGGCCAGGGCGTCTTTGCCGAGCGGCTCGAGAGGGAGGGGATCTGCGTGGTCACCGAGGATACCGTGCGGGAATGCAAGCCGAGCGTGGAGCACCCCGTTGCGATCGTGCTGGGAAGCGGCCTCGGGCACCTGGCGAGCCTCGTGCGCCCGGTGCGCCGCATTGACTACCGCGACATAGAGGGCTTTCCGCTCTCTGCGCGCCCCGTGGCCGGCCACCGCTTCGAGGCCACGGTCGGCACGATCGACGACGTGCCCGTGGTGGTCTACCCCGGGCGCATTCACCTCTACCAGGGCTACTCCGCCGCCGAGGTGACCGCGCTCGTGCGCCATGCCCACCACCTGGGCTGCCGCGACATCGTCTTTGCCTGCGCCACGGGCGCGGTGCCGGGCATGGCGGGCACCGGTCTCGGCGTCCTCACCGACCAGATCAACCTCACCGGGCGCAACCCGCTCGCCGAGTGGGACGGCCTGCGCGACGTGGAGAGCCCGTTTGTGGACATGAACGAGGCCTACTCGCCGTACCTGCGCTCGCTCGTCCGTGGCGTGGCGGACGACCTGGGCATTCACGTCGAGGAGGGCGTCTACGCGGGCGTGCTCGGACCCTGCTTCGAGACGCCGGCCGAGGTTGCCGCCCTGCGCGCGCTCGGCGTGTCCTACGTGGGCATGTCCACCGTGAACGAGGTCATTATGGCAAAGGCGCTCGGCATGCACGTTCTGGGCCTGACCCTGGCGGCCAACGAGTCCGGCGCGCCGGCGGTCACCCACGACACGGTCCTTGCGGCCGCCGGGGACCATGCCGACGACTTCGAGCGCCTCGTCCGCGGCGTCCTGCACCTGCTGTAGCGCCGTTCTTCTCGTCCGCCGCCCTTCTGCAAATGTGCCGACTTGGCAGGGATTTCTCTGCCAAGTCGGCCAATTCGTGGAAATGCGGGAACAAAACCCCAGTTGAAGCTAAAACGGGCGTGCCAAGTCGGCAAATTTGAGGACGCTGCGGCCAAAAGGTGGCTTGCACGGCGCGCGCTCTTCTCGTATAGTGAGAGACCGCTGACACGCCAGCTTAGCTCAGTTGGTAGAGCACCGCTCTCGTAAAGCGGGGGTCACCAGTTCAAGTCTGGTAGCTGGCTCCAGTTGAGCCTCAGAGCCGTCGGGTTTCTCGCCCGGCGGCTCTTTTTTGCCTAAAAGGGATCAGACCCCTTTTAGGCAACTAATGTAAGGGCTTTGTAAGCGGGCGAGAAGAACGCCTGCCGCCGGCCCTTCTCGCCCTTGCGGTACGCCTCTTTACGCTATCCTTATCGAGCGTTTACAAAGCTGTGACAATTGGCTGGCCCCCGAGCGGCCATAGAGGAAGCGAGTTCGCCCTTGATTAGCTTTGAGCAGTTCCTCGGCGTGCTGTCGAGCAATCCCTTTCTGATTATCGTCATGGCCCTCGTCATGGGCACCATATTCGTCAACGGTGCCACCGACGCGGCCAACGCGATCGCTGAGCCCGTCGGCACCCGCTCGATCGACGTGGACTCGGCGATTCTCATGAGCGTCGTCTGCAACTTCGTGGGTCTTGTCGCCATGTCGTTCATTTCCACCGCCGTCGCCGACACGATCTCCGGCATGGTCGACTTTGGCGGCGACACCCACGCCGCGCTCATAGCCCTGGCCGCCGCCACGGTGGGCATTGTCGCCTGGGGCGTCGGGGCCTGGCTCTTTGGCATTCCCACCTCCGAGAGCCACGCGCTGATCGCCGGCCTCACCGGCGCCGCGCTTGCGGTCTCCGGCGGCCTCGACGGCGTGAACATGGGCGAGTGGGTCAAGGTGATCTACGGCCTCGTGCTCTCCACGGTGCTGGGCTTTCTCGCCGGCTGGGTGATCTCCAAGATAATCCCCATTGCCTGCAAGAACGCCGACCGCCGCACGGCCAACAACTTCTTCGGCCGCATGCAGGTGCTCGGCGCCGCCGGCGTGGCCCTCATGCACGGCGCGCAGGACGGCCAGAAGTTCATGTCCACGGCCATGCTCGCCATTGCCCTCTCGCTCAACATGACGGTGGGGGAGATGGGTGGCTTCCCGCTGTGGATCATGGTCATGTGCGCCGCGGTCATGGCGATCGGCACCGCCGTCGGCGGCAAGAAGATCATTAAGAAGGTCGGCATGGAAATGGTGCGCCTGGACAAGTACCAGGGGTTCGCCGCCTCCGTCTCCGCCACGGCGTCGCTGCTCATTGCCACCCTCACGGGCCTTCCCGTCTCCACCACCCACACCAAGACCGCCGCGATCATGGGCGCCGGCGCCGCCAAGGACCCCAAGTCCGTCAACTGGGGCGTCGCGCAGGAGATGGTCCTCACCTGGGTCTTCACGTTCCCGGGCTGCGGCGTGATCGGCTTCGTCCTCGCCAAGCTCTTCCTGGTCCTGTTCTAGGCGGCCGCAGACCGCGCGTTCTTCTCGCCAGCTCATACGAAAAGGAGTCCACATGCCCCGCATCAAGAAGGAAGACGAGTTCTACACCATGCTCAAGGAGTTCGCGGCCCTCATTGTCGAGGCGGCGGACGAGTACAACAAGATCATCTGCGCGTTTCCCGACTCGCTGAGCTCGATTCCGCAGATGAAGGTCTACGAGTCGACCTGCGACGAGCGCGTGAAGGCGATCATGGCCAAGCTCTACACGTCCTTCATCACCCCGATCGACCGCGAGGACATTAGCTCGCTGGCGCTGGCCATGGACGACGTCGTGGACTCCATGTACGGCGTGGCCGTGCGCCTGGACCTCTTCAACATTTCCGACCTGCGCCTGGAGGCCAAGCAGATCTCCGAGCTCACGCTGCACGCCGTCTACGAGATGCAGGAGATGATCAACCACCTGCCCGACTACAAGAAGGACCGCGCGGTGCTGGAGAAGGCCATCGAGATCGGCACCGTTGAGGACGAGGGTGACACCGTCTATCAGAAGGCGCTGCGCCGCCTCTTCTCCGACGAGGAGGACGCAAGCGGCAAGTATGCGGTCACCTGGCTGCGCATCTTCGACCGCATGGAGCTCTGCCTCGACGCGTGCGACCGCGTCTCCGGAATCGTGCGCGACATTATCATGAAGGACGCGTAGGGCGAGAAGAACGTCTCGCTTGTGGGGCCGCCCCCGGCGGTCTCCCGATTTCCACGCAGAAGTGCACTTCGTGAAACTTCTGCTTAGGAAAGCGGGAGACCGCCGGGGGCGGTTCGCGTCGACGGGTTCTCTTGCGGGGAATGACGGGTATGTGCACTCGCTTGGGTATGGGGGAGGAGCGGCACGGTGACTACCTGCGGATTTGCGGACGGCGATTCATCCTGCCGGGCGAAGGGGTGTACACAACCGTCACGGTGGCGTGGCATCGGCGCTCGCGGCGGGCGCGGCCCCTTTGATACACTGTCGCCGTTCATCGCCGACCCGAGGAGGACCACATGGCGCGCCCGGAGCGCATTGACGCTGTGCTCTTTGACTTTGACGGGACACTCTGCAACACCGAGGTGGAGAACCTGCGGCTTGTGCGGGACGTGCTGCGTCGGATGGGTGCCGAGGTTCCTCTTTCCGAGCTTGAGGTGCTCACGGGCGGGGAGGACCGCGTGACGGTGCCGCCGATTCTAGAGAAGTACGGCGTCGCCGGCACGATCGACGACTACGAGCTTCTGCGCGACAACTGCTACCACACCTATGCGGACGCGCCGCTCGCGTTGGAGCCGGGGGCGCTCGACCTTCTCGACGGCCTGCGCGCACGGGGCGTGAGGGTGGGCCTGGTGTCGATGACGGTCGCGCGCTGCATTCTCACGGGCGCGGCGCGCCTGGGGATTCTGAATCGCTTTGACGCGGTCGTCTGCGGGGACATGGTGGAGCGCCGCAAGCCGGCGCCCGACCCGTACCTGCGCGCGGCGGAGCTGCTTGGCGTTGACCCGGCGCATTGCGTGGCCGTGGAGGACTCGCCGACGGGCATAGCCTCGGCAAAGGCCGCCGGCTGCCACGTCATTGCCTACACCGGCTGCGAGATCGTCCAGGACGTGAGCGCCGCCGACGAGGTGGTAAGCTCGTTTCTGGGCCTCGAGCTGTAGGGGCGCTTGCGAGGGGGACGTCACAAGGGGGGCGGCATGGCACGACCGGGCCAGATCAAGGCGGCGCTGTTCGACTTCGACGGCACGCTCTGCGACACCGAGAGCAAGAACATGGAGCTGGCGCGCAGCATTTTGCTTGACATGGGCGTGCCGGTGACCGACGAGGACATTCAGGAGCTCGCGGGCGAGGACGACGCCGCGGTGGTCCCGCGCTACTTCAAGAAGTACGGCGCGTCGTACACCTACGACGACTACGAGGCGATTCGAAACGGGTGCTT
>CASEQJ010000032.1 GCA_949290055.1 uncultured Olsenella sp. | reverse complement strand
CCACCAGAAGAAAAAGAGACGCCCCCGCTGCGCTGCCACGCGGCGGGGGCAAAGCGACCTGACAGGAGGTCCAAGCATGAGTCTACCAGCAATCCCGCCGCCCCTGGACGGCGAGCTGCCCGTGGCCGTCGCCAGGGCGGCCGAGGAGACCGGCTACAGCCGGTCCGTCATCAACAAGCGCATCGAGCGCGGAATCCTGCCCGCCGTCATGCCCATGGGGTACCAGCGCGGCCGGATGGTCTACGTCAGTCAGCTCCGCTACGTCATGGAGAGGCCGGTGGTGGTCGCATGATCCTCGAGTTCCTGGCCGGGACGCACCCGGCCGCGCGGCGCATGGGCGAGTGGCTCGACGCGCACCCCGTCGTCGCGCTGGCCATCTTCCTCGTCGCCGGACTTCTCGCGTCGGTGAGGTGGTAGGCATGCCGCGATGGATTAAGCCGCCCAAGAGGGTGTACGGACCGGCCTTCGAGCTGTGGGCCGACACGATGCACAGGCGTGGCTTTTCGGCGTGGCAGATAGCGTGCCGCGCCGCCGTGTCCGAGACCCACGTGACAAACGCAATCAACCGCTACCGCGCGATGCAGGAGTACTACGGGGGTGACGCGGATGCAAAGCGAGGCTGAGGCCGCTGCCAACGCTTACGGGTGCGTGCTCGCGGACGCCGAGCGGCACATGACCGCACAGGAGCCCTGCGGCGGCAAGTGCTGGGAGTGCGACCACTTCCACGAGATACAGAAGAGCGACGAGCTGCCGAGGGCCCTCGCGAGGATGCTCGATTTCTGCGGAGCGTGCGTCGTGGACGGGTACGTGACCATCGTTGACCGGGGCGAATGGCACTCGTTGGAAGAGTGCTGGGAGGTGCATTAGGCATGGAACTCAACGACTTGCAGATGCTTGCCGTGGCCGAGGCCATGGGCAAGGCGATAAAGGACGTGACCAACCCGCGCGGCGGGACGCACGGCGCGCCGACGCTGCGAACCGATTGCGATGACGCCCTGCGCGCCGACTTCGAGGCGAGCGGCACAGACCGCCGCCGAATCGTCATCAACGGGCAGGAGGTGGGCACGCTCAGCGCGCGCCTCTCCAAGCCCGAGAGCGGGACGCGCGTGGTGATGGACAAGGACTTCGACCTCGTGGACTGGCTGCGGCACAGCGACGGGGGCTTTGACGCGCTCCTGCGGCTCGTGCGCGACCCCAAGACGCGCGACGCCATCATCGCCGCCGCTACCGCAGACGGCGAGCTTCCGGACGGGTGCCGCGTGGAGCAGTACAGCAAGCCCGCCGCTTGGCTTGGGACCACTCTGCGCGTGTCCGTGCCCAAGGTCGGCGCGGCGCTCGGGGCCGAGCTGCCGTCTGCGGTGATGGGTCTGCTGGGCGGGGGTGAGGACTAGATGGGCGTTAGCGTACTTATCCTCGGTCGCTCGGGCTCGGGCAAGTCGACCAGCCTGCGCAACTTCGAGCCCGACGAAATTGGAATCTTTGACGTGGCGGGCAAGCCGCTGCCGTTCCGCAAGAAGCTCAACGTGGTCCACAAGGCGAGCTACGGCATCATCCATCAGGCGCTTAAGAAGAACGTGCTGCGCGCCTATGTGGTGGACGACGCGAACTACCTCATGGCGTTTCAGAACTTCGCGCTGGCCAACCAGACGGGGTTTGGCAAATTTACGACCATGGCAGTCAACTTCGAGCAGCTACTTGAGACGGCCAATTCGACCAACGAGGACACCATCACGTACTTCCTGATGCACCCGGAATTCGATGACCAAGGCCGCATGAAGCCCAAGAGCATCGGGAAGATGCTGGATAACCAGCTCTGCATCGAGGGCATGTTCCCCATCGTGCTCGTGGCCGAGCGCATGGAGGACGGCTACAAGTTCATTACCCAGACCGACGGCCAGACGTGCGCGAAGTCTCCCATGGGGCTTTTCGACGCACCGACCATCGACAACGACTTGAAGATGGTTGATACAGCCATTCGTGGCTATTGGGACATGAAGCCGCTGGGAGGTGACGCGAGTGAGTAACGATGACGTTTACGAGGTCTCGCCCTATAGCACCGACAAGGACGAGAATCGCCGCAACCGCATCACCGAGACCGAGAAGGACATCGAGAAGGCCTATGAGTTTATGGATGGGCCGGGTGGCAACATGGCGCGCGAAGTCGCGCTCGAAGCCGTGAACCTCGATGACATGACGTCGAGCGCCGCGTCTTTCCTCACCGACGTCAAGCGGCGCATCGCAGCGTACAACCGCACGCATGAGGACAAAGTGCGGCTCAACGACCACGTTGCCATCGTGGTCCGACGCCTTCTGTGCGCCGAAATGCCCGACTACATCCCGTATGCGGCACTATCCAAGGCACAGTGCGACGAGCAACTTTACAAGAGCGACCCGGAGCGCTTCGCCTATCTCGTGGACGTGTACGGAGCGAAGCCGACCGCCAATGATTAGCCACTCCGCGCTCGTCCGCATGGTCGGGGAGTGCGAGACGCGATACGCGGCGCTGGTCGGTTCCGGGTGCGACCCCGACGTGGCGGCAGACAGGACGTTCGATGCCCTACGCGCCGCGACGGGAGAAATCAGCCATTCATTTGACAGGCGCGACCGCCTGTTCGAGACGAAGCTGCGAGCGATCGCGGCGGAAGGGAAATAAATGCGTAACGTCAAGTGGGGAGAGATTCAGTCCTCCGGCACGGGTGACTACGAGCGACTGGAGTCCGGTTCCTACGTCGGCTTCATCGTGAGCATGGAGGACAATGCATCGGGCGAGTATGTCAACATGCTGGTTGACATCTTCGAGGGACCGCGCAAGGGCTACTTCTCCGATGCCTTCTACGCAAACAAGCCGTGGGCGCATCGCATCGTGCTGAGCTACAAGGACAAGGCGCTTGGAATGCTCAAGGGACGCCTGGAGACCATTGCGGCGTGCAATCCCGGATTCGACCCGTTCGCGGCATGGGACGCCGGGCGTCTCGACATGTTCGCTGGCCGCAAGGTCGGGCTCGTGTTCCGCTCGGAGGAGTACTGGGACAAGAACGCCGAGGAGTTCAAGGTCGGCTCCCCGCGCCCCGACCGCATCATCAAGTTGGAGGCCGTCCCGACCACTCCTGCTCCTGAACCTAAGATGCTCGATGACGCGGGCAAGGTCGCGGCGCTCGTTCGCGCCGGTTACGGACAGGTCGAGGCCCAGATGAAGCTGGACGAGATCAAAGCCGCCGCCGATGCCGAGAGGAAGGCCGAGGAGAAGGCCGCTTACGACAGCATCAACGTACCGTTCGTGTAGGCATGGGCTCGCCTGAAATCTGGTGCGACACACGACAGCAGGACGGGAAACATCGGCACGTCGATGACTGGTTCGCCAGTCACGGCGTGCCGTTCTCGTACCGCAAGCTCGACTTTGGCGATTACATGACCGACCACTCAAACGTCTCGATTGACACGAAGAGGAGCGTACAGGAGCTCGCCGGGAACCTCGGGCGCGAGCACGACAGGTTCGCGCGGGAGTGCGACCGTGCGAGGGACGCCGGGTATCGTCTGATAGTGCTGGTCGAGGAGCTCGAAGTCTACAACGATCGCGAGAATGTCAAGAAGTGGACGAGCTTCGTATGTCGCACGTGCAGGAAGTGCAACCCGCACAAGAGCAAGTCGTGCAAGGCGCGCAGGGGCAAGCCAGTCAACGGCGAACAGGTTGCCAAGGCCATGACAACTTTCGAGAAGGACCACGGAGTGCGGTTCATGTTCTGTCGGCGCGGCGATACGGCCAGCCGCATCTGCGAGCTGCTAGGAGTGGAGGTGGACGAGTGAGCGAAGAGCTTTCGGAGCTGGGGCGCGCGGCGGTCTGGTACGTGGAGCACGGCTTCGGCGTGTTCCCGCTCAAGCCCAAGGGCAAGCGCCCGAACTGCCCGCACGGCCTGAACGACTGGACGGACAACGCCGACAATGTGCGCAAGTGGTGGCTCGACCACCCAAACGACAACATCGGCATCGCGTGCGGCACTCCGTCAAACGGCCTGCTCGTCCTGGACTTCGACGTTGACGAGGAAAAGGACAAGGACGGACTCGCGACGCTCTACGCATGGGAGAAGGCACACGGCGAGCTCCCCGAGACGGCGGTCGCAATCACGGGGCGCGGCGGGATGCACTACCTCTACCGTACCGACCGCACCAACATCCACCCGAGCGTCAACCACGAACTGAGCGTGGACGTACGCTGCGACGGCAGCTACATCGTCGCGCCGCCGTCCGTCCACGAGAACGGGCGCAAGTACGAGTGGCAGGACTCGCCCGAGGACGTGGAGATAGCCACAGCGACCGGCCCGGTCTACGACTTCCTCGACCACATCCAGCGAAATGGCGGGCAGGACGAGACCAAGAAGGAGAATGGCAAGTTCAAGCTGCCGGAGGTCATCAAGAAGGGCGGACGCGACACTACGCTTTTCAAATACGCCAGCCATCTACGCGGGATAGGCCGCAGCGACGAGGAGATAATGGCGGCGGTCGCGGGCGTCAATGCGCTGCGCTGCCAGCCGCCCATGGACTCCAAAGACGTCGAGCGCATCGTCAAGAGCGCGTGTCGCTACGAGCAGCGCGAGGACGATAGCGACGGTCGCACGGTCGGGCGGCCCGGCGGCGAGGTCGGCGGGATTCGCGGGCCGCGCGGCGGGCTTCTGACCAACAAGGTCGCGCAGATTGTGATGCAGCGCAATCACGCTCGACACATCGACGGTGCGCCCGCCGTGTGGATGGGCACGCACTGGGAGTTCGGTAAGCGGGCCGTGGAGCGCGTCACGCTCGACATAGCCGACGATGCCAAGCAGCAGGACCGCAACGAGGTCTTCTCGTACATCCAGACGATGGCACCAGAGACGGACAGCCAGGTCAGCTTCGATGGACGCTACTACGTCCAGTTCGCCAACTGCACCTATGACGTTCTGGCCGACGAGATCGTGGAGCCGCGCCCCGAGATGTACATAATCGCGACGCTTCCCGTTGAGCTGGACATGGACGTGGAGAGGAATCTCGCAGACGAGTTCCTGGAATCAGTGTCGGGCGGAGACGCAGCCGTGAAGACGGCGCTCTGCGAGGTCATCGGAACGTGCATGTGCTCGCGCCGCGCCATGGACAAGGCGGTGTTCCTCGTCGGTCGCGCGGGCGGCGCGGAGGGCAAGGCAAGCAACGGCAAGTCAACATTCATCCGCTTCGTGCGCTCAATCATCGGCAGCGCTAACACGTCAAGCCTCGACATAGCAACCATGGGGCAGCGCTTCGGAGCGGGCGGAATCGTGGGCAAGCTGGCAAACCTCGGCGATGACATACCCAACAGCTTCCTGACCGGCGAGAACATGGCGGTCTTTAAGAAGGTCGTCACCGGCGAGACCATGAACACCGACGTCAAGAACGGCAAGCCGTTCGACTTCACGCCGAGCGCGACCATGGTCTTCTCGATGAACGAGGTTCCGCGAACTGCAGATTCAACAGGGGGCACGCTCAGACGCCTCTACTTCGTTCCATTCCGCGCGCGATTCTCGCCGGATACGCCCGGATACGATCGCGACATGGCCCAGAAGCTCATGCGACCGGAGGTCTTGCGGCGCGGGGCGCTGCTCGGCCTCATGGCGCTCGGAGACCTCATCCGTCGCGGCGAGCCGACGCACATAGCGGACATGGACGCGGAGGTGGCTGAGGTCAGGCGCGACAACGACAACGTTACGCGTTGGCTGTACGACGAGGGACCGACTGCCGAGATGTTTATAGGTCGATTCACGGAGGACGTATACGCCGAGTACAAGAGTTGGTGCGAGAAGTCTGGCGAGCGGAACCCGTGCGCCAAGGAGTTCTTCACGCGCCGCATCAACGAATCCGGGTACTTCGGCAAGGGCACACTAGGCACAGCAACCCGTAAGGTTGGGCAGAAAAACAAACGTGTGTACGTATTCAAAACCGACTGATTATTGAAAAGTAGGGCACAGCAACTCACGAATCCGGGCATTTAGCCGTTTGGTGTGCCCTTAGTGTGCCCGACAAATACGCAGGTAAACAACTAAATAGGCACAGGGCACAGCGGACACGGCGCTCCCTCCTTTTACCTATAAGAGATTCCTACTTATAGAGGAAAAAGTATCGCGCGCGCGTAGAGGTGTGCCCTGCTGTGCCCTGGATGATGGGAGGGCCATGAAATCGGATGGATGGGTACCCGCGCGAGACATCCGCAACTACGCGGACGGTCAGCTGACGGTCACGATCACTCTGGCGGAGTATCGCGAGCTCGTCGCCTTTCGGGCGATGGTCGAGGAGCGCGAGCGCGAGCATGACGATGACCACGACTAACCGCCTCTCCGCCGAGTCCCGCGCCGCAGCCCGCGCCATGTGGCGCGCCGGGTACTCGCTGCACTACATCGCGCGCATGCTCGGCGTGGGAGACAGGACGGCTGAGAGGTTAATCGGGCGTGACATGCTCCACCAGCGCGAATCATGGAGGTTTTGGAATGCCGACAAATCGTCCGGGATACAAAGACTTGCCGCGATGCTACGGCACACGCGACGCGCAGTGCGCAGGTCGCGGATGCCTGTGGGAGCGCGGGTGCGCGGCGGAGACGTGGGTCGAGCCGCGAGAGTTGGTGAACGGCGTGCGCCGGAAGGCGACGGGTGTGCTCGTAATCCCTATCGCTCGAAATGTCGGGAGCTCGAGCAAGTAGCTCGAATCAATCAGACCAGATGGAGGAATGAAGAATGGGAATCAAGAAGGTCAAAGCTGAGGAAATCAGCAGAATCGGGAGCTCGTGCAAGAATCAGATTTACATGGACCTGCTCGACTTCTGCACGTCAGACATGGACACCGCCGAGTTCGTCATGCGCGACTATCCCATCAAGCCAGAGTCTCTGGACCAGTCCGCGAAGTACATCGCCAAGAAGCGCGGTCTCCCCGTGAAGGTCATCAAGCGCGGTGACCGCGTCTTCCTGTCGCGCGACTACGGAGCCACCGCCAGTTGGTCGCGCGAGAACGGCATCGCCCCGAAAAAGCAGTCCATCAGAGAGTACGTGGGCTAATCGAGGCCTACGATGCCGATTTTCGGCATCTCGTGGCCATCGTGGACAAGTAGACCGGGGAAGCAATTCTAGCGCGTTCAGCGACGGCTGAGGACGCGATAGAGGCAAATCTGATACAGGAGGTCAAGGCATGGAACGAAAAACAATCGAACTGGGCGGCGGGTACCGGCTCGCCGTGGCCGCATCGTGAGGTACGTGAGCCTGTTCTCCGGCATAGAGGCGGCGAGCGTGGCGTGGGGGCCGCTCGGGTACGAGCCGATGGCCTTCGCCGAGGTGGACCCCTTCGCCTGCGCCGTCCTTGCCGAGAGGTTCCCGGGGGTACCCAATCTCGGGGACGTGACCGAGATAGATTGGGGTGAGTTCGTACGTGAGCACGGAAGGCCAGATGTCGTTGTGGGGGGAAGCCCCTGCCAGTCCTTCTCCGTCGCGGGCGACCGCACCGGGCTCGACGGGGCGAGCGGGCTCATGTGGGAGTACGTTCGCGCGGTACGCGAGCTCGTGCCTCTGTGGGTCGTCTGGGAGAACGTCCCGGGGGCGCTCAGCTCCACGCACGGGGAGGACTTCGGATGCCTGCTCAGAGAGCTGGATGCGCTCGGGTACGGTCTGGCGTGGCGAGTACTGGACGCGCAGTTCTTCGGCCTGGCCCAGCGGCGCGAGCGTGTCTTCGTTGTCGGACGCCTTGGAGACGTCGAGCGTCCCTGCGAGGTACTACTTGACGCCGAGGGCCTGCGCCGGGATCCTGAGCCGAGCCGAGAGAAGAGGGCGTCCCTTGCCGCCGGAGCTGGACGCGGCCCTGCGTGCGCAGGCTTCAAATGGCACGTAGGCGCGGCGGCGCAGGGCGTCGGCATGGAGGCCGAGCAGTCTCCGACCATAGAGGCCACGAAGCCGCCCGCGGTGCTCGACCTGACCGGGGGAGAAGCCCAGGCATCGCGCGTCTACGGCTCGGAGGGCATCGCCCCGTCGCTCAGGGCGCACGGCTCTGGCGGCAACGACCTCAAGGTGCTGTGCATGACCGACACGCAGCCGCACACGACGGTGTCGGGCGAGATGTGCGGCGCGCTGTCCATGACGATGGCGAAGGACCCGCCCGTGGTGATGGTAGGTGGCGAAGATGGTCCCGTATCTGATTAGGATGCGCGAGGGATGCGCGGGAGGGGGTAAGGGCCCGTTGATCCAGGAGGACGTGAGCGGCACGCTCGCCGCAAGGAACGACCAGACGCTATTCGAGCCGGTCGCCTTCGCCGCCAACCATCGCGGTGAGGTCAGGATGCAGGGAGGCGACGGGGCCGTGGTCGGCGCGATTCCGACCACGCAGTCCGGAAAGCAGGTGCAGGGCGTCGCGCAAGGCTACGCGGTGCGCCGCCTGACCCCGCGCGAGTGCGAGCGCCTGATGGGCTTCCCGGACGACTGGACGAGAGTCCCGTATCGCGGGAGGGCCGCCGATGAGTGCCCGGACACGCCCCGTTACAGGGCGATAGGCAACTCCATGGCGGTCCCCGTCATGGCATGGATTGGCGAGAGGATGCTGCTGGCCGAGTCTGCGGTGGCAGTCAGTCCCGAGCTTTTGGAGGTGCATTAATGATTGACTTTTTTCTCAACGTATTTTTCGCGTGTCTTTCCGTGATGGCCATCACCGCGGCGGCGCTCGGCGTTGTCTTGCTTCGACTGGCAATCGAGTACTTCAGGGGTGATGACGCATGACCGGAATCGAAATGCTGCGCAATCTCGCGCGGCACTGCCGCGACGCATCGGTCAATGGCTGCACGACTGTAGTGACCAGCGTCCATGCGGCGGCAATCGAGGCCATAGCCGACCAGCTCGAGCGCGAGATGCAGCCAAAGTGCGACCCCGCCGAGGACGTCTCCATGAGCGCCTATGGCCTGCTGCCGGAGGAGGACCGCGACGCAATCGCGTGGGTGCGCGACCACGGCGGGCTAGAGCGCGTCAATCGAGAGCGTGAATGCCTCTATGGCGTCTTGCGTGAGACGTGCTACCGGCTCGACGTCGAGTACTTCGGCGTGTGGACCACCGACGCCCAGAGCATCTGGCGAGAGACTGACAAGCTCAAGCGCCTGCTCGGCGAGTCCGTTCCGCGCGCTGCCTGCGACCGCCACATCGCGCGCAGGCAGCGCCAGATCGACGAGAGCCACGCGGCGCTCCGCCGCAGGAACGCGCGCGTCGCGGAGCTTGAGCGCGAGGTCAAGCACCAGCAGGACGTCGGCGCGGTTCACCTCGAGCGCATCGGCGAGCTGGTGGACGAGAACAAGGAGCTGCGGGCGCGCGTCGAGAACCAGCGCGCATCGCTCGAAGGCTTGACCGCCGCGATCGGCGAGCTGCGGACGCGCCTCATGCCCGAGGGAATGGAGTGGCTGGTCGAGTCGTGGCCGAGATTCGAGGACGATGCGCCGGTGTGCATCGGGGACGAAATCAGCTGGCGAGACGAGGGCGGCGTTGTGAACTCAATCGAGTTGCAAGACGGCGGCTACTTCATCCTCCACGCAGCAGATAGCGCGGAGGATTGGATTCTCCCGCAGTATTTCCCCGGCGAGCGAGTAAAGCGCCCCGCGCCCAAGGTGTACGACGCGGACGGGGTGGAGATTCGCGAGGGGGAGACGCCGTATCGCGTGGACAACGGCAAGCAGGTCGAGATTCGCAGGATAGACACGAGCTACGGAGAGTCGTGCGTCTTCGTCGGTGTCGATGGCATGTCATGCGGATACTGGCTGCGCCCCGACCAGCTCACCCACGAGCGTCCCGACAGCTGGGAGCGGCTGGAGGAGGACGCCAACGTCGCCGTCTGCGCCTACTTCGGCACAAGCGTCAAGGACTGCGAGAGCTGCGACCACAACTCGTGGGAGTGCTCGTACGACAAGGCCCGCGACCTCGTGCGCCGCGCGAAGAAGCTGGCGGAGCGTGACCGCTGATGCCGATGGAGCGATGGAAGTACCCCGATGACTGGGAGCGCATCGCCCGCGAGGTCAAGGACGAGGCCGGGTGGCGCTGCGAGCAGTGCGGCAAGCAGTGCCGCAGGCCCGGAGAGCCGTTCGACACGCACAGGCGGACGCTCACCGTGTCACACATCAACCACGACCCGACGGACTGCAGCCGGGAGAACCTGCGGGCTCTGTGCGCTCCCTGCCATCTGCGCTACGACGCCAAGCACCATGCGGAGACGAGACGCCGGCGCGAGCTGGCGCAGAGGGGGGAGTGATGGAGCTTCGAGTCAAGATGCCGCGGCCGCGTCCGTGCATGGTCAGACAAGAGGGAAAGGCGCTGCTCCACGGCCTATTCGTCCATGCGTGGACGCACGGCGAGAGTATCGCGGTCGGGGGGTTCTGCGCCGGTCAGGAGACCATGCCGATGGCGCTCGTGGAGTACGAGGACGGTCGGCTCGACGCCGTAGTGATTGACGCGGTGCAGATGCTTGATAGCGCCGAGCTTTTCACGGAATACGAGTGGGAGAGGGGCAGTGATGGGGGAGGCGACGAATGACGCGGGAGCTCAGGCCGTGCCGCGTGTGCGGCAGGGCGCCGAAACTCGTCCCGTACGAGCAGAGCATAGACGGCAACCACGACATGCCCGCGAGGGTCGAGTGCCGGTGCGGGAGCAGGCACGTCCTGACGTTGGCCGAGTTCTACGAGGCGCGAACGAGGGTCCCGCCCGGCGAGCGCGGCCCGGGGTACCTCAGCGCGGCGGAGATAGAGGCCATAAACGACCGCGCCGCCGAGGCGTGGAACGAAGAGCAGACAGGAGGCGAGTGATGGACAAGTCGTGCATCACAATGACCGGCGACGGTGATTGGTGGCTTGAGCGCATCACGATGGAAGGAGATCAGCGCTACCCCGAGCGCATCCGCGTCGGGAGGCTTGAAGACCCGCGCGTCTACGTCCCCGAGCGGACCTGCGGGTACCCCGTGGTCACGGACGAGGAGGAGGTCGCCGAGCGCGACAGGGCGGCCCGCGAGGGGCGCGTCTTCGCGCCGCAGGACGTCCCTCTGTGCCGCAAGTGCACGGCGTGCGGCAAGCAGTTCACGCCCATGACGCACAAGCCGGAGTGGCTCAGGTACTGCCCCTACTGCGGGGCGCGGATAACCGACTGGGAGGACTGATGGACGAGTGGCTGATGCCTGGAATCCCGCGCACCATCGCGGAGGACCCGGACATGGAGACGGTGCGGCGCATCCGCGCGAGCATCACGAAGGACACGGGGCAGGTGGTCGAGAGCGACATGCTCGAGCCGTGCCCGTTCTGCGGCGGCAGGCCGTGGATTCAGGTGCATGAGCTGGACGAGACGTGCGTCGAGGCGCGCGTCGTGTGCAGCGGGTGCCACGTGTCAACGGTGAGAGAGTGCCAGAGCTGGAGGGTCAGCTACAAGGGCGACGACCTCACGCGCACGCTTGCGATAGGGCGCGCGATCTCGCTGTGGAACCGCCGCACGGAGCGGACGTGCCACTACGTCGGCGATGAGGTAAGCGGAGGGTGCAGCGAGTGCCGTGGGTGGCTCGACCCCGCGTGCTCCTACTGCCCCAGCTGCGGGGCGAGGGTGGTGAGCGACGATGACCGCCGATGATGCCCGCGACCGCGTGCAGCCAATCCGCGACGCCGCGAGGCGAGCGCTGCGCGCGCTGTCGGTGCCGACGCCGGACTGGTCCACCGCGGCGCACGCTATGGGCGAGGTTATGGACATGGCGGCGCGGTTGCACGTGGATCTGTACGTGGCCGGGGCTAAGGAGGACGAGAGGAGAGAGTCATGACGGGTGAGGAGCGTACCTGCCGCGTGCAGGTGCTTGTGGACGGGCACGCGGTGGCCGACTGCGAGTGCCTGAGCTGCGCCGTGGATGTCGAGCGGGGGGGGGGTCAAGGTGAGCGTCGAGCCTGGCGGCCCCCACGGGCCCGTGCGCGAGTGGCGCCCGCGCGACGTGCTCAGGGTGCGCGCCTGCGTGCTCGGGCTGGCCGAGCTGTCGGCGCCGGGAGGTGGCGGAGATGAGTAGGGACCCGTACGCGCCCGTGATAGACGCGAGCCGCCGCGACCTGCTCGAGGCGAACCGGCGCGGGGCAGCTGCCGCCACGGCGGCGCACCACGCGAGGGACAAGCGAGACGTCTACCACCGCGTGCGCGACATCCGCGCCGAGGTGGCGGCGGAGGACGAGAGGAGGGGGCGGTGCACGTGGTGAGCGACGAGGAGAGGCGCGAGGCGGCGGAAAACCTCAGATACGCGGCAGATTATCCTGGGCGCCCCATTCAGTACATGGAGCAGTTCATCAGCACGTTGCGTGAAGTCATCTTCTCCGACGTGTGCCCCGGGGCCGACTACAGCGAGATGTTCCAACGTCTCGCCGAACTGATTGACCCTGACGGAGGTGACGCAGATGCCGACAGATGACGAGAGGCGCGAGGTGGCCGAGAGGCTGCGCGCGTACGGCAAGGAGTTCGGAGACCCGACGTGGCGCGAGCTATGCAACGTGGTCTTCTGGGACGAGGACAGCTACCCGACTGCGCTGCGCAAGCTCCACCTCATAGACCGCCTCGCCGACCTCATCGACCCGGGCGACACGTCGCCTTCCTGTCGCGACACTGTCGCGTGCGACCGCGAGGCGCTGCTGGCGCTGGCGGAGGAGTGCGACGAGATGAGGGACGACGGGTGCTCGATAGGGTCGTACGAGGTATATCGCATCGCCCATCGTATCCGCGAGGCATTGGGGGTGGGGAAGTGAGGGACTGGACGGACGTGGCGCGCGGAGCCGCGCTGCTGCTGATTCCGGGGGCATTCGTCGCCGCCCTCGTCATGCTCGCGGTCATGGGCATCGCGTCGCTCGCGACGAGGGAGCCCGTGAGCACGTGGGGCGAGTCGGCCGAGTTCTCGCAGCTCATGACCGGGCAGGACCGGTTCTCGACGCACGAGACCAACGTCCCGGGCGCGCGCGTGCTCGTGGACCACGTCACCGGCGCCCAGTACCTCTGCACCGAGGCCGGCGTCTGCCCGCTGCTCGACGCCGACGGCACGCCGCTGCTCGTGGCGGAGGCCGGCTGATGGCCGGGAACAGGAGGTGGGAGGACTGGGAGGACGGCATCCTGGCCGACGTGTACCCGGTGCGCGGCGCCCGTGCATGCGCCGAGATGCTCGGCAGGACGGAGGTCGCGTGCGCCACCCGCGCCGGCCGCATCGGAGCGAGGCCGAGTCGCCGCTGGACGCCCGAGGAGGACCGCGCGTGCGTCCTCGGGCTCGTCGAGGCGTGCCGAGCGACGGGCCGCACCCCGGACGCGGTCATCGGCCGCATGAGGCGCCTGCTGGAGGCCGCGAGGGAGAGGGGGTGACCCGGCGGGCGGCCGTCATGGAGCTTTCGTGTCGGTTTCCGCGCGATTCTGCGCCGCATGCGCCGTATGGGTCACAAGGCGCAAAGACACCCCCCGGGGGTATTGACCCGGGCGCTATGCTTAGCGCACCCCTGGGCGCCCGGGGCGACGCCGGGTCGCCTGCTGGGCGGCGGGCGTGTCACGCAAGACGCGCCGCCGCCGACGGGCTGCGCCAACCACCGAGCCCCCGCCCCGTGCCTTTCGGCACCGGGCGCGTTCTTATTCATATAAAGTTAACGACTTAAATCACAGGGGTAACACACATGAACAAGACCTTTCTGGCCCACGTGACGCGCCTGACGGCGTGCGAGGGCGACGGCGAGCCGGACATGGTGCTCGTGGAGTGCGACGGCGCCGCGGGGGCCGTCTCGTGGCTCTCTGAGCTCGACCGGTCGCCCGAGATGGGCACGGTGGTCCGCGTCTCCGTCGAGGGGCTGTCGTGACGGCCGCGGAGCTCGCGCGGCATCTGCGCGAGGACGCCGAGCTCTACCGCGAGTGCCCGGAGCCGTGCATGCGCTTCATGGGCGCGCTCGTGGTGGCCATAGAGGGGCGCGGGCTCGCGGACTTCTGCGACAACCTCGCCCGCATCATCGAGGGGAGGGGGTGACGCATGGCAGGGAGGGAGTTCGGGTGCATCGGCGGCGTGCTCTCAGCGCTGATAATGGTGCTCATGGTGATGCTCGTCCTGTGGGGCATCCTCGCGGTCGGCGAGCAGATCATGGGGTTCGTGCGGTGACCTGCTACGATGTGGGGGCGGACCCCACGCCGCAGGGAGGGCACATGGCACGACCTTTCGGCGAGCGCGACCTGCGCCCGCGGGTGAGGTCCCTCGACGTCCGTTCCTACCGGGACGCGCGGGACCTCTTCGCGGCGGTCTACGACGCGGCGACCGAGCGGCAGGGCATCCTGAGGTCGCTGGAGCAGATGGAGTCCAGGGAGGGCGTGCGCGCCCAGTCATACGAGCCGATGCCCAGGGCGGGCTCCGTCTCGGACAAGATGGCCGCCACGGACGCGCGCATCGACTACGAGGGGGAGAAGGACCCGCTGCTCGCGGAGGACGACGCCCTCATCGCGCTCGCGGAGTCCCTCATATGGGGGCCGGGCGGCGGCGACATGACCGGCGGGGTGCTCCACGTCATGGGGTACCGCACGGCCAAGGTCATCGAGCGGCACTACGTCCACCTCGTCCCGTGGCCCGCGCTCGCCCGCGAGTGGGGCATGAGCGAGAGCCAGTGCAGGCGGGTGGCCGACAAGGGCCTCGACGCGATGGACTACCTCGGCATGGTCGGCGCCGTGCGCGGCGTCGGGCGGGCCGAGGGGTAGGTCTGAGTCTCTGCGCGTCGTCCCGTGACTGTTAAGATGGGGCATGGATTGCTGGCGATGGGGGTACGCATGGAAGACGTAGACCTGATGAAGACTCAGATGGCGATGATGCCGACCGACGCAGAGCTGCTCGGGATGTTCCCGGAGGGAGCGTCCAACGGCGAGATCGCGCGCGGGCTGATGCAGATGTTCGGCCTCGACGGGCCGGACAGCATGGTGACCGTGGACTACGACCGTATGGACGAGATGCAGGCCGAGCGCGGAGACTGACAGACGAGGCCCCGGGCGGTTCGCCGCCCGGGGCCTTTTCCATGCCGCTCGGCGTCACAAACTCTTCTCTCTTGCAAATAGATATTGCATAACTGTTTGTACTCCTATATAGTATTAGTCAGCAAAGGAGGACAGCCAAGGAGGCAGATATGGCAAAGTACGAGATCACCCACAGCTGCGGGCACGTCGAGACGGTGCAGATCTACGGGACCAACGTCCACGGCGAGCGCGAGCGCAGGGCCGCTTGGCTCGCCTCCAAGCCCTGCCCGGAGTGCGAGCGCCGGGCCAAGGCCGAGGCCGCGAGGGCCAAGGCCGACGAGATGGGCCTCCCCGAGCTGACCGGCTCCGCCAAGCAGGTCGCATGGGCCGAGGACATCCGCGCGAAGGCCGTGAGCGGCGCCGAGGACGCCCTCGGGTTCGACCAGTCCCGCGCCCTCGTCGCGTCCGGGACGCTCACAGCCGAGCAGGCCGCCCGCATGCCGATGCTCGAGCGGGCCCTGCGCGAGGGCGCCTCCGAGCACGCGGACGCCGCCTGGTGGATTGACAACCGCTTCAACGCGTGCCCGCTGGTCATCAAGGCCGTCAAGGCACGCATCGACGAGATCTTCGCGGAGGAGGGCTGATCATGGCGCTCAGGGACATGGGCATCATCGGCGCGGCCGAGGCGGCGGAGGTCCTCGGCGTCTCGAAGGTCCGCGTGGCGCAGCTCTGCCAGCGCGGGCAGCTCGACGCGGTGAAGGTCGGCGGGTCGTGGGTCATGACGCGCGAGAGCGTCGAGGGGCGCGCGGCCGCGGCCCCGGCCGGCGGCAGGCCGCGAGGGCCGAGGGTGACGGGGCGCTTCCGGCTGCATGGGGACATGGTTGCGGAGGTCGTTGATGACGGTGACGGGAGCTACCCGTACCTGCGCTACGCTGACGGCGAGACGGAGGAGATAAGCATGGCGGTGCCGGTGCAGGTGGCCTGCCACATCGACCGCTCGCCGTACGACCTGGAGTATCGCGAGGTCCGTCCGCGCTCGATGTGATATGGTGTGACCGTCGGGCTCGCGCCCGTGGGTTGAAACAGTATCGATGACTGGTATTTGCGTGTCTTGTCTGGCCGGGAGGCCAGCGGGTTGAAACAGTGGCAATGATTTGTTCTCGCGCGTCTTGTCGGGCTTTTGGGCCCGTGGGTTGAAATAGTGGCGATAGCTGGTTAGGCTGTCGAGGAAAAGGGCCGCGGCCTTCGGGCTGCGGCCCTTTTTCTGACATGCGGGCACCGATCGGCTCCCGGAGGGCTGCGGCCGACGGGTGGCCCCCGCAGATGCGCCAGCGGTGGCTTGGGACATGGCGCGCTCGAAAGGGTAGGGGACGGCCCTCGGCCTCGAGCCGGGGGCCTTTTTCGTGCGGCGGGCATGCGAGGGAGTGACGGGGCGTGCGCGCCCATGCGAGGAAATGACAGGGAATGACAGAAGATGACAGGGGATGGCAGGGGTTTCGAGTGATATAGATATGGTGCGCAAGGTGCGCGAGACGATGAGGGCCGTCCGAGAGGGCGGCCCCTCGCATGACCGGGGGAGGTGGCTTCGTGGCGGTGCAGCTCAGCGTGAAGGTCGACGAGAGGGCGTTCAAGGCTGCCGCCTACGCAAACGCAAAGGAATGGGCGAAGACCATGGAGTACGCCACCAAGGACATGCGCCGCGCCGCCCCTCCCATCGTCAAGCGCTACGTCACCAAGGCGTACAACATCAAGGCCGGAGAGGTGACGGTCGGGAGCAAGAAGGCCGTCGGCAGCTGCTCCATGAGCGGCGGCATCACCGACATGACGCTCGAGTACAAGGGCAGGATGCTGACGCCGACCCACTTCGGCATGAGGCCCAAGGCGTGGCCTGGGGGCGGCATGGAGTACACGATAACCGCCACCATCCTCAGGAGCCGTCCCGGCGTCCAGATAGGACACTGGCGGAGGCCGTGGTCCGAGGGCGGCAAGCACGGGCAGTCCTCTCCCGCCATGCTCCTCAAAGGCAAGGTGCCGCCCATCATGCGCGAGGGGAGAAGGTACGAGGCCCTCAAGGTCGTGTCCATGCCGCAGATGGTGGACATGGTGGTCAACCGAGACGAGCACGTCTCGGGCGCGTACGGGGAGCTGCAGGACAAGCAGATGGAGATCCTCCGCAGGCGCCTGGCGGGCCTCGGCATCGAGGTGTGACTGGCAACACATAAATGTGTTCATCATTTTGCGGGTCCTTCCGGGGGCGCGACGTCCTGCGGTGCTGCGAGGCGCAGGAAATCGCGATTTCTTAGCCTCCCGATTTAAGGCCTTAGCAGAGCAACGACTCACATGTGCGCAGGTAGACGGGGGTGCCATGGAGCGGGTGTCTGCAAAGGAGCTCGCCGAGGTGCTCGGCTTCAGCGTCCAGCGCATCAATCAGCTCAAAAAGGAGGGGGTCCTGACCCCCGAGGGCAGCCCGGCGAGGTACGACCTCCCGGCTAACGTGCAGAGCTACGTGCGCCACGTGAGGGAGTCGGTCAGCGCGAGGCTGGCGGACGACGCCGACGCGGAGCGCAGGAAGCTCCAGGCCGACGCCGACTACAAGGCCGCGAAGGCCCGGCAGGAGGAGATCCGCCTAGCCGAGCTCGAGGGCCGCATGCACTCGGCCGAGGACGTCGAGGCGGCGACCACGCAGCTCGTCTACGGCGTGCGCTCCGCGCTGCTCGCCATCCCCGGGCGCGTCTCCGTCGACGCGGCGGGGCGCAGCGCGGCCGAGGTCTCGGAGATAGTGCGCCGCGAGGTGTGCGCCGCGCTCGAGGACCTCTCGCAGTACCGCTACGACCCCAGGGCCTACGCGGCGATGGTGCGGGAGCGGAAGGGATGGTCGACCGACGATGCCGAGGACGGAGACTCAGAGGCTGGCTGACCTCAACTCGACCCTCTCGCGGGCGGTCAGGGGCTTCCGTCCTCCTGAGTCCCTGACCGTCGACGAGTGGGCCGACAGGTACAGGCGCCTCTCGCCGGAGGCGTCCGCCGAGGCGGGGCCGTGGCGCACGTCGCGCACGCCCTACCTCGCCGAGCCCATGCGGGCCTTCACCGACCCGCGCGTCCGCAAGGTCGTCATCGTGGCCGGCTCGCAGATAGGCAAGACAGAGTGCGAGCTCAACTGCCTGGCGTACCTCATGGACCAGGACCCCGGCACGGTCCTCTTCGTGCAGCCCACGATCGAGGACGCCAAGAAGTTCTCCCGCCTGCGCGTCGAGCCGATGATACGCGACTGCCCGAGGCTCCGCCGCAAGGTCCGCGACGCCGAGCGGGGGAGGCAGGGCGCCAAGACGGTGCTCCAGAAGACCTTCCCCGGCGGCATGCTCATGATGACGGGCTCCAACGTGGCGTCGGCGCTCGCGTCGACCCCCGCCCGCTACATCATCGGCGACGAGAGGGACCGCTGGGCGGTCTCGGCGGGCCGCGAGGGCGACCCGTGGAAGCTCGCCGAGGCCCGACAGACCACGTTCTACAACGCGAAGGCCATCGAGGTCTCGACGCCGACCGTCAAGGGCGCCTCCAACATCGAGACGGCCTTCGCGGGCGGCACACAGGAGCGATGGGTGACCCGCTGCCCCGAGTGCGGCGAGTGGCACGACATCGACTTCGACCAGATCCGCTTCGACTCCGAGTGCGACCGCGTCAACGGCCGCAAGGTCTACCGACTCAAGGGCGAGCCCATGTGGTGCTGCCCGTCGTGCGGCTGCCTCTCGTCCGAGCGCGCCATGCGCGAGGCCCCGAGCCGCTGGCGGGCCGACAACCCCGCCGCGCTCGCGTCCGCGCGCGTCCGCAGCTTCTGGCTGAACGCCTTCTGCAGCCCGTGGACGTCGTGGTCGAGCATCTGCCTCGACTTCCTCGAGTCCAAGGACGACCCGCAGCGCCTGCAGGTCGTCTACAACACGCTCTTCGGGCGACTCTGGGAGGACCGCGGCGACCTCGTCTCGGACGACGAGATGATGGCGCGCCGCGAGGACTACGGCGAGCGCCCGGACGGGACCCCGGTCGAGCTCCCCGACGGCGCCCTCGTGGTCACCGTCGGCGTCGACACCCAGGACACGCGCCTCGAGTACGAGGTGGTGGCCCACGGGCGCTGGGGCGAGACGTGGGGGCTCGAGAAGGGCGTCATAGCCGGCCGCCCGGACAGCGACGAGGTCTGGGAGCGCCTGGACGGCGTGGTGGCGCACGTCTGGCGGCGCCGCGACGGGCGCGGAGTGCGCGCCTCGGTCACGTGCGTCGACTCCGGCGGCCACTACACGCAGGAGGTCTACGAGCGCTGCCGCCAGAGGCAGCCCGGCCGCGTCTTCGCCATCAAGGGCAAGGGCGGCGAGGGCGTGCCGTTCGTGGCGGTGCCCACCCGCGTGGCCATACGCGACAAGCGGCGCACCTGCTGGCTCTACACCGTCGGCGTCGACGCCGGCAAGTCGCAGATCATGAACGCCCTCAAGGTCCAGGAGCCCGGCCCGCGCTACTGCCACTTCCCGCGCGGCCGCGGCTACGACGAGGCGTACTTCGCCGGGCTGCTCTCCGAGCGGCTCGTGCTCAGCAAGACCTCCACCGGCTCCCGCTGGCGCTGGGAGAAGATACCCGGCCACGAGCGCAACGAGGCGCTCGACTGCCGGAACTACGCGCTGGCCGCACTGGCCATCCTCAACCCCGACTGGGACGCCCTCGAGCGCCAGATGTCCGGGGAGGCGGGGGCCGGCGCGCCGCGCGGGAGGCATCGCAGGAGAAAAACGCGGCGCAGCGCCGCCGACGAGTGGTAGGGGGGCGGGCATGGCGTCGAGGACCGTCATTCGCAAGAGGCTGGCCCGCAACACCGAGCGCCTCGAGCTCTACTACGCGGCCGAGCGCGCCATCCTCGACGGCGCCCAGAGCTACACCATCGGGACGCGCAACCTGACCCGCGCGAACCTCGCCGAGATCACCGAGACGATCGAGACGCTCGAGACGAAGGTGGCCGAGGACGAGGCCGCGCTCGAGAGCGGCGGGGGCCGCCGCAGGTCCGTCGGCGTCTACCTCAGGGACTGGTAGGAGGGGCATGGCCAAGCACAGCAACCAGCGGCGCCGCCGCGCCCCCGTGGCCGGCAGCCCGCCCACCACGTCCGCGCCCATGTCGGCGGCGCCCGCCCGCTCGGCGTCCGGCTACTCCGACGCCGGGGCGTCGTGGACCAGGCGCGGCCTCAAGGGCTTCGCGGCCTGGTCGGGCTCGCCCGCGCGCGACATCGACGACAACAACCTGACGCTCCGTCAACGGTCGCGCATGCTCTACATGGCGGCGCCCATCGCCGCGAGCGCCGTCCGCACCGTCCGCACAAACGTCGTGGGGACGGGCGTGGTCCCGAGGCCCCGCGTGGACGCCCCCGCGCTCGGCATGACCGACGAGGAGGCCGCCGCCTGGGGCGACGCGGCCCTGCGCGAGTTCCGCCCGTGGGCGAACGACCGCCGGGCGTGCGACGCTCTGGGGCTCAGCGACTTCTGGGAGCTCCAGCAGCTCGCCATGCAGGCCTGGCTCATGAGCGGCGACGCCTTCGCGCTCGTGAGCCGGCATAAGGCGAGCACGATGCGGCCCTACACGCTGCGCCTGCGCCTCGTGGAGGCCGACCGCGTCTGCACCCCGTGGGAGAGCGGCGCGACCTACAACCGCGAGGCCTCGCGCATCCCTCCGATGGCGGTCACGACGGGGCGCAACCCCGACAACGGCAACCTCATCTACGACGGCGTGGAGATAAGCGGCACCGGCGAGGTCGCGGCCTACTGGGTCTGCAACCACCACCCGTTCGAGACGCCCGACGACGCGACGGCCACGGAGTTCCGGCGCGTCCCGGCGGTCGGCTCCAAGACGGGCCTGCCGAACGTCCTCCACATGATGGAGGCCGAGCGCCCCGACCAGTACCGCGGCGTGCCGTACCTCGCCCAGGCCATCGAGCCGCTGCTGCAGGTCAGGCGCTACACCACGGCCGAGCTCGAGGCGGCGGTCATCCAGGCGTCCTTCTCGGCCTTCGTCAAGACCGAGGACCCGACCGACAACCC
>CASEQJ010000031.1 GCA_949290055.1 uncultured Olsenella sp. | reverse complement strand
TGCCCTGAGCGGCCCACTGGTCGACGTGGTCGGCCATGGGGCTGGACGGGGTGATCGGGTAGATGCCCGCCACCTCGGTGAACGCATACGAGACGTACGATGCCGCCTCGTTGCCGTCCATGGACTTAAACTTGCGAGCCATATCCTCTCCTTCGTAGCGATTCCAACGAATCCCTCATGGGCGGGTCCGGCCCGTCACAGACGCATGACGGAACGAGGCCGCGGCCCATTCACACATAGTCTACTACCCAAATAGCGGGAGTTAGGCGAGAAGAGCGGTGGACGGTCGTTGCCAAAAAGGGGTCTGGCCCCTTTTTGGCATGTTTTGGGCGAAGCCTAGGCGGAGCGCATGCCGCGACCGAAGAGGACGTGGTCCAGGTGGCTGTCGGAGCCCAGGTAGTGGCGCACGCGGACCGAGCGCGCGAAGTACAGCGTCCAGAAGATCGTCCACATGAGCGCCAGGACCACGAGCGTCCAGTGCGAGCCCGCCTCCCAGGAGTAGCCGTACGAGGGCTCGTAGCCGACCACGCCAGGGCTCGTCGAGTAGTAGACGTGAATCGCCTCCATGATGAGAAACACCACGAAGTTGCCCGCAACGGCCACAATCCCGGCAAGCTGGAAGTTGCGCAGGAAGAGCGGGTGGCGCTGGACGAGCTGGACCAGCGCGACGATTATGACGACGGCGTAGGCAACGAGCGTGCCAAGGGCGAGCCAGTCGCAGACCGCCACCGCCAGGGACGCGACGGTCGCCGGGCCGCCGGCCATGACGCTCTCCAGGGCGCCCTCGAGCGAGGAGGGGAAGTCGGAGAGCATGGCGAAGATCTGAAGCGCCTGCAGGACGATAAAGGCGAGGAGCCAGCCGCCTATGCGCCCCCAGTCGGCGGGCGCGGCGTCCGTGGGAGCCTGCGGCCGGGGCGGCTGCTGCGGGGTTGGCTGCGGGGCCGGGCCCGGGCTTGTGTTTGGGTTTGGGTTGGGGTTTGGGCTTTGCTGAGACTGGAACGGCGGCGGCGGCGTTCCTTGCTGGTTCTGCTCCATGTTAGAACCTCCCTTTCGGGGCTTGTCCCGTTTCTCCTTTATACCCCACGCGCGCCCGTGACGCCTCGGCCGGGCCGGCGGGCGGACTCGAGCAGGCGACCCCACCCCTCGCCGAGCCGGCTCGACTTCGGCCCGGGCGCGTTGGAGGCGGGAACGACCCCGTGCTCGTCGGAGACGAGAAACGCCTCGTCATAGCTGGTCGACCCGTCCATGACCGCAGCCACGAGGTCCCCCTCGCAGGAAACGGGCAGGCCCAGAGTACGGGCGAGGTCGGCCACGAGAGACGTCGCGCCCGACGGGCGCCACTCGGGGTCGCCGCCCCAGACGAGCCGCTCGTCGCGCACCACCCAGAGGGTCTCGGGCGCGACGCCGGTCCTCGACGCCTCCCGCGCCGCCCCAAGGGCGCGCTCGGCGAGGGCGGAGACCGTCGTCACGGCCAGCGGCTCGTAGGGCCCGACGGTCATGGCGGCGCGACCCTCGTCGTCAACGACGACCATGAGCACGCCGTCCGGGCACCGCAGCGCGCCCTCGTAGAGCGTCCACTCAATGTGCTGCTTCGCCCACGCCACCAGCTGGGACGAGACGGGGACGTCCTTGACGCGGCGGTTCCCGAGCGCCCTGAGGTGGCGGTTCTCAATGGGAAGGCTTCGCGCGCAGAGGCGCCAGCGGCAGACGAGCGCCGGGCGTCCCAGCTTGAAGTCGTCCATCTGCATGTCGTTCTTCTCGGCGAACATGGGCGCTCCTTTCATGGGACCCACATTCTAGCGCGGCGCCGACGGCTGGGGCTTCTTGGAAACGCCGGGGTTGTCATAGCGGCTTCTAGAAAACGCCGTCCTTGTCGCATGGCCTTCTAAAAAAGCCGCCCCTTGTCCTCGGGCATTCCGGGAATCGTCGCCCTTGTCCGGCGACAGCCAACAATAGCGCGCTTTTGCGGGCGAGAAGGACAGCACAACAGGGCAACCCCCGCGATTTCTAGACGGCGCTGCAACAAGCCCGCCAATTCCTAGACACCGGAACAGCAAGGTCCCGAATAACTAGACGCCCCGGCAGGCGCGGGGCCGGCCGGGGCGCAAAAGCTCGCGAGAAGGGCGCGCGCTAGTGGCGGAAGTGGCGGTTGCCGGTGAAGACCATGGCAATGCCGTGCTCGTTGCAGGCCTCGATGCTCTCATCGTCGCGCTTGGAGCCGCCGGGCTGGATTATGCAGGTCACGCCGTGCTCGGCGAGCACGTCCACGTTGTCGCGGAACGGGAAGAAGGCGTCGGACGCGCAGGCGTAGCCGCCCTTCTCCACGCCCATGCGCTCGCAGGCCTCGTCGGCGCGCTCGCAGGCGAGCAGCGCGGAGTCGACGCGGTTGGGCTGGCCCGGCCCCATGCCGATGCCGGCCTTGCCCTTGGAGACCAGGATCGCGTTGGACTTCACGCCCTTGCAGACGCGCCAGGCAAACATGAGCTCGTCCATCTCCTCCGGAGTGGGCTTGCGCTCCGTCGGGCAGGTGAAGGTCTCGGGGTCCTCGGAGACGGAGTCGACGTTCTGCAGCAGCACGCCGCCGTCAATGGAGCGCAGCTCGTACTCGGCGTGGCCGCCCACGCCGCCGGTGGCCAGCACGCGCAGGTTGGGGCGCTTGGCCATGCGCTCGACGGCCTCGGGGGTGTAGCCCGGGGCGATGATCACCTCGACGAACTGGCCGTTCTCGTCAAAGGCGTGCTCCACGAGCTCGAAGGGCACCTCGCGGTTGCAGGCGATGATGCCGCCGAAGGCGCTCTTGGGGTCGCACGCGAAGGCGCGGTCGTAGGCGGCGGTGACGTCGTCGGCCACGGCGGAGCCGCAGGGGTTCTGGTGCTTGAGGATCACGCAGGCCGGGCCGTCGAACTCGCGCACGAGGTTCCAGGCGGCGTCCGCGTCCAGGTAGTTGTTGTAGGAGAGCGGCTTGCCCTGGAGCTGCTCGGCACCCACGAGCGGGTACTCGGAGGAGCCCAGCTCGGCGAAGTCGTCCGCAAAGCGGTAGACGGCGGCCGTCTGCTGGGGGTTCTCGCCGTAGCGCAGGTCGTCGACCTTCTCCAGGTAGACGCCCAGCTCGTCCGGGGTGGCGGGGGCGCCCTCTGCGTCCTCGAGCTCCTCGGGGAAGTCCTCGTCGTAGCGGTCGGCCAGCCAGTTGGCGATCGCCGCGTCGTAGCAGGCCGTGGTCTCGTAGACCTTGAGCTGCAGGTAGCGGCGCAGCTCGAGCGTGGTGCAGCCGTCCATGGCGCGCATGGTGTCCAGGACCTCGTCGTAGTCGTCAGGGTCGGAGACCACGGTCACGGAGTCCGCGTTCTTGGCCGCGGAGCGCAGCATGGAGGGGCCGCCAATGTCAATGTGCTCGATCGCGTCGTCGAAGGTGACCTCGGGGTTGGCCACGGTCTTCTCGAACTCATAGAGGTTCACGACCACGAGGTCGATCATGCCGATCCCGTGCTCGGCGGCCTCGGCCATGTGGGCCGGGTTGTCGCGACGGGCGAGCAGGCCGCCGTGGACCTTGGGGTGCAGCGTCTTCACGCGACCGTCCATCATCTCCGGAAAGCCCGTGTACTGCTCGATCGGCACGACGTGGACGCCGGCCTCCTCGAGCACGCGCGCGGTGCCGCCGGTGGAGATCACCTCGACGCCGAACTCGTCCTCGAGCGCCTTGACGAAGGCGACGACGCCCGTTTTGTCCGTGACGGAGACGAGCGCTCGCTTGATGGGAGTGTCTGCCATGTGGCCTCCTTGGGTTTGACGACGACATGTTGTACCGTCTCTTCTACGATACCGCAGCTGGAGGACAACATGACGCAGACTGAAAAGTTGACGTGGCGCCCCTTCGCGCCGGAGGACTTCGAGGGGGCGGCGGAGCTGCTCGGGCGCACGTGGCTCCCGGAGTTTGACGAGGCGGCGCAGCGCGCGGCGAGCCAGATCGAGCTGGCGCACTACCTCTCGCAGACAACGTGGTCACTTCTCGCCGAGCGCGCGGGGGAGATTCTGGGCGTAGTTCTTCTCGCCGAACGGGGCCGCGAGGTCACGGACGACGGCTGGGCCGAGCTCGAGTCGCGCCTTTCGCGGGCGGCCGAGAAGGACGAGGCGCTCGCGGAGGCGGTGCGGACCGAAATGGACGGGGTGCGCGAGGAGGCCGAGCTCGAGCGCGAGTACGCCGCCGACGGCCCCGTGGGCGCGGACGCCGCGGTTAAGCTGCTGATCGTCTCCCCGGACGCCAAGGGGCTGGGCCTGGGAGGCAGGCTCTTCTCGGCCGCGGCCGAGCACCTGCGCGAGAAGGGCGCCAAGGGCTACCACCTGCTCACCGACGACGCCTGTGACGTGGGGTTCTACGAGCACAAGGGCCTGCGCCAGGCGATGCGCCGCCGCTCGCAGGCGAGCTGGCCCGGCGCCGACCCCGCCACCGACGAGTTCTACGTCTACGTGTACGACCAGGAGCTCTAGTGGACAGCGAGCCCTCACGCACGACGGGCGCCGCTGCGCCTCCCCGCGGCCGGTTCGCGCCCACGCCCTCGGGACGGATGCACCTGGGCAACGCGCTGGCCTCGCTCGTGGCCTGGCTCTCTGCCCGGGCAGCCGGCGGCGAGATGGTCATGCGCGTGGAGGACCTCGACCCGCGGGCGCAGAGCCGCGAGCGGGCCGAGCAGCTCATGGACGACCTGCGCTGGCTCGGGCTCGACTGGGACGACGGCCCGTACTGGCAGAGCGAGCGCGGCTCCCTCTACGACGAGGCGATCGCGCGCCTGGGGACCGTCGGCCTCACCTACCCCTGCTTCTGCTCGCGCGCAGAGCTCCACGCGGCGAGCGCGCCGCACGCCTCCGACGGCACCCCCGTCTACGCAGGCACGTGCCGCGGGCTCTCCGCCGAGGAGGTCGCGCGCCGCTCGGCCGTGCGCCCGCCCGCGACGAGGCTGCGCGTGCCCGAGGTGGGCGACCCCGCCGGCACGATCGAGTTCTCCGACCTCGCGTACGGCCCGCAGCGCGAGGTGCTCGCGCGCGAGTGCGGCGACTTTCTCGTGCGCCGCAGCGACGGCGTTGTGGCCTACCAGCTCGCGGTGGTCGTTGACGACGCGCTCATGGGCGTGACGCAGGTCGTTCGCGGGCGCGACCTTCTGGGATCGTGCGCCCGGCAGACCTACCTCGCCGGGCTTCTCGGCTGGGAGGCGCCCGAGTACGGCCACGTACCGCTTCTGGTTGCGCCGGACGGCCGGCGCCTCTCCAAGCGCGACCGCGACCTCGACCTCGGCGTCCTTCGCGAGCGCGGGGTGCGTCCGGAGCGCGTGGTGGGCGTGCTGGCCGGCGCCCTTGGCCTTGCCGAGAAGGGCTGGGAGGGGCCGGCGGCCGAGCTCGTGGGCACGTTCTCGTGGGAGCGCGTGGCGGCGCACCGGGACGACGTTGTCTGCGACGCGGAGTTTCTCGCAAAGCTGCTGGGGCAGCAGTTGTGAGTTGGCCGGTTGTGGGGTATCATTCTCTGGCACCACTTACGGAGAGCTGACCGAGAGGCCGAAGGTGCTCGCCTGCTAAGCGAGTATAGGATGCAAATCCTATCTGGGGTTCGAATCCCCAGCTCTCCGCCAGATTCTGCTGGGCCCGTCCCGCCGCGCGCGGGGCGGGCCTTTTTCGTGCCCCGTACCGTGCCGCCCCCCACGCCGCGCCGTTTGAACCAGGTTCAGGTAGCGCATGCCGCAGATTGCGGCGGCGAGAAGAGCTATCCTAGGGGCCACGCAAGCGGGGGGCCATGTCTGCCAAGGGACTGCTGAGGCGCGTTGCGCCGCTTCTCGTTGCCCTCGTTGTGGCCGTTGCTTCGCTGCCCGCGGCCGCCGGGGCCGCCGAGGGGGTCAGCAAGGCGATGTGCCGTCTCTACAACAGGTACACAGGCGAGCACTTCTACACCGCCTCGTCGGAGGAGCGCGACTCGCTGCAGCTGGTCGGGTGGAGCTACGAGGGAATCGGCTGGATCGCCCCGGCCACGTCCAAGACGCCGGTCTACCGCCTCTACAACCCGTACGTCGACGGCGGAGATCACCACTACGCCACGAACGTCGGCGAAAAGAACACGCTGGTCAAGGCCGGTTGGCGCGACGAGGGCATTGGCTGGTACTCCGACGACGCTAAGACGGTGCCGCTCTACCGCCAGTACAACCCCTTCGCCTCGACCGGCACCGTGACCTACACCGCCTACCAGTGCTCCACCTGCGGAGCGGTTATGCAGTAGGACCGCGCGCCCGACGCTGCCCCATTTGAGCCTGGGGACATGCCCTACCCCTCGAGCGGGTTATGGCATGCGACGAGATGGCCGTCCCCGGCGTCGCGCAGGCGCGGGCGCTCGGTCTTGCAGCGCTCGGTCGCGTAGGGGCACCGCGGGTGGAAGCGGCAGCCGCTCGGCATGTTGATGGGGCTCGGCAGCTCGCCCTTCGCGAACGTCTTGGTCTCCTTCACGCGCGACTCCTCCATCGAGGGCGCCGCCTCGAGCAGCGTCTGCGTGTAGGGGTGCAGCGGGTGGTCGTAGAGCTCGTCGGTCGTGGCGGTCTCCACGATCGAGCCGAGGTACATCACGGCCACGCGGTCGGAGATGTAGCGAACGACGCGCAGGTCGTGGCTGATGAACAGAATCGACAGGTCGAGCCTCTCCTTGAGGTCGATCAGCAGGTTGATGATCTGAGCCTGGATGGAGACGTCGAGCGCAGAGACGGGCTCGTCGGCGATGATGAGCTTCGGGCGCGCGGCCAGGGCACGGGCGATGCCGATGCGCTGGCGCTGGCCGCCGCTGAAGGCGCTCGGCAGACGGTCCGCCTGGTCCTCGGAGAGCCCGACCAGTCCCAGCAGGCGCATGACCTCGGCGTCCACCTTGTCCCTCTCGCACGCGCCGCGATGCAGCAGCACCTCGCGAAGCACCTGGCGCACGGTCATGCGCGGATTGAGCGAGGAGTAGGGGTCCTGGAAGATCATCTGGATGTCACCGCAGCGCTCTCGCAGCTCGCGCTTTGAGAGCGAAGCGAGGTCCGTCCCATCAAACACCACCTTGCCCTCGGTGGGGCGGTAGAGGTTGATGATCGTCCTCGCGAGCGTCGACTTGCCGCAGCCAGACTCGCCGACCAGGCCCAGGGTCTCTCCCTGCGCCAGCGTGAGCGACACGTCGTCAACGGCGGTCAGGGCCTTGCGCTCCTTGTGCAGCATGGCGTCGAAGATTGTGCGCTTGAGCGGGAAGCGCTTCACCAGGCCGCTGACCTCGAGCAGCTCGGCGTCAGTGCGCTCGGTCGGGACGGCCGTGACGGCCTCGTTCTTCTCGGTCGCCTCCGCGGCGTTGGCAGTCGTGCTCATGCCGCACCTCCTTGCAGGGTCACGGAGCTGGTGGGCTCGGTCATGCGCGCGCGGTCCGTCGGGTCGGCGTGGTGGCAGCGCACCTGGTGGCCCGGCGCCACCTCGGACATCTCGGGCAGGACGCTGCGGCACACGTCGGTGGCGTAGGGGCAGCGCGGCGCGAACGGGCACCCCACGATCTCCTGCGCGAGATTGGGCGGTGCGCCGTGGATGGGCTCGAGGCGGGTGCGGGTGTCGTGCTCGGCCGGCAGCGAGTTGATCAGGCCGCAGGTGTAGGGGTGGCGCGAGTCGTGCAGCAGGCCGTGCGTGTCGGCGGTCTCGACGATGCGGCCCGCGTACATCACGGCAACGTGGTCGCACATCTCGTTGACGACCCCAAGGTCGTGCGTGACGAGAAGGACGCTCATGCCGAGCTTGGCGCGCAGGCTGTTGAGCAGCGCAATGATCTGGTCCTGGATGGTGACGTCAAGGGCAGTGGTGGGCTCGTCGGCAAGAAGCAGCTTTGGGCGGCTCGCCAGGGCAATCGCAATCATCACGCGCTGGCGCATGCCGCCGGACATCTCGTGGACGTAGTTGTCGAGGCGCTGCTCGGGCTCTGGAATGTCGACAAGGCGCAGGAGCTCGATCGCGCGCTCGCGCATCTCCCTTCGCGAGAGGCCCTCGGACTTGAGGGACTCGTAGAACTGCTTGGACACCTTGGTCACGGGATTGAGCGAGGTCATGGGGTCCTGGAAGATCATCCCGATCTCGCGGCCGCGCAGCCTCCTGACCTCGCGCTCGCTCATCGCAGTGACGTCCTGGCCCTTGTACGTGATGGTGCCGCTCACGATCTTGCCCGCCTCGGGCAGGAGGCGGATCAGCGAGCGCACCGCGGTCGACTTGCCGCAGCCCGACTCGCCCACGAGCCCAAAGGTCTCGCCCTCGCGCACGGTGAAGGTCACCTCGTTGACGGCGCGCACGCACGAGCTCTTGGTGAGGTAGAACATGCTGAGGTCCTTGACCTCGAGTAAGGTGCCGCCGCTCTGGGCGGGCGTCTGATAGGTCATGGTCGCACCCCCTAGTCCCTGGTCCTGAGCAGGTCGTTCAGGCCGTCGCCAAGAAGCGAGAAGCCCAGACCGACCACGACCATCACCAGGCCCGGAAGGGCGGAGATCCACCAGGCGGTGGATATGAAGCCCTTGCCGCCCGAGATGATGGCGCCCCACTCCGGCGTGGGCGAGGGCACGCCCAGGCCCAGGAAGCTCAGCGTTGCCGCGCTCATGATGCACATGACGATGTCGGAGGCGAGGTACACGATGGAGCTGCTGATGACGTTCGGCAGGATGTGGCGGAACATGATCTTGAGGTCGCTGTAGCCCAGCGTCCGCGCCGCCTGCACGTACTCGGAGCCCTTCGCGATGAGGACCTCGGCGCGCACGAGGCGCGTGTAAGGCGGCCAGCTCACGACCCACATCGCAATGATGAGGTTCGTCACGCCGTTTCCGAGGATGGCAACGATGGCGATGGCCAGGACCATGAACGGGAAGGCCATGAACACATCGAGGACGCGCATCATGAAGGCGTCGAACTTCCCCCCGTAGTAGCCGCACACCAGCCCCAGCGCCGAGCCCACGAGGAACGGCATGCCAGCCGAGGCGACGCCGATGAGAAGGTCGAGGCGGGTGGCGTAGATGACGCGCGTGAAGACGTCATAGCCGAAGTTGTCGGTGCCAAACAGGTGCTGGGGGCTCGGCGGGAGCAGCATCTCCTTCGGGTTGAGGGCCAGCGGGTCCTGCGAGGTGAACAGGCTCGGGAACGCGGCGACGACGCAGGTCGCCAGCACGATGACGGCACCTATGACCAGGCTGGGACTACGGCGCCAGATGGGCACGCCCTTGCCCTTGGCCTTGGCCTTCCCCTTCTCGGGCATCTTGAGACCGCGAGCCGTGGAAGCGTCTGCGCTCATGCCTCGTTACCTCCCAACTTGATGCGGTGGTCGAGCGTCGTGTAAAGGATGTCCGTGAGCAGGTTCACTACGAGCGTGATGATCACGAAGACGAGCACGCACGCTTGCACCACCGCGTAGTCGCGGCCGGTGACCGCCTGCACGAGCAGCGACCCGATCCCGGGCAGGCCAAAGATGTTCTCGATGACGACGGAGCCAGAGAGCATGCCGATGATGCGCATGGAGAGCAGCGTCGTGGTGGGGATCAGGGCGTTGCGCAGGATGTAGCCGGTCGAGATGGCCCAGGCCGAGAGGCCCTTGGAGCGCCCGAAGCTCACGTAGTCGGCGTTGCGCACCTCGACGACGTTGCTGCGCACGTTGCGGATGATGACCGCAATCGAGGCGAACGCCAGCGTGAAGCCCGGCAGGATGAGCGACCAGAAGTGCTCGCCCATCGTCTTGCCCCAGCCCGAGGTCGGGAAGATGGCCAGCCTCACGCCGAATACGATCAGCAGCATCAGGCCCACCCAGAACGACGGGGCTGCGAGGCCCAGCAGCGCGAGCAGACGGACGACCACGTCGGGGAGCTTGCCCTTCTTCGCGCCGGCGAGGTACCCCAGCGGCAGCGCGATGACGACGGTCATGACGACCGCCACCACGGCGAGAAGAACGGTGACCTGCATGCGGCTCGCCACGAGCCCGGCAACCGGAATCTTGTAGATGACCGAGGTCCCCAGGTCGCCCTGGGCGAGTGCGAAAACCCAGACGGTGAACTGCGTCCAGAGCGACTGGTTGAGACCCATCTCCTCGCGAAGGGCCGCGTACACCTCGGGGTCGATCTTGTCGCCCAGCGTCGCGAGGGCCGCGTCGCCCGGCAGGAGGCGCATCAGCAGAAAGATCGCGATGGCCGAGACGATCAGCACCGGGATCATCTGCAGAACGCGCTTGAGAACGTAGCGCAGTGTCTCCACGCCCCTCCCCCTTTCTCTCTCCCGCCCGGCTCGACCGGCTCGACCCGAGCTCCTGTACCCTTTCGCACGGAACTGCGGCGCGGGTCATCGCCGCGCCGCAGCCCGCTTGCGTTACCTTGCGCCGCGCCCAGGGGCGCGTCCGCCTCCCTACTCCGTCACGGCGATCTCCTGGAAGCGGTAGTTGCCCATCGGCGTCTGAATGTAGCCCGTGACGTTGTTGCGGATGGCCGACGCCCAGGGCACGGACATGAACGGGATGAAGATTGCCTCCTCGCGGAAGGCCTGCTGGATCTGTGCGTAGAGCTCCTTGCGCTTCTCCACGTCGAGCTCGACCGTGGCCTGCCTGTTGACCTCCTGCAGCTCCTCGGGCTGCTCCATGCCGGAGTAGTAGCCGAAGGCGGCGTCGTAGTCAAAGATGAACTGCATCAGTGAGGTAGGGTCGGGCACGTCGTCGGACCAGCCGGAGATGACAACGTCGAGGTCGAGCTCGTTGCGGGCCTGGCTGTAGGCCGTGGACTCGCGGCTGTCAATGTTGACGGTGACGCCTATCTTCTTCCACTGGTCGAGGATGACCTGCGCGATGGACTCGTAGAGGGCGTTGCCACCGCGCAGGAGCAGGCTGATTTCGAAGCCATCGGGGTAGCCGGCCTCCTCGAGCAGCTTCTTCGCAGCCTCGACGTCGGCCACGGGAGGCTCGATCGAAGTGTCGCAGTACTCGGAGGTCGCGGAGATGACGCTGCCGGCGGTCTCGGCGTAGCCGTAGGAGGTCATGTCGACGATCTCCTGGGCGTCGGTCGCCTGGTAGAGGGCCTCGCGGACCTGCGGGTTGGAGAGGTACTCGTTCTGCGTGTTCAGCGAGATCCAATAGACCATCGTTGAGGGGTCGACCTGTGGCGAGCAGTTGGCGTCGCCCTCGAGCTGCTGGAGGCTCGCGAAGGGCACGCTGTCGGCGACGTCGATGTCGCCGCCCTGCAGCTGGATGACGCGCGAGTTGTCGTCGGCAACGACGCGGAACTCGATCTCCTCGGTCAGCGGCAGCCCCTCCTCGCGGTAGTTGGGGTTGGCCTTGAAGGTCATGTACTCGCCCTTGACCCACTCGTCGAGGACGTAGGGACCGGTGCCGACGGGGCCGGCGTTGACGTACTCCTCCTCGCCGACCTCGTCGAAGTGGGCCTTGGACTGGACGCCCACCTCAAAGATCGAGAGGTTGGCCAGCGTGGACGCCGCGGCCTCCTTGGTGGTGACGATGACCGTCGTGTCGTCGGGGCACTCGACGCTCTCGATGTTCTCGACGCAGGAGTACCAGTGGGAGTCCGTCGCGGCCATCGCGCGCTCGAACGTCCACTTCCAGTCCTCGGCGGTGACGTCGCTGCCGTCGGAGAACTTGAGGCCCTCCATGACGTGGAACGTGTAGGTGCGGCCGTCGTCAGAGACGTCCCACTTCTCGGCGAGGCAGGGCTCGATGTCGCCGCTGTCGTCGGCCGTCTTGACGAGGCCTTCGACGATGAGGTTGAACATGAAGATGTTCTCGTTGCCGATGCAGGTCACAGGGTCGAGGTTGTTGGAGTCGACCGGGCGCCCGAGGACGATCTTGCTCGCAGCCTGGTCGCCAGAGCCTGCGCCGTCGCTCGAGGTGACCGGCTCGCCGCCGCAGCCAACGAGGCTGGCAAGCGAGGCCGCCGCGGCGAAGCCGGCGCCGCCCTTGAGGAAGTTGCGCCTACTGAGCTGAAGATGGTCCATGTCCCGCCCTTCCTTCCGGATTGGTTGGCCCTGCGCCCTTCCTGCGCAGGACCCGCTACATCTAGTCTCGGCGCAAGAGCGCCTCGAACCTTGCGTGCGGCCACCGTAGGCGAGCAAGGCGCGGGGAGAGCTGCGATGCGAGACTTGTTGGCCGTCATGTTACACTGAAAAACTGCGCCGTTATGCTTCCGAAACCACCTCGACTCAATCGGCGCTCACCTAGAAGCGAGAGGCGTCCTCGGGCGTGAGCTGCGAGAGGACCTCGACGCACAGGCGCGCCGCGTTCTCAACGTCGTCAAGAGCCGCGATGGAGCATCCGGCGTGGACGTAGCGCGAGGGCACGCCCGAGACCACGCAGGGGATGCCGTTGGCCATGACGTGCGCCACGCCGCCGTCGGTGCCGCCGCCCTCGCGCACGGAGGCCTGGGCGGGGATGCCGGCGCGCTCGGCGACGCCGAGCACGAAGCGCTGGTAGCGCGGGTTGGTGATCATGCACACGTCGGCGTAGCGGAACATCGGGCCGCGCTTGATGCGGGCCTGCATGTCGGCCTCGGGGCCAAAGGTGTCGTCGGCGGGGCAGCCCTCGAACATGTAGCAGAGCGTGGGCTCGAAGCGTCGGACGGCCGACGCAACGCCGCGCTCACCGACTTCCTCCTGGGCGCTGATGGAGGCCACGACGTCGAACGGCAGGTCGAGCGTGGAGAGCTCGCGCAGGGCGAGCAGCATGGCGGCGACGCCCACGCGGCAGTCGAAGGCCTTGCCGAACATCACGCGGTTCTTCTTGTCCCAGGTGAAGCGGGTGGCCGGGACGACCGGCTCGCCGATGCCCACGCGGAAGTTCTCGACGGCGTCCTGCTTGGAGGTGGCGCCCACGTCGATGGTCATCTCGGGGGTGGCATGGGAGGCTCGCTCGGCCTCGCTCATGAAGTGGGGCGGCTTAATGCCGACCACGCCGGGGATCCAGTTGCCGTCAACGGTGCGCACGAGCACGTCCTGGCCGCCGAGGGTGCCGCTGGTGTAGCGACCGAGCTGGATGAAGGTGAGGCAGCCGTTGTCGCGGATCGACTTCACCATGAGACCGACCTCGTCGCCGTGGGCGTCGAGCATGACGACGGGCTTGTCGCCGGCAAAGCTCTTCGGCACGACGAAGCCGCAGCGCAGGGAGTTCTCCTCGATCGTGGCGAACGGCTCGCAGAACGCGCGGGCGGCCTCGAGCGTCTCGTCCTCGAAGCCCGAGCAGCCACGGGCGTTGGACAGGCTCTCGACGAGCGAGACGACCTCTGAATCGTTGAAGTTCATACGGTTTGATCCTCCTTCGGACGGGTGCTTGCAAAACTCTCGCGTATCGGGCGCGCGGTGGTGCGGCGGCCCGGACACGGGTTCTACGCGGGCATGGGCAGCGGGGCGCGAGCGAACGCGGGTATGAACTCGGCCGCCCAGTCCGCCACGGCGGAGAGCATCTGCCTGCCCCACTCGGCGCTCGCCTCGCGCGGGTTGTCGTCGCCCATCCAGCCGTTCTCGGCGTACTCGCTGGTGGGGCGTGGAACGCACACGTCAACGCCCTTGAAGCGCACGGTGTCGAAGTAGGTCGTGGGCAGCTCCGGGCCCAAGTCGTCGACGAGCCCCTCGCCCGCCAGGGCGCCCGTGTCCACGAGCGAGGGATCGATGCAGAGGTTGGCCGAGGTCTCCTGCGCACCGCCGTGGCCCCCTGCCCACTCAGGCCTGATGTCACGGACCATCCTCCACCAGTCGAGCTCGGCGCAGCGGCAGCCTCGGCGCGCGAGTTCGAGCTGGGCGGCGCCCAGGGCCTTGCTGTTGCCGCCATGCCCGTTGAGCAGCACGAAGTGGCGGGCCCCGTGGGACATGAGGCTCTCGCAGACGCGCAGGGCGACCTGACGGAGCAGCTCATCGCCCAGGTCGACGGTCCCGGGGAACTCCGCAAAGCGCGGCGTGGAGCCGAACGGCAGCGCGGGCGCGATGAGCAGGTCGGGCAGCCGCTCCTCGATCAGGTCGGCAAGCTTGAGCGGCGCGAACAGGTCGGTGCCGAGCGGATTGTGGCGGCCATGCTGCTCGATGGAGCCAAAGAGCAGCAGCACCGTGTCGTGCTCGGCGAAGTACGACCTCACCTGGGGCCAGGTTGATCTCTCGAGACGCATGGGCTTCTCCGTTCTGACGCTTTGGCGAGAGACAGGCGAGCAGGGCGCGGGCTAGCGCTGGGCGCCCTGCCGCAGGCGCTCGATGTGCGCGTCGGCACGACGCAGCTCGCGGGCGTCGTCGAGCGGGCCGGGCAGCGCCGTCGCCTCGAGGGCGCGCACGAAGCGGACGAGGTAGTCGGCCGTGCCCTCGAGCATGGCGCGGCCACGCTCGGCGCTTGCCGTCTCGGGGGGCACGCCCAGGCCGTAGCCGAGCCAGCCGTTGGAGCTGAAGCGATCGAGGCGGCGCGGGAAGTCCACGCTCACTCCCTCGAACTCGACCGTGCTCCAGCCGGTGGTCCTGAACGGGCCACCCGCGACCTCGCTGGCCTCGTCGCCCTCGGCGAGCCCAAGGTCGTTGCGCAGGCCCTCCGGCGCGTAGGCGGACAGGTCGACCGCGTCGGGGTCGATGGCGAGGTTCGCGCTCGTCTCCATGCCGTCGCCGTGGCCGCCGCCCCACTCGGCGTTGAGCTGCGGGGCAACCTTCCACCAGTTCACGAGCGCCGCGAGACACCCGCGGCGGTTGAGGTCCATGCACACCGTGCTGAGAGACTTGACGTTGCCGCCGTGCCCGTTGACGAACACGAAGCGGCGCGCGCCGTAGTCGTAGAGCTGGCCGGTGATCGCGCTCATCACGTCGACGAGACCCTGGACGCCGAGGGAGATGGTCCCGGGGTAGCCCATGAGGTCGTCGGTCGCGCCGTAGGGCTGGGTCGGCGCGATGAGCACCTCCGGCATGCGCTCGTCGACCAGCCTCATGAGATGGTCCGGGGCCATCGTGTCGGTGCCGAGCGGGTTGTGGCGGCCGTGGCACTCGATTGACCCCACGCCCATGAGCACGGTGTCATGGCTCTCGAAGTAGGCCCTCACCTGCGGCCATGTGCTGCGCGCGAGAAACATTGGTCCCCCAGTCGTTCGCGCCGTCCCCGGCGCGGCTCCCTACGCCCGGATCGCGCCGGGCTTTTCAGCGAACGTGCCCGTGGCGCCCGCCGAGCGCACGGGCAGCGGCTCGGGCAGCGGGCAGCGGCGAAACTCCTGCAGAAAGTCGACGATGTAGTCGGCAGTGCCCCGCATCATTGCATCGCCCCACTCCTTGCTCGCCGTCTTGGCGTGGTCGGGGCCGATCCAGCCGTTGGAGGCGTAGCGCACCGCGTCGCGCGGCATGCCCACGTGCACGCCTTTGTACAGCACGTTGCTCCAGCCGTCGCTCGGCAGGGCGTCGCTCACGTCGTTCACAATTCCCATCTCGCCGCGCTCGCCCTCGAGCTCGCTCATGTCCACGAGCGCCGGGTCGACGGCGAGCATCGCGCTCGTCTCCTCGCCCGCGCCGTGGCCGCCCCTCCAAGCGGGGTTGATCTCGCCGGCCATGAGCCACCAGTTCATGAGCGCGCAGCGGCAGCCGCGGCGATCGAGCTCCTCGCCCACCTGGGAGAGCGGCTTGATGTTGGGCCCGTGGCCGTTGAGCAGCACGAAGCGGCGCGCGCCGTAGTCGTAGAGCTGATCGCACAGGCGGCCGACCACCTCGTAGAGCAGGCGGTAGCCGATGCTCAGCGTGCCGGGGTAGCCCACAAGGTCGTCCGCGGCGCCGTAGGGCACCGTCGGGGCGATGAGGATGCTCGGGTCGGCCGCCTCGATGAGGTCGAGCAGGTAGTTGGGGGCGATGGTGTCGACGCCCAGAGGGTTGTGCCGCCCGTGCTCTTCGGTCGATCCGACGGCGAGAATGACCAGGTCGTTGCCCTCGTCAAAATAGCGCTTGACGGCGGGCCAGGTAGAGGTTTCTATGCGCACGGTGCTGACCTCCCTTGCCGAGGAGGCGCCGGGCGCGCCCCCCTCTCTTGACGCCTGCCATTGTAGGCGGCTCGTGTGGGCGCTTGCGGACGTTCTCACACTGGTAACACAGAGCGCGGTGCCCGCCACGCGCTCGTGACGGGCACCGCACCTCTCAACTTGCTCGTGCTTCTCGCCTACGGCATGACCTTACCGGCGGCCTGGTAGATCTCGTACCACTCGCGCTCGGTGAGGGTGACGTCGCACGCCTTGGCGGAGTCCTGGACGCGGTGCAGCTTGGTCGTCCCAATGACGGCCTGCATCTTGGCCGGGAAGCGCAGGATCCACGCGAGGGCCACGGCGGCCGACGAGACGCCCTGCTCGGCGCCAATGCGCTCGAGAACGGCGTTGAGCTCGGGGTACTTGTCGCTGCCGAGGAACGAGCCGCCAAAGTAGCCGTACTGGAACGCAGACCAGGTCTGGATGACCATGTCGTGCTCGAGGCAGTACTCGAAGACGCCGCCCTCGCGCATGATAGCCTCGTCGTTCTCCATGTTGACGTTGAAGAAGGCGTCAAAGGCGGGGGCAAAGGCGCAGGAGAGCTGCATCTGCGTGGTAACCATCGGGGTCTTGGCGTAGCGGGCGATGCGGTTCATTGTGGCCGGGTTCTGGTTGCTGACGCCCCAGTCGAGGATCTTGCCAGACGCCATGAGGCCGTCCATGACCTCGGCGACGTCCTCGCCGATCATCAGGACGTCGGGACGGTGCAACAGCAGGCAGTCAACGTGGTCGACGCCAAGGCGCTCGAGGCAGGCGTCGGCGGCCTCGACGAGGTAGTCCTTTGAGAAGTCGTACCAAGTGAAGCCCGACTCCTCCTTGCGGATGCCAAACTTGGTCTGCAGGAAGAACTTGTCGCGCAGCCCGGGGTTGGCCTTGAAGACCTCACCGAGAATGGACTCGCACTTGCCGAGGCCGTAGACGTCGGCGATGTCGAGCGCGTTGATGCCCTCCTCGAGGGCGCCCTGCACGAGCTCGGAGACCTCCTCGACGCTCATGCTGTCGATGCGCATGAGGCCGAGCATGACCTTGGATACCTGCGCCTTCTGGGTGCCGAACTCAATGTATTCCATGAGCACTCCTCCTCTTTGGGACGTGATTTAGAAGAGCGTACCCGGCGGGGGGCGCGCAACGTCTCGCCCCGAGAGGGAGCGGCGGCCGCGCTCGGCGAGCGATGCGCCCGTCGAGCGCGGAGCCCCGCCTTCACCACAACTTCGCCATTTTTTCTCGTGAGGCTTGACGGACGGCGAGCATCGTGGCAACATACTCAGCTGCACGCGGCGTTACCTCAGCTGGATAGAGGACCTGACTACGAATCAGGGCGTCATAGGTTCGAATCCTATACGCCGCACCACGCAAAGTAAGGGAGCTCCCTCGGGGGCTCCCTTTTTTGCTGCCCTTCTACGCCGGCCGATACGCGACCTCCCCGCCCGAGCCCAGGCTCGTGAAGGAGTACGGGACCGCCGCGGCGTCGCACAGGTCCATCAGGTCGACGATGTCATGCGACTCGTCCGCGAGATAGGCCCACAGCGACTCGCCCTCGCCGGACGACCCGATCGCCCTCAGGAGGCCCGACACGGACGCCGGGCCAAAGGAGACCCTCAGGGAGCGCCGCTCGTCCCCGTAAGCGACAAGCACGGAGGGGCCGGCAAGGTCCTCCCTCACCACGATGCGCCCCTCCTCCTCGCCCAGGCTCATCACCCGCACGTCACCCGCACGCTCGAACCGCGCCACCTCTCGCTCTCTCATGCCCTCTCCCTTCCTCGTCTCCTCGTGGCATGAGTATACCAGAACACCCGTTCGAAAGAACGGGTGTTCTGGTTCTGGCAAGAGGTTTTTTCGCCCTAGGCGGGCCTGATGACCTCCACGCCGCCCATGTACGGGACGAGCGCCTCGGGCACCGTAATGGAGCCGTCGGCGTTCTGGTAGTTCTCCATAATGGCGGCCATGGTTCGGCCCACCGCCAGGCCGGAGCCGTTGAGCGTGTGCACGAGGCGCGTGCCCTTGAACTCGGCAGGGTCCTTGTAGCGAATGTTGGCGCGGCGGGCCTGGAAGTCCCAGCAGTTGGAGCAGGAGGAGATCTCCTTGTAGGCGTTGTAGCTGGGCAGCCACACCTCGAGGTCGTAGCACTTGCACGCGGAGAAGCCGATGTCGCCGGTGCAGAGCGTGACCACGTGGTAGGGCAGCTCGAGCGCCTGAAGCACCGCCTCAGCCTCGCCGACCATGCTCTCGAGCTGGTTCATGGAGTCCTCGGGCTTGGCAAACTTGACCATCTCCACCTTGTCGAACTCGTGGACGCGAATGATCCCTCGCGTGTCGCGGCCGGCCGAGCCCGCCTCCTCGCGGAAGCACGGGGTGAAGGCGGTGTACCACAGCGGCAGCTGGCTCGCCTCGAGCACCTCGTCGCGGTGCAGGTTGGTGAGCATGACCTCGGCCGTGGGAATGAGGTAGAGGTCGGGGTTCACGTGGTAGAGGTCGTCCTCGAACTTGGGCAGCTGGCCCGTGCCAAAGAGAGTCTCGCGGTTGGTTATGACGGGGAGCCACCACTCCTTGAAGCCAGCCTTGGCGTGCATGTCGATCATGAAGCTTATGAGGGCGCGCTCCATGCGGGCGCCCATGCCGCCCAGAACGTAGAAGCGCGTACCGGCGATCTTGACGCCGCGGTCGAAGTCGATCATGCCCGTGGCCGGGCCAAGGTCCCAGTGCGCCTTGGGCTCAAAGCCGTCCGCGGAGAAGTCGCGCGGGGTGCCCCAGCGGCGAACCTCGGGGTTGTCGGAGTCGTCCTTGCCATAGGGCACGCTCTCGTGCGGAATGTTGGGAATCGCCGCCACCAGATCGAAGAGGTCCTTCTCGACCTCGGCGCGCTTGTCGTCGAGCTCGGCTATGCGCTCCTTGTTGGCGGTAACCTTGGCCTTGGCGGCCTCGGCCTCGTCCTTCTTGCCCTCGCGCATGAGCTGGCCGATCTGCTTGGAGACGGCGTTGCGCTCGGCCTGCAGCGCCTCGACCTCAACGATCACGGAGCGGCGCTGCTCGTCCAGCTCGAAGAACCGCTCGCGGTCCCAATGCGCGTTCTGGCGTGACTCGCACGCGCGGTCTACAACGTCGGGGTTCTCGCGAACGAACTTAATGTCGAGCATGCTCTCTCCTCGTTTCTCGCCGACTTGCCGCGCGTTCGCGCGACGGCACTCCAAGTATATACTTGTGCGGATGAACCGACGCGTCCCGGGAGGCAGCATGCAGGCAATCGCGGATTTGTTCACGTGGCTCTTCACTGACAAGGTGGGCGTGCTCTGCCTTGTCGCAGGGGGCATCGTGCTCTGCCTGATCATTGCCATCCTCATGGAGCGCAAGACCAAGCGCCGCTACTTCAACCACGAGAAGTCCGACAGTGACTGGGACCTCTTCGGGGACGACGAGGACGAGTAACGGACCGAGAAGAACCTCGGCCGTCACCGCACGAAAAAGGGCCCCGGCGCTGCCGCCGGGGCCCCGAACGTTTTTGGTGCGGGCGAAAGGACTTGAACCTTCATGGAGTTGCCCCCATACGGACCTGAACCGTACGCGTCTGCCAATTCCGCCACGCCCGCGTGCTGAGTTATCGTAGCGCATCCCCCGCGCGCTGCCAAGTGTTTTCTGACGCACTTGTTGTGGGACTCCAGGAATGCGGGTTCTTGTCGCCCGGCGTTCTAAGAAATGAGGGGGTTGTCGCAGAGGCGTCTAGAAATGCGGGTGCTTGCTCTCCGCGCGCCAGAAAAATGTGGATTTTGCACGGCGCGGACGCGCCAAACCCGTACAAAGGCCGGGATTCTTAGACGCGCAGACGACAAGAGCGGAAATACTTAGAACCGCGAGCGACAAGGGCGGCGATTGCTAGACGCGCAGTGCGCCACCGGCAAGCGCTAGAATGGTGGCGCGGCCAAACACAGCTAAAACATGAGGAGGAGCCGTGAGCGAGACGCCCACGAGGGTGCACCCGACCCCGCTGCAGTCCGCGGCCCAGCCGCACGACGAGTACCTGCTCAGGCGCTACCGTGTGCTCGAGCGGCGCGGCCGCGGGGGCTTTGGCACCGTCTGCACCTGCTGGGACACCCGGCTCCAGCGCCGCGTCGCAATAAAGCGCATGCCGCTCGCCGCCGAGACCGGCACCACCGCGACCGAGGCGCTCGCCGAGGCCCGCACGGCCTGCATGCTGGGCCACCCCAACATAGTCACCGTCTTCGACTTCGAGTCGGACGGCAGCTTCGCCTATCTCGTCATGGAGTACGTCGACGGCCTCAACCTCGCCGAGCTTCTCGGACGCGTCGAGGGCGGCCGGCTCACCCCAGCCGAGTGCGCCCACGTGCTGCAGAGCGTGGCTCGCGCGCTCGCCTTCGCACACGAGAACCGCGTCCTCCACCTGGACATAAAGCCCACCAACATACTGATCGACCGCCAGGGCGTCGTGAAGCTCGCCGACTTTGGCATGGCAACGCTCGCCTCGGCCGCCGGCTACGGCGGAGCGCGCGGCGGGACCGTCGGCTACATGCCGCCCGAGCAGATCGACGGCGCCATGGTGGACGAGCGCACCGACGTGTTCTCGCTCGCCGTCGTGGTCCTGCAGGCGCTCTGTGGCACAAACCCGTTTCTGGCGAGAAGCGCCGAGGACTCGCGCCGGCGCATAGAGAAGGGCCCCGGCCGGCTCTCCCGGCTCGTGCCCGACCTCGTGCCCGACGCTGAGGCCGTCCTGGCCGCGGAGCTCTCCCCCTCGCCCTCGCTCAGGAGCGCCGACGTGCTCGACTTTGCGGACGACCTCGTCCCGCTCCTGGGCATGCCCTCCATGGGGGCCGAGTCGCTGCGCGAGCTCGTGGCCCAGGCCGAGAAGGACGACGAGCCCGGCGACAAGGTCCGGCGCCCGCGCGAGGGCGCGCCCCTGCGCCTGCCGGAGGGCCTGGTCGCCCGCGCGCTCACCGCACTTCTCGCCTTCTCGGCGCTTCGGCTCGTCATGCCGGCCGTCCCGCTGCTCGAGGGCGAGGCGCGCTCGGTGGTCGTCCCGCTCGCGTGCGGCGCCCTGAGCGCGCTCTGGCCCCCCGCCTGCGCGCCAGTCCTCGCCTGCTCGCTGGTCGCGGCGCTCGTCGCGCGCGGCGCGGGCGCTGCCCTCTCGTCGTTTGTCGCATGCGCGCTCGGCGGCCTTGTCCTGCTGTGGTGGGCGAGCGTCGGGCGTAGGGAGCGCCTGTCGTCGCTCACGCTCCTGCTCCCCTGCTGCCTCCCCTCCCCGGTCTGCGGGGCGTCGCTCGCCGGCTACGCGCTCGACCCGGCCCCGGCGGCCGCCACCGCCGCGATCGGCTACGTCACGGGCGTCCTCTACCACCTCGCCGTGAGCGTCTCCTTCGAGCCGGCCGCGCTCGCCGCCGGCCTCTCCGCGCTCGCCGCCGACCCGTCCACCTGGTGCCTGCTCGCGGGGTCCGTTACCTGCGCCGCCCTGTCCTCCGCCGTCGCGCTGCGCGGCTCGGTCGCGAGCGGGGTGGTGGGCCAGGTTCTGGGGCTTGCCTGTCTCGGGGGATCCGTCATTGTCGCCGCCAGCGTGGAGAATAGCGGTATATGGCCCGCCCTCGACTGGTCCTCGCTCGTGCTTGCGATACTCTTAGGTGTGCTTATGTGCATAGCGATTGTCCTGAGAGGACCTCTTTACGAGGACCCGGAAGGCGAGGAGTTAGATGAGTTTTCTGAGTGACTTCGAGTCTCGGATCGGCTCGGTCTTCGGGGCCGCCCCCCAGGGTTACACCGAGCCCTTCTCCTTCAAGAAGCTCGCCAAGCGCGCGGCGCGGGAGATGGAGAACGAGACCTACGAGATTGACGGCGTGGACACCGCGCCCGCGCTCTACACCGTGCTCGTGTCCGCCACCGACGACTCCCTCATGCGGCCGCTCTACGAGCAGATCACCTATGAGACCTCGTCCTTCGTGACCGCCCAGGCCCAGAAGAAGGGCTACGCGTTCGTTGGCAGCCCGCTCGTGCGCTTCATGGTCGACCCGGGCCTCAAGTCCGGCAAGTTCTCCGTCTTCGCCGAGAACGTCGACGCGGGCACGCTCGCGCGCCTGCGCGAGGAGGAGCGCGCGTTTCTCGCCG
>CASEQJ010000030.1 GCA_949290055.1 uncultured Olsenella sp. | reverse complement strand
ACGACGTCACGGCGCTGCCGCGCGTGCGCATTTCGGGGGAGTACGAGCTCTCGGGCTACGTGTCGCTCGTCAACGGCTAGCGCCTCAGTAGAGCCCGAGCGCGTCCTCGAGCGCGTCCTCGAGGTCGGCCTCGTCAAGGGCCCACGCGCCGTCCGTGCGGACGAGCTCGACGCTGACGAAGGAGTACCCCGTGGGCTCGGCGAGCTCCATGGCCTCGTCCCAGACGGCGCCCGCACCCGCGCGCTGCTCGTCAGTGAGCTCGGGCATGTCCTGCTCGCCCGGGAGCGCGAGGTCGTGCTCGCTGAGGTAGTCGAAGAGGGCCGTGTCGGCCTCGTTTATGACGCTCGAGAGGTTGCGGGCCTCTATGTTGAGGTAGGCGGTTCCCGTGCCGTCGTCGTAGGCGTATATGCTGCTGACCTCGCACGTGACGTCGTCGCCCAGGCGTCGGCGTCGATTCCGAGCTCGGCGGCCGTGTAGCCCTCCCAGCGCAGCAGCTCCTCGTCGAGGTAGGCCACGACGCGCTCGTGCAGCTCGCCGCTCGCGGGGTCGGCGAGAAGCTCTCCCATGCGCCGCTCCACCGCCTCGCCCGCCGCGAGGTCGAGCTCGTCAGCGGTGTCGCGCCAGTCGCCGCCGCCGTCCGACACGTAGTCGTCGAAGGTGACCCCGTTCTCGAAGAAGACCGCGTCAACGCCGTCGGCGACCGTCTCCGTGACGAGGGAGACGCAGCTCACGAGCAGGTCCCCGACCACGCCGAAGAGGGTGACGGCGACGGCGAGGGCGACGACGCAGCCGAGAGTCGCCCCCTTGCGGGAGCGCCCCTGGGCTCGTCTGGCCCCCTCGGCCGCCTGCTGCCACTGCTGGCCGAGCGAGGGTGCGCGCGACGCGGGCGTCGGGGCGGGCGCCCCCTCGATCGAGGGCGCGTCGTAGTTGTGGCTTCGAGTGGTGGGCGCCTGGTAGTCGTCGGAGACCTTGTGAGGCTCGCCGTCCTTCTCGCCATGCGGGGCGTAAGGGGTCTCCTCCTCGTCTGCCGGCTCCTCGTCGAGCCACTCGGGCTCGTCTCCGGGCATTATGGGATCGCCGGCGTTGAAGGGGTCGATCTGGCTGTCGGGTGCGTTCGAGAACCTGAAGCGAGGCATTCTGACCCCCTCCTTACGACCTTCTGTCCGTCTCAGTATATTCCTGAGCCCGCATATGGGTATGCTAGGGGAACGTAAGCCGTTCTAGGGAGCGCATATGTTTGGAAGCTTCATAGGTGTCCTCGTCGTGCTGGTGCTCGTGTTCGTGATCGTCGGCATCGTCACCGGCAACCTGTTCTACGTGGTCAAGCAGCAGCATGCCGTCATAATCGAGCGTCTGGGCAAGTTCCACCGCATTGTCGGCGCGGGCTTCCACGCCAAGATCCCGTTCGTGGACCGCAAGGCCGCCACGGTCTCGCTGCGCACCATGAAGAACGGCTTCAACATTGACGTCAAGACGCAGGACAACGTAACGATCGGCCTCGAGGTCTCCGCGCAGTACCACGTGAGCTACGAGACGGGCTCCACCCCGCAGCAGTCCGGCGTCTACAAGAGCTACTACATGCTGCAGCAGCCCGTGGCGCAGATGCGCGACTTCATTACCGACGCCCTGCGCTCGTCGATTCCGGTCTACACGCTCGACGAGGTGTTTGCCAAGAAGGACGACATCGCTCGCGACGTCAACGACACCGTGTCCGAGCAGATGACCGCCTACGGCTTCACGCTCGTCTCGACGCTGATCACCAAGATCGCGCTGCCGGCCGAGGTCGAGGACTCCATGAACCAGATCAACGCCGCCCAGCGCACCAAGGCCGCCGCGCAGGACCTGGCCGAGGCCGACCGCATTCGCCGCGTCACCGAGGCGCAGGCCGAGGCCGAGGCCATGGAGAAGTCCGGCGAGGGCATTGCCAACCAGCGCAAGGCCATAGCCGCCGGCATTTCCGACTCGCTCGCCACGATCCAGGAGACGGGCGTCTCCGCAGCCGAGGCAAACCAGCTCTTCATGTTCACGCAGTGGACCGAGATGATGGGCGAGTTCGCCAAGGCCGGCAAGGCCTCCACCGTGGTTCTGCCGAGCGACTTCACGCAGACCGCGGGCATGTTCGAGCAGATGGTCGCCGCCGGCGCCGCCGGGCGCGACGCGACCGTGCCGCCTGCGCGACCGCAGCAGTAGGGCGTCCGGCAACGGGTGTTGGACCGCGCGGGTCCCGGGCATGCGCCCGGGCCCGCGTTCTTCTCGGCCGCGCGCTCGATACGCGTTTTCCAACGTTTCCGGGCCCGATTCCGTAGGAAAACGCGTATCGCCAATTGGCAGTACGCGTTTTCCAACGTTTCGAGGCCTCATTTCGTAGGAAATCGCGTATTGGATCACGGCGCAGGGCGAGAAGAACCCCGGCTCGCGAGTCGCGACGAGCCGGGGCCGGGGAGGAGGTGCGCGTCCGTCCGCTACAGCGCGTCCGCGCGCAGGGCCTCGACCACGTTGGAGGAGTCGCAGCGGCGCAGGGCGTAGGTGACGCTCGCGAGGATCACGGCGAGAACCACGACGAGCGAGGCGCCGATCTGCGGCCAGGGCAGCTGGAACTCGTAGGTCGAGTACGAGAGCGCCATGGCCTGGTAGAGGCCGACCGAGGCGAGGGCGGCCAGAGCAAAGCCAATCAGGAAGCCGCGCAGGGCGTAGCTTGCGCACTCGTAGGCGATCATGCGGCGGAAGGCCCGCCCTCCCATGCCGATTGAGCGGAGCACCGCGAACTCGCGGCGGCGCAGAATGAGCGCGTTGGCGAGCGTGTTGAAGACGTTCGCGACGGCGATGAGTCCGGTAATTGCGGCAAAGAGGAAGATGAACGTGTTGACCGTGGTGGTCATGAGGCGTGCCTGGAGCTTGGCGTCGGCGACGTTAGTGTAGGTGACGTCGAGCTCGGGGTAGTCCGCGGCGATCTTCTCGAGCGCATCCTGCGCCCGGTTGGCTCGCTCCGCGTCGCCGCCGGTGTCGAGAGACATGCTGGCGCGTAGGTACCCGGCGTTTGCTGCCAGGTCGATGGCCGAGGCGGGCAGGACGAGCTGGAGCGTGCCCGAGGAGGTGACGCAGTCGGGCGGATAGTCCGCGAGCGTGCCGACCTCTATGTCCTGCTCGCCTGCGACGGCCTCGTCGTAGGGGAGGTACTGCTCGTCGCCCTTGTCGTCGTAGTAGAGCGCGCGCAGGCCGCCGGACGGGTCGTCCTCGATGCCGGAGACGAAGCGCCCGTCAAGGTCGGCGAACTCGAGCGACTCGATCGTGCCCGTGCCGGTGAAGGGCCGGTAGTTCGCGTAGGTCTGGCCGTCGTTGACGTCGTAGGAGTTCACGGCTATGGCGCGCGGGTGCGCAGGGTCGCAGAACTCGCTCGGGTCAAGGCTCAGCTCGCTTACGTAGGCCTTCCAGGTCGCGTCGTCGACGAAGTTGAGGTAGACGCTGCCGTACCAGGAGCCGTCCGCGTGGGGCGTCATGGTGGAGTCGAGGTTCGCCGCGTCGCTGTTGAGCATCCCGGTGGGGACGAGCGCGTCGGCGACGTAGGACGTGGTGTAACCGTTGGTCTGTGCGCCCTCCACGTCGCGGGCGTCCTCGTAGAAGCGCGCAAGCGCCTTCTGCATGCCGGGGCCGTCCACCTTGCCGTCCGCGAGCGCGAGGGTCTGGTCGGCCTCGGCGCCGGTGGCGTCGATGTAGAGCAGGAGGTCCTGGCCCTCCATCGTGTCCACGGCCGTGCTGCTTGCGTAGCTCATGACGTCGGCAATGGCGCCCGAGGTTATGAGCAGCGCGACGGAGACGGCGAGCGCGGCCACGGTCACGCGCCCCTTCGACGAGCTGCGCGTGAGGTTCTTGTGGGCGACGAGGCCGGGAATGCCGAAGAGGCGTCCGGAGACGCCGAGCGAGACGCGTGTGGCGTCGCCGTGCCTGTCGGCGCGCCGCTGGGCTCGCGCGGCGCGACGCGAGAGGCGCACGTCCTGCGTCTGGCGGATGGCGTCGACGGCCGAGACGCGACTCGCGCGCAGCGCGGGCACCCAGGCGCTCACGAGGAGCGTGAGAAGGGCGAGCGCGGCCGAGATTCCGAGCGCGACGGGGCTTATGACCACGCGCGCCTGATCGGTGCCAAAGAGCGCGGTGATTCCGTCGCCCACGAGACCGAAGACCAAGAAGCACCCGAGAAGCCCGAGCGCGAGGCCCACGGGTATGCCCACGCCGCCAATGGCGAGCGCCTCCACGAGCACGGTGCGGCGCAGCTGCCGCCTGCTCGCGCCGAGCGAGGAGAGCAGGCCGAACTGGCGCGTGCGCTCGGCAACCGAGATCGCAAAGCTGTTGTAGACGAGTGACACGCCGGCGACGACCACGACGGCGGCGAGAATGGCGGCGATCTGGTAGAGCGTGTTCCAGATCGCGGTGTCGGGCGTCACGCCCATCCAGCGGATGAGGCTCGAGTGGACCGTGGAACCGCCGTCGATGTCGCGCGACCACACGTTGACGATGTCGTCGGCGAGCCGCTCCGCCTCGGCGGGGTTCTCGGTGCGGAAGAGCACGGAGGCCCAGGTGGCGTCAGAGTCGTCGGTCATGACGCGCTCGAGGGCAGAGCCGTCGTTGTAGACGAAGGCGGCGTTGCCAACCATTGCAAGCGTGGCGGAGTAGCCGTAGCTGCGATAGAAGCCCACCACCGTGCCGCTCAGCTGGCCGAGGTCCGCGCTGAAGGACTCGCTCTGCGTGGCGTCGTCGATGTAGTCGCCGCGCAGGCTCGTCATGGTGAAGCTCACGCCGTCGGAAAGGCTCGTGACCGTGCGCGTGCCGAGGTCGAGCGTGACCTTGCTGCCCAGCTGTATCGCCCCTCCGTCCGCGGTGGCAAGTCCGCAGGGCGCGAGCTCGACGTTCTGCAGGTAGTGGGGGAGCACGATCTCTCCGGGCGCCTCGGGTGCGCGGCCGGCGACGAGCTCGGGGTCCTGGAGGAGGGGCTTCTCGCCGTCCTGTTCGGTGGGCCAGGTCTTGGCATAGAGGTATCTGCCAAAGAGGTCGCTGTTCTCCTCGCCGAGCGATATGGTGCCAAGGTCGGCGATGTCGGTCCAGTCGACCACGCCGGGCTCGTTTCGCAGGCGGTCGAGGTCGTCGGCCGTGATTCCGGCGGCCTCGGCGTACCACCAGCCCTCGCTCTCGGCCGTGCGCCGAACGAGGGCGTCCGTGAGCGAGACGACGCTCGTCAGCACGGCGGTGATGAGCGCACAGGAGAGCGCGATGCCGATGACGGAGACGACCGTGCGCACGCGGTTAGCCCTGAGCGAGCGCAGCGTGAAGCGGGTGAAGACGTTGCCGCGGGGCGCGACGGCGGCCGCGAGCGCGCGGTCCTTCTCGCCCTTGAAGTGCTTGGCCATGGCTACCTCGCTCTCGTGTCGGAGGCGATGCGGCCGTCCTCGAGCGCGATCACGCGGTCGGCCGAGAGCGCGATGTCCTCGTCGTGGGTGATCACGACGAGCGTCTGCTTGAGCTCGCGGTTGGATTTGCGCAGAAGGGCCATGATCTCGGCGGAGTTCTTGGAGTCGAGGTTGCCCGTGGGCTCGTCCGCCAGCGCGACGGCCGGCGCGTTCATGAGGGCGCGCCCTATGGCCACGCGCTGCTGCTGGCCGCCGGAGAGCTGGTTGGGCAGGTGGTGCTCGCGGCCCTCGAGGCCGAGCGCGTGGAGCAGGCCCGTGAGGCGGCGCTCGTTCACCGCGCGGCCGTCCATGAGCACGGGCAGGCACATGTTCTCCACCACGTCGAGCACCGGCACGAGGTTGTAGAACTGGTAGACCAGCCCGACCTCGCGGCGGCGAAAGACCGCAAGCTGCTCGTCCGAGCGCTCGAAGACGTTCTCCCCGTTCAGGTAGACGGTGCCGGAAGTTGGCCGGTCAACGCCGCCGATTAGGTGCAGAAGCGTTGACTTGCCCGAGCCCGAGCTGCCGATTATGGCCACGAACTCGCCGGCCGCGACGCTGAAGCTCACGTCGTCGAGCGCGCGCACGGCGGTGTCGCCGGTCCCGTAGGTCTTGGTCAGGTGCTCTATGCGCAGAATGTCCATGCTGCCTCCCTGTTCTTGTCGACAATTCTATGGTGGGGGAGGCGCCCTGCGCCTACGTGACGCGCGCGTGACGGATCAGTCACACGGTGGCCTTGAAGAAGACGACGTCGAAGCGGGCGCCGCCGCCGGGGGCGTTGCTCGCGCGGACCTGGCCGCCCTGCGCGGTGACGAGGCTCTTGGCCAGCGCGAGCCCGATTCCCACGCCGCCGGGGTCGGCCTCGGAGCCGGCGCCCTGCTCGCCCCCGCGCCAGAAGCGCTCGAAGACGTGCGGCAGGTCGCCCTCGGCAATGCCGGGCCCGGTGTCCTCCACGCGCAGGCGGAAGGCCAGCGCGTCCTCCGTTGCGCTCACGCTCACGCGCCCGCCCGCGGGCGTGTGCTCGAGGCAGTTCTTGAGCACGTTCTCGAGGGCCTCCGCGGTCCAGGCGAGGTCGCCCGTAAAGCCGGCTCCTGGCTGCACCTTGCGCGCGAGCTCCACGTCCGCAAGGTCGAACGCCACGGCAAGCGGCTCGGCGGCGCGCGCCACGAGCTCGTCTGCGTCCACGCGCCCGCGCGAGAAGCTCACCACGCCCGCGTCTATGCGCGCGAGCTTGAGCAGGCTCGACACGAGCCACTCCACGCGGCCCTCCAGCCGCTCCATGGTGCGCAGCCGCTCGACCTCGCCCGGGTGGCCGCCGTCCTCCACGAGCGCGCCGCGCGTGAGCGACGTCATGAGCGAGAGGCTCGTGAGTGGCGTCTTGACCTGGTGCGAGACGTCTGCCAGCGCGTCTGCCAGCGCGTTCTTCTCGCGCAGCAGGTCCTCGTTGGCAAGTTCGAGGCGGCTGCGCATTTTGTCCAGCTCCGAGGCCAGGACCGCGAGCTCGCCCTCGCGCATGCGCTCGAAGCTCACGTCGCGCCCTCCGTGGAGCACGGCGTCGACCTGCTCCGCCATGCGCGCAATGCGCCGGTAGCGCAGGCGCGTCGCCACGAGCAGCACGGCGAGAAGGACGACGGCGGTCGCGGCGACCACGGCCGCGGCGCGCGGGCCCGCGAGCGCCCAGGCCGCGCCGGCGCCAATGGCGCCCACGGCGAGAAAGACGTAGGTCGTGCGTCTGACCTCGGCGTTTCTCAGCAGCATGCGCTTCTCGCCCGCCCCTAGCCCTGGGCTCGGTAGCCCAGACCGCGGACGGTGACGATCAGGCGCGGTGCAGCGGGGTCGTTCTCGAGCTTGTCGCGCAGGCGCTTTATGTAGACGGAGAGCGTGTTCTCCTCCACGTAGGCGCCCGCGTCGTCCCAGAGGGCGTCGCGAATCATGTCGCGCGTGACGACGCGGCCCGCGTTCTTGGCAAAGAGCAGCAGGAGGCGGTACTCCAGCGCGGAGAGCGGAACCTCCTGACCGTCCTTCTCGGCGCGGGCGCGGTCGAGGTCTATGGTCACGGGACCGAGGTGCGCCACGGCGCGCTCCGGCCGCGCGCGGCGCAGGGCCGCCTGCACGCGCGCCACGAGCTCGCGCGGGCGGAAGGGCTTGGCGACGTAGTCGTCCGCGCCCATGCCGAGTCCGGTCACGGTTGAGAGCTCGTCGTCGGCGGCGGTGAGAAAGATCACGGGTACCTCGGGCGTGGCGTGCTTGATTGCGTTGCAGACGGCAAAGCCGCTGCCCTCGGCCAGCGTGAGGTCCACGAGCGCGAGCGCTATGTCGGCGTGCGGCGCGCAGGCCAGTTCCACGGCTCCGGCCTGCGTGGGGGAGGAGAGCACCTCGTAGCCCTCGCCCGCGAGCAGCTCGGAGAGCCCCTCGACGATGAGCGGGTCGTCCTCGGCGAGCAGTATGCGCAGCATGATCCTCCCTTCGTTGCCTGCGTCTGAGTATAGGGGCCGAGAAGGACGCGGTCCCGTGACCCTTTCGTCACGTGACGGGGGACGGAGGTTCTGACACCGCCCTGTCCCCCGGTCACGTTCCGTGAACGGTATGTTTCGCGCCGGTTAGCGGTCGGAAACTATGTTGGAATCGTGAAGGCCCGCCACAAGTTGCACGCGCAACATGTCCGGTGCTCCAACGTACAAGGGAGGGAAACATGAACGGAATCGTCATCGTGCTCGTCGCGGCCGTGGTTCTGGCCGCCGGGTACCTGCTCTACGGCCGCTGGCTCGCGCGCACGTGGGGCATCGACGCCGAGGCGCTCACGCCCGCGCGTCGCATGGAGGACGGGAAGAACTTCTCGCCCGCCTCGTGCTTCACGGTCTTCTCGCACCAGTTCAGCTCCATTTGCGGAGCCGGCCCCGTCACGGGCACCATTGCCGCAATGATGTTCGGCTGGCTGCCGGTGCTTTTGTGGGTGCTCGTGGGCGGCATCTTCTTTGGCGCCGTGCACGACTTCGGCGCGCTCTACGCGTCCGTGCGCAACAACGGCAAGTCGCTCGCCCAGCTGATCGAGAAGTACATCGGCCGCACCGGGCGTCGCCTGTTCCTGCTGTTCAGCTGGCTCTTCACGATCATCGTGATCGCCGCCTTCGTGGACATGGTCGCCGGCACGTTCCAGGCGACCTTCGACGCTGCGGGCGCCGTTGACGCCGCCGCCTCCTACGCGGGCGGCGCCGCCGGCACGATCTCGATCCTCTTCACCTTCGTGGCCATTGCCTTTGGCTGGATCAACCGCCGATTTGGCCTGTCGGGCTGGAAGGAGCTCCTGCTGGCCGTGGTGCTCTTCGTGCTCATGTTTGCCGTGGGCATGCAGGTCCCCGTGTACCTGGACAAGCTCGGCTGGTTCGCCGTCATAACGGTCTACCTGCTCTTTGCCGCGGCCATGCCGATCCAGACGCTCAAGCAGCCGCGCGACTACCTCACGTCGATCATGATGCTCGTCATGATCGTCTGCGCCGTGCTCGGCGTCTTCGTGCTCGGCGCGGGTGGCCAGGCGGAGATGACCGCTCCGATGGTCGCCGACCTCGGCGCGCTCGCCGCTGGCGGGCAGTACCTCTTCCCGCTGCTGTTCGTCTCTGTGGCGTGCGGCGCGCTCTCCGGCTTCCACAGCCTCGTCTCCACCAACACGTCCTCCAAGCAGGTGGAGAGCGAGAAGGACGCGCTGCCCGTGGGCTACGGCGCCATGGTGCTCGAGTCCTTCGTGGGCGTGCTGGCGATCGTCTTTGCCGCGATCATGTTCGCGCAGATCAACACCAGCGGCGCGGGCGGCGCCGCGGTGGGCACCCCGTTCCAGATCTTCTCGCAGGGCGTGGCGCGCGGCATGATGGCTTTCGGCGTGGACGGCACGCTCGCGACCGTCTTCATGACTATGTGCGTCTCGGCCCTGGCGCTCACCTCGGTTGACGCCGTTGCCCGCATTGGACGCCTCTCGTTCCAGGAGTTCTTCGCCAAGAGCAACGACGCGGCGGAGGAGGCGGGGGCCAGCGCGACCGGCGTGGCAAAGTTCCTCGCCAACACCTGGGTCTCCACGGTGCTCACGCTGGCGCTGGGCCTCGCGCTCGCCTTCGGCGGCTACACCAACATTTGGCCGCTCTTCGGCGCGTCCAACCAGCTGCTCGGTGGCATGACCATGATCATGCTTGCGGTGTTCTGCAAGTGCACCGGCCGCAAGGGCTTCATGCTCTACGTGCCCGTGGCGTTTCTGCTGGTGAGCACCTTCACCTCGCTCGTTCAGAGCATTATCGGCTGCGTGAGCGCGCTCGCCGCCAGCGGCGCGGCGGTGATCGCCACCTCGGGTCTGCAGCTCGTCTTTGCGATCCTGCTCGTGGTGCTCGGCCTGATCGTTGCCTACAACTGCCTGAAGGAGCTCTTCGACAAGGAGGCCGGCTCGCTTCCCGACGAGGACCCCGAGTGGTCTGAGCTCGGTCGCAAGAACTGCGGGCAGTAGGCCTGCCCCTGAGGCCCTGACCGCCGCGAGGCGGGGACAGCCCTTCGCTGTCCCCGCCTCGTTTCTCATGCGCGTCCTTCTCGCCCGCGTGTCCCTCTACTGGACTCCCGGAATGCTCGGGATCGTGGCGAAGCCAGCCTCGAGCTCCTCGTCGGCGGGCACGTGGTCCTCCATCTCGCCGCGGTTGAACTTGTCGTAGGCGACCATGTCAAAGTACCCGGTGCCCGTGAGGCCAAAGAGGATCGTCTTGGCCTCGCCGGTCTCGCGGCACTTCTCCGCCTCCCGAATGGCGGCGAGAATGGCGTGCGAGCTCTCCGGTGCCGGAAGGATCGTCTCCAGCTTGGCGAACTTCTCGCCCGCCTCAAAGACCTCGGTCTGGCGCACCGCAACGGCTTCCAGGTAGCCGTCGTGCTTGAGCTTGGAGACGATGGGGCTCATGCCGTGGTAGCGCAGCCCGCCCGCGTGGTCGGGGCTGGGGATGAAGCCGTTGCCGAGGGTGTACATCTTGCAGAGCGGGCAGGTCTGGCCGGTGTCGGCGAAGTCGTAGGCGTAGCGGCCGCGCGTGAGCGAGGGGCAACTCGCGGGCTCCACGGCGACAAAGCGCGTGTCGGGGCGCTCGCCGCGCAGCTTGTCGCGCATGAAGGGGGCTATGAGGCCGCCGAGGTTGGAGCCGCCGCCCGCGCAGCCGATCACGACGTCTGGGTACTCGCCCAGCTCGCGCAGGGCCTCGTAGCTCTCGAGGCCGATCACGCTCTGGTGCAGCACCACCTGGTTGAGGACGCTTCCCAGCTGGTAGCGGCCGCGGTTCTCGGGGACGTGCAGTGCGCGCTCCACGGCCTCGGAGATCGCGGTGCCGAGCGAGCCGGAGGAGTCGGGGTGCGCGGCGAGGATCTTGCGGCCGGCTTCGGTCGTGGCGCTCGGCGACGGCGTCACCGTGGCGCCGAAGGTCTCCATGATGTTGCGACGGAACGGCTTCTGCTCAAAGGAGCACTTGACCATAAAGACGTCGAGGTCAAGGCCGTAGTGCGCCGCGGCCTCGGCGAGCGCGGTGCCCCACTGGCCGGCGCCGGTCTCGGTGGTTATGTTGGTGAGGCCCTGCGCCGCGGCGTAGTAGGCCTGCGCGAGCGCGGAGTTGAGCTTGTGCGAGCCGCTCGTGTTGTTGCCCTCGAACTTGTAGTAGATGTGGGCGGGCGTGTCCAGCGCGCGCTCGAGGTTGTACGCGCGGCAGAGCGGGCTCGGGCGGTACACCTTGTACATTTCTCGCACGGGCTCGGGAATCTCGAAGTAGGCGGTGTCGTCGTCGAGCTCCTGGTCTATCAGCGCGTCGGCAAAGACAGGCGCGAGGTCGGCGTGCGTGGCCACGGCTCCGTTTGGCAGGCGCATGGGCTCGGGCTTCTCGGGCATGTCGGCGCGCAGGTTGTACCAGGCGGTCGGGATCTGCTGCTCGCTGAGGTAGGTGCGGTAGGGGGTGGTGCCGGTCATTACGCGCTCCTTTCGCAGTCGGTTGCTCGCGCACAAGAAAAGGGCCCCCGGAACTGAGTCCGAGGGCCCTTATGTGTGCGTGAGTGAGTGGCCTCGTCAGTCCGAGAGGGGAGTCGACCTTGTCCACCACCACGCACGAGCGCCAGCGAGCTGCTGGGCGCCGAGAAGATCGTTGTGCGCGAGGCGAGACATTGACGGCCTTCCTTTCGGAGACGATTGAGGGCAGCTTACCCAGAGATTGTTTCGTCGGTGTTAACGGTTGGGGACGAATCGGCGGCGAGCTCGCGCGCGGGGCGGCGCAACAGGGCGCGGGCGCCGCGCTCGTCCGGGTACGCGCCGGCGAGAAGGGCATGGAACCGTTCGTTATGGCTCGGCTCCAAGAGGTGCGTGAGCTCGTGCGCCACAACGTAGTCCAAGCACGTGGGCGGGTAGGCGGCCAGGCGCACGTTGACGCGTATGCGCGCCGTTTTGGGCGTGCACGAGCCCCAACGCGTGGACATGGAGTGCAGCTGCCAGCCGGAGGCCCGCGCGCCGAGCGCGGCCTCCATGCGCGCGGCGACCTCGGGCAGCCGCGCGGCCAGCGCAGCGCGGTAGAGCTCGTCGGGTGTGGTTCCAGCGGGCAGCGGCACGAGAACGCCCCAGAGCGGGACGAGGCCGTCGCCGGACTCGGCGGAGCGCGCCTCCCGGCGACGGACGTGGTCGTGCAGCCAGGCCTCGTGCGCGTCTAGGAAGCGCTGCGCCTCGGCAAGCGAGCAGCGTGCGGGGATGGACAGGTGCGCCGATCCGTCCGCACGCACTCGCAGGTTGAGCCGGCGCACGCGCTTGCGCTCCACCTCGACGGGGACGCCGTCCGGTCCGCCCGCATGCAGCATCCAGGTTGTGGCTCTTCTCGTCATGCGCGCATTGTAGCGCGTTCGGTGCACGCCGCGCGTCGCCTTGCCCGCGAGTCGCTGCCGAGAGGCGGGATTGCGACCGCGCTGTGTCACTTTGAGCCTCGCCTGCGAGACTCAGCTGAACCTATCCCCCGCAGCGTGCAGTCGCGGGACAGCACCACCTGCAAAAACTCAACGCCTCGTAGGCAGAACGGAGAGAGTGGTCCCGCAGAGCACCGCAGGCGAGACTCAAAGTGACACAGGGCAGGAGAAATCCTGCCTCTCGGTCTCTGCAAAGCGCGCGACCTCACGCAAGACGTGCGAGTCACAGCTTTTGCAGCCACCAGAATCGTGACGGGACTCAGTCGAGCAGGCCCTCCCAGCCGTCGATCCACGCGTCTGCGGCGCGCCGCAGCTCCGTGGCGGGCTGGCGCGGGTCGCTGCTGGCCACGGCGACCGTCGCCATGCCCGCCTGCGTCGCGGAGAGCGTTCCGGGCAGGATGTCCTCAAAGACGACGCAGCCCGCGGGCTCGGCTCCCAGGCGCCGCGCCGCCTCGAGGTAGATGTCCGGGTGGTCCTTGCCGCGCGCCACCTCGCGTCCGCAGACCACCTCGTCAAAGAGCGCGTACACGTCCACGTGGCGCATGGCGCCGAGCACGTGCGGGTCGTTGGTGGTGGCGAGCCCCACGCGCACCCCGTGCGAGCGGAGCGCGCGCACGTAGACCTCGGCGCCCGGTCGCAGCCTGACCTCGTTCTCGTAGAGCGCGGCGCCCAGGCGGTTCCACTCGTCCACAATGTCGGACACCTCGTCGCGCAGCCGGTAGCGCTCCACGCACCACTGCGCGCCCGCGGCAAAGCCGAGCGTGGCCAGCGTTACGGACGCGTCCTCGTCGAAGGGCAGTCCGCGCGTGGCAAAGAAAATCTCGTCGACCCGACGCCAGAGGGGCCAGGTCTCCGCCAGGGTCCCGTCAAAGTCAAAGATCGCGGCCGAGAAGGACGGGGGCCAAAGGCTCAGCCTCGAGGCGTGCGTCATCTGCCGGGCTCGCCATCGAGCGAGCGAAGCACCCCAAAGAGCACGTCGTCGCGGAGGACGGAGCAGAGGGAGTGCGTGACGTCGCACCCCGCGCCAAACAGGCCGGCGTCCACGGCGGCACGACTCGCCTCCATGAGGACGGTGCTCACCTCCTCGGTGGGAGCGAGCGGAATCCCCTCCGCGCGCAGTGCCTGCTCGACCTGCTCGGGGGTCAGCGAGGAGTCGGACGCGCTTCCCACCTGGCCGATCAGCGCAATCACCGCGAGGCCGGCAACCAGCAGGGGAGCGCCGAGCCTTGAGCAGGCAAGCTGGTAGCACGCCTGTGCGGCGAGCACGTTTCCCTCCTGCCACTGAAGCTGGGCCATGCGCAGGTAGCCGACGCCAATGGTCTGGGGGTCGTGCGCGAGCGAGAGGAGCCGGCACAGCTCCTCCTTAGCCCCGGCAGCGTCTCCGGACGCCTCGAGGCACTGCGCGAGGTGCAGGCTCGCCTGAGCGGAGAGCGGCGCGACCTCACGGCAGAGGCGGGCGTGCGCGAGGGCCTCGCCCACGTCTCCGCGCGCGAGGGCGCAGCTGGAGACGAGGAGGTGACCCTCGAAGTAGGGGGCCGGAGCGAGCCGGCACTCCTCGCCAGGCGCAGCCACGAGGCGGTTGAAGAGCACGCGGTCGGCGTAGGTGTCGAACGAGCGCCAGGTTATGCCGTCCTTGTCCGCATAGGAGCCCGCGTCGTCGCACGGGGCGAGCGCGCGACGGGCAAGGCGCTCGGCGCCCTCCGGGTCATGCGAGAAGAAGGCCGCGCGTGCCTCGTCCACGCCCCGTTCGAGCTCGCTGCCCGAGACGAACGCCTCGCAGATTGCGAGGGGGTCGTCGGCGAGCGTGCCGTCTATGAGCTCGCCCACGCAGCGCAGGGCGGCCTCGCGGACGTCCTCCGGTGCGCCCTCGCTGACGGAGAGCAGGGCTCGCACGTTCTGCTCGGTCGTGTCGCCCAGCAGACGCACGAGCTCGTCGGCGGCGCGGCGTCGGGCGGCGCTCTCGTCGGCGCCGAGGTCGCGGACGCGCCGCGCCCCCAGCTCGTGTGCCGGGCCGGGACTCAGCGTCTTTGTGGAGAGCTCGGCGCTCTCCCAGCGCCACGCGGGGCAGAGCAGCTCGTCGTTGAGCGAGAAGCCCTGGCGCACGGGCGCCAGCGTGAGGTTCTGCTCGTCGATCGTCGCCCCCGCCTCGCGCATGAGCGCCCAGACGTCCAGCGGTCCCTCGAGGTCGACGCTCTCGAGCAGCTCGCGGGTGAGACGGGCGGAGTAGTAGCAGGCGTGGCTCGCGGTCCCGTCCACGACGCCGCTCACCCACACCTCGCGGAGCTCAGGGGCGACGAGCAGGGCGTAGCCAGCGAGAAGAACGCCCAGCCGCAGGTTGTAGTCGCTCGCCGCGCGTCGGCGCATCTCGGTTGTGGTCGCCACGAGGCCGAGGCCGTCGACGAGGGTCGTTGCGGCCCATATGCGCGGCGGCACGAGGTCGATCTCGAAGGCGGCGCGCCCGAAGGTGACGTTGACGCGGAATCGTGCAGTGAGCCGGTAGGGAAGGCGCGCCGACTCGATCGCCTCGGAGAGGGCGCAGCGGACGTCCCACTCGCCGCGGGCGGGACTCTCGCGCCGCCGTGCGAGGTGGGCCGCCTGCGCCACGACGGAGCGGGCGCAGCGAGCCTCAAAGCGCACGAGGTCCTCCAGGCTCGCGTCGTCCGCGTCCTCGAGGGCACTCGCGGCGAGCAGCGCCCCGTTGAGCGCCGCCTCGACGCGCATGACGCGGAGCTTGTCCGACCAGGAGAGCTCCTCGTCGTCTATGCGCAGGTAGAAGAGGTCGGAGGTGCGGGGCCTGACCACGCGCACGCTCAATCGGCCGCCCGCGTCCGCGACCCCTGCCTCCTCGAGGCGCTCGGCGAGGTAGGTCTCGAGCGCGCTTGGCGCGGCACCCGCCTCGGCCTGGGCCGTTCTTCTGCGGACGTCGCTCACGAAGCGGCTCAGGGCGCGCATGGGGTCAGGAGAGGAGGCGAGGGTTCGCGAGAGGCCGTCAAGGTCAAGACGAGAGGGCGCCGGGGGCATGCCGACGGGGCGCTCGGCGTCGGCGGCCTCTCCCGTTTCGGTGCCCACGAGGGCGGCGAAGAGCCTCCCGAGCCTGCCGTGCTGCTCGTCCCTTTCGTTGTCGCTCATGGGCACCCCCCTCTCGACCTTGCGTTCTTCTCGCCTTCCTTACTTATTCCCCTCTATCGCGTGCCGCGCACCGTCAATGACGGACTCGCGGTGGCTTATGCGCCGAACGAAGAGGCCGCTCAGAAGCTTAGGCGCGAACCACGTGGACTTGGGCGGCATGGTGAGCCCGGCGTCGGCGACCGCCATGAGCTGCTCGACGGAGGTGGGGCAGAGGGCGAAGGCGACGCCGCCCGCGTCCGCTCGACGCTCGAGCTCCGCCGCGTCCGCGTCGCCGAGGAACGAGATCCTGGCGTCACGCGCGGGGTCGCCCACGCCGAGAACGGGACCGAGCACGCGCTCCTGCAGCAGCGAGACGTCGAGCGACCCCGCGGGGTCGTCGGGCAGCGGGCCCTCAAACGCGAGCTCGCGCCAGGCGCCGAAGGCTCGCATGCCTATGCGCCCGGGTTTCGTCGGGCGCACGGGCCGCTCGCCGCGCGCGCCGACGGCGACGCCGCGGGCCTCGAGCGAGCTCACGAGCTCGTCCTCGGTGAGGCCGCCGGTGTCGGCGACGAGGCGATCGTAGGGGCGCACGCCGAGCTGGCTCGCCGGGAAGAGCGCGCCGAGGAAGTAGTTGTAGGCCTCGCTCCCGGTGCAGCGCTCTCCCGCGGAGGTGCGGGCCTCGCGGCACGCGAGCTCCGCGGCCGCCGCGCGGTGGTGTCCGTCGGCAATGTAGACGCGCTCCACATACGCGAGCATGAGCCGCAGCGACTCAACCGCCGCCGGTCGGGCGACGCGCCAGATCGTGTGGCGCACGCCGGCGCCGTCGGCGAGCTCGTAGAGGGGGTCGGCCGCCGTGGCCGCCTCGACGAGCGCCTCGAGCACCGGGTTATCGCGGTAGGCGAGCAGGACCGGGCTCGTCTGGCAGCCGGTCGCCGCTATGTGGCGCGCGCGGTCCTCCACCTTGGACGGGCGCGTCAGCTCGTGGCGACGGATGACGCCGTTGGTGTAGTCGTCGACGGCGAAGGCGGCGACGATGCCGGTTTGTACGTGGTCGCCGTCGCGCAGGCGCCAGAGGTAGAAGCACTGCGTGCCGTCGCGCAGGAGCGTGCCGTCGCTCACGCGGGAGGCGAGCAGGTCGTGCGCGTGGGCGTAGACCTCGTCGGCGTACATGTCCTGGTCGGGGGCGAAGCCCGTCTCCGGCCGGTCTATGGCGAGAAACGAGTTCGGGTGCGCGGCGACGTAGGCGGCGGCCCCCGCGCGGTCGAACACGTCGTAGGGCGGAGCGGCGAACTCGGCGGCGCGCTCGGGGCGCGGCCGGTAGCAGGTTATGGGCTCAACGTGCATGGGGTCTCCGTTCTGTTGCGTGGCCCCATCATACCCCGCCCGGAGACAAGCCCGGCCGCGCGTTTGCCGCTTGCCGTCTGCCTCGCCCTTCCTTCGTGTTTTGGGGCAAAGGATTGATGCGGGTGTCGACTTTGTGTCGACTTTGCATAAGGGATGTTGCCCAATACCTTGTCAGGGGTGGCAAAACGGCCGTCGAGAGGTTCTTCTCGGCGGTCTCGTATCAATCGTTTGCCCCAAAACACGCGAGAAGGCCCTGATTCCGTCGCCCCGGCGAGCGCGCGACGCCCTGAAACCCAAAACCATGCTTTTGCGGACATTCACGCGCGGGCGAGAAGGACGCGGGCGAGAAACGCGCGCGCACATGCTACCCTGAAGGTCGTTCTCGGAAGGGGGAGCGCATGGCAGCAGCAGACGTCACGGGCAGGCGGCTCGTGATCTTTGACTTTGACGGCACGCTGGCGAACACGGTGCCGAGCATTGTGTCCACGGCGCGCACGGTCCTTGCCCAGCATGGGCTCACCGACGAGGGGATGGGGGACCTCACGCGCCTCGTGGGGCCGCCCTTCCCGCAGGCCTACTCGCTCGTCTACGGGTTCTCGGAGGAGGAGGCCGCCCAGATCACGGCCGAGTATCGCGCCATCTACCGCAACATCGGCGCGTCGGCGTGGCCGCTCTTCGACGGTATCGCCGACCTTCTCGCCCGCCTGCGCGCCGCGGGGCGCCTCACCGCGGTCGCGTCGTCAAAGCAGATGCGCATGGTGGAGCGCGCGCTCGCGGACAACGCCGTCACGGACCTCTTTGACCGGGCGCTCGGCAAGACGAGCGACGCGGAGGGCGACAAGGTCGCGGTCATACGGCGCGTCGTGCGCGAGCTCGGTCTCACGGAGGGCGACGCCGTCATGGTCGGTGACCGTCACCACGACGTCGAGGCGGCAGCGGCGTGCGGGATTCCCTGCGTCGGCGTCACCTACGGCGGGACCGGGACCGTCGAGGAGCTCATGGGAGCCGGTGCCTGCGCCTGCGCGGACACGGTGGAGGAGCTTGGACGCGTTCTTCTCGGCTAGCGTGCGCCCGCCGCTTCGCCCGACCCGTCCGGCGAGTAGTCGCGCCGCGTTACGGGTAGAAGAGTGAGCATGAAGGGGGCGCGACGCGCCCGAAGGGACGAAGGGAGCGGACATGGCTGACTTTGACCTGACCGAGGGCCTGCGGAAGATGTTTCTTGCCGGCGTGGGTGCCGTGGCCACGGGTGCCGAGAAGACCCAGGAGGTCGTCGAGGAGTTCGTGAAGAAGGGCGAGCTGACGGTCGAGCAGGGCAAGACGCTCAACCAGGAGCTTTCCCACAAGGTCAAGGAGGTCGTTGAGAACACCTCCGACACCGCGCTGCGCGCCCGTCTCTCGTCCATGACGGCCGAGGAGCGCGCGGCGTTTGCGGAGAAGGTCGCCGCGATGTCCGCGGAGCTCGACGCCGCCGCCGTGAAGGTGGACGTCGAGGACGCCGACGAGGGCGCGGACGACGCCGAGTAGGAGCGACGTGGCGCAGGACAGGGAAGACGAACAGCCGACGGAGGGCGCGCCCACGCCGGAGGAGGTCTCCGCGCGGGCAGCGCGGTCGGCCCAGGAGCTGCTTGACGCCTGGTACGAGCGCGTGAGCCGTGAGTCGCTCGCGGGCGAGCGCCAGACGATCGGACTGTTTGGCGGTCGCAGCGACGACGAGGTCGCGCTGACGCGGGGCACGAGGCTCGCCCGGATTGGCGAGATGCTCCAGATCGTGCGCCGCTACGACATTTTCCACGGCCTCACGCCCAAGAGCCTGCGGCGCATGCTCGAGGAGCTGGGCCCGACCTTCGTGAAGGCGGGCCAGATTCTCTCCATGCGCTCCGAGATCCTGCCGGAGAGCTTCACCCGCGAGCTCTCCCGGCTGCGCACGGCCGTCGAGCCCATGGACCGGGACACGGTGCTCGCCGCGCTGCGCGCCGAGTACGACCGGCCGATCGAGGAGATATTCGACGCGATAGACGACTGTCCCCTGGGGTCGGCCTCGGTCGCGCAGGTTCACAAGGCCCGTCTCGTGACGGGCGAGCTCGTGGCCGTGAAGATTCAGCGCCCCCACGTCCAGGAGATCATGGCGCAGGACATTTCGATCATGCGCTCGCTCGCGCGTTACGCCATGCGCTTCATGGGTGACGAGCAGTTCCTGGATCTGCAGTCCGTGGTGGACGAGCTCTGGCAGAGCTTTCGCGAGGAGACCGACTTCCTCGTCGAGGCGCGCAGCCTCGAGGAGTTCAGGCGCAACAACGCCGGCTGCGCCTTCGTCGACTGCCCCAAGCCCTACCCGTCGCTGTGTACCAAGCACGTTGTGGTCATGGACTACGTCGAGGGCATTGCGATCAACGACACCGCGCGTCTGGTTGCGGAGGGATACGACCTTCGCGAGATCGGCACCAAGCTGGCGGACAACTACACGACGCAGATGCTTGACGACGGCTTCTTCCACGCCGACCCCCACCCGGGCAACCTCGTGATCGTGGACGGGAAGATCGTCTACCTCGACCTTGGAATCATGGGCCGTCTCTCCAGTCACGACCGCTCGGCCATGAGCGACATGGTGAGCGCCGTCGCGCGCTGCGACTCCCCGGGGCTTGCCGACGGCCTCATGCGCTTCTCGGTCTCTGATACCTCCGAGGTGGACAAGGCGCACCTGCTCGCCGACCTCGACGCCATCGTCGCCGACTACGGCCTGGCCGACCTCTCGGACCTGGACGTGGGCGCGTTTCTGAACTCGCTGATCTCCATGGCGCAGAAGGACGGCATAGAGCTGCCGAGCTCCGTCACCATGCTGGCCCGCTCGCTCGTCACGCTTGAGGGCACGGTGCACGCCCTGCTGCCCGACACCTCGATCGTCGAGATCATAGACGCGCACCTTCGCGCGCACGGCAGCGTGGGCGAGCTTGCGCGCCGCGAGTCGGGCCGGCTGGCGCGCGAGTCCGTCGCGGCCACGCACGGCCTGCTCAGCGCCGCGAGCGACGCCGGCCTTGCCATGCGCATGCTCACGCGCGGGCAGCTGCGCGTGAATTTGGACCTGGCCGGCACGGCCGACCCGCTCGAGGACCTCTCGCGCATTGCCAACCGCCTCACCATGAGCGTGATCGTTGCGGGCCTGTTCATAGGCTCCTCCGTCGTCTACTACGCCCGCATTCAGCCGGTCATTTTTGGAATCCCGATCATTGGGTTCCTCGGCTACCTTGCCGCGTTCGTGCTCGGCGTGTGGGTTGCCGTCGACATCATCCGCGAGAACCACCGTCGCAGGAGGCGCTAGGGGAGGGCGTTCTTCTCGCCCCGCTCTGTTTGCCCGGGTTTGCCATGTTTTGGGTTTCGGCGCTTTGCGTGCGCGCGAGAAGCCGTTCCAGAGGGCTCTTCTTCATGTTTTGGGCAACATCTTTTATGTGGTGACCTCCGAGCGAGGGTTTTGCATAAGAGAAGTTGCCCACAATCCAAGGTTGTGCGGCGTTCGAGCGCAAAACCGTTCTCGGCGGAGCACGAGGCATCAATCTTTTGCCCCAAAACAAGGAAGTCGAGAAGGACGGCGCGGTCGAGAAGGACATGGCGGACGAGAAGGACGGCGCGCCCCTCAGGTTGCCGGCAGCGATGTGGCGCTCATGTGAGGGTTTTCCCGTTCCTGAAAGCCCGGGTTCTCGTCTCGCGCTTTGGGCAGAAGAGAGGTAGAGCCGGCCCGGAACCGTCCGGGCCGTTTTTCGTTGAAGGGAACCTCATGGAGCATTTCAACTCTGACTTCGATCACGTGGGCGACTTCGTCGAGCGCTGGAACGCAGGCGTTCGTCACGCGCGTGTGTGGACCATTGCGATCGGCGTGCTGCTCGTTGTCGCGGGCGTGGCGAGCGCGGCGGCGCCCATGAGCGTCTATGCGCTCATTCAGGGGTTCGTTGCGGCCGCGCTTATCGTCGGCGGCCTTGGCCAGGTCGCGTCCTACGTGCACACCCCGGAGCTCTTCCGTAGCCCGACCATGCTCGTCATGGGCGTGCTCAACGCCCTTCTCGGCATTATGCTGCTCGTGCTCCCCGCTTATCTCACGGCTGGGACGATCGTGTTCCTCCTGGCGTTTCTGTTCATAATCGCCGGTGCCGAGCGCATAACCTACGCGCGTCGCCTGCGCTACTTCGGCCTTCCCGACTCCGGTCTGGCTACGGTGACGGGCGTCCTCAACATTGTCTGCGGCGTCGCCTTCCTGCTCATGCCCGCGTTCTCGGGCGTGGTGCTCGGCTACGTGGTGGCGGCATACCTCATTGTCGGCGGCGCGAGCCTTGTCGTCGAGGGCGTCTCGATGCGCCCGATCGAGCGGTAGTGATTCCGTTCCGCGCTGCGCTCTAGGAATCGCCGCCGTTGTCCTGACGCATTCTAAGAATTCCCGCCCTTGTCCCGGCTCGTTCTAGAAATCGCCGTCCTTGTCCGCCCTTGCACGTCCTGGTGCGCGTAAGGGCGGCGTTCTTTAGAAAAGCAGGCGATAAGAGCGGCGATTTTTGGATCGCCGGGCGACAAGGTCAGAGATTCCTAGACGCCGTGCGAACAAGGGCGGCAAATCCTAGAACGCCCGCGGACAAGGGCCGAAAATCCTAGACGCCGTGCGAACAAGGGCGGCAAATCCTAGAACGCCCGCGGACAAGGGCCGAAAAGCCTAGAACGCAGCGCGGGGCGGGCCCGCGCTAGTCGAGGCCGTATGCCTCGACGGGCACCGGCTCGAAGGTCGGCTGCTCTTCCGGGGCCCCAGCCGCAGCGCGTTGCTCCCGCTCCCGTCCGTTCCAGTTGACGCCGTCTATGAGCTCGAGCTCGTCATGCAGCCACGCTCGTCTCGCCCGTCTGCGCGCCGCCTCGTCGCGGGTGAGGTGCGGAGCGCTCATGCCGAGGTCCTTCCGCGCCCGCGCGACGATGCCGTCCATGTAGTCGAGGTCGTCATAGAGGCTCTTGGTGAGCACGTAGTTTTTGAAGTCCACCGCAAGCATCTCGTTCTGGCGCCGCGCGTCGCGCTCGAACCCCTCGGGGGTCTTGTGGAGCCCGCCGTTGTAGTCGAACGAGACCCCCGAGAAGGGGGCGTGCACGCTTGCGGCACCGAGCAGAACGTCCGGCTTTCTGATGCCCGTTCCGAGCGCGGCCTTTATGCGCACGACCTCGATCGGGGCGTTCATGGAAAGGACTCGCAGGTGGTAGCCTCCGAGCGACGGCTTGAGCCCGAGGCGCATGGAGAGGCGCGTCTCATAGGGGGAGGCAGAGCGCTCGCAGGCCATGCCGAGTGCGGAGCGTACCTGCGCCGTCCCGGGGACGGGACCGAGAGCGTCGAGGTGGGCGAGAATGCGCTCACGGGTCGTGAGTGGCACCCGACGCTTGAACATTCCGTCCTCGTGCTCCGGCGCTATGGCATAGGTGCCCAGAAGCTCGCCGAGAAGAAAGACGAGCTCCAGGCGCGTGAGCGTCGGCGCCATCTGGACGACGAGGTGCTCGGGCGAGGAGCAGAAGACCTCGTCGGTAAGCCTGATCGTGGACCCGGCGGGCAGGGCCACGCGCGAGCGGTGCACGCGCGCGAGCTGCGGGGAGACGACGTGCCCCTGGCGCGTCGCGCACACGTGAATGGGTAGCGTGAGCCGGGGGAACCGTTCGAGGACCGCTCCAATCTCCGCCCTGCTGGGCGAGCGTTCGGGCAGCGGCGCGCTCGCACGCTCGCCACGCTCGAGCGCCCGCTTCAGCGTGACGCTCCTGAGGACCTCGAGCGCGGTGGTATGTGAGAGAAGAGTCGGCATGGGAACACCCTACCGCGGTCGAGACGGGGAAGCGCGCTGCCCGCGAAACAGCTGTTCTCGAAGCTGGCACCACGCTTTCAGCTGGCTTGCACGAGAGGACGTCTCCCCAGCTACTTCGTGTGAGCCGGGCGGTGTATTGACGTGGCACCGTCGCACTATTGAGCACGCCCGTCGCGGGAGGAGCCACCGTTCGCCGAAGGGGTCAAGAACTCGTGGCTTTTGCTGGCGCGGCGCGTCTTCGCCCTGCGCGTCCTTCTCGCCGGGCGAGAGGGACGATCTAGGAATTGCTGCCCTTGTCATAGGGACGTCTAGAAAAACGCGCCCTTGCTCCGCACCGGTCTAGAAAAAGTCGCCCTTGTCATGAACGGCTCTAGGAAACGAGGGCATTGTCCGAAGTTTGTCTAGGAATCCGGAATCTTGCCCAAAGCGACTCCAAAATCGTACAACAACCCCCGCGATTCCCAGATTGCTCGCCGACAACCCCCGCAATTCCTAGAAGCCCCGCCGACAAGGACGACGTATCTCGTCGGGCCAGCCAACAAAAGCGACCCGCGCCCGACGTTCCGGAGGGAAGTTCCGCGCAGCGCACTTCCCGCAGGAACGCCGGGACGGGCCCGGGTTCGTCGGTGTCGACGGCGGCTACTCGAGCTCGAACGCGCCCGTGTAGAGCTGGTAGTATGTGCCCTTCTGGGCGATCAGCTCGTCGTGCGTGCCGCGCTCGATTATGCGGCCGTGGTCGAGCACGATAATGACATCGGAGTTGCGGACCGTGGAGAGCCGGTGCGCAATGACGAACGTCGTGCGCCCGGTCATGAGCGCGTCCATGCCGCGCTGCACGATTGCCTCGGTGCGCGTGTCGATCGAGCTCGTGGCCTCGTCGAGCACCATGACCGGCGGGTCGGCAACCGCCGCGCGCGCGATCGAGAGCAGCTGGCGCTGGCCCTGGCTCAGGTTGGAGCCGTTGTCGGTCAGCATGGTGTCGTAGCCCTCGGGCAGGCGCCGCACGAAGTCGTCGGCGCCGGCAAGGCGCGCGGCGGCGACGCACTCCTCGTCGGTCGCGTCGAGGCG
>CASEQJ010000029.1 GCA_949290055.1 uncultured Olsenella sp. | reverse complement strand
ACCCGCGCCGGCCCCCGCGCCCGCGCCTGAGCCGAACTCCGACATTCCCGCCCCTCCCATTACCGTCGAGGAGCCGCCCCAGAACTGGCCGGACTACTCCGCACAGGGGCCCGTCCAGGAGAGCGGCAAGACGAAGAAGTCGCTCGGGACCGGCGCGATCGTGGGAATCGTGGTGGGCGCGCTTGCGGTCATTGCGCTTCTCGTGACGGTTGTCGTCTCCATGACCGGCACGTCCTCCGGCGACGAGGGGCGTGGGTCCGTCGCGATCGAGGATTCTTCCGGTGACGGCGCGCAGATCGAGGGCTTTGGCGAGGGGCTTGGCGGCGCGGACGGTTCCGACTCCGGCTCCGGCGCCGTCGCGGGCGGCGACCTCACGGGCACTATTTTTGACCTCGCGTGCTACGAGGGCACCCCGTCCGAGGTCGAGGACTTCCTGCAGAGCAGCGGCCTCGAGCTCAGCGGGTCCTGGGCGAGCGACGGCAGCGAGTACATGGAGCCCTACGCGAGCATAACCTTTGCCGGTGCGTATTCCGGCGCCGTGCCGATCGAGAGCACGGACGACGAGTTCGAGGTCTCCGTGCAGGTTGAGCTCGGCTCGACACCGGTCACGTGGGACGAGGACGGCTATGCCGACGACGTGGTCGCCTCGCTTGACGACTTGGCGGAAGACGCCAAGGTCACTGGTGTGACGGTCGAGTTCAGGTCGCCGGTCGAGGCGCCGGACTTCGCCACTGCGGCCAGCGCGATCTTTGACTCCATGGGGCTCCCGGTGGGGGAGAGGGTCTCCGCCAGTGACGACGACATTCTCTCGAGTGCCCTCAGCGAGTTTGGCCTGCCCGAGGACGCGGGAGATACGGCGGACTACTTCGGTGACGTCCTGTTTGTCGACTCGGATTCGATCACGTTCATGGGTAACGACGGCTATGCCCAGGTCAGCCTCATGGGCGGCGACGACTTTGGTAACGTCACGATGGTTGGGATTGACGTGTACGCGTAAGCTGCGCCCATAGGTTTTTCTCGGCCCTCCGTGCCACGCGGAGGGCCTTTTTGTGTTTCTCGTATGGTTCAATTTTGCGCTGTGGTACAGTGGTTCAAATTGAACTCAGATGCAATAAGTTCAATTTGAGCTCCTAATTGAACCAACGGGAGGTGCCATGTCTCACGAGACCTTTGCGGAGCGGCTCGCCACGGCCATGGCCGAGCAGGGCTTCAAGCAGGCGGATCTCGTACATGCTGCCGCAGCGCGCGGCGAGAAGCTCGGAAAAAGCCAGGTCAGCCAGTATGTGAGCGGCAAGGTCGTCCCGCGTGCGAACGTTGTGCGCCTGCTCGCCGACCTTCTCGACGTGGACGCGTCCTGGCTGGCCACGGGGGAGGGCACACGAGTCGCCGCGCGGCCTGAGACCGCGACCCAGCCCATTTCCGCCACAACGCAAAGGAGCGCGACCATGCGCGAGTTCAAGAAGTCCACCAAGCTCGACAACGTTCTCTACGACGTCCGCGGTCCCGTCGCCGACGAGGCGGCCCGCATGGAGGACGAGGGCGTCCGCATTCTCAAGCTCAACATTGGCAACCCCGCGCCGTTTGGCTTCCGCACGCCCGACGAGGTCGTTCACGACATGCGCCAGCAGCTGCCCGACTGCGAGGGCTATTCGGACAGCCGCGGCCTCTTCTCGGCCCGCAAGGCGATCATGCAGTACGCGCAGCTCAAGCACCTGCCCAACGTGAGCATGGACGGTATCTACACCGGCAACGGCGTCTCCGAGCTCATTCAGCTCTGCATGAACGTCCTGCTCAACACCGGCGACGAGATCCTCATTCCGAGTCCGGACTACCCGCTGTGGACCGCGTGCGCCACGCTCGCGGGCGGCACGGCGGTGCACTACCTCTGCGACGAGCAGGCCGAGTGGACGCCCGACCTCGCTGACATGGAGGCCAAGGTCACGAGCAACACCAAGGCGATCGTGATCATCAACCCCAACAACCCCACCGGCGCCGTCTACCCGCGCGAGGTGCTCGAGCAGATCGTGGAGATCGCACGGCGCCACCAGCTCATGATCTTCTCGGACGAGATCTACGACCGCCTGTGCATGGACGGCCACGAGCACGTCTCCATTGCCTCGCTCGCGCCCGACCTGCCGTGCGTCACGTTCTCCGGCCTCTCCAAGAGCCACATGGTCGCCGGCTACCGAATCGGCTGGATGATCCTCTCGGGCAACAAGCGCTGCATGAGCGACTTTATTTACGGCATTAACATGCTCTCCAACATGCGCCTGTGCTCCAACGTGCCCGCCCAGTCCATCGTCCAGACGGCGCTCGGTGGCTACCAGAGCGTGGAGCGCTACGTCGAGCCGGGTGGACGCATCTACGACCAGCGCAACTTTGTCTACGAGGCGCTCAACGACATCGACGGCATCACGGCCGTGAAGCCCAAGGCCGCGTTCTACATCTTCCCCAAGATCGACGTGAAGAAGTTCAACATCACCGACGACGAGCAGTTTGCCCTGGACCTGCTGCACGAGAAGCACATTCTGATCACGCGCGGCGGTGGCTTCAACTGGCCGGAGCCCGACCACTTCCGCATTGTCTACCTGCCGCGCATGGGTGTCCTGCGCGAGGCCATGACCGACCTCGCCGACTTCTTCGCCCACTACCGCCAGAGCTAGGCGAGTGGCTCCACGCGCCAGACGTCGTCGAAGGGGATGCGGCGGCGGACGACCGTGAGCTCTCGGGCCACGGGGTCCACGCGGGTCACGATTCCCTCGGTCGTGACGTAGGCGTCGCGCTCGTAGTGCGTCACGCGGACGAGCTGGCCCTTGCGCACGGCGGCGAGCTCGGCGGAGATTCGCGCTGCCTCCTCCTCGGAGGGCTCGCGTCGCGGCTCGACCACACGCTCGCGTTCCCGCACGAGGTCGTAGTAGCCGGTGAGCGCGGCGAACGGCATGAACTGCGCCGCGCGGTCGGCGTGGCGGCGCGGCCCCTCGACCCTACTCATGGTGTCCTCCCACCTGCTCGTTGCGCTCGCGCCCGGTCGCGGCGGGGCGGTAGCTGGTCCCGCGCAGCAGCGCGTTCTTGCCAAAGCGTCGCTTCACGGCCATTTCGGCGCGCGCGAGGCTCTTCTCGGCCGTGTCCGCAGCGGGGTCCGAGAAGAGCGTGAGCTCCGCGTACTCCTCCGGCACGAGCTCGCCCACGGCAATGTTGACGCGGCGCACCGCCCGGTTGGGGTCGACGATCTCCTCGTAGAGCGCGAGAAACGCGGCGGTGAGCTCCCGTCGCGAGCTCGTGGCCTCGGCGAGCTTGCGCGAGGCGTTGGCTCCCTCGCCGCGCCGTCCCACCACGCGCGTGCCGTGCTCGCCCGTGAAGGTCTGCGGGGCCGCGTCCTTCTCGCCCGCCGCGCCCCGCTCGTGCGCGTAGCCCACGAAGAGCGAGACGTGCCCGCAGACCAGCCCCTTGTCCACGAGCTCGAGCGCGAGGTTGTCCACCATCTCGCGCAGGACCACGCGCGCCTCCTCAAAGCTGTAGTCGCGCATGAGGACCTGGCCCGAGCCCGTGGAGTGGGCCTTGGGTCGGTAGGCATGAATCTCTGCCATGGTGCAGGGCTCGACGCCCCACGCGTGGTCGATCAGCGGCTCCGCGTTGACGCCGAACTCGTCGTAGAGGGCACGCTCGGGCAGAAGCGCCACGCCGCCCATGTCGTGCGCGCCCATCTCCGCCAGGCGTCGCGCAATGCCGGGGCCGATGCCCCAAATGTCCGTGATCGGCCGGTGGGGCCAGATCAGGCACTTGTAGCGCTCCTCGTCCAGCTCGCCAATGTTGTCGGGCGCGTGCTTGGCCGTGACGTCCAGCGCCACCTTGGCCAGAAAAAGGTTCGTGCCAATTCCGGCCGTGGCGCAGATGCCGGTCTCGCGGCGGACCATGTCAATGAGCTCTACGGCCAGCTCGCGCGGCGTCTTGCCGTAGAGCGCAAGGTAGGGTGTCACGTCAATGAACACCTCGTCCACCGAGTAGACGTGAATGTCCTCTGGCGAGAAGTACCGCAGGTAGCGGGCGTATATGTCCGCGGAGACCTCCATGTAGCGCCGCATGCGCGGCCGGGCCATCTCGTAGTCGATCCCGTCCGGAATCTCAAAGACGCGGCAGCGGTTGCGCACGCCGAGCGCCTTCATGGCCGGCGAAATCGCAAGGCATATGGTCTTGCGGCCGCGCGAGGGGTCGGCCACCACAAGCCGGTGCTCAAAGGGGTCGTGCCCGCGGTCCACGCACTCCACCGAGGCGTAGAAGCACTTGAGGTCTATGCAGAGGTAGGCACGGTCCATGTCCCGTCTATGCCCCCGATTCCAAACGTTTGTTCTATGATGGAACCATCATAGCGGAGGGGTAGGACAAATTCGAGGAGGAGCCATGCGGGCGTTCGTCGCGCTGGAGCTGCCGGAGGCGTTTGCGGACGAGGTCACCGCGCTGTCGCGGCGGCTGGCCGCCGTCTGCGAGGGGCGCTTTGTGACGGAGGGGAACCACCACCTCACGCTGGCGTTCCTCGGCGAGGTGGACGAGGCCGGGGCGCGCGCTGCCATGGACGCGCTCGAGGCGGCGCGCGCCGGCGTGGGCCCGATAGAGTTGGCGGCGGAGGGGCTCGGCACGTTCGGCCGCGGCCGCGCCGCCACGCTCTGGCTGGGCATTCGGCGCTCCGAGGGGCTGGGGCTCCTCGCCCGGCGCATGCGCGAGGAGCTTGCGGCGCGCGGTCTGACGTATGACGCGAGGGACTTCCTGCCGCACGTCACGCTCGCGCGCCGCGTCCGCGTGCCCCGCGGCGAGCTGGGTGAGCTGGCCTTCCCGCTGCCCGACGAGGCGCGCGACGTCACGCTCTTCCATAGCATCCTCGAGCCCGACGGCGCCCGTTACAAGCCGCTCCACACTGTGGAACTCTAAGGCGGAAATCGAACGGTCCGGTGTCACTTTTCCCGTCGTCTGCGCGGCTTGGAGGAGCTGCTTCATGTCCAAGCCGTTCGCTTATTCGCAAAAGACCAGTTGAAAGCTGTCCAAAAGCGTGCGAGCCTGCGAGGGGACGCGATAACTCACGCACCAGAGGGAAAAAGTGACACAGCGGCAGGGAAAAAACGCCTCTGCGCCCATTTCGGGATCCGTGAGACAAATGAACCTGTCCCTTTTGTCTCACCGGGCGATTTCGGCGAGGAATGCGTCGGCGTAGAGCTCTGCCTTCTTTGCGCCCACGCCGGAGACGCCGAGGAACTCCTCGCGGGTGCGCGGTCGCTTGGCGCACATGTCTACCAGCGTCGCATTGGAAAAGACTATGTAGGCTGGGACGTTCTGCTCGCGCGCGAGCGCGCCGCGCAGGGAGGCCAGGCGCGCGTAGAGCTCCTGGCCGGCGGCGTCCAGCTCGGAGACGTCGGCTGCGGCGCGGCTCTTGCTCGGCGCCGTGGTCGCGCGCTCTGCCTTGGGCTTGCCGCGCGCCACCTTGAGAACAAACGGCTCGTCCCAGGGCGCCTCGCGCCGCAGGAACGCGCCCGATCTCGCGGTGAGTGTGACCGTGGGGTAGTCGCCGCCCGTGCGCGCGAGCACGCCGCGGAAGACCAGCTCGTCCAGGACCGCGCGCACGTGCGCCGCGGGCGCGTCCGCCATGATTCCGTAGGTGGAGAGCGTGTCAAAGCCGCGCTGCCGCACCCGCTCCGCGCGCGAGCCGCGCAGCACGTCCACGACCATGCTGGCACCGGCGCTGCGCCCGCGCTGGGCAATGCGCGCCACGCAGCTCACGACCTTGAGGGCGTCCTCGGTGGCGTCGGTCTCGTCGTAGTCGGTCAGGCAGTTGCCGCAGCTCCCGCAGTACGCGGGCGCCTCCTCGCCAAAGTAGCGCAGAATGTGGGCGCGCAGGCACTCGGTGGTGGTGGCGTAGAAGACCATGTGCCGCAGGCGTCCGGCGTCGCGCTCGGCCAGGACCGCGCGCTGCTCCTCCGTGAGGTCCTCGCGCGGCTCGCTGCGGGAGAGCAGGAACTCGGCGGTGTGGACGTCGCCGGGGGAGTAGAGCAGAAGGCACTCGGCGCGCGTGCCGTCGCGGCCGGCGCGACCCGCCTCCTGGTAGTAGTTCTCCAGCGAGAGCGGCAGGTTGTAATGGACCACGTAGCTCACGTTGGACTTGTCGATTCCCATGCCAAAGGCGTTGGTCGCCACCATCACGCGGGCGCGGTCGTAGAGGAAGTCGCTCTGGCTGCGTTCGCGCTCGCCGCCCGGCAGCCCCGCGTGGTAGCGCGTGGCGGCCAGGCCCTCGTCGCGCAGCAGCTCGCAGACCTCCTCGACCGCGCGCCGGCTCGAGCAGTAGACGATCCCCGAGCGCTCGGCCCGCTCGCGACAGAAGGCCACGAGCATGCGGTTCTTCTCGGCACGCCCACGTGGGCGCTCCACGGAGAAGAACATGTTGGGACGGTCAAAGCTGGCAAGAACGACGAGCGGGTCGCGCAGCGCGAGCGCCTCGCGTATGTCGCGGCGCACCGCGTGGGTGGCGGTGGCCGTAAGCGCCATGACCGGCGGCCGCGCTCCCAGCGTCGCAAGAAAGTCAACAATTCGCTGGTAGCTCGGCCTGAAGTCGTTGCCCCACTGGGATATGCAGTGGGCCTCGTCCACGGCGAGCAGGCTCACGCCGCGCGCAGCCGCCGTCTCCACAAAGGCGGGGTCGTCAAGGCGTTCGGGCGCCACATAGACCAGGCGCAGCGAGCCGGTGGCGACGCCGCGCAGCACCTCGGCACGCTCGGCCGCTCCAAGCGTTGAGTTGAGGAAGCTCGCCGCCACGCCCATCTGCAGCAGCGCGCCCACCTGGTCCGTCATGAGGGAGATCAGCGGGGAGACCACAATCGTGAGGCCGTCGAGCGCAAGTGCCGGCACCTGGTAGCAGATCGACTTGCCTGCCGAGGTGGGCATGACGGCCAGGACGTCGCGCCCGGCCAGGGCGGCGTCCACGATCTCGGCCTGGTGCGGGCGGAACGCCTCGTAGCCAAAGGTCTCGCGCAGTATGTCGAGCGGCGTGGGCATACGCGCCTCCCCGAGCGGACGGTTCTTCTCGCCCCCCCATTGTGCGCCTTCCGCGGGGCGGTGTGCCTCTCGCCGGTCCTTACGCGTGGCTTACATTCGGGGCACCGTCGGTCGGTAACCTAAATTATTCGGACAATCCTCGACGCGACCCCGGAACCGGGAAACGTTGTGCGCATTCTTTCACATGGGGGCGGGATGAAACGGGACAGGGATCTGGTGGCTCGGGTCCTTGCTGCAAAGCGGGATCCTCGCTGCGCAGACGACCTGGTGCGCGACTACCTCCCGTTCATTAAGGCGGAGACTGCCAAGTTCATGGGGCGGTCGCCGCAGCCGGGCAGAGACGACGAGCTGGGGATTGCCATGTACGCATTCCATGAGGCGGTGCTCTCGTATGATCGCGTGCGCGGCGCGTTCCTCCCACTTGCTGCGACGAGCATTCGCAACCGCCTCATTGACTTCGTTCGCAAGGAGCGCCGTCACGCCGACGTCGTGTCTCTTGACGAGGGGCGGCAGACCGGCGACGACGAGGACGATCGTCCGCTGGTGGAGACCGTCGCCTCAGGGCGCGACGAAATCGAAGAGCGTCAGACGCGGGAAGCCTCTCGGAGCGAGATTGTCCGGTTTGGGGCTGAGCTCGCCTCCTTCGGCCTGACGTTTCTCGACGTGTCCGAGAACTGCCCCAAACAGGGGCGAACGCTCGAGGCGTGCCAGCGCGTGCTCGGGTTCGCGCGTCGTAACCCGGAGCTTCTCGAGCGTTTGGTCGAGACGGGGAAGCTGCCGGTCTCCGAGCTCGCGCGCGGGTCGGGCGTGGAGAGAAAGACGATCGAGCGTCACCGTCGCTACCTCGTCGCCGTTCTTCTCGCCTTCACGAACGGCTTCGAGATCATTCGCGGGCACCTGAGGAAGATTGTGCCTTCGGGGGGTGACGCGCGATGAGCTATCTCGTCATGGAATGCCACCCTGCCTATGCCGTGGTCTTGGACGAGCAGGGAAGGTTCGTCCGCGTGCCCAACCTCGGCTACGAGGTGGGGCAGAGGCTCGACGACGTGGTGATGCTCGAGGCCGAGGCGCTTTCGTTCGAGCAGGCAAAGCCGAGAAGGGCGCGGCGCGGGCTCGTTGCGGCGCTCGCCGCTGCCGCGTGCCTGTGCGCGCTCGTCATCGGTGGCTTTGTGGTGTGGCAGACGCCCATCGGCACGGTTCACATGAGCATCAATCCTGAGGTGGGCATCGACGTCAACCACTTCGACCGAGTCGTTGGAATCGAGGGGGAGAACGAGGATGGCGAGAAGCTCGTCGAGGGCTTCTCGTACTACGGGCGCCCGATTGACGAGGTCTCTGATGACCTTGCGCTGCGGGCCAAGGACCAGGGCTACCTCGTGCCGGGCGGGACGATCAAGATCAGCGTCGAGTCCGATGACGAGGAGTGGCGCGTCGCGACGGAGGACCGCCTCATCGTTGAGCTTGAGGTGCATCTGGAGCAGCCGGTAGCCCCCGAGCCTGAGGTTGTTGAGGCGGACCCCGTTGAGGAGCCTCCGGAGCAGGTCGTGCCGGAGGCGGAGGCGCCCACCCCCGCCCCCGCACAACCCGCCCCCAGCTATGACGACGACTGGGATGACGATGACGACGGGGACGATGACGACTGGGATGACGATGATGACGGCGGGGACGATGACGACGATGACTAGTCGGGAGAAAAAAGTTTTGAGGCGACCCCGGTTTTGAGAAGGACCCCGCGCAATCTCTCATTGCAAGGCAAGAAAAGGGCTCAACCACCAAGGAGGACACCATGAAGACCACGAGCCTGAAGATGAGGGGCATTCTCGCGACCGCGGCCGCCGGCGCCGCCCTTGTGGCAGCCCTGGGAGGGTGCGGGGCAGCTCCGAACGCCATGCAGCAGGGGACTGCGACGGAGGACGCGGCGCAGATTGCGACGGCGGAGCCCGCGGGCGTCCTGCTTCTCAGCGTCAATCCCGAGATCGAGATCGAGTACGACGAGCGCGGCCTCGTAACCGAGGTGGAGGGCGTCAACGAGGAAGGCAGGGGGATCGCCGCGGGCTACAGCGGCTTCGAGGGCCGCGAATGCCGTGAGGTCGTGTCCGAGCTCGTCACGGAGATCTATGAGTCGGGCCACTTCAACCGGACGATTGACGGGCATGATCGCAACGTCGTCGTCAAGCTCGAGCAGGGGTCGGAGTACCCCGGCGACGAGTTTCTCAACGGGATAGAGAGCGAGGTCCGGACGACCGTCAATGGTTTTGGTCTTGAGTCTGACGCGCTCGCCGTTGCCCCGAGTCAGCTCGACGAGCGTGGCTACATTGGCATAGACGCCGCGAAGGACATCGTGCTCTCCCAGCTCGGGCTGGACGAGGCCTCCTTCAACGACCACGAATACGAGCTTGACGATGGTGTCTACGAGCTTGAGTTCACCTCGGGTGGCGTTGAGTACGAGTACGAGGTCGATGCGCGGACCGGGAAGGTCCTCGAGGCGGACATTGACGGGAACGACGACTGGAGTGACCGTGACTCGTGGGATGACTGGCACGACGACCGCTATGACCGTGACGACGATTGGGATGACGATCGCGACGATGTCCAGGACGATTGGGATGACGACCGCGATGACCGCGATGACGACCACGACGACTGGGACGATGACGACGACCGCGATGACGACCACGACGACTGGGACGATGACGACGACCGCGATGACGACTAACTGACGGCGCACACGAGTCAATCGGGGCGGGGCGGCTCATCACGAGCGCCCCGCTCTTCTCGTCCTCCGGCCCCTAGAACAGCTCCGAGAGCCCCTTCGCGCCGGCCCGCGCCGCGGCAGCGGCGAGCTTGCCGAGCGCCGGCGTGAGCACGTCGCGCGACTCCTGGTCCAGGTTCCGCGCCGCCTCCCCGATCAGCGCCGGCATGTCCGGCCCGCTGAAGATCACGGCGCCCACGCTCGGTGCGCCGGACGCCTCGAGCGCGCGGAAGAGCGCGTCCACCACACGGGGCGTCTCCTCGGGCGAAAGCGACGCGAGCCAGTCGTCCATGAGCTCGTGCGTGAACACCGCCGAGGGCGCCAGCGTGTCGGCGTAGGCGAAGTCGTCCCCGTCCACCTCCCAGGTGAAGACGCTGTGCTGCTCGGCCCCGCGCGCGGAGCTGCGGACCACGCGCGGCGGGACCGGCGTGTCCATGAGCATGCCGACGACGGACTCCTCGGGAACGGTGCGGTGTATGAGGTCGCGCACGCCCTCGAAGTCCTTCTCGCTCAGAAAGCCCGCCTTGAAGCCGGGGCCGTCGTGGTCAAAGACGCGCTCGATCCGCGCACGGACCTCCTCCGGCGCCCGCAGCGCCGCGTAGGTGGCGAGGTTGCCGCCCTTGGAGTGGCCGCCCACGTAGAGGCGCTGCGGCAGGTAGCGGGCAACGGAGGCCAGGTAGTCGGCCGCCATGCGCTGCGCCGGCACCGGCGGGTCCACGGCCATGTCGAAGTTCTCTCGCCAGCCGGTGAAGGTGTCGTCGGTGCCGCGAAAGCCCACATAGGCAAAGTCGCGGTCGTGACCGGCGGGCGAGCGCCACACGAAGGTGGTCGCCGAGAACTGCACGTGCTCCGCCTCGTCGAAGCAGGAGGCGTAGTCGCGCAGCTCGAGGTCGCGGAAGCGCGGGCTCGCCACGAGCGCCGCCAGCTCGCGCTTGACGCCCTCGGGGGCGAGGCCGCAGAAGAGGCCGTCAAAGCGCTCCGCCTGCAGCAGGTCCGAGAAGCGCGCCGGCCGGCTGACCCAGGCGCGCAGGCGCTCGAGCGGCGTGCCGCGCCACAGCGCCGCGGGTATGACACCCTCGCCGCGCACCATGCAGAACTGCGAGAGCGCGGCCGAGTCCACCGGGCCCAGCGGGCGCTCGTCAAAGCGCTCAAGGCTCGTTTCCAGGTATTCAAAGAGGTTCATGCGCTGCCTTTCTCGCTTCCTTTGAGATACCCGAATGCGCGGGCGAGAAGACCGGGGAGCTCGAACGGCATGGCGGAACCGTGGCGGAGGCCGTCGAATGTTGACAGGGTAACAACTTCGTCGCTACTGTTGTCGCGTTGGCAGGCGATGGGAGGTGTCGTGGGGGAGACCCGCTTCGAGGACTTCGTGGGCATAATCAGCGCCCTGAACAAGGAGATCCAGCGCATAAAGGACGCCGAGGCGCGCCGTCTGGGCTTCCGCGGCGCGGACGTCATGTGTCTCTACTACCTCGTCAAGCACCCCGAGGGCCTCACTGCCGCCGAGCTCGCGCGCATGGCGGACGTGAGCCGTGCCGCCATGTCGCGCACCGTGGCGCGCCTGGCGGAGGACGGTTTCGTGGAGGTCGACGAGGATACCACCTACCGCGCGCCCATTCGCCTCACCGAGAAGGGCCGCGAGGCCGCGCGCCCGCTCGACGACATCATTCACCGAGTCCTCGACGAGGCCGGCGGCGAGCTCGCCATGCGGCAGCGCCTGCAGATGTACGATTCGCTCAACCACATTCTCGAGAGGCTCAGGACCTTCGGGCGCTAGCGGCGCTCGAGCCCGGCTGGGCGCAAGGAAGGGAAGACCATGGCCGTTCGCATTGTCACCGACTCCGGTATTGACCTCCCGGGCGGGAGCGACCCGCGCGTCACGGTGGTGCCGCTTGGCATTACCTTTGGGACCACCACCTACGCCGACGGCGTCGACCTCACCAACGACCGCTTCTACGAGCTGCTCATTGAGAGCGACGAGCTGCCCAAGACGAGCCAGGCCACGCCGTTCGCCTACCACGAGGTGCTGGCCCCGATCTGCGAGGCGGGCGACGAGGCCGTGGTGATCACGCTCTCCTCCAAGTTATCCGGCACCTACCAGAGTGCCGTGACCGCCGCCTCTGAGTTCGACGGCGTCCACGTGGTGGACAGCAAGAACGTGACCATTGGCCAGTCGATTCTCGTTCAGTACGCGCTGCGCCTGGTCGACGAGGGCCTCGGTGCCGCCGAGGTGGCAGAGAAGGTCGCCGCCGCCGCCGATCGCGTCTGCCTGCTCGCGCTTCTCGACACGCTGGAGTACCTGCGCCGCGGCGGACGCATTCCCAAGAGCGTGGGCATGATTGGAGAGGTCCTCTCGATCAAGCCGGTCGTTGGCGTGGAGGACGGCGAGGTGGTCATGCTCGGAAAGGCGCGCGGCTCCAAGAACGGTCGCAACCAGCTGCACCAGCAGGTCGAGAAGCATGGAATCGACTTCGACATGCCGGTTCTGCTGGGCTACACGGGCCTCTCGGACAAGCTCCTGCGCAAGTACCTCGAGGACAACCGCGCCATCTGGGAGGACAAGGTCGCCGAGGAGGACCTGCCAATCGCGTCCGTGGGTGCCACGATCGGCACGCACGTCGGCCCGGGCGCCATTGCGCTCGCCTTCTTTGCCAAGAACTAGCGGCGGTTTCTCTGCAGAGGCGTTTTTTTGCCGGCCCTGTGTCACGTTGAGGCTCTTCTGCGTGGGTCGCTGAGGCGGCTCCGCTCAGGAGGAGAAGTATCCCGCTGTGCCAACTGGTGTTTCTCCGTCGGGGAGGGGTCCTGAAGCCAAAGCTTCTCTCCGCAGGCGCGCATGCGAGGCCCAAAGTGACACACGGCCGGCGAAATAACGCCGCGGCTCACTGCACGATGCGCATGACGAGCTGTATGAGCTGGTCTATGGGCATGGGGTCGTCGGTGGCGGTCCAGGTACGGATAATCGCGAGAATGCCCGAGAGGTAGAACTCGCGCACAATCTCGTGTGCCTGCTCGTCGAGCTGGGACCCCGGCAGGAAGAAGCGGTCCACGAGCGGGCTTATGATCTCCTTGAGGCGGTCGGAGAACGCCGGGTCGCCGTGCGGGCCCAGAAGGACGCGCGTGTAGTCGCGCGAGCGCTGCGCGAGGCGCAGAATGAGACCCATGTGCTGCGAGAAGTCGAGCGTGTCACCCTGGAGCAGACGGCCTTGCACCAGGCGCTCTATGTTGCCGAGCACCGTGCCCTCGATCTCCTCGAGCAGCTCATAGACGTCGTGATAGTAGAGGTAGAAGGTCGCACGGTTGTAGCCGGCGCGGTCGGTAATCTCGCGCACGGAGATTTTCTCGACGGGCCGCTCCGCGTAGAGCTCCCAGAATGCCTGGCGCAGATTGGCGCGCGTCTGCTCGGTTACCTGCGGCTGCTTCTTCACGGCGCCTCCTTAGGCTATGTGGCGGATTCGAGAAGGGCACGACACTTGGTCCACGCCTGTCGAGAACAGGTTCTTCTCGTCTGCCGCCACCAGTATACTTCGGTTTAGACAACACGCTGTCGAGCAATCGGAGCTGGGATGGCCTACATCGAGTTCACGGACGTCGTGCGCACCTACGGTGAGGGCGGCGCCAAGATTAACGCCCTCGACGGGGCGAGCTTTGTCGTGGAGAGGGGCGAGCTCGCCGTCATTCTTGGCCAGTCCGGCGCTGGCAAGACCACGGCGCTCAACATTTTGGGTGGCATGGACAGCGCCACCTCGGGAACCGTGGTGGTGGACGGCCGCGACATAAGCCGCGCGGGCGAGAACGACCTCGTGCTGTACCGCCGTGCGGACGTGGGCTTTGTCTTCCAGTTCTACAACCTCGTGCCCAACCTCACGGCGCTCGAGAACGTGGAGCTCGCCACGCAGATCTGCCCGGACTCGCTCGACCCCGAGGAGACGCTCGCCAAGGTGGGGCTGTCCGAGCGCCTGGCCAACTTCCCGGCGCAGCTCTCGGGCGGCGAGCAGCAGCGCGTCTCGATCGCGCGCGCCCTGGCAAAGAACCCCAAGCTGCTGCTCTGCGACGAGCCCACGGGCGCCCTCGACTACCAGACGGGCAAGCAGATTCTGCAGCTTCTGCAGGACATGTGCCGCGCGGAGGGGATCACGGTCGTGATCGTCACGCACAACGCGGCGCTCGCGGACATGGCCGATCGCCTCATCCGCTTCAAGAGCGGGCGCGTCACCTCCATGACCGTGAACCCCGAGCCCAAGCCGATCGCGGAGATCGAGTGGTAGCGCATGGCCGGCCGCCGCGACACGTCAGCCTTTGCCAAGGGGATCGCGCGCACGGTGCGCGGGAGCCTCAAGCGCTTCGTGGCGCTGGCCACGATCACGGCGCTCGGCGTGACCATGCTCGTGGGCCTGCGTGCCGCCTGCGTCGACCTGCGCAACTCGGCGGACCGCTTCTTTGACGAGCAGAACCTCTTTGACGTGCGCGTGCAGTCCACGCTCGGCCTCACCGACGAGGACGTGGCCGCGCTCGCGGCGCTCGACGGCGTGGAGGCGGCGGAGGGCGGCTGGTCCGAGACCGTCTACACGACGGTGGGCTCGGCTTCCGAGAAGGTGGACGTCAAGGCGCTCTCGTCGAGTGGCCTGAACGAGCCGCTCGTGCTGGAGGGGCGCCTGCCGGAGGCGGCGGGCGAGGTGGCCGTCACCGAGCGCTACCTCAAGGACTCCGGGCTCTCGATCGGGGACACAGTGAGCTTCCGTGGGGACGACGCCTCGGACGCCTCAGACGACGCGGGCGAGAAGGACGAGGGGCTCGACGCGCTGGACTCCGGCTCGACCGAGGTCTTTGAGCGCGGCGAGTACACAATCGTGGGATCGGTGCTCGACCCCATGGAGATCAACGCGGGCGAGGGCACCATGTCGTTCCGCTCGAGCGGCGGCTCGCAGTACTCGTTCTTTGTGGTGGACGACGAGGTCATTGACCCGAGCGTCTACACCGTGGCCTACGTCATGGTCGAGGGCGCGGAGGCGCCGCTTTGCTACTCGGCGGAGTACGAGGAGATCGTCGACGAGGTGTTCCAGAGCGTGGAGGACGCGCGCGCCGAGCGCGAGCGCGCCCGTGGCGACCAGATCCGCTCCGACGCTACCGACGAGGTCGACGAGGCGGAGGCCGAGGCGCTCGACGAGCTGGCAGACGCCGAGGCCGAGCTCGACGACGCGCAGCGCGAGCTCGACGAGGGTCGCGCCGAGGTGGCCGACGGCCAGCGCGAGCTGGACGAGCGGCGCGAGGACGCCATGGCGCAGCTCGACGACGCGCAGGCCACGATAGACGAGAGCCGCCGCGAGCTCGAGGACGGCGCGGCGGAGTACGAGGAGGGCCTTGCGGAGTACGAGGCCGGGCTTGCCGAGTACGAGGCCGCGCTGCCGGGCGCCGAGCAGCAGCTCCGCGACGGCCAGGCGGAGCTCGACGCCGCGCGGGAGAACCTGGGCTCGACGGAGATTCCCGAGCTCGGCATGACTCTCGACGAGCTCGAGGCCATGTGCGCCGGGCTGCAGGAGAGCGTCTCCGAGAGGCTTGACGCCGCCGCCAGTGGCCTCGTTGACCTGGGAATCGAGGACTCCGGTCTCAGCGGGGCCGGTCAGCAGCTGCGCGACGCGTGGGCGGCGGTCTGCTCCGTGGACGGGACCGACCAGGGAGCGGCTGCGACGGCGATCGCGCAGCTTGCCGGCGTGCAGCAGGGTGCCGGGGAGGCGCTCGGCGGGGTGCTGGGGCAGCTCGAAGCGCTGCTTGCGGAAGAGCCTGAGAACGCCGACCTTCTCGCCCAGAAGGAGAGCCTCGCTGCGCTCCAGGAGAAGCTTGCCGACTTTAGTGCTGTGGACTCCGCGACCGCCCGCATTAAAGACGCGGCCACGCTCGCGCAGCTTAGCATGGTCGCAGAGCAGGTGAGGGCCACCGCAGAGGAGCAGTTCGCCGAGAGCCAGGCCGCCATCGACCAGGGATGGCAGGAGCTTTCCGACGGGCGTGCCCAGCTCGAGAGCGCCCGTGCCCTTCTTGCCCAGAGCGCCGAGCAGATCGCCGACGGCCGCGCCCAGCTCGCCGAGGGCCAGGCCGAGCTCGACCGCCAGCGCGCGGACGCCCTGGCGCAGCTGGCGGACGCTCAGGCGCAGCTTGACGACGCACTCGCCGAGATTGCCGACGGCCAGGCCGAGCTCGACGAGGGCCGCGCCACCTTCGAGCAGGAGCGCGACGACGCGCTCACCGAGATCGCAGACGCGCGCGAGGAGATCGAGGACCTCCCCGACGCCACGTGGTACGTGCAGGACCGCTCGAGCCTCTCGAGCTACGCGAGCGTGGACTCCGACGCCTCCTCGATCGAGGCGATCGGCACCGTGCTACCGGTCGTCTTCTTCCTGGTGGCGGTGTTGATCAGCCTCACCACAATGACCCGCATGGTGGAGGAGGAGCGCGGGCTCATTGGCCTTTACAAGGCGCTCGGCTACGGGCGCGGGCGCATTCTCTCCAAGTACGTGCTCTATGCGCTGGCGGCGTGCGTGCTCGGCTGGCTTGTGGGTTCGGTCCTCGGCTTTGTGGTGCTCCCAGCGATCATTTTCACGATCTTCTCGACCATGTACGCGCTGCCGGGCTTTGTCTACGGCTTTGACGTGGCGTACTCGGCGGTCTCGCTTCTGCTCTTCACGGTGGGCATCGTGGGCGCAACGGCGCTCACCTGCCGCCACGAGCTGCGCGAGACCCCCGCCTCCCTCATGCTGCCCAAGGCCCCCAAGGCAGGCTCGCGCATTTTCCTCGAGCACATTGGGCCCGTCTGGCGGCGCATGAGCTTCCTGAACAAGGTCACGGCGCGCAACCTCTTCCGCTACAAGCAGCGCTTCTTCATGACCACGTTTGGCGTGGCGGGCTGCGTGGCGCTGCTCATTACGGGGTTTGGCATTCGCGACACGGTGCTCTCGCTCTCGCCGCGCCAGTACGGCGACGCGGGTGTGATCGGCTACGACCTCATGGCGGTGACCTCGGCTGACGACCTGGACGCCGCCGCCGACGAGCTCGTCGCCGACGCGGGCGTCTCCGACCTTGTGCGCGTCTACATAGACAACCTCACGGTGAGCTACGGCGACGACAAGGAGACCGTGCAGCTCGTGGTGGTGCCGGAGGGGGAGAGCCTGGAGGGCTACGTGCGTCTGGCTGCCGACGACGGCTCGGAGGTCTCCCTGGACGAGGCACAGGTCGCCATTACCAAGAACGCGGAGCAGGTCATGGGCGTCGCGGTGGGCGACGAGCTGGGCCTGCAGGACTCCACGCTCGCCGAGGGAGCGGCCGCGCCGGGCGCGATCGTCCTCAACTACCTGGGCAATACCCTCTACATGACCGAGGCGGCCTACGAGGACGCGTTTGGGGAGGAGCTCGAGCCCAACGGGCTTCTCGCCCACCTGACGGGCAACGCGGACGAGCAGGTCGCGCTCTCGGAGCGCCTCGCGCAGGACAGCCGCTACCTCTCCGTGGTCTCCACGCAGAAGTTGGTGAACGACTTCTCCAGTGCGTTCACGCTGATCAACACCGTGGTCTACGTGGTGATCGTGCTGGCGGCGGCGCTCTCGTTCACCGTGGTCTTCACGCTCTCCAACACCAACATCTCCGAGCGCGAGCGCGAGCTCGCCACCCTCAAGGTCCTGGGCTTCAAGCGGCCCGAGGTCCACCGCTACATAGACACGGAGACCTTGATTCTCACCGGGATCGGCGTGGTCATGGGCCTGCCGCTGGGATATGCGCTGGCACGCAGCCTCACGTGGATCCTGCGCATGCCGTCGCTCTACTTCGACGTGGTGGTGGACCCGCTTACGTACGTGATCGCCGCCGCCATGGCCTTTGCGTTTACGCTGGTGGTGAACCTCATCACCAACCGCGCGCTCGACCGCGTGGACATGGTCGGCGCCCTCAAGTCCGCGGAGTAGCCGGTTCTGCCGTTACGCGGTGAACCCAAACTTCGCTAGAGCCCTCGTTACCCCTCCCGCTGGGCGAGGAAGGCGCGGGTGCGCTCTTCGCGCGGGTGGTCGATGACCTGCTCGGCGGGGCCCTCCTCCACGATGACGCCGCCGTCCATGAAGATCACGCGGTCCGCGACCTCGCGCGCGAAGCCCATCTCGTGCGTCACGATCACAAGGGTCATGTTCTCGGCAGCGAGCTCCTTGATGACGCGCAGAACCTCGGCCGTGAGCTCGGGGTCGAGCGCGCTCGTGGGCTCGTCGAAGTAGACGATGTCGGGATGCAGGGCCAGGGCGCGAGCGATGCTCGCGCGCTGCTGCTGGCCGCCGGAGAGCTGACAGGGTACCTTGTCCTCGTTGCCGGAGAGGCCCATCTTGGCCAGGAGCGCCCGGGCCTCCGCCTCGGCCTCGGCGCGGTCGCGCCTCTGCACGCACACGGGTGCGTCCATCACGTTGCGCAGCACCGAGAAGTGCGGGAACAGGTTGTAGTTCTGGAACACCAGGCCAAAGCGGGCGCGCGCCGCAGCCAGGACGCCCTTGTCGCCGTACGCGCCGCCCTTGGCCACGGTGACGTCCTCGTAGGAGAGGTCGCCACCGTCGAGGCGCTCAAGCAGCGTGAGACAGCGCAGCAGCGTGGACTTTCCGCCGCCGGACGGGCCGATGATGGCCACGACCTCGCCGGGGGCAACGGAGAGCGAGATGTCGTGCAGGACTTCCACGTCGCCGAAGCTCTTGCGCGCGTGTGCGAGGGAGACGACGGGCTGCGCGCCCTTCTCGGCGGTGCTTGCGCTAGTCATGGTAGTAGCCCAGCTTTCTCTCTATGCGCCCGGCGACGAAGTCGATGAGCAGGTTGAAGATCCAGTAGAACGCGGCCGCGATGGCAAAGGGCAGCATGGAGACCTGGCTCGCCACGAGCTGCTTGGCCACGGTGAACATTTCGATGACGCCAATGGAGAAGGCGAGTGAGGTGTCCTTGACCAGCGTGATGACCTCGTTGGTCATGGAGGGCATGATGCGCTTGACCACCTGCGGCAGTACGATGCGCACAAACGTCTGCGCGCGCGAGTAGCCCAGGACCTGGGCGGCCTCGTGCTGGCCGCGCGGGATTGACTGGATTCCGGAGCGGTAGATCTCCGCGAAGTAGGCCGCGTAGTTGATTATGAAGGCCACGATCGTGGCGTACCACTTGCTGTCGGTGGTGAGGCGAATGCCAAAGACGTAGTACGGCACAAAGTAGATGGCAAACATCTGCAGCATGAGCGGGGTGCCGCGCATGATGGAGATGTATAGGCGGGCGAGAAGCGCGAGCGGCTTGAAGCGGCTCATGCGCGCGAAGGCCACGAGCATGCCGAGCGGCAGCGATCCCAGCAGCGTGAACGCGAAGATCTGGAGGCTCACGAGGAAGCCTTGCGCGAGCATGCCGGTCATGGTGAGGAGGTCCACGGTGTTCCCTTCATACGGAGATGCCTAAAAGGGGTCAGACCCCTTTTAGGCATCCCGGGGAGGATCTGAGTCGGGGCGCTACGCGAGGCACCAGTTGTCGTAGGAGATGCCGTCGGCGGCGTACTTGTCGCAGAGCTCGGCGACGAAGCCGTCCTCGTCCATGGCGCGCAGGGTCTCGTTGACCGCGTCGGCGGTGGCGTCGTCGCCCTTCTTGAAGCCGACGGCGTAGTGCTCCTCGGAGAGGAACTCGTCGAGCTGGACGTAGGCGTCGGGCTTGGCGGCGAGCTGGTAGGCGGCGATCGAGAGGTCGCAGGCCACGGCGTCCACGGCGCCGGACTCGAGCTGCATGAAGGCGGTGTTGTAGTCGCCTATGGTCTCGAGGCTGGCGAAGGTGGCGGCAAGCTCGGCCTGCGTGGCGTCCTCGCCGGCCAGCACGTTGTAGGCGGCGGAGTCGACCTGGGTGATCACGGCCTTGCCCGCGAGGTCGTCAAAGCTCGCAATGCCGGAGTCGGCGCGCACGACGACGACCTGGCCGTTGATCATGTACGGCTCGGAGAAGGTGTAGTCGTCCTCGCGGCCCTCCATGGTGAAGCCGTTCCAGATGCAGTTGATCGCGCCGCTGTCGAGCATGGTGTCCTTGGCGTCCCAGTCGATTGGCTCGAGCTGGACCTCCCACTCGTTGCGAGCCGCGACCTCCTGGGCGAGCTCGAGGTCGAAGCCGGTGTACTCGCCGTCGTCGCCGACGTAGCCGTAGGGCGGGTAGGAGGAGTCGAAGCCAACTATGAGCGTGCCGGTGTCGACGGCGCCGGTGCCGGCCTCGGCCGCGGGCTCGTCGGTGGCGGTGCCGTCGCTCGCGGCGGGCGAGCCGCCGCAGCCGACGAGCATGCTGGCGGAGAACGCGGACGCGGCAAGCGAGGTGAGGATGAACGACCTTCTATCGAGCATGGGAGTTCCTTTCGCGAGGCTCTTCTCGGCGGGCTACTTTACTTAGCTAAAGCGCACGCTCGAATATACGCTTTAGCATGGTGGAGTGCAAGGCGGTTTTCAGGGTGGTAACAGAGCGGCTGTGGTACCATGCGGCCTCATGTAAGACGCGGGAGGGGACGTCATGGGAATCGTTGAGCTTCTGCTCATTGCCGTGGGACTGTCAATGGACGCGTTTGCGGTCTCGATCTGCCGGGGCCTGGGCATGCGGAGTCTCAACCTGCGCACCGCGGCGGTGCTGGCGCTGTTCTTTGGGGGCTTTCAGGCGCTTATGCCGCTTCTGGGCTGGGCCCTGGGCACGCAGTTCATGTGGCTGATTGCGCCGATCGACCACTGGGTCGCGTTTGTGCTGCTGGCATTCATTGGCGGCAAGATGCTCTGGGAGGCGTTCCACGAGGACGAGGAAGACTGCGACTGCGGGGACACGAGCACGATCGACCTGCGCGAGTTCCTCGTCCTTGCGGTGGCGACCTCGATCGACGCGCTCGCGGCGGGCATCTCGTTCGCGGCGCTCAACGTGGACATCGTGGCGTCCGTCTCGCTCATTGGCGTGATCACGTTTGCCCTGTCGTTTGTGGGCGTTGCCGTGGGGCACTTCTTTGGCGCGCGCTACGAGCGGCCCGCAAGCGTGGTGGGTGGTGTCGTGCTGATTCTGATTGGCTTGAAGGTGCTGCTGGAGCACCTCGGCGTGCTGGCGCTATAGGCACGCCTCGGCTATGCGACGGCGCAGCTCGTCGACGCCCTGGCCGGTCTCCGACGAAGTGATCACCACCTGCTCGCGGTCAATCCCAAGCTGGCGCGCAATGGCTGCCGCCTGCTGGTTCTGCTTGGAGCGTGCAAGCTTGTCCGCCTTGGTGAGCGCGACCACGAAGGGCAGCTCGCTCTCGCGCAGGAAGCCCACCATTTCGTGGTCCAGGCGCTGTGCGTCGTGGCGAATGTCCACGAGGGCAATGACCAGGTTGAAGCTGCGCTCCTGTGCAAAGTAGCCAGAGATCAGGTCGGCCCAGCGTTGCTTTTCCTTTTGGGAGACCTTGGCGAAGCCGTATCCGGGCAGGTCGACGAAGCGAATGCCGTCCACCTCGAAGAAGTTGATATTGGCGGTCTTGCCCGGCGTGGCGGAGACCTTCACGAGGCCCTTGCGACCGAAGAGCTTGTTGAGCAGCGAGGACTTACCCACGTTTGAGCGTCCCGCTACGGCAACCTCGGGCGTCGTGGAGGCGGGCAGCTGAGCCACGGTGCCGTAGGAGGCCTCGAAGCGCGCGGTCTGGTAGTTGATGCCGGCCATGGGTGTCCTTTCGGGTGCGATTGCGTAGGGCAATTCTAGCGTGCGGGCGGCTGCGGGGCGATTGAGGCGCGAGGAGGCTGCGGGCGTGCAAAACGCTCGCTCGTGTGATGGTTCGCATGCTCCGGCTGCAAAACGCCCTCTCGTGTGATGACTTTTTTCGGAACAATACGGAAGCGATTCGATACTTTATACTCTATCCTGCGCAAATACGAGATTGAAAAAACAATGTGCCGTCCTGAGGGAAAATTCGTATCACACGAGCGAGCGTTTTGCGTTCAAGGCGGGCAAAATATCACACGAGCGACGATTTTGCACCATTGGGGGAGGCATGGGAGAGGCATTCGTGAAGACCTCTGGGTACGGGGACAACCTTCCCGGAGAGGCGGCCGCGCTGCGCTGGCTCGCCGAGGCGGAGCCCGCGGGTGGCATTCGCGTGGTGCACGTGGTGAGCGTCACCGAGGACGAGCTCGTGGAAGAGCGTGTGGCGACGGGAACGCCCTCGGTTGCTGCCGCACGTCGGATTGGCGCGGGGCTCGCGCGCATGCATGCGGCGGGCGCCCCTTGGTACGGGTGCGCGCCGGACGGCTGGGCGGGCGCGCCCTGGTGCGGACGCGCCCGCACGCCCTACGTCTCCCGCGAGGAATCGACGGCGAGCTGGGGCGCGTTCTTCGCGGAGCACCGCGTCATGAACTACGTGCACACCCTTGTCGACCGGGGTGACTTTGGACCGTCCGAGCTCGCGACTTTCGAGCGTGTTGCGTCGCGCCTTTCGGCGGGGGAGTTTGACGCCGCGCAACCGGAGCTCGTGCGCGAGGCCGGTGTGCCCTGCGCGCGCCTGCACGGGGACCTCTGGGCCGGCAACGTCCTGTGGGACGGCGATCCCGGCGCAAGGACCGGCGGCGCCCTCATCGACCCCATGGCCTACGGCGGCCATGCCGAGACCGACCTCGCCATGCTCGCGCTCTTTGGCTATCCCTACCTCGACGAGGTGCTGTGCGGCTACGACGAGGTCTCGCCGCTCGCGGACGGCTGGCGCGACCGCGTGGCGCTCCACCAGCTCGCGCCGCTGCTTCTGCACTGCGTTATCTTCGGCGGCTGGTACCTTGCCGAGGCGGTCGCGGCCGCGCGCCGCTACGCGTAGGCGCCGCTACCCGGCGAGCCCGCTCACCACGGACGCCAGCGCAATCGCCACGCCCACGATCGACTCGCCGCCCAGCACACCGGACGCCACGAGGGTGCCCTTCTCCTCGGCGTCGTCGACGCCGCGCGCCCTGCAGATGCGCTCGTAGACCCACTTGACCCCCGCGCCGAGCGCTGCGGTGAGCGACATGTAGAACGGCAGGTAGACACCCAGCCCGAACATCATCGCGGGCAGCCCCGCCCAGTAGAGCGCAACGCCGCCAAGAAGCCCGACTACAAAGCCCGGGACGCTCGGGATTCCCGACACCATGGTCGCAACCACGCTCGCCTGCGCGGAGACGAACATCTGCCCGGAGCCAAAGGCGCCCGGTCCGTATGCGGAGAAGAGCGTGACCAGCACGGCCACCGCGACCGCGGTTCCCAGAAGCGCGCCGATCGCCTGGCCCACCCACATGGCCCGCGGGCTCGTGCCAATAATTGCGCCGGTCTTGAAGTCGCTCATGACGTCACCGGCCAGGCCGCACGCCACGGCGACCACGCCCGCGACGTAAAAGAGCTGCACCTGGCTTGCGTTGGAGAACGCCGCCACGGCAAGAAGCACGATCAGGCCGAAGATTTCCATGGGGTCGATTCCGGTCTGGCCAACGGACTGCGCGCTCATGATCGTGGTTACGAAGGCGAGAAGAACCACGGCCACGGCCACGACCGGCCCCAGTCCAAGGCCCATGCACACGAGCAGCGCCGCCGCCGCGACCATGAGGGCGAGCGCGCCCGCCTCGAGCCGGCTGCGACCGCCTCGCTCGTTTCCAAGCTCGCCGCGCCCGCGGCCACGCAGCACGCTTGCCACGTGCGGCAGAATGTCCTTGAGCACGACGCCCACGCCGGAGCCCATCATGAGGCCCATGCCCAGGCTGGAGACTATGCCCTGCGCGGTCGCCACGTCCCAGAGCCCGGCGGCCGAGCCGGCGACGATAATGCCGAAGTTGCCCACGAGCGCGCCCAGAAACCAGAGCGCCACCGCGAACCCGCCCACAAGGAAGCCCACGGAGAGCATCTGCGGGGAGTTGTATATCGCGAAGCTCACGCCAGGAATGGGCAGCTGCGCCACAAGCGTCGGCATCCACCCCAGCGCGTCGCGCGCCACGCACCACAGGCCCGCCAGGCCCATGGAGCCAAAGAGGCGCCGCCCCGTCATGCCGCCCGTCTCGGTGGCCATGAGGGTCTCGGCGGCCGCGGTGCCGATCGGGTACTCAAGGTCGGACTCGTCGACAAAGCGCCGGCGGATCGCGGCGGTGCACACAAGGCCCAGCAGCGTGCCCGCAAGCGCCACGAAAAGCATCTCCACCCAGCTCACCTCGTCAGCGAGCCCCAGCATCCATATTCCGGGAATGGTAAACGCCAGGCCGCCGGCCACCATGGAGCCCGCCGACATAACGATCTGCGTGACGTTTGCCTCGTTGAGGCTGCGCCGCCCGAAGGCGCGCAGGGCAAACAGCGCAACGATCGAGGTGAAAATGGTGGGCCACGGCAGCGCGCCCAGCTTGAGGGCGGTGTAGACCGACGAGGCTGTAATAATGATGCAGCCGAGGCACCCAATGGCAATGCCCACGGGACTCAGCTGCGCGCGCCACGAGGCGCGAGAGCCGTTCTCGCTCATATGTGCTCCTTCGAATATCCGCTCCCCCGGCGGGGAGTCGGGTTTCTATGGACTGATACAGTATAGAGGCATCGCAGGGAAGTTGCCTAAAAGGGGTCTGACCCCTTTTAGGCAAGGTGTGGGGGAGCGCATGGAAGAGGCTGCCGAGAAGGACGTGCTGGCCGTTGACGTTGGGAACACGGTGACCAAGCTGGGGCTGTTTGCGGGCGAGCGGCTCCTGGGCACCTGGGGACTCACGACGCCGGAGCGCCTCACCGCCGACGAGGCGTGGCTGCAGCTCACCGGGGCGCTCGCCGCGCTCGGCGTCTCGGCCGTCGACGGGGCGATTCTCGGCTGCGTGGTTCCGCCCCTCTCCGACACGTGGGTGGAGGCGCTCTCCCGCGCGAGCGCGTCGCGCCCGCTCGTGGTTGGCCCGGGGCTCAAGACCGGCGTGCGCCTGCGCTATGACGACCCGTCCGAGATCGGGGCCGACCGGGTGGCCGACGTCGTGGCCGCCCGGGCGAGCTACGGGGCTCCCGTCGTGGTGGTCGACCTGGGAACGACCACGAACTTCGAGGTGGTCGACCAGGCCGGCGCGTTCGTCGGCGGCATAATCGCCCCTGGGGCCGCGCTCGGCGCTCGCTCGCTCAACGACGCGGCGGCGCGCCTGCCCATGATCGAGCTGCGACAGCCGTCAACCGTGATCGGGCGCAACACCCGCGCCGCCATGGAGTCGGGCGTCGTGCTGGGCGAGATTGCGCGAATCGACGGACTCCTCGACGCGATCGCCGAGGAGACGGGACAGGAGGCCCCGGTTGTTTTGACGGGGGACAGCGCACAGGAGCTTTCCGCCCTGCTACGCCACCAGACGACGGTCGACGAGTCGCTGACCCTTCGAGGTCTCCACATGCTCTGGGAGACGAACCAAAGGCGATAACGGCCCTGTTTAACAGGCATTTGTTAAAGACCTTCGGCATTCTGAAGGTGTCGTCAGACACCTAAACACGTCTAAACACTCCCTCAATGAAGCATTGAAATGCGTGTGAACAGTTACTAAACATTCCGCTTACAGGAGATTACTCGCCGCTCGTCGGAGCAGGCTGCGGGCCCCCGTGGCGGCGGCGGTAAAACTAGACAAGTGACAACGTGACGTCTCGTCACCGTCATGCAGTCTGTTGGCTGTCGAAAGACAGAGAATTACAGGAAGGGGAAAGGGACATGATCTCGAGAAGGAACTTTCTGAAGGGCGCTGGTCTCGCTGGCGGCACGCTCGCTCTCGTCGGCTGCGGCGGTGGCGGCACCGACGCCGCGACTGACGGCGACACCGGCTCCGACTCCGGCGAGCTCATTTCCGTCGGCATTATCAACAACGATCCGAACGAGTCCGGCTACCGTACCGCCAACGACAAGGACATGAAGGAGACCTTCACTGAGGAGAACGGCTTCGCCGCCGAGTTCGCCTACAGCATGAAGAACGAGGAGCAGATCGCCTCCGCGCAGCAGTTCATTCAGAACGGCGTGAAGTACCTGCTCGTCTCCGCCGCCGACACCGCTGGCTGGGACACCCCGCTCAAGGACGCCCAGGACGCCGGCACCCAGACGATCCTGTTCGACCGCGTCGTCGACGCCGACCCGAGCCTCTACGTCGCCGCTGTCGTCTCCGACATGGACGCCGAGGGCCAGACCGCCGTTGACTGGCTGACCGACCAGGCTCTGCCCGAGTACAACATTATTCACATTCAGGGCGTCATGGGCTCCGCCGCCCAGGTCGGCCGCACCGGCGCTCTCGACGAGGCCGTCGCCGCCAACGGCTGGAACCTCGTTGTCCAGCAGACCGCTGACTGGAACGCCGAGACCGCCCAGCAGATCACCCAGTCCGTGATCGACTCCGGCCAGTCCTTCAACGTCATTTACGCCGAGAACGACGACATGGCCAAGGGCGCCGTGGCCGCTCTCGACGCCGCTGGCATTACCCACGGCAAGGACGGCGACGTCATTATCATGGGCTTCGACCACAACACCTGGGCCCTCGAGGAGGTCATGGCCGGCCGCTGGAACTACGACGGCCAGTGCAACCCCTACCAGGCGTCCACCATTCTCGACATTATCAACACGCTCGAGTCCGGCGGCACCGTCGAGGAGAAGACCGTCATCATGGAGGAGGGCTACGCCGACTGCGACACCATCACCCAGGAGTACATCGACGAGAACGGCATCTAAGCCCAGTCGATAGCCTCATGGCTGAATGATCGCTCGAGGGGGCACGGCGCGACCGCGTAACGTTGGTGCCGTGCCCCTTTCCATGAACAAGGAGGTGAACTACCGGTGAACGAGAACCATCTCGTTGAAATGCGCGGCATATGCAAGTACTTCCCCGGCGTGAAGGCTCTGCAGAACGTCGACTTCACGCTCCGTCCAGGCGAGGTCCACGCCCTCATGGGCGAGAACGGCGCGGGCAAGTCCACGCTGATCAAGGTTCTGACCGGCGTATACGAGAAGGACGGCGGTGAGATCTACCTTCAGGGCAACGACGGCGCCGTCTCCATTCGCTCGCCGCAGGACGCTCAGGACCTGGGTATCGCCACGGTGTACCAGGAGATCACGCTCTGCCCCAACCTCACGGTTGCCGAGAACATGTACATTGGCCGCGGTCACAAGAAGACCGAGAACTGGAAGAAGATGTACGCGGACGCGGACGCCATTCTCCAGAACCTCGGCATTCCCGTCAGCGCCAAGCAGCAGCTTGGCAGCTGCTCGATCGCCATGCAGCAGATGGTGGCCATCGCCCGTGCGGTGGACATGGACTGCAAGGTCCTCATCCTCGACGAGCCCACCTCGTCGCTCGACGAGTCCGAGGTCGAGAAGCTGTTTGGCATGATGCGTCAGCTCAAGGAGCGCGGCGTCGGCATTATCTTCGTCACGCACTTCCTCGACCAGGTCTATGAGATCTGCGACCGCATTACCGTCATGCGCGACGGCCAGCTCGTCGGCGAGTACGAGATCGAGAAAATGCCGCGCGTCGACCTCGTTGCCGCCATGCTCGGCAAGCAGATGGACGACATGGCCGACATCAAGGGCGACTACACCACCTACTCCGGTGAGGACGCCGACGAGCTCGTCTACGAGGCCGAGGACCTCAAGAGCAACGCCGCCGTCTACCCCTTCGACTTCCACATTAAGAAGGGTGAGGTCACGGGCTTCACCGGTCTTCTCGGCTCCGGTCGCTCCGAGTGCGTCCGCGCCATTTTCGGCGCCGACCACGTCACCGGCGGCAAGACCAAGAAGTCCGGCAAGGACGTGAAGATCTCCAAGCCGCTCGACGCCATGAAGAACGGCATTGCCTACCTGCCCGAGGACCGCAAGGGCGACGGCATTATCGGCGACCTCTCGGTGCGCGAGAACATTATCCTCGCCGCCCAGGTGCTTCGCGGCTTCCTGAAGCCCTTCTCCAAGGCCGAGACCTACAAGATTGCCGACGAGTACATTAAGCTCCTCGACATTAAGACGGCCTCCGCCGACACGCCGATCGCGTCGCTTTCCGGCGGCAACCAGCAGAAGGTCATCCTGGCGCGCTGGCTCTTCACGCACCCGGACTACCTGATTCTCGACGAGCCCACGCGCGGCATCGACATCGGCACCAAGGTCGACATTCAGAAGCTGGTCCTCCAGCTCGCCTCCGAGGGCATGAGCGTCACGTTCATCTCCTCCGAGCTCGACGAGATGATCCGCACGTGCTCGCGCCTCGTCGTCATGCGCGACCGCCACGTCGTCGGCGAGCTCTCGGGCTCCGACCTCAACCAGAACAAGATCATGAGCACCATTGCGGGAGGTGAGGCAAAGTGACGATCGAGAAGAACCAGGACGACAACGTCCTCAAGCGGCTTCTTCACAGCCAGATGATCATCCCGATCGCGGCGCTTCTCGCGCTTGTCGTGTTCAACCTCATTGCGGACCCGTTGTTCTTCGCCATTTCCATGGGTCAGGACAGCTCGGGCAACCCGGTTCTCTCGGGCCAGCTGGTCTCCATTCTGAACAACGGCTCCGAGCTCGCCATTCTGGCGATTGGCATGACGCTGGTCACGGCGGCCACCGGCGGCCAGGACATCTCCGTCGGCGCGACGATCGCCGTCGCCGGCTCGGCCATGCTCGCCGTGCTCTGCGGCGGCAACATGCGCCCCGAGGTCGTCACGACCCCGTTCATCCTCGCCTTCCTGGTCGGCGTGCTCGTCGCCATGCTCTGCGGCGCCTTCAACGGCGTCATGGTCGCCGTCTTCAAGGTGCAGCCCATGGTCGCGACGCTGATCCTCTACACGGCCGGTCGCTCGATCGCCGCGTGGATCAACAACAACGCGCTCCCGATCATTCCCACCGAGTCCGGTTTCGGCGTCTTTGGCGGCTTCATTCCCGGCATTCCCATTCCGACGCCGGTCTTCATTGCCATTGCCTGCATTGTGGTGATCTTCCTCGTGCTCAAGTTCACGAGCCTGGGCCTCTACGTCCAGTCCGTGGGCATCAACGAGCGCGCCGCCCGTCTGAACGGCCTTAACCCCACCTTCATTAAGTGGCTGACCTTCGTCATTCTTGGCGTGTGCGTGGCCGTGGCCGCCCTGATCAAGGTGAGCCGCATCTCCACGATCAACTACCAGACGATCGCGGCCGACATTGAGATGGACGCGATCCTCGCCGTCGCCCTGGGCGGCAACGCGCTCTCCGGCGGCAAGTTCAACATGGGCTCCTCCATTCTCGGTGCCTACGTCATTCAGTTCCTCACCACCACGCTCTACAAGTTCAACGTCGCCTCCGCCGCCCTTCCGGCGTACAAGGCCGTCGTCGTCATTGCCCTCGTGGTGCTGAGCGCGCCGATCGTGCGCAACAAGCTCTCCGCGCTCTGGAAGAAGATCCGTAGTCCCAAGCAGGCTGAAGTGGAGGTGGCAAAGTAACATGGCAGAGCTCAAGAAGGCTGTTGGTAAGCGCAGCATTACAGACACCAACCTCCTGCTTACCATTACGATCGTCGTGTTCGCCGCCATGTACCTCTTTGCCATGTTCGGCCTCGGCCGCGGCTTCCTGAGGTGGCAGACGTTCTTCAACATTCTCAACACGAACGCGTCGCTCATAATCACGGCCATTGGCCTGTCAATCGTCATGATCTGCGGCAGCATTGACATTTCAGTCGGCGGCGTCGTCGGTCTCGTCACCATGTGCTGTGCGGTGAACCTCGACTTCCAGGGCGGGGACCCCGTGACGGCACTGCTGATCTCCCTCGGCATTGGCCTCGCCTTTGGCCTGGTCCAGGGCTTCCTGGTGGCGTATCTGGAAATCCAGCCGTTCATTGTCACGCTGGCGGGCATGTTCTTCGCCCGTGGTCTGACGACGATCATTCACGCCGAGCCCTTCAACGTCGAGAACGCGGCGTTCCTTGCCCTGAAGGACACGCGAATCACGATTCCGTTCCTCGGGTCAATTAACAACTCGGGCGCCTTCACGCCCGCCTACATGGAGATCGGCGTCGCCGTGGCGCTCGTTCTCGTGGTTCTGGCGTTTGTCATGCTGCGCTGGACGAGCCTGGGCCGCAGCTTCTACGCTCTGGGTGGCAACCGCCAGAGCGCCCTCATGCTCGGAATCAACACCAAGCGCTCGCTGTTCCTCGCGCACCTGATCAGCGGCATCCTTGCGGGAATCGCCGGCTACGTCTACATCATGCACTCCGCCTCCGGCGCCGTCACCAACGCGGACGGCATGGAGATGAACGCGATCGCCGCGTCCATCATCGGCGGCACCATGCTCTCCGGTGGCGTGGGTAACATCATCGGCACGTTCTTCGGCGTGCTGTCCCTCGGCACCATTCAGAACATTGTCTCCTCCGCTGGCTTCTCCGACGCGTGGTGGGCCAAGATCACGGTTGCGGCCATGATCTGCCTGTTCCTGGTTATCCAGAGCGTGGTTCTGGCGAGAAAGAAGCAGGTCGAGTGACGTTTCCTCGGTAAAGGTCCGACCCTTTCCTCCCCGCGCCCCGTCCTCCCTCCGGAGGGCGGGGCATTCTTTTGTGGAACAGAAGGTATCTAAACAAATCTAAACAAATAGCAAAAAAGCGAAGCAAAACGATGTGAACACAAACCTAACATCACGCTTACAGGCTGAAAAATACCGTTTACGGGCCATGTTCGTCAAAAAACGTCACGCGAAGTGTAAAAAAGTGTCAGAGGGGAGCCAAGCCCTTGGCTCGGTGTGAAGCGTGGCGTCTGCGACCGACTCAATAATCGGTTTACCGGCTGTTTCGCGGGCGGGCTAGGGCAGCGGAGCCTCTTCGTTGCAGGGGGAAGTCACTTGCTTGAATGTGTTCATACCAACTTAGCGAGTTATTTCCTATGTCAGGTTGGTGGTAAGTAAACGTGAATGAAAACGTTTACTTCATGTTTGTAAGCAAGGCAGGAAGCACGTCGTTCGAGAAGAAGGGAAAGGGACATGAAGGACATCTCGAGAAGGAACTTCCTGAAGTACGCTGGTCTCATGGGTGCGTCCGCGGGCGCGCTCGGCCTCGCTGGCTGCGACGGCGGCACCGAGGGCGGCGGCGAGGGCGGCGGCTCCGGTGAGAACATCAAGATTGGTGTCTCGATCTGGAGCTCCACTGACGCACTCGGCTCGCTCTCCAAGGCGATCCTCGACAAGGCCGCCGGCATTCTCGGCGTCGAGCTCTCCTACGTCGACCAGGGCCACGTCTCCGAGCAGGTCACGGCCTCCATTGAGACGCTGTGCGCCGCCGGCTGCCAGGGCATCATCGTCTGCAACTCCGCTGACTCCGAGATGCAGGCCTGCATCTCCACCTGCGACCAGAACCAGGTCTACCTCGCCCAGTTCTATCGCATTATCAACGAGGAGAACAGCCCCGAGGTCTACGCCACCGCGCAGAACTCCCAGTACTACGTCGGCGCCGTCCACGAGGACGAGGTCGGCAACGGCGAGAAGCTCATTGAGCTCCTCACCATGGACAACCCCGACGCCTTCGAGGGCATTCAGAAGGGCGCCCGCAACATCTGCCTCGAGGGTTGGACCGTCGGCGACGCCACCTTCCAGCAGCGCTGGACCGGCTACCAGAACGGCGTCAAGGCCTGGAATGACGCTCACCCCGACGACCAGGTGACCATGACCGACCCGGTCTACGCCAACACCTCCTCCTCCGAGGGCGCCAAGGTCACCCAGCAGTTCGTCAACAACTACCCCGACATGGACGCCCTGATCGTCGCCGGCGGCGGCGGCGACCCGCTCGTGGGCTCCATCGGCCAGCTCGCCAACATGGGCCTCACCGGCACCATCCGCGTGGCCTCCACCGACTTCCTTGAGGACCTCAAGGAGCAGCTCGAGACCGGCGGCATGTACGCCGAGTCCGGCGGCCACTTCTGCGACCCGCTCTACGCGCTCCTTCTCGTCTACAACGCCATTCGCCAGAAGGAGGGCTTCGTGCCCGAGCAGGGCGACTTCGGCAAGGACATTCAGTTCCCGTATGTCTTCGTCTCCTCCGTTGCCGAGTACGAGAACTACGAGAAGTACTTCGTCGAGGACGACCCGTACAACGACGAGGAGATCGCCGAGCTCGCCGAGCTGAGCTTCGACGACCTCAACGCGGCCGCGACCTCGCTCTCCATTGAGGACGTTATGGAGCGCCACGGCGCCTAGCGCAAGTACCGGCTTACCTGCTCTGGGGGGCAAGTTCACACGAAGGGACTTGCCCCCCCTTTCAGGTTCCATCACCATTGGAAGGAGAGGTGTATGGACGCAATCAAGAAACTCCAGCAGAGCCAGTGGTTCGGCGTGGGCTTCCTCGTCGTTCTCACGGTCCTTTGCTGGGCCATTTTCAAGGTCCTGCGGCCCGAGACGTTCGGCTCGCCCGAGCAGATCATGACCTACCTGCAGAGCGCGCTCATTTACGCTGTCGGTGGCTGCGGAATGTACTTCATCGTCACCCAGGGCCTCTGGGACTTCTCCATTGGCTCGGTCCTCGTTCTGTCCTGCCTGCTGGCCATTGGCTGCAGCCAGATGTTCGGAATCGTCGGCCTGGTCGTCGCACCGATTCTCTGCGGCGTCCTGCTCGGCTTCTTCAACGGCCTGGCCTACACGGTCCTGCGAATCCCCTCGCTGATCGTCACCGTCGGCCTCTCGCTCATTTACGAGAGCTTCAGCGTCTTTGCCGCCAACTGGGCCGGCACCCGTCTCGACGCTCAGTTCAACATGTTCGGCGCCTACCCCTGGAACGTCATTCTGGCGCTCATAGCGTTCTTTATCTGCGGCTTCATTCTGAAGTACACCAAGGTGGGAACCTACATCAACGCCATCGGCACCAACGAGCTCACCGCCAAGAACATGGGCGTGAACGTCGACAAGTACAAGTTCATTGCCTTCATTCTCTGCGCGGGCTTCGTGGGAATCATGGCCGTCCTCTACATTAGCTACGGCACCGCCCAGACGCCCATGACCGGCATGCTCTCCCAGTCGCTGAACTTCACCCCGCTCATGGGCGCGTTCTTCGGACTCGCGTTCAAGAAGTACGGCCACCCCGTCGTCGCCATCGTGATCGGCGAGCTGATCATTTCCATGCTGTTCGCCGGCTTCGTGGCGCTGGGCATGCCGACCACCATTAACAACGTCGTCACGGGCGCCACGCTGCTCGCCGTCGTTACCCTGACCGTCAAGCGCGTCAAGGGCGCTGTCGTCAAGTAAAGGAGGGATACACCATGTCAGACAAGCTTCTGCTCCACGCCGAGAAGATCGACAAGAAGTTCGGTCCCACGCACGCCGTCAAGGAGGTGTCCCTCGACTTCTATGCCGGCGAGATTCACGCCCTTATCGGCGAGAACGGCTCCGGCAAGTCCACGTTCACCAACATGCTCACGGGCATTCTCCCGATCGGCGGTGGCACCTTCACCCTCGACGGCGAGCAGATTGCCCCGAAGAACCAGGTCGACGGCAACCACCACGGCGTGGCCGTCATCGTCCAGGAGCTCGGCACCCTGAACGGCCTCACCGTCGCCGAGAACCTGTTCCTGGGCGACGAGGACCAGTTCATGAAGTACGGGATCAAGAACACCGCCGCCATGAACAAGAAGGCCCAGGAGCTGCTCGACGGCTTCGGCCTCTCGAAGATCCGCGCGACCGCCCCGATCGAGAACTACAACTTCGAGGAGCGCAAGATCATTGAGATCCTCAAGTCCACGTGGTTCGATCCGAAGATCCTGGTCGTCGACGAGACCACCACGGCCCTCTCTCAGGACGGTCGCGAGAAGCTCTTCGAGGTCATGCGCGACGTCCGCGCCAAGGGCCACTGCGTGATCTTCATCTCGCACGACATGGCCGAGGTTTTGAAGATGTCCGACCGCATCTCCATTCTGCGCGACGGTGACTACATCACCACGATCAACGCCGCGGACGTGGACGAGGACAAGCTGAAGACCCTCATGGTCGGCCGTGAGATGGGCGATAACTACTACCGCACCGACTACCCGAACTACGCCACCGAGCCCCAGGGCGAGATCGCGATCATGATGAACAACGTCTCGGTCCCCGGCTCGCTCGACGACGTCTCGCTCCAGCTCCACAAGGGCGAGATCCTCGGTATCGGCGGCCTGTCCGAGTGCGGCATGCACGAGGTCGGCAAGGCCCTGTTCGGCGCCTCCTACGACCGCACGGGCACGGTCGAGCTGGGTGACGGCACCCCGATCAACTCGATCAACGAGGCGATCAACCACTCCATTGCCTACGCGTCCAAGGACCGCGACAACGAGAGCCTGCTGATCAACGACACCATTCAGGACAACATTACGCTGCCCTCCATGCGTGACATGGGCTTCATCCTCAAGCAGAAGGACCTCAAGGCCTTTGCCAAGAAGTACGCGGACATTATGTCCACGAAGATGGTGGGCGTCGACCAGTACGTCTCGGCGCTCTCCGGCGGCAACAAGCAGAAGGTCGTTCTCGCCCGCTGGCTCGGCAAGCAGTCCAACATTCTGCTGCTCGACTCCCCGACGCGCGGAATCGACATCGGCGTCAAGGCCGACATCTACGCGCTTCTCGCCGAGATGCGCAACCAGGGCAAGGCGATCCTCATAATCTCCGAGGAGATCATGGAGCTCATCGGCATGTGCGACCGCATCCTGGTCATGAAGGACGGCAAGATCAACGGCCAGCTGTTCCGCAGCCCTGATCTTACCGAGCAGGACATCATCGCGAAGATGATTTAAGGAGGCGAAACAGATGGCTTCTACTAATACGAAGGCTGCGGCCGAGGTCCAGGAGAAGAAGTTCGACTGGCACCAGATCAAGAGCCTGTTGCCCATCATCAGCTTCGTTGCGATCGTGGCGATCTTCGCCATCCTCACGCGTGGACAGCTGATCACCCCGCGCAACATTACGCTGATCATTTCCGGCGGCTTCACGCTCATGATCGCCACCGTCGGCGTCTACATGATCATGTCCATGGGCTGCCTGGACTTCTCTCAGGGCTCTATGATGGGTCTGTCGTGCGCCGTGGTCTGCTATCTCTCGCAGTTCAACCCGTTTGTCGCCATTCTGGGCGGCATGGCGACCGGCGCCCTTATCGGCCTGATCAACGCCGTGTTCCACGTCAAGGGCCAGATTCAGTCGTTCGTGGTCACGATGTGCATGATGTTCCTGCTTCGCGGCATCATCGCCTACATCACCACCTCCAGCCCGGTCATGGCCTCCACGTCGCTGACCTCGCTCGCCACCAACACGCCGCTGCTCGTTGCGATCGTCGTCGTGGTGCTCGTCATTGCGTACCTGGTGCTGCACTTCACGGCGCTCGGCTCCAACCTCAAGGCGATCGGCGCCTCCGAGAGCGGCGCCCGCTTCGCCGGCATTAACGTCCAGCGCACCAAGATCATTATCTACATCGTCGCCGGCGCAATCACCGGCTTTGCGGCGCTGATCAACGCCATCCGCGTCGGTTCGGTCACCTCGTCCTCCGGCAACATGCTCGAGACCCAGATCCTCATTGCCCTGGTTCTCGGCGGCATGCCGATCAACGGTGGCGCCCGCTCCCGCTTCTCCAGCGTGGTCACCGGCGTCCTGTCCTACCTCGTGCTCCAGCGCGGCCTGGTCATGCTGGGCTTCACCACCGAGATTCAGCAGCTCATTCTGGGTATCGTCTTCGTCATCATGGTCGCGGTTTTCTCCGAGCGTGCGGCGAACCAGGTCATAAAATAGTCCCGTGCGGGGGTCGCGCCGCGGCCCCCGCCCCGACGGACTTCTACGAAAAAAGGAGTGAAGCACCATGCTCGAAATCAAGAAGTACAAGTTCTACTTCTGCCCGTGCACCCAGGACCTCTACGGCGACGAGGTGCTCCAGCACGTGGCTGAGCACTCCGCCGAGGTCGTCGCCGCCCTCAACGCCTCCGACAAGATTCCGTTTGAGGTCGTGCTCAAGCCCAACCTGCTGACCGCCGACGTGATCCAGGCCACCTTCAACGAGGCCAACATGGACCCCGAGTGCGCCGGCATAATCACCTGGGCCCACACCTTCTCGCCCTCCAAGAACTACATTGCCGGTCTGACGGACCTCCGCAAGCCGCTGTGCCAGTTTGCGACGCAGTACAACGAGGAGATTCCGTACGACACCATTGACATGGACTTCATGAACGAGAACCAGGCTGCTCACGGCGAGCGCGAGTTCGGGCACATCTTCGCCCGCATGCGCTGGGAGCACAAGGTTGTCTTTGGGTACTGGAAGGACGAGACCGTCCTCGGCGAGCTGGGCCAGTGGATGCGCGTTGCCGTGGGCATCAACGAGACCCGCAACATTCGCGTCTGCCGCTTCGCGGACACCATGCGCAACGTCGCGGTCACCGACGGCGACAAGATCGAGGCTCAGCAGGTCTTTGGCTGGACCGTGGACGCCTGGCCCGTCAACGAGCTCGTGCCCTACGTCGACGCCGTCACGCCCGACGAGGTCAAGGCCCTCACCGACGAGTACTACGACACCTACGAGCTCGTGCTCGACGGTCGTGACCCGGAGGAGTTCCGCCGTCACGTCGAGGTTCAGGCCGCCCAGGAGATCGGCATCGAGCGCTTCCTCGTGGAGCACAACTACAACGCCTTCTCCGACCACTTCGGCGACCTCGGCGGCCTCAAGCAGCTGCCGTCGCTGGCCATTCAGCGCCTCATGCAGAAGGGCTACGGCTTTGGCCCCGAGGGTGACTGGAAGACCCCGGCCATGGTGCGCCTCATGAAGGTCATGACCGCCGGCGACCCGAACGCCAAGGGCTCCGCGCTCATGGAGGACTACACCTACAACCTGGTCCCGGGCAAGGACGGCATTCTCGAGTCCCACATGTCCGAGGTTGACCCCTCCGTCGCCGAGGGCAAGATCGCCATTCGCGCCACGCCGCTCTCCATGGGCGACCGCGAGGATCCGGCGCGCCTGATCTTCACCGCCAAGACCGGCCCGGCGATCGCCACCTCCCTGATCGACCTCGGCAACCGCTTCCGCCTGATCATTCAGGACGTGGACTGCAAGAAGGTCGAGAAGCCCATGCCCATGCTGCCGACCGGCACCGTGTTCTGGACCCCGCGCCCGAACCTCAAGGTCGGCACCGAGGCCTGGATCTACGCGGGCGGCGCGCACCACACCGCCATGTCCTTCGACCTCACGGCTGATCAGATGATCGACTGGGCCGACGCCATGGGCATTGAGAGCGTGGTCATTGACGCCAACACCAACCTCCGCGACTTCAAGCGCGACCTCAAGCTCGGCGAGGTCTACTACCGCTAAGTGAACGAGGACGCAGCTCCGTCGCGTCATTTCCGCGGCCGTGTCCTCGCCTGGGGGCGCGGCCGCACCACTACAGAGAGGAAGGGTGATATGACAACAGAACAGATCGTTGCCGACATCGAGTCCGGCAACACCGCCCTGGGAATCGAGTACGGGTCGACCCGCATCAAGGCGGTGCTGGTGGGCTCTGACAACGAGCCGATCGCCATTGGCGCCTTCGACTGGGAGAACTCCCTGGTCGACGGCTACTGGACCTACAGCGACGAGGAGATCTTCGCGGGTCTCGCCGCGGCGTACGCGTCCATGAAGAAGGACGTGGCCGAGAAGTACGGCGTCACGCTCAAGCGCGTGGGCGCCCTGGGCATTTCTGCGATGATGCACGGGTACCTGCCCTTCGACGCCGACGGCAACCTGCTCGTGCCGTTCCGCACCTGGCGCAACACCACCACGACGCAGGCGGCCCACGAGCTCTCCGAGCTCCTTGCGTTCCACACGCCCGAGCGCTGGAGCGTCTCCCACATTTACCAGGCCGTCCTGAACGGCGAGGAGCACGTGCCCCAGATCGACTTCTTCACCACGCTCGCCGGCTATGCCCACTGGCGCCTGACGGGCGAGAAGGTCCTCTCGATCGGCGACGCCTCCGGCATGTTCCCGATTGACTCCGAGACGCGCGACTATGACGCCGACATGATCGCCAAGTTCGACGCTCTTGTCGCCTCCAAGGGCGTCACCTGGAAGGTCGAGGACCTCCTGCCGAAGATTCTCGTGGCAGGGGAGTGCGCCGGCCACCTCACCGCCGAGGGCGCCGCGCTTCTCGACGCTGACGGCGACCTCGAGCCGGGCTGCCCGCTCTGCCCGCCCGAGGGCGACGCCGGCACCGGCATGATCGCCACCAACTCCGTCGCCCCGCGCACCGGCAACGTCTCCGCGGGCACGTCGGTCTTCTCCATGGTCGTGCTCGAGCACGCGCTCAAGGACGCCACCGTCCCCGAGATCGACCTCGTGACCACGCCGGTCGGCGACCCCGTTGCCATGGTGCACTGCAACAACTGCACCTCCGACATCAACGACTGGGTCGACCTGCTCTGCGACTTTGCCGAGCTCATGGGCCAGAAGCTGGACAAGGGCGAGGTTTACGTCAAGCTCTTCAACGCCGCGCTCACCGGCGACAAGGACGCCGGCGGCCTCGTCTCCATTCCGTTCATTTCCGGCGAGACCGTCATGGGCGTCCAGACCGGCTACCCGCTCGTGGTCCGCGGCCAGAACGCCAGCTTCACGATTGCCAACTTCATGCGCATGAACATAATGGCCGCCTTCGGCGCGCTTGCCGCGGGCAACGAGGCCCTGCGCGCGGAGGACGTGAAGATCGACAAGCTCTACGGCCACGGCGGAATCTTCAAGACCCCCAAGGTCGCCCAGAGCCTGCTCGCCGCGGCACTCGAGGCCCCGGTGACCGTCATGGCCACCGCCGGCGAGGGCGGCGCCTGGGGCCAGGCCGTCGCCGCCGCCTACATGGCGCGCCACGACGAGGGCGAGTCGCTCGCCGACTACCTCACCAACAAGGTCTTTGCCGGCATGGAGGGCACGACGCTCGAGCCCGACGCCGCCGACGTCGAGGGGTACCGTGCGTTCCTCGCGGCGTTCCGCAAGGCCAATGAGGCCGAGAAGGCCGCCGAGGCCGCCTTCACCGAGTAGTCCCTCCCCCCGGGGAGGCCGCCACCCTTTCCCGGCGGCCTCCCCGTGTCAGGTGTCTAGAAAGGAGAGTTCGCATTATGCTCAAGGAGCTTCGCGAGAAGGTCTACGAGGCCAACATGGACCTTCCCAAGCATGGACTGGTCGTCTTCACCTGGGGCAACGCCTCCGAGTTCGACCGCGAGAAGGGCCTGTTCGTGATCAAGCCCTCCGGCGTCGACTACGACGAGCTCACGCCCGACTCCATGGTGGTGTGCGACCTTGACGGCAAGGTGGTCGAGGGTGACCTCAACCCCTCCTCCGACACCCCGACCCACGCCTACCTCTACCAGAAGTGGGGCGACAAGATCGGCGGCGTCGTGCACACTCACTCCTCCTGGGCGGTCTCGTGGGCCCAGGCCGGTCGTGACGTGCCCGCCTACGGCACCACCCACGCCGACTACTTCTACGGTCCGGTCCCCTGCATGCGCGGGCTCACCGAGGCCGAGATCGAGGAGGCCTACGAGTACAACACCGGCAAGGTGATCGTGGAGGGCTTCGAGGAGCGCGGCGTCGACCCGGTGGCCGTGCCGGCGGTCCTCGTGCGCAACCACGGCCCCTTCTCCTGGGGCAAGGACGCGGCGCAGGCCGTCTACCACGCGGTCGTGCTCGAGGAGGTCTGCAAGATGGCAACGAGGACCGAGGCCCTCAAGCCCGGCGTCGAGCCCGCCCCGCAGTACCTGCAGGACAAGCACTACATGCGCAAGCACGGCCCCAACGCCTACTACGGCCAGGGCGGCGCCCACTAACTTGCCAGCTTGCCTAAAAGGGGTCTGACCCCTTTTAGGCAGCTCGGGTCCGAAAGGGGTTCGATGAGAACAAGGGGGCGGACCCGAGGTAAGAAAAAAGTGGAAGTGCAAGCGTCGATGACCTAAACGTTTACCGAACAATATACTGAGTACGACCAAAAAACGCGGACCCACGGTGGGCCCGCGAGCACAGAAGGGAAATGAGGCATGGCTAACCCCGTTATTGGAACCCCGTGGAAGAAACTCGACGGACCCGTCTCGGAGGAGGAGCTCAAGGGCGTCGACCGCTACTGGCGCGCCTCGAACTACCTCTCCGTGGGCCAGATCTACCTCCGCTCCAACCCGCTCATGAGAGACGGCTTCTCCCGTGAGGACGTCAAGCACCGTCTCGTGGGCCACTGGGGCACCACGCCGGGCATTAACTTCCTCTTCGGTCACGTGAACCGCCTGATCGCCGACCACCAGCAGAACGCGATCTTCCTGATGGGCCCCGGTCACGGTGGCCCCGCCGGCACCGCGCAGTCCCTGCTCGACGGCACCTACCGCGAGGTCCGTCCCGACATTACCGACGACGAGGCCGGTCTGCAGAAGTTCTTCCGCCAGTTCTCCTACCCCGGCGGCATTCCCAGCCACTTTGCGCCCGAGACCCCCGGCTCCATTCACGAGGGCGGCGAGCTCGGCTACACGCTCTCCCACGCCTACGGCGCGGTTCTCGACAACCCGAGCCTGCTTGCCGTGGCCGTCGTGGGTGACGGCGAGGCCGAGACCGGCCCGCTCGCCACGTCCTGGCAGACCAACAAGTTCATGGACCCGCTGACCGACGGTATCGTCCTGCCGATCCTGCACCTCAACGGCTACAAGATCGCCAACCCGACGATTCTCGCCCGCATCTCCGACGCCGAGCGCGACGAGTTCTTCCGCGGCATGGGCTACCACCCCTACAACTTCGTCGCCGGCTTCGACAACGAGGACCACGCCTCCATTCACCGTCGCTTCGCGGCGCTGCTCGAGGCCGTCTTCGACGAGATCTGCGACATCAAGCGCCGCGCCGCCGCCGGCGAGGCCTCGCGCCCGTTCTACCCCATGATCGTCTTCCGCACCCCCAAGGGCTGGACCTGCCCCAAGGAGATCGACGGCAAGAAAACCGAGGGCTCCTGGCGTGCTCACCAGGTGCCGCTGGCCTCCGCCCGCGACACCGAGGCCCACTTCCAGGTCCTCAAGGGCTGGATGGAGTCCTACAAGCCCGAGGAGCTCTTCGACGAGAAGGGCGCCATCCGTCCCGAGGTCAACGACTGGATGCCGAAGGGCGAGCTGCGCATTGGCGCGAACCCCAACGCCAACGGTGGCAAGGTCCGCAACGAGCTCACCCTGCCTGACACCCGCAAGTACGAGGTGCCGGTGGCCGAGAAGGGCCACGGCTTCGGTGCCGTGGAGGCCACGCGCGTCCTCGGCGAGTACACGGCCGAGCTGATCAACAGCAACCGCGACGCCTTCCGTATCTTCGGCCCCGACGAGACGGCCTCCAACCGCCTGCAGCCGTCCTACCAGGTGACGGACAAGCAGTGGTTCGGCGTCGGCGAGGGCGACTACGACGACCCCGCCAACGACGAGCACCTCTCGCCCGTCGGCAACATTATCGAGCAGCTCTCCGAGCACCAGTGCGAGGGCCTGCTCGAGGGCTACATCCTCACCGGCCGCAACGGCCTCTGGAGCTCCTACGAGTCGTTCGTCCACATTGTCGACTCCATGGTCAACCAGCACTGCAAGTGGCTCGAGGCGACCGTGCGCCACATTGACTGGCGTGCTCCGATCTCCGGTCTCAACATGCTGCTCTCCAGCCACGTCTGGCGTCAGGACCACAACGGCTTCTCTCACCAGGACCCCGGCTTCGTCGACGTTCTTCTCAACAAGAACTTCAACAACGACCACGTGGTGAACATTTACTACCCGGCCGACGCCAACCTGCTGCTGGCCGTCGCCGAGCGCGCCTACAAGTCCACCAACTGCGTGAACGCGATCTTCGCCGGCAAGCAGCCCGCCCCGACGTGGCTGACGCTCGACGAGGCGCGCGAGGAGCTCGAGGTCGGCGCCGCCGAGTGGAAGTGGGCTTCCAACACCGCTGACGGCGAGGAGCCCGATGTCGTGCTCGCCTGCTGCGGCGACGTTCCGACCGGCGAGGCCATGGCCGCGCTCGACCTGCTCGACAAGCTCGGCGTCAAGGTCCGCCTGGTCAACGTCCTCGACCTGCTCAAGATTCAGAACGCCTCCGAGAACGACCAGGCCATGTCCGACGAGAAGTTCGTCGAGCTCTTCACGGCCGACAAGCCCGTCCTCTTTGCGTTCCACGCCTACCCCGGCACGATCCGTCGCCTCATCTGGGACCGCCCGAACCACGACAACTTCAACGTCCACGGCTACAAGGAGCAGGGCTCCACGACCACGCCGTACGACATGGTTCGCGTGAACGACATGGACCGCTGGGCGCTTGCCGCCGACGCGCTCCGCATGATCGACGCCGACAAGTGGGCCGACCAGATCGACGAGTGGGAGAAGTTCCGCGTCGAGGCGTTCCAGTTCGCCGTCGACAACGGCTACGACCACCCGGCCTTCACCGACTGGAAGTGGCGCGACGCGTCCGACGCCGGCGAGGGCGTCTCCGCGACGCAGGCTACCGCGGGCGACAACGAGTAGGTAGCGCTCGCCTGATCCACCTGTAGGCGCCCCGGCCCCTCTCCTCGGCTCACTGAGCAAGCTCAGAAATCGCCGAG
>CASEQJ010000028.1 GCA_949290055.1 uncultured Olsenella sp. | reverse complement strand
CAGCGCGCCGACCGGCTTGCCTCGCTCGAGACCGAGCTGCGCGAGGAGCTGCTGGACGCTGCCACGCAGGGAGCCGACGAGGGCACGCTCAAGCACATGGCGAGCGTGCTGCGCGAGGCGGCCGACGAGCTCGAGGCGGCTCTGGTGTGGGTGTCGGACGGCGCGGAGCGGGGCCCCGCGGTCGCCGTGCTGCCGCTCAACGGGCCCCGGGAGCTCTCGGAGGACCTCGACGCCCTCGCGGCGCCCCATGAGCGCGACGGGGTGGCGGTTGCGCCCGTGCCGCCCGAGGGGTCGCTCTCCTGCGAGCTCAGGGACCTGGGCGAGCCGTGCGTGGGCGCCCTGCTCGACTTCGGCGAGCTCGCCGGCGTGCGGCGCCGCGCCCTGCTGCTGCGCCCCGACGGCGCGGAGCCCCTCGACGAGCTCGAGACCGAGTTCCTCTTCGACCTCGTCTCCGACGTGCGCGACATTGCCCGCGGCGAGGAGGCGCGCGAGCAGGACAAGCGGATCTCCCAGGCCCTCCAGACGGGCATGCGCAACGAGCTGCAGGAGGTCGAGGGCATAACGGCGCAGGCGGTCTACTCGTCGGCGACGGCAACGGCCTCGGTCGGCGGCGACTTCTACGACCTGATTCGCCTGCCGGGGCACCGTGCCTGCGTGATTATGGGCGACGTCTCGGGCAAGGGCGTGGAGGCCGCGTCGGTCTCTGCCGCCGTGAAGACCGCGCTCGGCGCCTACGCGTGGGAGGGGCTCACCCCGGCGCGCATGGTGCGCTCGCTCAACGAGTTCCTGCTCGGCTTCTCGCGGCTCGAGACCTTTGCCACGCTGTTCGTGGGCGTGATCGACCTCTCGGACGCCACGATTCGCTACTGCTCGGCGGGCCACCCGCCCGCGCTCATGGTGAGCGCCGACGCGAGCGAGGTCTCGACCCTCGACGTGCAGTCGGGCGTGGTGGGCGCCTTCCACGACATTGTCTACCAGGACGGCGTCACGCGCTTCTCGCTCGGCGACGTGCTTCTGCTCTACACCGACGGCACGACCGAGGCGCGCGACCCCTCGGGGGCCTTCTTCGGCGAGGAGGGGCTGCACGAGGCCGTCATGCGCGAGTCGGAGGGCGAGAAGCCCTTCGAGGGCTTCGTGGGGCGCCTGCTGGCGACGCTCGACGCCTTCACCGGCAACCGCCTCGACGACGATGTCGCCATGCTCGCGCTGCGCTTTGACGGGGTCGCCGCGACGCCTGCCGAGAAGGGCGCCGCGCGGCGTTAGGCGTCTCCCGCGCGGGGAATAAGAGCCTCATGCCGAGCAACGCGAACATAGCCCTTGTCCCCGTCGAGGGGGACCTCGACGTCACGAGCGCGCCCGCCGTGCGCCGGCGCATTGACCGGCTCGTGTCCGGAGGCTGCCGGCGCGTCTTCGTGAACATGGCCGACGTGGGCTTTGTGGACTCCGCGGGTCTTGGGCTCATTCTCACCGAGCTGCGCCACCTGCGCCACCTGGGCGGGCTGCTGTCGCTGGTGAACGTCTCCGACCAGGTCTACCTGGCGCTTCGCCGCATGCGCGTGCTCGACTTCATGCCGGTTCGCCGCGCCGGCGCGCGGGCGCGCGTCACGAGCCTCGACCCCTCGGTGCTGCCGCTGTGGCGCATGACGTTTCGCGTTGACGACGGCTCGCTCTCCGAGGCACGCAACCGTGTGGGGGAGCTGCTGGCCACGCTGCCCTTCTCGGCTGACGAGGTCTTTGACATGAAGCTCGCCTGCGGGGAGGCCCTCGGCAACGCGGTGGACCACACCTGCGAGGGGGGCGTGCTCGTCACGGTGACGGCCTATCCCGACCGCGCCCTCGTGGAGGTCTCGGACTGCGGGGGCGGCTTTGCGCTGGCCGACGACGAGGAGCTTCCCGAGACCGGCGCGTTCGCCGAGCGCGGCCGGGGGATTCGCCTCATGCGCCTTCTGGCGGACTCGGTGAGCATTTCGCTCAAGCAGGCGGGCGACGGCACGGTGGTGCGGCTCGTGAAGCTGGTGCGGCCTGAGGCGCAGGCTGCCGCGCAGGCGTGACGCTGCGGCTTCACGAATTCTTCATCCGCTCGCGGAATGAGGCTTGCACGGGTGGGACGCGCCCCGTATAGTAATTCCTGCTTTTGCGGGCTTAGCGCAGTTGGTAGCGCGCAACCTTGCCAAGGTTGAGGTCGCGGGTTCGAACCCCGTAGCCCGCTCCATGAAGCTCCGGGCCGAGCCTCTCGGCCTTTTTCATACGGCGAAGTGGCCAAGTGGTAAGGCACGGGCCTGCAAAGCCCTGATCCCCGGTTCGAATCCGGGCTTCGCCTCCAGAACGTGACGGGCGCCCTTCGGGGCGCCCTTTCTCGTGCCGGACGCAATTAACGCGCTCGATCGTGCAAGTGCGTTATTATCACCTGCGGATATAGAAAGTTGTGCCTAATCGAGCGCGTTACTCCGCGGGCGAGAAGAACGTGCCGTCACGACGCAAATTGACGCTTGCGCTCGAGCGCCGCTTCCCGTATAGTTACTCCTTGCGTCGCGGGCTTAGCGCAGTTGGTAGCGCGCAACCTTGCCAAGGTTGAGGTCGCGGGTTCGAACCCCGTAGCCCGCTCCAGAAACTCTCGAGGGCCGGTCTCTGACCGGCCCTTTTGCTATCCTTAGGTGTCTGTTCCGCGTCGTCTCGAGGAGTCGCTGGCCCCATGTTCCTCTCCCTCATATTCGTGGCGTTTCTCTTTGCCGTGATCCAGGGGTTCGTGCGCGTGGTCGTGTACTTCTGGGGGTGGCTCTCGAGCGGCGACCGCCTGGGTGAGAGCCGCGTGGAGCTCGCCGAGAACGCGCTGGAGGAGTCGGAGGACGTCCTGGAGCGCGAGCTTGCCCGCGCAGAGCGCGAGCGCGGCCTGGGGCGCCTCTTCGCGCGCTGGCACGCCTCGAGCGAGGCGATCGACGAGTACCTCGACCACCTGCGTCTTGGCTGGTACCAGGCCGTGATCATATTCTTCCTGGGCTCCATGGCCGGCCTGCTCATAGAGGAGGTGTGGATGCTGGTGAGCGCGGGTCTCACCGAGAGCCGCGTGGGGCTCGTGTGGGGGCCCTTCTCGCCGCTCTACGGACTGGGGGCGGTGCTGCTCACCTGGCTGTGCTTTCTCCTTCGCTCCCGCGGGGCCTCGAGCTGGCAGGTGTTTCTCGTCTCCGCGCTCGTCGGCGGCGTGCTCGAGCAGCTTGCGGGGTGGTCCATGTCCACGTTCTTTGACGCGGAGTCCTGGACCTACCTGCACCTTCCCGACCACATAACGCAGTGGGTCGCCTGGCGCTTTCTCGTGGCGTGGGGCGTTCTGGGGCTGGTGTGGTGCCGCGCCGTCATGCCGCGCCTGCTCTACCAGATCGGCATGCCGACCACGCGGCGCCAGGCGGTCTTTGTGACGCTCGTGGCGGTGTACCTGGTGGCGGACGTGGCCATGACGCTCGTCTGCTTTGACCGCAAGACCGAGCGTGACGCTGGCGTTCCGCCCGCCAACGCCTTCGAGCAGTGGGTCGACACCAACTACAACGACGAGTTCATTTCGAGCCGCTTCCAGAACCTCAAGATCGGCGGCGAGCGCGATCTGGTGGACGAGCACGGCAACATTGTGCTGGACGAGAGCGGCAACGCCGCGACCAGGGGAGGGGAGGCGCAGTGACGCAGCGGGAGGTCTACTTGGACTATGCCGCGGCGACGCCGGTGGACCCGGAGGTCGCCGAGGTCATGCTGCCCTACCTCACGGAGCGCTTCTGGAACCCCTCGGCTCCCTACGCGCGCGCCCGCGAGGTGCGTGACGACCTCGAGCGCGCCCGCGGCACCGTGGCGCGGCTGATCGGCGCCCGGCCCGACTGCCTCACGTTCACCGCCGGCGCGACCGAGGCCAACAACCTCGCCTTTGTCGCGGTGGAGGGCCACGTGGTCGTGGACGCGATCGAGCACGAGAGCGTGCTCGCCTGCGCCGCCACGCACGCGCGCCGCACGGTGCGCGTGGGGGCGGACGGCCTCGTGGACCCGGAGGCGGTGGCGCGCGCGATCAGGCCGGACACGGAGCTCGTGTCAATCGAGCTTGCGAACGGCGAGATCGGCTGCGTGCAGCCCGTGCGCGAGATCGCGCGCGTGGTGGCGGCCGAGCGGGCGCGTCGCCTCGAGGCGGGGGAGACGACGCCCATTTTCCTGCATTCGGACGCCTCGCAGGCGGCCGGCGCGCTCTCGGTGAACGTGGCCACGCTGGGCGTGGACCTGCTCACGCTCTCTGCTGCCAAGATCTACGGTCCCAAGCAGGTGGGCGTCCTGTGGGCGTCCGAGGAGGTGCGGCTGCGTCCGCTCGTCTACGGCGGCGGCCAGGAGGGCGGCGTCCGTTCGGGCACGGAGAACGTGGCCGGCGTCGTGGGTTTTGCGCGGGCGCTCGAGCTCGCGAGCGAGCGGCGCGGCGAGGAGAGCCGCCGGCTCGCGGGGCTGCGCGAGCGGCTGTGGGAGGGTCTTCTCGCCCGCGTGCCGTCGGCCGTGGTCTCCGGGCCGAGAAACCCCAAGCGGCGGCTGCCCGGCCTTCTGCACGTCTCCTTTGCCGGCGTGGAGGCGCGCCGCCTGGTGATTGCGCTGGAGCGCGTGGGCGTCTCGGTGGGCACGGGCTCGGCCTGCGCGGCCAGCCGCATGCGCGTCTCCCACGTGCTGGAGGCGATTGGCATGCCGCGCCCGCTCGCCGAGGGCAGCCTGCGCCTCACGCTGGGGCGTGGCACCACCGAGGAGGACGTGGACTACGCCGCTGCGGCCATAGCGGACGCCGTGCGGGCGGAGGCGGCGCGCACGGGTCTGGACGACGCCGCCATGGCGGCGCTTGCCGGGGGCTGGGGGGCTCGCTGATGGCGCGGGTGTTCTGCGGGCTCTCGGGCGGGGTCGACTCCGCGCTGGCGGCGGCGCTGCTGGTGGAGGCGGGCCACGACGTCACGGCGGTCTACATGCGCAACTGGTCGCGCGACCTGCCGGGCTTCAAGTGCCCGTGGGCGCGCGAGCTCGCAGACGCCGAGCGCGTTGCGGTGACGCTGGGAATCGACCTCGAGGTCTGGGACTGCGAGGCCGAGTACAAGGCAACCGTGGTGGACTATCTCGTGGACGCCTACGCGCACGGCTACACGCCCAATCCCGATGTCATGTGCAACCAGACCGTGAAGTTCGGGACGTTTCTGGAGCGGGCGCTCGCGGCGGGGGCGGACTTTGTGGCGACGGGCCACTACGGGCGCGTGGAGCGCGGCGAGGACGGTCGCACGCGCCTGCTGCGCGCGCTCGACGAGCACAAGGATCAGACCTACTTCCTGTGGCGCGTGGGCGAGGACGCCCTTGCGCGGACGCTGCTTCCGGTGGGCGAGATCCGCGACAAGGCCGAGGTGCGCCGCATGTGCGCCGAGCGCGGCCTCGGCGTGGAGAACAAGCCGGACTCGGACGGCATATGCTTCGTGGGACCGGTGGGCATTCGGACGTTTCTGCTCGACGCGCTGGAGCGGCGCGCCGGCGACGTGGTGGAGTGGGAGAGCGGGCGCGTGCTCGGACGCCACGACGGCGCGTTTCTCTTCACGGTGGGGCAGCGGCGCGGCCTGGATTTGGGCGGCGGTCCCGCCCGCTACGTCGTGGACACGGACGTCGAGAAGAACGTGGTCTACGTGACGGCCGACCACGACAGCCCGGCGCTCTTCTGCCGCGAGGTGACGCTCGACGACGTGCGCTGGATCTCCGGAGAGGCGCCGGAGCCGGGCCGCTATCTCGTGCGCACGCGTCACACCGGAGAGCTGCGCGAGGCGGAGCTCGACGGTCACGTGTTGCGCTTCGAAGAACCCGTGCGCCGCGTGGCCCCCGGCCAGTCCGCCGTGGTCTACGATGGAGTTCGCTGCCTCGGCGGCGGCATTGTCTGTAAATTGGGGACAGTCCCCAATTTACAGAAAGCCTTTATATAAAACATATGTGTTAATTGGGGACTGTCCCCAATTTACAGGGAGAGGGTTATGTCGATAGAGCGGGTTCGCGCGCACCTGGCGCAGTTCGGCGCCGAGGGGCGCATTCGGGAGTTCGAGGAGTCGAGCGCCACGGTGGAGCTCGCGGCGGCAGCGGTGGGCACCGAGCCCGCGCGCATAGCCAAGACGCTCAGCTTCATGGTCGGCGACACCCCTACGCTGATTCTCTTCGCCGGCGACGCCCGCGTGAACAACCAGGCGTTCAAGGCGACGTTCCACACCAAGCCGAAAATGCTCTCCGCCGACCAGGCCGAGCAGCTGATCGGCCACGCCGTGGGCGGCGTCTGCCCCTTTGGCGTCGAGCCCGGGGTGGACGTGTTTCTCGACGAGTCCCTGCGCCGCTTCGAGACCGTGTGGCCCGCCGCCGGCAGCTCCAACTCCGCTATCGAGCTCACCCTGGACGAGCTGGAGCGCTTCTCCGGCGCGCGCGACTGGGTGGACGTCGGCAAGGGCTGGAGAGACGAAGAATTGCCGTAGACTTGCCGCTGGCGGGCACCGGGCGGACGCTTTTCTCGCCGACGCGTTACACTTAGCTGACTGACCCCATGACGCACGCGACGGGAGCGCACGTGGCAGCAGACGAGAAGAGCCCCAAGGAGGCGAAGAAGGCGGCGGCCAAGAAGGTCCCGCTGAAGGTCTCCGCCGTGCGCTCGGTCTCGCCCGAGGACAGCGCCGCCGACAAGAAGTCGCTCGGTCAGGTCCGCAAAACGTTCGTCTTCCTTGGTTTTGTCGCCATTGCCTATGCCGCCTACCTGGTCTTCTCCGGCCAGGTTGACGAGTTCGTGACGTCGCTTGCGGGCGTGGACCTCGCCTGGATCGTGGCCGGCGTGGTCTGCTTCCTGTTCTACTACGTCTTTGGTGTGGTTGCCTACGCGCTCTCGATCATCGCCGACCCGGACAACCCCGTGGGCATTCGCGACCTCATGAGCGTCGAGGCCTCCGGCGTCTTCTTCATGCGCCTGACGCCCAACAGCGCCGGCGCCCCGCCCGCGCAGATCTACCGCCTCACGCGCGCCGGTCTCTCGGTGGGCGAGGCGAGCGCCCTCAACTTCACGCGCACGGTGCTCTACGAGGCCGGCGAGGGCGTCTTCGCGGCGATCATGCTGGTCTTTTGCGGCGGCTACTTCTACGAGACCTTCGGCGACGTCACGCTCGTGGGCCTCTTCCTCTTTGGCTTCAAGGTGGTGCAGGTGGGCGCCATGCTCTTCCTGTGCCTGTTCCCCAAGCCGGTGGTGGCGATCGGCAACTGGGCGCTGCGCTTTGCGAACCGCCGTCGCTGGCTCAAGGACGAGAAGTACGAGCAGTGGTACGAGACGGTCAACACGCAGGTGGTCAAGTTCTCGGCCGCCTTCAAGCGCTCGGCGAAGAACGTGCGGGAGATGCTCATGACGATGGCGGTGACGCTGCTGCAGCTCGGCTGCATGTACGCGCTGCCATGGTTCGTCCTGCGCGCCTTTGGCGAGCCGGCGGACTTCCTGATCTGCCTGGCGTCCGGCTCCATGCTGGAGCTGCTGATCAACGCGGTGCCACTCCCGGGCGGCGCGGGCGGCGCCGAGGTGGGCTTTGCGATTCTCTTCCGGGGCATGTACGGCGTCCACACCACGGCCGGCTTCGTGATCTGGCGTGCGGTGGAGTACCTGCTGCCGGTCCTTATCGCCGCGCCGTGCATGGGCATGCGCTCCAAGGGCGGGGAGAGCCTGAACCGTCGCTGGAACCGCTTCCGCAAGCGCGTGGTCAGCTTCGTGACCGGTCGAGGGGGCGGCAAGCGCGCGGCGGCGCGCGGCGGCGTCACCGTGAAGCCCAAGGCCAAGAAGAAGGTCGTCGTGTCCGGAGCGGGTGCCAAGGCGGGCGGCTCCGACGTGCAGGCGCGCATCGCCGCCGGCAAGGCTGCCGCGGCCGCCAAGAAGGAGGCTGCCGAGAAGGACGGCGCAGCCGAGTAGGGCGACCTTCTCGCCTGTCGTTCTCGCCTGTCGGCATGTCCCCCATTTTACAGGCGGACATGCCGCAGTTTTGGCAGAACCTCTCGTCAAATAGGGGGACAAGAGAAGTTTTGGACAATCGTGCGCAATCTCAAAATTGTGCTTGCACTCCGGGTGGGTTCCTTGCTACTATATCCCTCGCGCTGCGGTCACCAGCAGTGCACCACATACGGGCGTTTAGCTCAGGGGGAGAGCGCTTCCCTGACACGGAAGAGGTCACAAGTTCAAATCTTGTAACGCCCACCACAAATGACGCAGGTCAGAGGCTTTGCCCTCTGACCTGTTTTTTGTACGTGAAGGAGGATTTTTCGGGCGCCTACCTTTCCTCCAAGTTGCTCCGTCACATTCCGTCCCCTCCCGTGTGTACTAGGTGAAGGGGAGGGCAGCTGCGACCCCGAGGCACCTGACAAACCATGAGAGGAGGCCGCCTATGACGGGCTCGAAGAACGCGCCCGACCGCGACCCCGAGCGGCTCGTGCGCGAATACGCCGACCTCGTCCTGCGCGTGTGCTACACCTACCTGCGCTCGACGACCGGCGCCGAGGACGTCTGCCAGGACACGCTCGTGAAGCTGCTCCTGCATGACGAGCCGTTCCACGACCCCGGCCACGAGCGCGCCTGGGTCATACGCGTGGCGGCCAACGCCTGCAGGAACCTGCTGCGCGAACGCGGCGCTCACCCGGCAGTGGGACTCGATGACGTGCCGGAGCCGGCGGCGTCACAAGCGCCCGGAGAGGACGCGCTCCGGAGGCGCGACGAGCGCGTGCTCGGCGCCGTCATGGCGCTCCCGCTGCCGCAGCGCGAGGCGGTCTACCTGCACTACTACGAGGGCTATCCCACACGAGAGGTCGCGCGAATCGTCGGCGCCACCGACGACGCGATCCGCCAGCGCCTGAGCCGCGCCCGCGCGAGCCTCAGAGACGACCTGAAGGGAGACTACGATGACTTCCCCGCTTGATTCCTACACCGCCTCGATGGACGATATGCGCTTCTCCGACGAGGCCAAGGCCCGTATGGTCGAGGCCCTGAGAGAGGCCGAGAAGAACGCGCAGCCCGGGACCGCTGCGGAGGTTCTGACCATGCCCGCACGCCCTGCGCGCCGCACACACCGCTGGGCGCGCGTCGCCGCCGGTCTCGCACTCGCCCTCGCGCTGGGCGGGGGCGGCACCGCCGCCGTGACGGCGGGCGTGCTGCCCAACCCGGCCGACGTGCTCTCCGACGTCTTCGGCGGCGCGCCGGCCCAGACCGAGCTCCTGAACGAGGTCGGCCGCCCGATCGGCGCGAGCGCGACCTCGAACGGCGTCACCGTGACGGCCGAGGCCGTGGTGGGCGACCGCTCCAACTACGCCGTGGCCTACTCCATCGAGTTCGAGGACCCCGCCGCGCTCGAGGGGGTCGAGCTTCACGAGGGCAACACCCTGACCTACGTGGGAGACGCGTTCCTGCGCGTGGACGGCGCCATGAGCGGCGGCGGGTTCGCCCGCCTCTACGACGCCGACCCCACGGACAACGCGCTGCAGCTCGTGCAGGTCATGGGGGTGCAGACGTGGAACGACGCGGGTGTAGTGGGCCGCACGGCGCGCTTCTCCATGAGCAAGCTCGAGATCTTCACCGACGAGGGGGAGATCGAGACCCTGGCGGCCGGCGACTGGAGCTTCAAGTTCGAGATGAACTACGTGGACACGACCGTCGACCTACCGGCAGGTCAGACAACGACGTGGCAGGGGTCGGACGTCACGATCGACGCCGTGTCGGTGTCCTCCCTCGGCGTCACGGTCGACTACACGATCGACCGGCAGATCGGCGACCTCGGCCCCTCGGGTCAGATGAGCGACGAGGCCCTGGCGGAACAGGAGGCCGTGTTGGGCCTGCCCGTGATCGTGACCTTCGCTGACGGCACGACGTTCGACGCCACGGATGCCAACGGCAGCTCCGTGAAGCACGGCGACGGCACGACCACCGTCTCCAAGGCGACGACCTACGACCGCATCGTGGCCGCGGGAGACATCGTGAGCGTGACCGTGGGCGACGTGGAGATCCCCGTGAGCGCCGCGTAGGGCCAGCCTTAATCGAGCTCGAGATGGCAGGGTTTGTGTCCCGCCCCCTTTCTAGAATGGGTACACCTGTTCTAGAAAAGGGGGCGGACGTGATGACGAGGCTCGGCGGCACCTGCGGCATACCGCGCTACGACCGCCGGGTCTACGTCAAGGTGAGCTGTGCGGTGGACTCCACGGGCGCTGTGCGGCCGACGGAGATCGACTGGGACGGCACGCGGCGCTTCCCGGTGCTCTCGTGCGGCGCGCAGCAGGAGTGGGGCCGCTGGGAGAGCGGCAGCCTCGTCAAGGGGTGGCGCGTCGAGGTGGCGCCGAACGTCTGGCGCACGCTGTGGTGGGAGCGCGGCCGCTTCTTCGTGGAGCGGAGGGACGCCAATGGCGAGTAGCCCTACCTCAGCTTGCTCGCGAACTCGAGATAGGAAATCTGCGACAGGTCGTCGTAGGCCTGGGGAATCTCCGCCTCGTCGTCGGGGCCGACCCACGTGCCGTCCGCGAGCTCCATGCCCAGAAGGCTCAGGGCGGGCACCTCCTCGCGGATCGCGAGCTGCGCCTTCTGGTAGTCCGTGAGCGGCGCGCCGATCAGGTCCGCGGCCAGGGAGCCGAGGTAGGCTGGGCTCGCGTCGAGCTCGGCGCCGTCCTGCGCGTTGCCGGCGACGTCGTAGTTCGCCCAGACAAGGTAGGTGGAGCGGTAGGTCTCGAGGGTGGCCTCGGCGTCGCCGGACGCGTTGCCGCCGCCGGTGCCGCCGCCGACCGCGTTGCCGTTCTCGTCGTAGACCTGCTCGCCGCTCACCGCCGCGTCCACGATCGTGGAGAGCGCGGGCTGGTGGTCGCCGAAGAAGACCACGACCACGGGACGGTCGAGCTCGGAGAGCTCGCCGAGGAACTCCTCGAGCGCACGGTCGGACTCGTCGATGCAGGCCAGGTACTCGGAGAGGCGGGCGTTGTCGTAGTCGCTCATGCCGTCGACGTGGTACTGCTTCACGGCGCCCACGTTGTTCTGGTCGTAGCCGGAGTGGTTCTGCATGGTCACGTCGAATATGAACTGCGGCTCGTCGCTGCTCTCGAGAAGCTCTAGGCACGTGTCGTAGGTCGCCGCGTCCGAGACGCCGCTGTGGTAGGTCTCCGCGTCGGCGAAGTCGTCAATGTCGAGGAACTCGTCAAAGCCGAGCGCCTCGTAGACGCGGTCGCGGTTCCAGTTGGTCGCGTAGTTGGGGTGCATGGCAGTGGTCTGGTAGCCGAGCTCGGAGAACTGGCGCGCGAGGCTCGGGGACTCGGAGAGGTCGTAGAGGGAATAGGGGTACTTGCCGTCGCCAATGTAGGCGAGCGGGACGCCGGTGAGAAACTCGAACTCCGTGTTGCAGGTGCCGCCGCCGAGCACCGACACCGCGAGGCTGCCACGGGCGAGCGTGTCGTCGAGCGAGCTGACGAACGACGGGCCGTCGTAGCCCCAGGAGGCGCCGTCGAGCTCGGAGAGGTCGGCGAAGGACTCGTTCATTATGCAGACGACGCTGGGCCGCTCCTCGTCGAACTGCGTCTCGGCCGCCTGGCGCGCCTCGGAGGCGCCCTCGCCCTCGTCGTAGCGCTCGACGTAGGACTCCTCGAGGCCCTCGGCCCCCTCGTCGCTGTACCCCTCGGGCACGTCAATCGGCAGGTCCTGGGCAACGGCTATGAAGGAGGTGAGAAACCCCTGCTTGCGGTAATAGTCAAGCGAGTACCAATACTTCATCTGCACGCCCAGCTGGTCGAAGTAGCTCGGCACGGTGACGCTCACGGCGAGCGCGGCGAGAAGCGCGACGGCGCAGCCGAGGTTAGCCGCGACGCGACGCCCGCGGGAGGCGGCCGGTGCGGGCGAGACGAGCGAGCCCACGGCGGAGGCGAGAAGGACGGCGGCAAGGCCCAGCGCCACGCCACCGCCAACGGCATAGGTGTAGCTGCCGCTCACGGCGGCGGCGGTGCCGAGGACGAAGAGGTCGTTCGGCAGGATCGCCGCAGACTTGAAGCTCGCGACAAAGAACTGCGCGAGGCCGATTACAAAGCAGAGGCCCACGCCCACGACCATGCCCGCGCCGCGGCGCTGGAACAGGAAGTGGAGCGCCGTCAGGGCAAGCAGAACGAGGCCGCACTGGAGCAGGGCGTACTGCGGCGCCATCCAGAGGATCTCGTAGTTGTAGGGAAGCTCCATGGCAAGGTGGCCCAGGAGCGCGCAGGCCAGAAGGGCGACCAGGGTGAAGAGCGCATGGGTGTGCGCTGGCGACCAGCCGCGCTTCTCGCCCCACGCCGCGACGGCGTCGCGGACCCGGTCGCGGCGGAGCATGACCCAGGAGGCGCCGAGCGCGGCGGCGATCAGAACGAGCGGCTCGAGCGGTCCGCCCTGGTAGAGGCCAAGCACGCACAGGACGGCGAGGACGCCGAGTACGAGCACGGGGACGGCGAGCCAGCAGAGCTGACCTCGGGACGGCCGTGCCTCTCCACGTGAGAGACGAGCGGCGAAGGTGACAATTGCGACCGCGGCGGCGGCAAGGGGGAGAGCCATGAGGGTAGAGAGCATCGTTGTCTTTCCATGACGCTGGGTTTACAAAGCGCTCATGATACAGGCCTCATGTCAAAAACTTGTGCAGGCGCGATAGCACATCGTGGCAACATGCTCCTGTGCGGATTCCCTGCATAATCACTTGAATCAAAATCACAGAAGAGAGGGTCGACTGAGCTTCAAAAAGGGCGTTTGTGCGATATTGTGCGGACCTGAACGGCAAAACGCCCGCTCGTGCGATACGATTTTTGCCACAGTTGCGCCTCGCGTGCTGCATGCGACAGAGTTTTCGCAGGTCGGAATAACAAAAATTCAATCACATGCTATGAGAGGGCGGAAAACACGTCGCACGAGCGAGCGTTTTGATTCCAAGGACGAAAAAAGGCAGCACGAGGACGCGTTTTGAACCCGCTCGTTGGGCGTCTGCTAGGATGGGCGAATGGACGGGAACGCTCTTACATACCGTGACTACGCCGTGTTCGCGCGCATGAGCGCAGACCAAATCGCGCGGGACTGCGAGGTCCAGACCTTTCATGCCTCGGGCCCGGGCGGGCAGGGCGTGAACACCGCCGACTCGGCCGTGCGCATGTGCCACGTGCCGACCGGCATCGTGGTGGTGTCGCGCGAGGAGCGCAGCCAGCTGCGCAACCGCGAGCGCTGCGTCGAGAAGATCCTCGATATATGCCGCCGCCGCGCCCGGCCGCCGCGACCCCGCAAGAAGACGCGCGTCTCCGCCGCGCAGAAACGCAAGCGCCTGGAGGCCAAGCGCGCCCGTGGCAAGCTCAAGCAGCTCCGCCGCCGCGTGGACGGGGAGTAGGATCGCGTCGCTACGCCACGCCACCGACCACCAGACACACCAGAACCGCCACCGTCATGCCGAAGGGCGCCCAACTCATGAGGCGCTTCGTGCGGAGCATGACGCCGCGCGGGCGTCCCTCGTGCAACGCCCGTGTGTGGGCGCGCATGCCGTCGCATGACACACGCCTTTCTCCAGAAACGAAGTCGTTTCCCATTCCGCTACGGCCCCTTGTCCTCAAGATCGTGCCGTTGGCCGCGCCGACGAGCGCCGTCGTGGGTATAAGTACGAAATTTGCCGCAGCCGCTGCGCCTTTTTGCCATTGAAGCGGCAGGTGCACCCAGCCACGATTGAGCCAAGGAGGGCCGACATGATCGAGCTGAGCAGACGACAGAGGGATTGCCTGCGGCACCTGTGCCGACTGGACTCCTATGCCACCACTGCCCTTCTCGCCCGCCAGCTGGACGTGTCCGAGAGGACCGTGCGCTCGGACCTCGGCGCGATTGACGCTTACGTCCGCGAGCTCGGGGCGAGGCTCGAGCGCGTCCCCGGGTCCGGCATTCGTCTCGTCGCTGACGACGGAGCACGCTCCGCCCTGCTCGCCGCGCTCGATGCGCCCGAGACCGCCTTCCCGCGAAGGGAGGAGCGCGCCGTTGCCGTTGAGGTCATGCTGCTGGTCCGTCCCACGGTCACGTTCCAGCAGATGGCGGAGGTCTGCGACGTGAGCCGCCAGACCATGGTCGCCCAGTCCGAGGACTTTGCCGCGTTCTTTGAGGTGTCCGGCCTCGAGCTCTGCCGCGAGCAGGGCGTGGGCTCGTTTCTGCGCGGCGGCGAGCTGGATATGCGCCACTGCTTCACCGGTCTTGTCACGGGCTCGGACACGCGCGACGTGGCGCGTCCGGTCGCGCGCCGCGAGCTCGCCCCGGAGCACCTCGAGCGGGCCGAGCGCCTGGTCTGCGACATTGAGCGTCTTCAGGACGCGACCTTCGTGGACGCCGAGGCGCTCTCGTTCTCGCTCGCCTATGCGCTCGAGCGCGTGGCGGCGGGTCACATGCTGCCCGAGCCGGGCTCCGCGCAACGCGTTGACCCCACCTCCTCAGACGAGGTCCCCGCGGCTCCCGACGACCTCTTCCTCCGCTCCCTGCGGGGGCTCCTCTCCGAGGCGTTTGGCGCGCCCCAGGAGCGGCGCTACGCGGGCGCGCTCGTCTTTGCCCAGCGCACCACGAGCGTGGGCCTCATGCACCGCGGGGGCGCCGCCTCCGACGACGAGGCGGCTCTGATCTCCCGCGACCTCATTGCCGCCCTTTGCGAGCTGCACGTGATCGACGAGGCGGCCCTTCAGCACCTCATAGACGGCCTCACCACGCACCTGCGCGCCGCGATCTACCGCTGCAGGAACAACATCCAGGTCGAAAGCGAGCTGCCGCGCCAGATCATGGTGTCCATCTCGCTGCTCTACGACTTCACGCGCGAGCAGATGCGCCTCGCCGAGCAGCGCTACGGCATAAGCCTCAACGAGGCGGAGATCGCCTACGTGGCCATGTACCTCGACGCCATATACGAGTCGAGCGCGCGGGAGTCCGTGGTCCTGCAGGTGCTCTTTGTGTGCCCCTTCGGCCTTGCGTCGAGCTCGGTGCTCATGACGCGGCTCTCCTACGCGCTCGCGGAGTGCAACGTCGTCGGCCCGATGACCGAGGGCGAGGCCCGCGACTACGTGTCGAGAAACGCCGTCGATCTCGTGGTCTCCACCACGGACTGCCGCCTTGACGACGTTCCGGTCGTGACCGTCGACCCGCTGCTGCGCCAGTCGGAGATCGAGCGCGTCAAGAGCCAGATCATGCAGCTCTCCTACTCCAAGATCTGCTCGTACTTCCTGCGTTCGTACGCGACCACCGTTCAGGACGAGAGTCCCACGCACTACGTGCGCGACTTCGTCCGTCCCGAGAACGTCCGCGTGGGCGTGGACTGCGACGACTGGCGCGAGGCCATACGCATAGCCGCGCGCCCGCTGCTCGCCCGCGGTCTCGTTGACGGTCACTACGTCGACCGCATGATCTCTGCGGTGGAGGACTACGGCCCCTACATGGTGCTCACGCCCCGCACGGCATACGTGCACGCGGGCATGACCGACGGCGCCCGCGAGAACTGCGCCTCGGTGCTGGTGCTCTCCCACGACATACCGTTTGGCCCGAGCGGCGAGAAGCGCGTGCGCTGCATTGTCGTCCTGGGCATTCACGACGCCGAGAGGAGCCTGCTTCTGGGGCTCGCCCCGATCTTTGAGCGCGAGCAGACGATCAAGGTTCTCGGACGCCCCGACGTCACGGCGTCCGAGGTGCTCGAGCAGCACGACTAGCTATACACGACCGAGAGAAGGGAAGGTAGATGAGCGACTCAATCGCACGCGACTGCGTCAGGACCGGCGTCCATGCCGGCACGTGGCAGGACGCGATACGCCTCGCCGCCGCCCCGCTCGTCGAGCGCGGCAGCATAGAGGGCTCCTACGTCGAGCGCATGATCGAGAGCGTCAACGAGCTCGGGCCCTACATCGTGCTCATGCCGGGCTTCGCCCTCGCGCACGCGGCCCCCGGCGAGGACGTTCACGTGAGCGACCTGTCGGTCGCGCTTCTCGACGAGGGGGTCTCGTTCGGCTCGGACAACGACCCGGTGCGCGTGGTCATGTGCCTGGCCTGCGTGGACCGGGAGTCGCACATCGCCCGACTCCAGACGGTCGCCGAGAAGCTTCTGGACGACACGTTCGTCGAGCGCATGGTTGCCTGCGGCAGCGACCAGGAGCTCTACGAGCTCGTCAACGCATAGGAGGAATGGCGGCCCCTCGGGGCCACGAGAGAAGGGAGGCGCCCATGGCAGTGCCAAAGATCCAGACGGTCTGTGGCTACGGGTGCGGCTCGTCGCTCATGCTCCGCATGAACGTCGAGAAGATCGCCAAGGCCAACGGCTACGAGGTGGAGGCGTTCTGCGGTGACGTGGGAACCTGCTGCGGCAACGACTGCGACGTGATCTTCATCTCCAAGGAGCTCGGCGAGCGGATAGAGGGCCGCGCCAAGGTGCCCGTCGTCGAGTTCGACAACTTCATGAACAAGGCCGAGGTGGAGGAGAAGACCCTCGCGTACCTCGAGTCGTTCGGCAAGTAGCGAGAAGGCCCTCGGCCAGGGCGCTCGCCAGTAGTTTTGACAACGAGAGAAAGGAAAGCTGATGCCAGCCTGGCTCAACTTCATAATCAACGAGATCTTCGGACAGGGCGCCATATTCCTGGCGCTCATAGCCATGATCGGCCTGATCCTCCAGAAGAAGTCCTTCTCGGAGATCGTGCGCGGCACGCTCATGACGGCCATTGGCTTCTTCGTGCTCAACACCGGTACCGGCCTCATCACCGGCAGCTCCATTGACGGCATCGCCACCGCGTTCAACACCGTCATGCCGCAGGCCGTCGAGTCCACCACCGTCGACATCGGCGGCGAGTTCGGCACCGAGATCGGCATCGTCATGATCGTGGCCTTTGCGATCAACGTGATCTTTGCGCGCTTCACCAAGTGGAAGTCCATCTTCCTGACGGGCCACATGCTCTACTGGTTCCCGTATGTCTTCGTCGCCGCCGGCGTTGGCGCGGGCCTCTCCGGTGCCCCGCTGATCGCGCTCGCCGCGATCTTCACGGCGCTCTACATGATCATTTCCCCGAACCTCATGAAGCCGTTCGTGAAGAAGGTCACCGGCGACGACTCCTTCACGATCGGTCACCCCACCACCTGCCTCTCGGTGATCTCCGGTCTTCTCGCCCGCGCCATTGGCGACCCGAGCCACTCCACCGAGGACATAAAGTTCCCCAAGTCCCTCGGCTTCCTGCGTGAGATCTCCATCACCGGCTCCATCGCGATCGCGATCAGCTACATTGTCATGTTCTTCATCCTCACCGCCAACGGTTACGACCCGGCCACTGTCTGGGGTTACGCCGAGGGTACTACCGGCATCTTCACCTATATCTTCACCCACGCAATCTACTTCGGCGTCGGCATGACGATCATGCTCCAGGGCGTCCGCATGCTCATTGCCGAGATCGTCCCCGCCTTCCAGGGCATTGCCGAGAAGGTTGTCCCCGACGCCATCCCGGCCCTCGACTGCCCGGTGATCTTCCCCTACGCCCCCAACGCCCTGCTGATCGGCTTCATCGTGGCCCTCATCACCTCCACCGCCACGATTCTGATTACCGGCTCCATGGGCATCTTCCCGACCGTCGTCATTCCGCTGATCTCCACCTGCTTCTTCGAGATTGGCTGCGCGACGATCGTGGGCAACGCCGAGGGCGGCATTCGCGGCGCCATCGTCGGCGCGGCCGTTTGCGGCATTCTCGCCGTCCTGCTCGTCGGCTTTGGTGCGTACTTCTTCAACAACACGATTCAGTCCTGGATGCTCGTCTACGGCGGCCAGGACTTCGACCTGTGGGGCATGGTCTGCGGCGCCGTCGCGCGTCTCATTGCGGGCGTTGCCTAGCCACTCGTCTTCCAGCCGACCCCCGGGCGTCCGGGGTGACGGGGCGCGCACGGACGGGACCCGTGCGCGCCCCTTTTCTCAGAAGGGAGCCAACAAGCCATGCGCTTTGACTACATAGACATCGTTCGCGGCCTCATTGACACGATCGAGGAGCGCGAGAGCGAGCACATGGAGCAGTGCGTCGAGCTGCTCGCCGCATGCGTCATGGGCAAGCACTCGATCTACACCTTCGGCGCGAGCCACGCCGGCATACTCTCGGAGGAGATGTACTACCGCGCCGGTGGGCTCATGCTCATGAACCCGATCTTCGGCCGCGAGATCATGCTCGACACCACGCCGATCACCCATACGAGCCACATGGAGCGCCTCGTGGGCTACGGCACCGAGCTCGCGCGCGACCAGGCAGACTTCCAGCCTGGCGACGTCCTTATCGCCCACTCCGTCTCCGGGCGCAACCCCGTGACGATCGAGGTCGCCATGGCGGCCCGCGACGCCGGCGCAAAGGTCATTGCGATCACCAACCTGACCTACTCGCAGTCGGTGACCTCCCGTCACCCCTCGGGCCTGCGCCTGTTCGAGCTTGCCGACGTCGTGCTCGACAACCACGGCGAGGTCGGTGACGCGGCGGTGACGATCGAGGGGCTCGACCAGCGCGTGTCGCCCACCTCCACCGTGGTGGGCGCGATCATGCTGAACTCTATCGTCGCGGCGCTCGTCCAGCGTCTCGTCGACGAGGGCATGGAGCACCCGCCGGTGTTCTACAGCGCCAACCTCGACGGTGGCGACGAGCTCAACCAGCGCCTCGTCGACGAGTACCGCGACTGCATTCACTACCGCTTCTGAGCGGCCAGCGGGGCGAGCGCGCCTGTGTGACAATGGGACCCGCACGTTGTCGCACGCTACGGGGAGGAGGCCTCATGGCCGAGAAGGACGACGCGGCGCGCCTCGCCGCCTACGACGCGTTTGCCGCCGACGTGCGCGACGAGCTCGCGGCGACGATCTCGCGCATGGACGAGCTGGCGGCGGCGGGCAAGGTGAAGACCGCCACGTACCGCCAGCTCTTTGCCGCGCGCGTCACGCTAAAGGAAATCGACGCGCGCCTGCGCGAACGTGGGCTGTAGCGCTTTCCTCCCACGCTTCTCGCCGAGACGGAGCAACTGCGGAAAAATCGGCCCTCTGGGGGCTCCGTTTTCCGCAGTTGCTCCGTCTCGGCGGAGAGGGCGGCGCGGGGCGGGCGAGAAGGACGTGCGGGCCGCAGTCATTCCGTGGGGGCGAACTGGGCCTCGTATATGCGCTGGTAGCGCCCACCGGCGGCGAGCAGCTCGTCGTGGGTGCCGCGCTCGGCGATCACGCCGTCCGCCATGACGCAGATTAGGTCGGCGTCGCGCACGGTGGAGAGGCGGTGCGCCACCACAAAGCTCGTGCGGCCCTCCATGAGGCGCGCGAGCGCGCGCTGGACCAGAAGCTCGGTGCGGGTGTCTATGTTCGAGGTGGCCTCGTCGAGGATCAGCATGGCCGGGCGCGCCAGCATGACGCGCGCTATGCACAGGAGCTGTCGCTGGCCCGCGGAGAGCGAGGCGGAGCCGTCGAGCACCGTGTCGTAGCCCTGTGGCAGGCGCTGTATGAACTCGTCCGCGTAGGCCTCGCGGCAGGCGGCGCGCACCTCCTCGAGCGTGGCGTCCGGGCGCCCCATGCTCACGTTCTCGCGCACCGTGGCGCGGCGCACCCACGTGTCCTGCAGCACCATGCCCCAGCCGGCGCGCAGGCTCTCGCGCGTGAGCTCGCGCACGTCGTGGCCGTCCACGCGCACCGCGCCGCCGCTCACGTCGTAGAAGCGCATTATGAGGTTAATGAGGGTGGTCTTGCCGCAGCCCGTCTCGCCCACGAGCGCTATGCGCTGGCCCGGACGGACGCGCAGGTCCACGTCGGTGAGGACCGGACGGCGCGGATCGTAGCCAAAGGCCACGTGGTCGAGGTCCACCTCGCCGCGCGGCTCGGCGAGCACGGCGGCGTCAGCCGCGTCCGGCTCCTCGGGCGCCACGTCGAGCAGGGCAAAGAGCCGCTTGGCGCACGCCACGGAGTTCTGGAGCTCGGTCGCCACGCCAGAAATGTCGTTGAAGGGCTTGGCGTACTGGTCAGCGTAGCCGAGGAAGGCCGAGAGCCCGCCCACGGTGATCCCGCCGCCCATGGCGACGAAGGCGCCAAATATGCCGATCGCGGCGTACACGAGGGCGTTCGCGAAGCGCGTGGTGGGGTTCACCAAAGACGAGAAGAACACCGCCTTGAAGCTCTCCGCCCCAAGGGCCGCGTCCGTCTCGGCAAAGCGCGCGTGGACGGCGTCGGCCATGTCGAAGGTCTCGATCGCCGAAATGCCCCCGACCATTTCCTCCACGTAGGCCGTGAGCTCGCCGCGCAGCCGCGTCTGGCCCGAGAAGTGCTTGGCGCTGTGCGTGGCTATGAAGCGCGCGGTGAAGATCGAGACGGGCGTGAGCAGGGCCACGACGGCGGCGATCGCGGGGTTCAGCGCAAACATGAAGACGAGCGTGACCACGATCGTGAGCACGCCGACGGGCAGCTGCTGGAAGGCCATGAGCAGGCCGTTCGTGAGCATGTCGGCGTCGGTGACGATGCGTGCGGCCAGATCGCCGTGGCCGTGGGAGTCAATGTAGGAGAGCGGGAGCTCCTGCAGGTGGTCGAAGGCGCGCCCGCGCAGCGTGAGGGCGGCGCCAAAGGCGAGACGGTTGGTGACGGCCGTGAGCGCCCACTGGCAGAGCGCGGTCGCGCCGAGGGTGAGGGCGATCCAGGCGAGCGCGCGGTAGAGGCCGGCAAAGTCGACCCGCCCCACGCCCACGACGCAGTCGACGGCCCGTCCGGAGAGCACGGGCAGCGTGAGCGTGCCCACGACCACGGCGACCGTGAGCGCCGCGGCGGCCGCGAGCGAGGCGCGCCGCTCCGAGAAGAGCGCGAGCACGCGGCGCACGGTGTCGCTTCGGCTGCGGGGTCCGAGGTTCCTCTCGCTCATCGCTCCACCTCCTCTGCGGTGAGCTGCGACTCGCAGATCTCGCGGTAGACGGGGCAGGCCGCGAGCAGCTCCTCGTGGGTGCCCAGGCCCACCTGCCGGCCGCCGTCGAGCACGAGGATCTGGTCGGCGTGGCGCACGGCGGTGACACGCTGCGAAATGGTGACCACGGCCATGTCCGCGCAGTCGCGCGCGATCGCGCGGCGCAGCGCCGCGTCGGTGGCAAAGTCGAGCGCCGAGGAGGCGTCGTCGAGTATGAGCACGCGCGGGCGGCGCACGAGGGTGCGCGCGATCGTGAGGCGCTGGCGCTGGCCGCCGGAGAAGTTGCGCCCGAACTGCTCGACCTCGGCGTCAAGTCCGCCGGCCTTGCCGGCCACGACGCCGGCGGCCTGCGCGGTGGCGACGGCTGCCCGGAGGTCCTTCTCGTCCGCGTCAAGGTTGCCCCAGCGCAGGTTGGAGGCTATGGTGCCCGAGAAGAGCGTGGCGCCCTGCTCGACGAGCGAGACCTGGCGGCGCAGCGAGCGGCGCGTGAGGTCGCGCACGTCGTGGCCGCCGACCCTGACCTTGCCGTCCGTGGCGTCGTAGAAGCGCAGGGCGAGGCTTGCGAGCGTGGACTTGCCCGAGCCCGTGCCGCCGATCACGCCGAGCGTGGCGCCCGGGGCGAGCGAGAAGCTCACGTGGGAGAGGGCGTTGCCGGCGGCGCGCGCGTAGGAGAAGCTCACGTCGTCGAAGGCGAGGACGGGGGCCTCTGCGGAGGGCGCCGCGTCGAGCGTGCCGTCCGTGAGCGCGGGGCGCGTCTCAAAGACCTCGTTTATGCGCTTGGCGCAGGCGGAGGCCTTGGCGAGAAGGACAATGAGGTTCGTGAGCTTGAGGAGCTCCACCAGGGCCTGGCTCACGTAGCTCACGAGGGCCACGAGCTGGCCCTGCGTGAGGTTTCCGACGTTCACCTGCGCCCCGCCGAACCACAGGAGCGCTATGAGGCCGCAGTTGACGACCACGTAGGTGAGCGGGTTCACGAGCGCGGAAATGTCGCCGGTTGTGACCTGGCGGTCGCACACGGTGGCGGTGGTCTCGGCGAAGGCGGCGCGCTCGGCGTCCTCGCGGCGGAAGGCGCGCAGCACGCGAACGCCCTCGAGGTTCTCCGAGACGGCGAGCTGCACCTCGTCGAGGCCGCGCTGAATGTCGCGGTAGCGGCTCGAGGTCACGCGCATGAAGCCGAGGACCAGCGCGCCCGCAGCGAGCACGGCCACGAGCAGCGCCGCGCCCTCGACGCCGTCCACGAGAAAGGCGGCGACCACGGTCCCGAAGGTCACGAACGGGGAGCGCAGGATCAGGCGGAAGAACATGTTGAGGCCGTCCTGGACCTGCTGGGAGTCGTTGGTGAGGCGCGTGACCAGGCTCGCGCGGCCGAGGCGCTCCACGTCCTCGCGCGAGAGGCTGAGCACGTGGGCAAAGAGGTCGTCGCGCAGGGCGGTGCCAAAGGCGGCGGCGAGGCGCGAGCAGAAGTACTGCGCCGTCACCGCGACGACCCACGCGAGCACGCCCATGGCGACGAGCAACGCCCCGTGGGCGAGCACGTAGCGCGAGTCGCGCGCGACTATGCCGACGTCGATCACCTGGGCCATGACGAGGGGGACGAGGAGCTGGAGCAGTGCCTCGAGCATTTTGAACAGCGGCGCCAGCACGCACTCGGCGTAGTGGCCCGCGAGGTAGCGCCTGAGCTTGAACATGCGACCTCCGGGGAGGGGCGGACAACTTCTCAATTCTAGCGCGGGCGGCTAGGATGGTGGGTAAGGCGGGGGTCAGCGTCGTCAGGGCGGGGGAGCGCATGTCGGACACTACGGGTTACGAGGACTTTCTTGCGGGGCGCTACTTCAACCCCGGCGATAGCCGTCTGCGCGAGCTGCGGGGCCGCTGCTACGCCCTGCTCGACGCGCTCAACGTGACGAGCAACGCCGACAAGGCCGCCCGCGCGGACCTGCTGCGCGAGCTTCTCGGCGCCTGCGGGGAGGGCGTCAACGTCAAGTCCCCCTTCCAGTGCGACTACGGCGTGAACCTCCGTCTTGGCGCGGGCGTCTTCGTGGGCGTGGGGTGCGTGTTCCTGGACGTCGCGCCGATCGAGATCGGGGACGGGACGCTCGTGGGGCCGCAGGTCGGGATCTACGCGGTCGAGCACCCGATCGACGCCGCCGAGCGCGCCCTTGGCGTCGAGCGCGGCAGGGCGGTGCGAATCGGCCGCAACTGCTGGATCGGCGGGCACGCCACGATCAACCCCGGCGTCGAGCTCGGGGACAACGTGATCGTGGCGTCCGGCGCCGTGGTGACGAGGTCGTTCCCGGACAACGTCATGGTCGCGGGCGTGCCGGCCCGTGTGGTCCGCGAGCTCTAGGCTACTCCGCGGCGAGGACCTTGCTCGGCAGGATCGGCAGGTCGCGCACGTAGCGGCCCGTGGCGTGGGCCACGGCGCTCATGACCGCGGGGGAGGGCGTGTTTATGACGACCTCACCGATCGACTTGGCGCCGAAGGGCCCCGTGGGCTCGAAGCTCGGCATGAACTCCACGCGGGGCTCGGGCACGTCCAGGCGGGTGGGCAGCTTGTAGGTCATGAGGTCGCCGGTGCGCAGGTTGCCGCGCTCGTCGCGGGCCACGTCCTCGGTGAGCGCCATGCCTATTCCCTGGGCTATGCCGCCCTCGGCCTGCACGCGCGCGAGCGCCGGGTTCACCACGGTGCCGCAGTCCACCACGGCCGCGTAGTCGGTGACCGTGACCTTGCCCGTGGCCTTGTCGACCTCGACCTCGGCGACGCCGGCCATGTAGGGCGGCGGCGAGGTGGGCTGGGCGTTGGTGCCGTGGCCCTCCAGCATGCCGGGGTGCAGGCCAAAGCCTATGAGCTTGTTGGCCAGGGCGGCGACGGTCATTTCCTGCTCGCCGCAGCGCACGGACTCGCCGTCAAACTCCACGTCCTTCTCGTCCGCGCCAAAGACGCGAGCCGCCTGCTCGCGGATCTGCCGAATGAGGTCCTCGGCAGCGCGCACGACGGCGCCGCCGGTGGTGTAGGTGCCCGACGAGGCGTAGGCGCCGGTGTCAAAGGGAGAGGTGTCGGTGTCCACGCCCTTGGTGACGATGCGGTCAACGTCGCAGCCGAGCGCCTCGGCGGCGATCTGGGCGAGAATCGTGTCCGCCCCGGTGCCCACGTCGGTGGCGCCAATGGAGAGCACGTAGAAGCCGTCGTCCTCGAGGCGGATGTCAACGTTGGCGATATCGACCATGGCGATTCCGGAGCCCTGCATGGTGAGGGCCACGCCCAGGCCGCGCACGCGGTCGCCGAGGTCCTCGGAGAGGGGCCTCTCGCGCCAGCCGACCATGTCCATGGCGCGCGCGAGGCACTCGTCGAGGCGGCAGCTGTAGAGGTGCTCGTCGTTCAGCTGCCAGAGGGTCTCGCCGGGTTTGACCAGGTTCTTGAGCCGCAGCTCGCACGGGTCCATGCCCAGCTCGTCGGCCATTTCGTTCACGGCGGACTCCACGGCGAAGCAGCCCTGCGTCGCGCCGTAGCCGCGGTAGGCGCCGCCCGGGGTGGTGTTGGTGTAGACCACGTCGTAGCTGAAGCGGCTCGCCGCAACCGGGTTGTAGATCGGCAGCGCCTTGCCGCCCACGAGCGTGACCGTGGTCGTGCCGTGGTAGCCGTAGGCGCCGGCGTTGGAGAGGGCGTGGAGGTCGATGGCGCAGATCGTGCCGTCGTGCTTGGCGCCCATGCGGACCGTGAGGACCATCTCGTGACGCGTGTTCGAGCAGCTCATGGTTTCGGCGCGGGTGTAGGTGCACACGCACGGACGGCCGGTCCTCATTGCGGCGAACGCGGCGAAGGGCTCGTTGCAGCCGCTCTGCTTGGCGCCAAAGCCGCCGCCCACGCGCGGCTTGATCACGCGCACCTGGCGCTTGGGAATGCCCAGGGCGTTTGCCACCTGACGGCGAATGTGGAAGGGCACCTGCGTGGAGCTCACCACGGTCACGCGGCCAAAGGCGTCGGTGTAGGCAAAGGAGCGAAACGTCTCCATCATTGACTGCTGTGTGGCCTGCGTGCGGTAGGTGCGCTCGATCACGACGTCGGCGTCGGCGAAGGCGGCCTCGAGATCGCCGTGGACGCGCTCGCCGTGCGCCACGAGGTTGCGCGCCGGGTCGCCGGACTTGTCGCCGCCGGGCGCCCAGTCGTCCTCGTCGTGTATGACGGTAGCGTTGTCGAGCGCCTCCTCCACGTCCAGCACGGCCGGCAGCTGCTCGTAGGTGACCTTCACGGCACGCACGCCGGCGGCTGCCGCGGCCTCGGTCTCGGCCACGACCATGGCGACCTCGTCGCCCACGTAGCGCACGTGACGGTCCAGGAGTACGGTGTCGTAGGGGCTCGGCTCGGGGAAGGACTGGCCGGCCAGCGTGAAGCGGTTGTGCGGCACGTCGTCCGGGCCAAAGACCGCCACCACGCCGGGGATCTCGAGCGCACGGCTCTTGTCGACGTTCGTGACCAGCGCGTTTGCGTGGCGGCTGCGCACGAGCTTCACCACGAGCGCGCCCTCGGGCGCGAGGTCGGCGGTGTAGACGGGCGCGCCGGCGAGCAGGGCGCCGGAGTCCTTCTTCGCCACGGGGCGCGTGATCTCGCGGTGCTTCTCGCCTGACTCGGTGGTGGCGTCCTCGGGCACCTCACGGGGCGGCAGCTCGCCGCCGTTTGCGTGGCGGGCGAGGAAGCGGCGGATCGCGCGCATCTGGCTCGCGTAGCCGGAGCAGCGGCAGAGGTTGCCGGAGAGGTAGCGGCGCATGGTCTCGTCGTCGGCGTGCGCGTGCGCGGCGTCGAGCGCGAGCACGGCCACCTCCAGGCCCGGCGCGCAGAAGCCGCACTGCTCGGCGCCCTCCTCGGCGAGGCACTGGGCCAAGAGCTCGCGGCGTCCGTCGCGCATGCCTTCGAGCGTGGTGACCTCGTGGCCGTCCACGCGCGCCATGAGCAAGGAGCACGAGAGCACGGGTTCTCCGTCCAGAAGCACGGTGCAGAGGCCGCAGTTGGCGGTCTCGCAGGCGCACTTCACGGACTTGTAGCCGTGGGCGCGGCAGAAGTCGAAGAGCGTCATGTCGGCTCGGACGTCCTCGGTGAGCGTCGCGCCGTTCAGGGTGAGGGTGATCTGCATGGCTCTAGGCCTCCTTCTCGGCGCGGGGCTTGGCGGCTGCGCGCTCCACGGCGCGACGGACGAGGGCGGGGGCCACGGCACGGCGCCACGCGGCGGTGCCGCGCAGGTCGTCGCCAAAGTCCAGGCTCTCGGCAAGCTCGCAGACGGCGGCGAGCTCGGCGGGGGAGAACTCGGCGCGCAGCGGTATGCGCTCGCCGCCGGTCACGAGCGTGGCCTTCTTGGGGCGCGCGCCCACGGTGACGTGCCAGGAGCCCTGCCAGCAGGCGGCCGCCGCGTTGAGCGCGGAGAAGTCGGTCGCCGCGTTGCGCACGGACTCGAAGGCGGCCTGGTAGCGGTGTTTGCGCACGACGATGTGCGTGAGGACGTCGTTTCTCGCCCCGCGCTCCACGAAGGGAATGATCGGCATGGTGCCGGCACCCTCGAGCTCGACCTCGGTGTCGAGCGCGAGCAGCGCCGTGACAATGTCCGAGAAGCCCATGCGCGCGTAGAGGGAGCCGCCCACCGTGGCGAGGTTGCGGAACTGCGTGCCCACGATGTCGCGGACCGCCTCGGTGAAGACGCCGCAGGTGGCGGCTTGGAAGCGCTCGTGGTTCTCGAGCTGGCCGAGGGTCACCATGGCTCCGATTCGCCACGCGTCCTCGGTCTCCTCGATCTTGTCGAGTCCGCAGCCGGAGAGGTCAATTCCCAGCGGCGAGGTGCGGTCGGCGAGGCGCAGCCACATCATTCCGCCGATGAGTGTGGCCTGCCGGTTCTCCCGCAGGAGCTCCAGGGCCTGCCGCGCGCTGCCGGGGCGGACGTACTTCTCGAAGGTGAGCACGTGTCCTCCTTGGTTTTCTCGGTGGTGCGTCAAGGATACCGCAGGTGGTCGGCGCTTTCTCGTGCTTCGTTATAGTTTTGTGCATCTAACGCTCGGGGGCGGGGCGCGCCGTCGGAGGCAGTTTTCCGAGGGGGCTGTGTCACTTGGGGGCTCATCTGAGTGGATTGTTCCACGCATCTGGCGAAAGCGCATGAGAGAGGGTCGCGACAACTGGGCTTCTGTGCGCCGGGTCGCCGGCCGTCGGCCGAGCGCGCGTTGCACCCACTCACATGAGGCGGAAAGTGACACAGCGCCCGCGATATTCCGCCCCGAGGCCCCGGCGGGGAGCCTTCGGCTAGAATTGTCGACGCTGTGTCAGCTATGCGGGTGCGCGGGGGTGGGCAGGACGGGCGAGAAGATCGTGGAGGCGCGCGACCTCGCGCATGCGTACGCGCCTGGTCGGCCCGTGCTGCGCGGCGTCTCGCTCGACGTCGCGCCGGGCGAGTTCGTGGCGGTCGTCGGTGAGAACGGCTCCGGCAAGACCACGCTCGCGCGCCACCTGAACGCCCTCGTCCCGCTGCAGGCCGGCGTGCTCACCGTTGCCGGCATCGACGCCGGCGACCCCGCGCGGGTCTGGGAGCTGCGCCGCGCCTGCGGCATGGTCTTCCAGAGCCCCGAGAACCAGTTCGTCTCCACGCTGGTGGGGGAGGACGTGGCCTTTGGGCCCCTCAACTTTGGCGCGGGCGAGAAGGACGCGCGCCTTGCCGCCTCGGCCGCGCTCGCCGCCGTGGGCCTCGCGGGCTTTGAGCGGCGCGACGTCCACGCGCTGTCCGGCGGCCAGCAGCAGCGCATGGCGCTTGCGGGCGTGCTCGCGAGTGGTCCTGACGTGCTCGTGCTCGACGAGGCGACCTCGATGATCGACCCGCAGGGCAGAGACGACCTCGTGCGCGCGGTCGCGCGCGAGCGCGCCGAGCGCGGCACGACCGTGCTCTGGATCACGCATGACATGGAGCTCGCCGCGCGCGCCGACCGCGTCGTGGTCATGCGGGCGGGGGAGGTCGTCGCGGCTGCCGCGCCCGAGGAGGTCCTCGCGAACCGCCCGCTGCTCGAGGGCGCCGGGCTGGAGCCCCCGCTCGCGGTGAGGGTCTGGGAGGGCCTCGAGCGCCGCGGCGCCGTCTCCGGCCCTGCGCCGGTGACGGTCGAGGGGCTGGTGAGCGCGCTGTGCGAGTGACGGTCGAGCATGTGAGCCTCACGTACGAGGGACCGGCGGGCGAGAGGGTCACGGCGCTTGCCGACGTGTCCCTCGAGCTCGCGCGTGGCGTCTGTGGCCTCATGGGCCGCACGGGGTCCGGCAAGACGACCCTGCTCGAGGTCATGGCGGGAGCGACGCGTCCCGACGCGGGCCATGTGCGCACAGAGGGCGACGGCGGGGTCGCCCTTGCGTTTCAGCTGCCGGAGCGCCAGTTCTTCGAGCCCACGGTCGAGCGCGAGGTCACCTTCGGGCTGCGGGCGCGTGGCGTCGCGGCCTCCGTCGCACGCGACCGCGCCGACCGCGCCCTTGCACTCATGGGGCTCTCGCTGGAGGAGCTGGGGGCGCGCTCGCCCTTCTCGCTCTCCGGTGGGCAGCAGCGTCGCGTCGCGCTCGCCTCCGCGCTGGCGCTGCGTCCGGCTCTGCTGCTGCTTGACGAGCCCACCGCCGGGCTCGACCCGCACGCGCGGCGCGCCTGTCTCGACGCCGTGCGCGCCGCGGCGGCTGACGGCGCGACGGTGGTCGTCGCAAGCCACGACGCCAACGCGCTCGCCGAGGTCGCCGACCGGCTCGTGGTGCTCGAGGGCGGCCGCGTGACGCTCGACGGGCCGGCGCGCGACCTTCTCGCCGACGCGGCGCTCATGCGCG